>PNLP01000117.1 GCA_013823135.1 Planctomycetaceae bacterium
CCGAACCCAGACCCATCCAAAGACAAGCCCGAGCACCACCCCTGCCATCCACCCGCCGCCGACGATGAGGATAAGGATGGTGAAGAGCACCCCGATGGCAGTGATCTGTTCGGGGGGTCGCTTCGCCACCAAACCCATGGTCCTCGTTTCTCCGCGAGTGATTGGGATCATGGGTTCCCACACCACTGCAAGATCGCAGATCACAAGCCGGCCGACCTGGGGGCGACAAGGCTGTCGAAAAGGGATGCGCTCGCTACGCCGGGCCGAAGGGGAATCTCCAGTTCCCGCTCGACGAGCCAATGCCACTCGACTTGATCGAGCGGATCGTGAAACGGCGAGTAAACCAGGATGCGGAGAAGGCGTCGGCGAGGCGGGACAAGAAGGCCCGACATTCACGCAAGCCGAGGCCATCGAAATGAACATCGAGATCGTTGCGGAACCCGTTCGGTATCGCCTGAACGAAAGTGGCAGGAGTCACCCGCGTGAAGTACGGGTTAAGCTGCTTTGACCGACCGGGTGGCGATGAAGGTCGGCAGGTGCTTTGCGAGCGGGTGTGTCGGGTCGCAGTCCTCGTAGAATCCGTGGAGCACGAAACCGGCGCCCAGTTGCCCGCCAGTGGGGCGTCGACCGTAGCCGACTGGCCGGTAGCGAGATTGCTGAACCGCTCCACGTCGGCGTCGAACCGCTGGCGAATCTCATCCACGCTCGATTTCATGACACCCGCTCTCTGGAACTCGGCTGAACGCAGCCAGGCATGGTAACTGCCACCAGGCACAATGGACTAATGAGGATAGATAGCGACGCACTGATGCTGCTGAAGCGGAGAAGTATTCGATCGTGGTGTCGCAAGCACTTCGGGAGAATTCACACACCAGACCGGCCATCACGTCGCGGTTCATGCTCCGGGGTGCCGACTTCCCGCATCTCGCCCAAGTCCGTCAGGTGCACGTCCAGCGCACGCACCGAGATGCGAATCTCCTCCGCGGAAATGCCCAGCGACGACATCATCAGAATCAGCCCGCCGGAGAACACGACCTCCGCGACGCCCACGCGGCCGAAGAACAATAGGAACATCGTCCCGGTGCAGCAGAACAGGCTCAGCACCCCGGCCAGTTGCATGTTGCGGATCAGCCGCAGTCGCCGCTTCAGGTTGTGGATCTGGTCGAGCAACTTGCCCTCGTGAGACTGGCGGTAGTTGCCCTCCAGACTGCGGACGAGCGCGGCCAGCGCCAGGAACCGGTTTGTGTAGGCCAGCAGCAGCAGGGAGACGGCCGGGAACAGCAGTGAGGGCGTCTGGAGCGTCAGTTCCATGAGGGGTTCCGGGGTGTCGGGCATAGCACGGAGTCGCCGGTCACGAGTGGCCGAGGACCGGGTGCGGGCGGTACGGCTCTTCTGGTGCCCGCAATTCGTCCGCGGTCAGCCTCAAGTCGGCCGCTGCGGGGCGTTGCCAGGTGGTACGGCTTCGACGCCCCAACGATCGGTGCCGTAATCCCGGCTGCGTCAACACCCTGCCCCGCTACGTCGTCGCCTCGGTCACTCGGTCCAGCACAGCGAAGTCCGACTCTTGGTAGTCCGGACGGTAGGCTGTTATACGCCGCTTCGCGACTCCGACTTACGAGTCGGCACGAAGGTTGCCGCAGTACACGATCGTCCTCGGACCGCTGGAACGCGGACGGTACTGAGCACCCTCGTGCCGCCGCGTGCGCCCCGCCGTTCCCGCCTCGGAGTTATAATGCGTGTTCTGCTCTCGCCACTTGTGGCGCTCATCGGATCGGGCCTCCTCATCGCCGTTGACCCACCGGCCGGGCCGAAGCTGCCGCCGCCGTTCGAGACGAAGTCCGTCACCAAGCACCCCAAGGTGATCGGCTGGCCCGAAGGCAAGACCCCGAAGGCCCCCGACGGCTTCGCGGTCACCCCTTACGCGGAAGCGTTCGACAGCCCTCGGTGGCTGTACGTGCTGCCCAACGGCGACGTTCTCGTGGCCGAAGCCCGCACCCTGCCGAAACCGGACGCCAAGCCGGAACAGAAGGAGGGGATGAAGAAATCCAAGACCGTGACCGGCACCTCGGCGAACCGCATCACGCTCCTGAGGGACGCCGACAAGGACGGTAAGCCGGAGGTGCGGGAGGTGTTCCTCGACGGCCTCAACCAGCCGTTCGGCATGGCCCTGATCGGCGACCACCTGTACGTCGCCAACACCGACGGCGTGGTGCGGTTCCCGTACACGACCGGCGAGACGAGGATTACGGCGAAGGGGACGCCGGTGTTGCACCTCCCGATCGGCGGGTACAACAACCACTGGACCCGCAACCTGCTGGCGAACGCCGACGGGTCGAAGCTGTACGTCTCGGTCGGGTCGGCGTCGAACGTGGGCGAGAACGGGATGAAGGAAGAGGTGCTGCGGGCCAACATTCTCGAAGCCAACCCGGACGGGACCGGGCTCCGGGTGTTCGCCGGCGGACTGCGGAACCCGGTCGGGATGGCGTGGGAGCCGCAGACCAAGTCGCTGTGGACCGCGGTCAACGAGCGGGACGCCCTCGGCGACGAACTGGTGCCCGACTACATCACTTCGGTGAAGGACGGGGCTTTCTACGGGTGGCCGTACAGCTACTTCGGCAAGAACGAGGACCCGCGGCGGAAGGGCGAGCGACCCGACCTGGTGGCGAAGGCGGCCGCCCCCGACATGGCCCTGGGCTCGCACACCGCGTCGCTGGGCCTCGCTTTCTACACCGCGACCGCCTTCCCTGAGAAGTACCGCGGCGGGGCGTTCGTCGGGCAGCGGGGGTCGTGGAACCGGTCCCAGTTCGCCGGCTACCGGGTCGCCTTCGTCCCGTTCAAGGACGGAAAGCCGGCGGGCGTTGCCGAGGACTTCCTGACCGGGTTCATCGCCAACGTCGACGAGGTCTACGGTCGACCCGTGTGCGTGTGCGTCGCCCCAGACGGGGCGCTGCTGGTCACCGATGACGTCACCGATCGCATCTGGCGAGTCGCCCCGGTGAAGAAGTGATCAAACGAGTGAGGCGTTCCCGCTGCGGCTTCACGTTGATCGAGTTGCTGGTCGTCATTGCCATCATCGCGGTCCTGGTGGGCCTGTTGCTTCCGGCCGTGCAAAAGGTGCGAGCGGCAGCGGGCCGGGCGTCGTGTCAAAACAACCTCAAGCAGATCGGAATTGCACTCCACAACTATCACGGATCGCTTGGACGGTTCCCGCCCGGCCGCGGGACGCCGACTCCGGCGATCTTCTCGCCACACGCACGCCTGTTGCCATTCCTGGAACAAGAATCTCTCCGTGGGCTGGTCGACTTCGCCAGCCCACCGGCGACGTTCACCGTGCCACCCGCAACGGTTTACGATGGGTCACGCAACTATCCCGCTGCAATTACCTTGATCCCAACACTCGTCTGCCCCGCCGACAGCTCGGGCGGTCGAGTGCCAGGATCGTCCTTCTCAGGGACCAGTTACGCCGCTTGTACGGGGAGCGGTACGAACTCTGGCCCGTTGACAAACGCAGACGGCGTGTTCTTCCTCGGCTCATCGGTGCGTTTGGAAGATGTCCTCGACGGCACCTCGAACACGGCCGCGTTCTCGGAGCGAATGGTTGGTGAGGGCGGCTCAGGTCCGGGGGATTCGCGACGGGTAATGCTGGAGATTCCCGGCAGTGGAGACACCACTGCCACGACGTGCCAGCCATCAATGGGCTCGTGGAACACTGAGCGAGGCGGAAAATGGATCGTCGGCAACTATGGCAACACGCTGTACAACCACGCGGACGTGCCGAACCCGGCCAAGTGGGACTGCCTTAACGCCACGCAGCAGAGGGGCCGACTCGCCGCACGCAGTTTGCACGTCGGTGGGGTAACCGTCCTGTCGTGCGACGGCGCAGTGCGATTCATCCGGGACGACATCCCTTCTGCCACATGGCATGCTCTTGCGACTCGCGCAGGTGGCGAACCGATTACGGAATGACGCTCCCCATTTTCCGACACGCCACTTCAATCATGCACGAATGGGGACGGAGAACTCGCCGAAGTCGTGGTAGCCGAACAAATCAACCTGGCCGGCGTGGTCACGCACCAACCGCCGAAGTTGTTCCAGGCTCTCCAGGCGTCGGGCGTTGTCGTCGGCGCGCTGGGCGGTCAGCAGCGACACCGGGTGGTCATCCCGTTCCAACTCGACCCGCAGGTAGTACGCGTCACCGACGTGGAGCATCCACCGCTCGCCCTGTCGGATCGCAACTCCGCAGTGTCCGAGCGTGTGCCCAAACAGCGGGACCAAGAACACCTCTGAGGAGAATCCCAGGTCGACCCGCCGGGCCTCAAGGCCGAACCACTCATCTGATCCTTTTGGGTGCGTCTTCCAGTTGACGCCGTGCTCGAAGTGAGCGGGCAGGTAACGCCAGTGACCTTGCGAAATCCTCGGGTGTTCCTCGGTAGAGACGTGAACCTGTGCGGACGGGAAGTCGGCGAGCCCACCCGTGTGATCAGGATCGCCGTGGGTGAGGACGACGTGCCGGACGGATGACGGGTCGAGGCCGAGCCTTTGCACCTGCCGAAACGCGGTCTCGTCCTCGTTGAACTGGAACCCGGCGGCGTCGATGAGTGCCTGCCCGATCCGGTCGAGCGGGTGCCGTACGTCGAGCAACCCGATGCCGGTGTCGATCAGGGCGAGGCCGCTGTCGTCTTCCAGCAAGAGGCAGTGGCACGACGCCTTCGGGTTCGGCGGCGACTGCAGCGTGCCGCAGTTGAGGTGATGAATCCTCGTCATTCTTCACTTCCGTGGCCGAGTCAACTGGTCGCGGCTGCGTGTAGCCGCACGACGCCCCGTGAGTCAGTGTACGTCGTGGAATGTGCCCGATGGCGTGTCGACCCCATGAAAGGAGTCGTCAGTCCGAGATGTTGGCGAGGAAGTCGTCGTACTTGCCGCGAGCCTTGAACTCTTCGTCCATGATCTTCTTCTGCCTGGCGGTCAGCAGGTCGATTTCCTTCTCCTGATCCGAGAGTTTCTTGAGATACGCCCCGTAGACCTCGGCCTCTTTCGGCGTTTCACGCAGGTTCTTCCGAATGCGATCCTGGTCGAAGTTCAGTCGCTCTAGGGCTGCGAGAACCTGATTCTGCTCGCGACGGATCACGTCCCACGCCGCCTTCACCTTCGATGCCTCATGAAGTTGCTGCTTCAACTTGGGGCTCGCTTCGCTGAGATTCGTGAAGTACCGGATTGCGTCGTCGGCGTCATTGGTTAGCGTCATCTCGTTCGCAAGGGCTTTATCTTCCTTCACGGTGAAGGTCTTCGTCTCGCCCGCCTTCACGGAGATCTGGAAGCGGAACACATCGGGGGTGTCCTCGACCGGCTTGTCGGTGTCCACCAGTTTGAACTGCTCGTTCGTGCGGTTGGGGTGCTCGATCAACACCGTGCGATCCGTCTGCGACCGGTTGATGACGCGGTATATCTTCGCTTCGGTCAACTTCGCCGTCTGAGTGATGAGTCCCCTCACGGCTTTGACGCTGACGATCTTCTGCGTGCCGGCTCCGACCTGCGGATCGACTTCGGTTCCCAGGTCAATGGCGTACGAGACGAGCCGCTCCTCGTTGGGCTGAACGTCGAGAACACGAGTGTCGCCCGCATAGACGCTTCCCTCGAACACCGTGATCGGCCCCTGGTTCAGGTGGGCACCCGACGTGTTCTTGAACTTCAACCCCAGGAGCGGGTGCGTTCGTTGGACCCTCTCGTTGTAGATGCTGACCTTCTGGCCCTCGACTGTCTTGCCAACGATCGGTAGCATTGCACTCTTCTGGCGGGCGAGTTGGACTGGGTGGTCGATGGTGTACTGGAAAGAGTCGCCGAGCGTTGCAGCGGTGGCAGCGTTGTTGACACTTCCCGTACCGATCCGTGCAGTGAGTTCCTTGCCTACCGTCGCGGCATACTGTTTCTCGTCAAGCCGTGTGCCGAGTCCGGCGATGTCGTAGCTACTGCCGAATCGCAGGTCGACAGGGCTCCGGCCGTGAGAGCGACGGTAGGTATCCAATTTCACTCCGAGTGGGTCAGAACTTGTGACTAGCGGACCATCTCTCTCAGCGTCCGTAAGACCGCCGTAAACCATTGCCTCTTTGTCGTCCTTGAGTTTTTCCTGCTCCTTGAGCCGTTTATTCGTCTTGGCCATTGTGACGAGTGCACCGAGAGCGGGATTGTTCGGTTCGAGTAGCAACGCGGCTATTGCGACTTTCTCGGCTTCTGCGTACTTGCCCACCTTCACGAGTTCGTGATATCTCGTGAAACTAGCAGCAACCTCGGCTCGCCGTACCTCATTACTTGCATTAAATCCGCTGCGATATGCGATGGGCCGCAGCGACGCGAACAACTCCGGCACCACCGTGGGCCGATCGACGTATAGCGGGTTGTGAAGATCCATCTTGAATGAGATGGGACGACCACTCACCAGTGCCATCTTCACGCCGTTCCAGTCCTCGTCGGTCGTGTTTTCGACCATTGCCCAGCCTTGCAGGTATGGCTTCTCCTTGTCGGAAAGCACCATTCGATAGCTCGTCTTCCAAATCGGGGCTTCCACAACGTAACCGACCTGAACCTTCCTCTGCCCATCGCCGGCGAAGTGAATCGAAACCGCCTTCTTCTGCGTATCGTGGCTCAACGCGAGGGTGTCGAGTGCACGTCGGAATTCGTTCTCGATCACCGGATTCGCGAACCGGAGTTGCTGGACGTCGGACAGTTTCACAGCACGAAGACCTTCCGCACACCACAGGGTCATCACCTGCGTTTCGGCAGTCGTGTTGCCAGCGGGCGTTTGTTGCGTTTCAACACCGACGATCACACCCGACAACTTGCCCGGCTGGCTCGCGGCACCCGGCGTGGTGACGACCTCGACCCGCTCCCCACGCATCTGCGACACGATCGCGGCGAACGTCGGCTGACCGTTCAGGTTGACCGCGAACGAACTGAGCGTGCGGCTAATGGGCTCGCGGCTGTCGTAACTCACAGCGGCAATACGACCCTGCCCAAAGTCTTCAAGGATCAAGCTTTTGAGCAAGTCGTTGATGTCCGTTTCCGGGAAGCTCAGGTCTACACGTGCGTCGTCGGTCACGTCGCCACTTCGCGAGAAGTACCCAACGCCGCTGTTGAACAACACGACTCGCGTGATCGGCAGCGACATTGCCGGCTTCACATCCTGCTTGGCAGCTTCGGGAGCACCTATGAGCCGATCCGCACTCACCCCAGCCACGATGCCCAGCCCGACCAGCGGCACGCACCATATCAGTTTTCGCATCATGATTGTTGCACCTCGATGTGAGCCTCGCATCCCTGATGCAGAGAGCGGGGATGAGTCGCTGTAACGTGTGATCCGGAGCGGGATCATACGCGGGCATCGTGGTTGGTGTCATCGTCAGATTGCTGCCGATGTTGAAGATCCCACGCGGTGGCTGGTCTTCCCGTTCTGAACGAACCCATCATGCCATCCCGGCCTCCCTTTCCTAGATGGCTCGTGTTGCAGTTGCATTCCTTATGGGGCGAAGATGGCCGGCAAGTTCATGCGACGAGCGGCGATGGTGGACTCGGTGAAGACCGAACAGGCGGTGAACGCACGGCGGCGACGGTCCGGGCTGACCCGGCATCCAATCCGAGGTTACGCCTGCGGTTGCCCCGACGAGGGCTGTGGTGCCTTCTACGTCATCGACACGACCAAGGTGATACCGACTGCCCCCGAGTGCCGAGCGTTGCTGACTGCCCACAACCGAAGCCTGAAGTCGAGCGATACCGTCCGTTGATCCGTGGCGGACGACCGTTGCCGAGATTGGAGGAGCCGATGGGACCGCGACCGATCGAGGTGCCGGGCATGTGGGTCGTGGACGAGTTCCTGCCCGACACCCGTGCCCTGTTTACGTTACTGACTGGAACCACCGCCTGGGATGAGCGAATGCGAGCCCGGAAGACTGCCAGCTTCGGCGTGCCATACAACTACTCGGGCATCACCTACCCAGTCGCACCGGTACCCGAGCCCGTCGCCGCCCTCATGGACCGGTTGGCCGACCGGCTGGGATACCGATTGAACAACTGCCTGGCCAATTACTACACGGACGGGGAATCCGCGATGGGCTTCCACTCCGACTCGACAGACGGGTTAGCCCCGGCGACCGGGATCGCCATCGTGTCGCTCGGAGCCGAGCGAAGCATCACCTTTCAGGCGAAGGCGAACAAGTTGCACATAGCCGAATTCTCGTTGCGATCCGGCTCGTTGCTTTACATGACGGCGGAAGTGCAGAACGACTGGAAACACGCAATTCTGCCGCAGCGAGGAGCGACCGGCCGAATCAGCCTCACGTTCCGCAATGTGAAGTGCGACTGATTCTGGAAGTCCTGATCTTCAAACTCTAACACGAGTCGTTCAGAAGTTCCATTCCTTCGGCAACTCGGAGCCGCACACCCCGCAGACGAACCACTTGTCCTTGACGATGTTCCGCTCGCCACACTGCGGGCATCGGCGGAACACGATCTCGGTCGTGAATCGGCCAGGGTGCGGAACACCGACTTGTTCGAGAGCAGCTGCGACGGCTGGCCATGACTCCGGCTCGGGGCAGAAGCCGGTGGACTGGTTCGATACTTCCACCACCTCGACCAGTTCGCCCTCGATTCGGAAGAACATCTCCCCGGCCGAAAGCACCAGCCCGCCGCCTGCACAAGCGATGTGTTCCGATCGCCGGTCCGCGATTCGCAACCGACCGTCGGCGTCGATCACGAAGGTCGCGGCGATCAGGCCGCTGCGGTCGGGTTGCTGTGAAGTGTCGCGTACCCAAGGGACGAGGTCACCCATCGAAGCGATCTCTTGGCCAGCCGGGTGGCCAGCGACACGAGATCCGATCTCCGCAGGGCCGACATATCGGTAGAATTTCCGCATAGCCTCACGATACTTCCGCAGGCGAGTCGTCATTTCCACGAGTTTCAAACCTCGTCAGGACCGAATTCCTTCTCGCACGCCTTGCAGAACAGGCAGGACTGCGGCCCATCCAGGGAGACAGATTCCACCCGGCGATATTCGTAGTCGTTCGAGAACTCGCCGCAATGCGGGCAAGCCATGCCCTTGTCCGCCGCCCGCTTTGCAAGGTTCTCGCAGGCGAACTCGTAACTGATCCGTTCCACCGCTGGACTTCGATCGACTTCTTCCTGTTCCCCGTCCCGATACCCCGCAGTCTCGGCCACAGCTTCAGGGGTCGGCAACTCTTCCTTCCACGCGGCGATCAGCGGAGCCAGTGCTTCTCGTTCGACTTCGTGACGACAGCCCTCGTACCATTCACCGTCCAGCCAGTCCTGCCAGTCATCTACTGAGATGCGGAACGCACTCCCGGTCTCGGCGAGCAACACCTCGATCTCCCGCACGTACTGGCCGGGATTGATCGTCAACATGACGCGGTCGTCGCATCGGGCCACGCCCCAGAACTGGTTGTGTTCCATTGCCGCGACATTCGCCTGGAAGTATAGACGGGCGAACTGTGGTCGCCGTTCCCAGCGGGCATAGCAATCCCAGTGAATCGGCCGCTCGACCAGCGAGTAGAACTCGGCATCCATCGCGAAGGGCCGTGCGTAATAAACGGGAGAGTCCGACGCGATGACATCATTGCAAAGCGGGCAGGACGGGAGACGGGCGAATCCCGCAACACCTTCCTCGTGAGTTTGGCAACGGGCCATGTGCATTCGCCGCAACTGGGTGAGGATGGCATCATTCAAAATTTGCTCGTCGATGGTTAGCGTGCGAAGTGACTTCAAGTGACCGAGGTGGGCGATGTCCGACTCGTTGAGGTTCACGCCGGTGAGCCAGAGAGCCGACAGATTCTCTGGCAGATGAGCGAGGCCAGCACCCGTGACCTTCGTTCGGGACAGCGACAGCGTCCAAAGTCCACTGCACTTGGCAATGTGGCGAAGGGCGTCGTCACCGATCTGGGTGCCGCTCAGATGCAACCAACTCAGAGCGTGAAGGCCAGCGAGCCAGCCGGCTCCCTCATCGCCAATTCGCGTGTCGTTGAGGTCGAGCGAACTCAGCTTGGTCAAGTGGCGGATCGGTTCGACATCGCGATCAACGAGCGGCAAGCCACCGAGGTCGAGGCTCCATAACTCCGGGAACTCCTTCAGAACGACCAGACCAGGGCCTTTCACCTGTGTGCCGCTCAAGTCCAGCGTGTGGAACTTCGTCAAGCTGGCGAGTTTCTCCAGACCGCGATCCGTCACGGGGCAGTCGGTGAGCTTCAGAACCTTCAATTCGGGGAACTGCGACAGAACATCGAGTGCGTCATCATCGACCTGAGTTCGCCAGAGGTCGAGTTCAAGCAGATGAGGTAAACCAGCGAGGTGCTTGATGCCGGCTTCAAGCAGATGAGGTAAACCAGCGAGGTGCTTGATGCCGGCAGAGGTGATCGGGAGGCTACGGAGTTCGAGCACGCGGAGGCACGTCAGCCCCGCAAGGTGCCGAAGCCCGGCATCGGTGATCGGTTTGTGGTTCAGTTGCAGCGACAGGATGTTCTTGAGGCCGACGAGATGCCGAAGATGCTCGTCCGACACGCTGCCGAGGAATTCCAACTCGAAGGTTTCGACAAGGTCGTGGAGGATGGGAAGAATCTGGTCGAGGTTTGCTTCTTTGTACCCGCTGGTCTGGATCGAGAGGTGGCCTTTTCCATTGTGGGCGTCGTCCGGGAAATCACTGCCACCGTGTGCGATGCTCACGCCGAGTTCGTGCAGACGGTCTTTCGCGTCGTTGCTGTCCTGCGACATACGGCCCTCGGGGTAATGAGTAATTGCAAGCATCCTTTCCAAAAGGACGGTTTCGAGCCAGAACTTCGTCAGCCGAGCGGACACCGAAGTCGCAGCGGAGGTTCGGATCGGTTTGCACACCCAACCACGCTCGGCTAACCTCAGTCCAGAATCGCTTTAATATCGAACACGAGGTGCAGACAATGCACTCCTCGCTTCCAACCCTGGTCGCTTTGAGCTGGAGCCTCTTGCCATTAGGCGAGCTCACTGAGTCGCCCAGACGGGTCGAGGCGACGGCAGTCTACGACGGCCACTTCCTGTGCCTGTACGCCAATGGTTCCATCCAAGCCTGGAATCTCAAGACCTGGAAATCCGCCAAGGACGTGGCTGTACAGTTCGCACGCGATGGCCTGCGAGCAATTGCGTCTGATCGCGACAAGCTCTGGGCGGTCGATGGCAAGACCGTCTATCAGTGGGCGGCGAAGGACAAGCAATGGAAGAAACTCGCGGCTTATGATGCCGAGGGCGAATGGGTCGTCAGCATCATTCCCGTCGGAGGAACTCCGTACCTCGTGTTTCCCGCGAAGGTCGTTGATCCGACCCGCGAAAAAGGCGGGATGTTCCCTTACCCAGCAATGATTGATCTGTTCTGCGAATCGCCGCTTCGGATTCTCGCGACACACGGGTCTGAGTCGAAGGTCTGGATCGGGACAGGGAACGGGGAATGGGGCGGCACGCTCATTGGCTTCGACCCCAAGACCGGGAAATGGGTGAGTTCTCGCGATGGCGGTGGGTATGTCACCGGCATCACGCATTCCGAGAAGGATGAGGTCATTGTGAGCTGGTCGATGAGCCACTTTGCGGCTTCCACTCGCATCGTCGATCACAAAGCGGACGCAACGGTGAAGACCAAGCATCCGGGCATGTTCAAGAAATACTACCAGTGCGTTGCGTACAACCCACACGACGAACTGCTGTA
>PNLP01000118.1 GCA_013823135.1 Planctomycetaceae bacterium
CCAGACGCCCGCAGTCGAGTTCGGGCCTTTGGCGTTAAAAGCCGTGCGGGCAGCGATGCTCGGGCGTAATTGGTGCCGGTCACTCGTAAACCAAAGGATTGGTCGCGTCCGCCGCATCTTCAAATGGGCGGCTGGCGAACAAATTATCCCGTTTGCGGTCTACCACGCACTGACCGCTGTGACGGGGCTCGATGCCGGACGCACATCTGCGCGAGAGACTGAGCCCGTCGAACCTGTTCCTGATGCCGTTGTTGAGCAGACGCTTCCTCACCTCAACCGCCACATTCGCGGCATGGTTGAGTTTCAGGCACTGACTGGGTGCCGCCCCGGAGAAGCGTGTACGATCCGACGATGCGATATCGACACTGGCGGTGCGGTGTGGCTGTACCGACCGGCTCACCACAAACTCGCTTACCGAGGGAAGCCGCGAGTGATCGCGATCGGACCGAAAGCTCAAGAAGTGTTGCGTGAGTTCTTCACACCGTGCATCTCTGATTACCTCTTCTCGCCGTGTGTCGCTGTTCAAGAGGTGCGAGCTGAGCGGAGTGCGAATCGGGTGACAAAACGCTACCCGAGCCACATGGCCCGCAACATCGACAAACGGGTGAAGAACCCGAAGCGTCTCCCCGCTGAAAAGTACGACGTCACGGCCTACGGTCACGCCATCCGCCGTGCTTGCGACAAGGCATTTCCGCTCCCGACGTGGCTTACGTCAGAGGGAAAGGAATCACGGGCAAAGTGGTGGTCACGCCTCACGCTTGAACAGCGTGCTGAAGTGAAACAGTGGCAATCGGCTCACCGCTGGCATCCCAATCAGCTTCGTCATAGTTATGCCACGAAGGTCCGCAAGCAACACGGACTCGAAGCGGCCCAGGTACTGCTCGGCCATTCACGGGCGGACGTGACGCAAATCTACGCCGAACGAAACGAGGAACTTGCGGCGAGCGTTGCCGCGAAGATTGGGTAAAATGTCCTGACCGGCCGTGGAGTAATTAACCACGGGCTGGGTGCGGGTGCGTAGTACCTCCGTGAAACGCAACCACACCCAGCAATCCGGTTGCACACGGAGCGCAGATCATGGAACCTAAACAATCCAAAGTCGATGCCCCTGACGCCGCGTTCGCTGCGGCCGAGCGTGCTGGACTGGCGGCTGAGTACGTGACCGCACTCCGGCAGTACGCGGAGGCCGAGCCTCGCATCGCCAAGGTGACTGCCGACTTGGAAGCCGCGCTCTCTGAGTTGAAACAATACGCGGCTTTACCATCGCCGAACGCAAAACCAAAACGCGGCACAAACGTGCCATCCGCAGATACGCAGAGTGACATCATCGCAACTCTGATCGATGCGGGCCTCCCGCTCATGCGAACCGAGATCAAGAAGGCGATGAAGCGGAATCGCGAAGGTAAACTCGGGCATTATCTCGCGTGGATGGTCAAGAACAAGCGACTCGTCCAAATCCACAGGCGTGGTTACTGGCCTGCGGACAGACCAGTACCGGAGTAGTCGTGTGACGTGTGACCGCGCTCATGGTCACACGACCAAGGTCACACCGCGGTCATACCCATCTCGAGTAGTGCAGTCTATCGTGTGGCATACGCCCTCACGGAGACCTGCATGGCCCACCCTCAACCCATCCCACTCTGCCTCCCACTCCCAGACCCCGACGCACTCCGAGTGGCAATCGACGAAGTAGATGAGCGTGCGAGATTATTGCGCCGTTTGTTGCGTCTGGTGTTGCGACTTCGGCTCCATATTTCCTCGGATGACTGCCTCCAGACGCCGAGTTCGGCGTGTCAGGAGGCACGATCGTGAACAGTACGCAAAGCACAATCACGACCAAGACGCTCGACAAGGCAACGCTCACGAGCGGCTTCCTCACCGTCTCGCAGATCTGCCGCAGCATCCCCGGTGCTCGTGGCAATCGCGGGATGAGTCCGAGCGCGGTCACGCGGTGGATTGTGAAAGGCTGCCCCGGGCGTTCCGGAGTTCGGGTGAAGTTACCTGCCACCCGTGTCGGTTCTCGCTGGCTGATCGACCCGACTGATTTGGACGCATTTTTTGCAGCACTCGCTGCGACGGATACCGTCGCCCCAGCAACACCTCAGAAGTCGCGCACGGCAACACAACGCCGCGAGGCGAGTGAGCGTGCTGCTCGCGAATTGGAACGACGTGGTGCGTGACCAGGGAGTGGGCCGTCGTTTTGGAAGATGACAGACCAAAGATTTCATGACAAGGAAAGTGAAACATTCGAGCTGACGCAAAGACCCCTTTGTATTTGGTTTCTTAACAGTCCTTTTTCTGGAGATGATCTGATGGCAAAGCAACGAAAATCAAAACCGTCAACGCAGGGAGCACCTGAGGAGACGAATGCCGTCCCAGTCGTGGGAGCGGAGCAACACACGCAGACCGTGACAGGTACCACCGCGGCTCAGCACAAGACGAACAATCAGACGACAACGCAGCAGGCTATTCTGCAAACGAGTTTGACTCAAAACCCGCTGATCTCGCCAGCCGTGGCGCTCAAGGTACCGCGCCGCAAGCCTGCCCGTGTCTCATTTGATGAGTACGACGAGGAGGATGACGACGAGGACGACTACGACTACGACGAGGACGACTACGACGAGGAGCATGCTGCGCACGACCCGTACGAGAAAGCGGAGGAGTCCTTCGCCCTTGAGCCCCAAGGTGTGGCGAACGACAACCCGGATGTACTGGCGATATTCCGGACGGGAGTCAAGAATAACTCGGCACCGTTCCTACTGTCGGACTACGTGCGGGACCGTGATGACCCACGCGCTGACGTCATCAATGAGTTGACCGCACCGCTCATATCGCTGCCGGCCGCTCCGCAGCCGTGGATCGAGCGGTTTCCGCTGGCAACCTCCTCGCAGTGGTTCGTCGAACTCCAGTACAGCCGTGTCGTCGCGACCGCCTACCCGGGCACAGAGCTGGCCCGCCGCCTCGGCCGATACGGCACGCGTACTACAGCAGTACGTGTCCCAGCCCGGACACGCACGGCGGAGACCATCCGTGCGGCTGCCGAACGCTGCCGACTGCGTCTGTTGCTCAGGCTGTTCGACCTGGAAGAGGCAGACCTGAAGCCGGCACGCGGCGGGCCGCTCGTGAGTCGTGCCAACCAACTGGTACGCTCGCTGCGTCGCGGCCGCCTACGCGCCGTTCCCCACGTCCGCGACGCGATCGCAGGTAAAGCCGAACTTGGCAAGGCGGTCCTAGAGGCGCTGGCGGTTAAGGTGAGAGATCATGAGTTGTGGGAATTGTTGATGGAAGCGGTCAAACCCGACTGGCGTCTTGACGTCTTGCTGGCCATCTCGAAGTAGGCGGTGCCCACAGCGGGCCGCCGTCCATCGGACCGCTTCGACCCCGCAACCTTGCCTCCCCATGCTGCCTTTGAGCGTCTCACAGTTCAACTGCACTGTGAGACATGCCACCAGCAACCAAGAAATTAACAACCTTGAAGAAGTCACTGATAACGTTGTGTCTGGAGACGGGGTGCCTCGCCGACCACCGGCTCTGCATGGATCAGGCAAAGCTCTTTTGCACGTCCTCACTGATCGAGGATGAGTCTCTCAAGGCGGACATCACCCGCCCGCCAGCCTGCCGCCGCACAACGCGGCTTGGCTGATTCCCTGCACACGCAGCGCGAACTCAACCATGTCAAGGCTTACCGACTTGACCCATGAGTACGAAAGACCGTGCGAGACGAAGTGAAATCTCTGAACCCGAACACGGCGGCAACTTGGTGTACTGATCGAACAACGCACTCTTGACTGTCGGTGTGCCACTCTGGATGGTCGTTTCAAACAGATTCGAGCGGCCGATGCGAGACAAACCGATGAACCAGGATGCTTCAGCCGATCTTCTGACCGGAGTGTGGCATGAAGGTGGGCTACAACCGTTTCCTGGTTGGGAGCGACTCATTTGCCGACGGTACGTCTGGCGAACCCCAAATGGCTTCGAGATCCCATTTCTCGTTCCAACCGAACCCGGGCCCCGTCGGTTCTTCGCCGAACCGCTCCTCAATGCTTGGCACCGGCGACAGGCACCGGCGGATTTCGTCGACCGAGTTTGCAGGAAAGGCTTGCCAGTTCTCGCGGGCATAAACCGGTATGAGTCAGAGCAGGATGCTGTGGGGGCACCGCCGCTTGGCATGAGACCGAGTGTGGACGATCTGTTGTTCTACTTCGAAGTCTTTAAGCTCCGACGAACTGGGAATGAAGCCGTCAACCGTCGACTGAGCAAGCGCGACCTTCTCACGAAATCGCACGAAGTTCGAGCGTGTCTGATTCCGGGTGCGCCAAAGCAGACCGCTCATCAGAGGTCAGCCGCAGATATCGTCCGATTCTTCGGAATTGAATACCTGAATGCGGTGAAAGCTGACTCAAAGCCGCGAGAGTCGGTCTCGACAACCGACTTGCTTGGCTCGCTCGTAGGTTTTGCCGGGCAGGCGTTCATCGACGGTGTGGACCAACGGAGTTGGACCTCTGTCGCATACAAAACGACTTGGCAGTCCGTAGCCAGCACGGTGGTCGCAGGACTTGACCTCTTTAACGACCAAGAATGTGCACTCGAACAAGAATCAGAGTTCCGTGAATTTGTCGGACGGCTCCACCATGGTTGGCTGGAGAAAGGTGAAGAAGGGTTTGCGAAGTGGGCCGCAAGGGAACGTCAGCGAAAGTGGCACAGACTCCTGGCTGGCTACCATGAGGTCGCACGACGCACCCGTTGCAAACGAGTGCCCTCACCCGCCGTTGCCGATGAGTTGAAAGAGCGGGCGACGAGATATTTCCGCATTCTCCTCTGGGTCTCCCACGTTCAGATGGGGCTTGCCTTCGGCGCCGTGATGACAGCGGCCTGGACGACGTTCTGCGACAGTAAGCTGATCGCTCCGACTCACGCTGAAAGACGCATCTACCGGCTCTTAAACGCACCCCAACGATTCCTGGCCGGCTTGCCGCTTGCCTTTGTGCCTCTGGAACCACTGACTTGGATCATCCCGTTTCTCTTGGACCGTCTGAATGGAGACGGGGAAGAGCTTCTGGAGAGATCCATGTCGGACATCCTCGGGTTATACTCTGCAACTATCGCAGAAGTGCGGCAACGAGACGCTGACGGAAAGAGGAGTAAGGCTACCGGCGACCTTCCCGCCTGGGGCCTGCCTTCGCGGGGGCCCGGGCAGGTGGACAGAAACGAAGAGAGTGGACGCGCAGAAGTTGATCGGGTCGTGTTCGATCCGGAGCCCATGGACTGACTTTGATCCGTGGTGAAGACCCGTTTCAGCGGTCCTGAGAATTTTTCGTATTGGCGTACGACGACTCTCCCACACACCACCACAAATCCCTTCCGACGAACACCTTACGGTGCTTCATCAAGTCAGCCTACTGATGATGGCAGTTTTCCCTCTGTTGTTGCTCAACAATCGGAGGTACGCGATGGACGCACCACACACACTTTATTCAACGGGGATGGTCGCAGACCAACTTGGCGTCGCCCGTTGGTGGTTGCTTTATCACCTCGACCGCGGCGATATTCCTGGGCCGTCACACCGAGTTGCCGGCCGTCGCCTCTTCACGGACGAGGACGTTCGTCGGATTCGGGACGTCCTCAAGACGCTCGCGACGCCGACGTGATGAAACGACTGGATTGGTGTTGGTTTGAGTTGCTTCGATTGCCGAGATGGTCAACGGGTTGAACTGAGGGGTGGTTTGATGAGCACCTGTACTTACCACGGTCGGGAACCACCCGTTGAAGAATGTCTTCCGCACCACGTGTGATTAGGAGGGAGTGCCCGCCGTCTCACCGACGGGCACTCCGAAACCCCTGTAAACAGGAGTCAAGTTGTCCAAGAAAATTCTACCACCCCGATCCTCGGGGCACAAGGACGGTACGCCTCTCGACGCTGTCAAGAAGCGTAAATCGAAGGTCGCTGCGACCGCCGACCCTGTTGACGAAGCTATGGTCGATGAACGGTTGCAATTGGTTAACGACCGCCAGCGTGGCACCATCGAAGAAGTGTCGGTAGCCGAGGCAGCGATTACGTCGCTCCACGGCATTCTGCTCGATTTCGACCCGGACCGATTACTCCGAAGTGTCGCACCTCTCAGCCTGCGCGAAGACCCCAAGAAGTTCTGGATGGGTGTCATCCAGCCGTGGTTGGAGCGCAGCCCCGTTCTCGCCAAGGCCAAGGTTGTCGCGAGCGGTCGGGGACTCCACGTCATCGTCCGGATGTCGCCGGCGGTCGAGTTCGAGACGGAGGCCGACCACCAGAAGTGGGCTGCGGCCGTCAAAGTCGTGCAGAAGCTCTTGCCGACCGACCCGGACTGCCCCGGCATCACCGCCTTGACGCGGCCCGTTGGAAGCATCAACGGCAAGAACGGCAAGAAGGTCCGGCTGTTTCACAAAGGTGAAGCCGTGAGCCCTGACGACGTTCTGGCTCTTTGCAAGCAAGCCGTGACCCGCCCGTTCGCTACTGTCGCTGGCTTGCTCTTCGGAGTCACACGCATCACCCCGTGCCCGGTGTGCGAGAAGGAAGGCAGTCGCCTGGACGTCCTCGACCACGTCGGCATGTGCTACGGCGGTTGCGGCAAGGTTAGCCTCGGCCGGATCTTCGACCTCTTCCTGAAGCCGCGTGCGGCCAAGAAGGGGGTGAAGTGAGATGTCCAAGGGTAAAACGCCAACCATTGGTGAGGAGCAGGCGGCACTTCTTCAAGGGGCCATCCAACAGTTCAACCATGCGCCACTCGACGGGATGCGGGATCTGCCGGTGCTGACCGGGTTGCACACGCCGCCGAAACCCATATTCACGGAGCCACCGGAAAACGTCCTGCTCAAAGCGATCGGCTTTCTGAAGGCTTCGGGCAAGATCTATTCCTACGGCGATGATGTCGTCTACGAATCGGAGACCGAGAACGGCGAGAAGAAGTCGCTTCGACACTTGCGAATCGGGGTCGGTGTCGAAGCGAAGGCTAATTGTCGCTTGGCGAACCTCTTCACTTGCCAAGACGGTCCAATCCAATTTCCGCCCCCAAGTTGGTTCGTCCAGGTACTGCTGCTGTCCGATCTCCTCAACGGACGGTTGCTCCGCCTCCGCACTTATGCGAATCGACCGTTGTTCAACGACGACTTCGCTCTGTGCTCGCCAGGCTGGAATCCCGAGTCGGGCGTGCTGATCCACGGGCCGGATATCGAGCCGGGGGTACCCGACCCGGCCGATCCGACGTTGCCGGCACTGGAGCGACTGCCGCTGCACCTTCGCACTCTCCTGGGGGATTTTTGCTTCCGCGCGGCCGCCGACCTCGTCAACACACTCGCGATGTTCCTGACTGGCTTGTTGGTGAATCTCTTCATCTCGACGCCGAAGGGATTGTTCCTGATGGACGGCAACCAACCCGGACTGGGAAAGAGCCTGCTTGTGCGTTGCCTCGGGATGATTTTGGACGGCGCTGATCCACGATTCGTGACGTTCTTAGATGACGACACCGAACTCGAAAAACGGATCTGTGCACTCCTTCGTGGTCGCTTGCAGTCACTCGTGTTCGTGGATAACGCGAAGGTCGTCAGCGGCACGGTCATCAGCAGTCAAGTGATAGAGGCCAACAGTGTCGCCCCCGAAATCTCGCTCCGTATCCTGGGCACCTCGACGAACTACACGCGCCCGAACGACCTGCTGTGGGTCATCACGATGAACGATACGCGGGTGAGCCCGGACCTCTCCTCGCGTGGCGTACCGATTCGGCTGGCCTACGAAGGACGCCCCGAAGATCGCACGTTCAGTGGTCCCGCCCCGCTCGAATACGCAACGAAACATCGGCTGGAAATTCTGGGTGAACTTGCAGGCATGGTGATCCTCTGGAATCAAGCCGGTCGTCCACAGGGCGAGCAGTCACACCGAAGTCACGAGTGGGCCGGCATCATCGGCGGCATCTTGGCGGTGGCGGGCTTTCCTGAGTTCCTTGCGAATGCGAACGAAGCCGCCGCCGCATTCAACTCTCAGCTCGACGAACTGGCTGCGTTGGCCGAGGCCGTCGTCACCAACAACAACAACGGTCCGTTCGTGGAGATTCCAACCCCCGAGGAGAGTTCGTAATGTCCAAGACCATCGACAAGCTGCCAGCGGCCGACTGGCTACCGTTCTTCGTCAAGGCTGACATCCTCGCCAAAGCTTTGACGGGAGCCCACAGCATGAAGGCCAAAACGATCAAAATTGGCCAGTTCCTGAGCCCGAACGTCAACCGCACGGTGCCGATTCAGGTGAGGGGCCGCAGCGGTCACGCCACGCTGCGGGTCAAGCTGGGGAAGGCCAAGAGCAAACTCTACTTCTTCGAGGTCACCTGGGACTCCCCGGAGACGACCGAGAAGAAGCCGAAGAAGGCGAGCGCAGTGAAGGGGCCGACCGTTGCGAAGGCTCCCCCGTCGAAGGCGGCTTCGACGAAGCCACAAACGAGCACAAAACCGGCGGCGAAGGGCTTGAAACCAGGCAACGACGAGGTGTGGGAGTGAAATTGGCAGGGTGGATAGGGTGGATGGCAAAAAGCGCTATCCACCCTCGACATCCACCCCGACCAACACCAAGGAAAACAAGGAGTTCGTAGGGATTGGGTGGATGTGGTGGATGTTATTAGCTTGCTCCAGTTCTGTATAGGGTCTTTCCCTTCAGAACCCCCTTAGGAGTGGCTGGGTACGCCGCGCTATCCACCATCCACCATTTGTGACAGAATCCCAAGGAATTTCAGGCATTCAACGGGGTGGATGTTGCTCACGACGCCTATCCACCCTCGGGCGGAAAACACCATGAAAGTCAATTTCCAGGATCGTGAATACGACTTTGTTCCCTGGCTACCTGCCATGGGCCGGGTATTCCAGCGTCCGTTCGCGTTCGACTGCGAGACCACGCTGATCGACAATGAACGCCCAGGTTTGACGCCTGCCTACGTGCTCGGCGCAGCCTTCGATGGTAAGAGCGGTGTCTTCGTCCCTCGCACACAAGTGAGCGATTTCTTCGCGGCACATCTGGATTGCACAGTTGTGTTTCACAACGCCGCTTTCGACCTCGACGTCATTCACATGGCGGCACCCGATACGAACCTTTACGATCGCGTTGACGTGAACCAGATCTACGACACGCAACTGATGCATCGATTGCTCACTCTCGGCGAAGACGGCCACACGTCACAGGGCAAGGGTGAATCAACGCTTGAGCATTGCGCGGCGACGTACCTGAGCGTTGACTTGCCGAAAGACACAACGGACTCCCGAGGTAACCCCGTCCGACTCTCGTACGGCAAGTGGTTGAATCGCCCCCTTGGCGAAATGGATCGTGTCTACCTGGAATATCTGGCGGCAGACGTCATCGCGACCCGGAAGCTCTACAAGGTACTCCGCACTCGCACACGCAACCTTCTTGACGGTAGCGCAGGCGTGTGGGGTTTTGTCTCCGATGAATGGCTTGACGACTGCATTTCGCGGTTCGGCCCACAAACGCATCACATTCAACTCAAAGCCGCGATCGTACTCCGTTCCATCACCGCCAACGGCCTACACCTCGACAACGCCCGTCGTAGCGAACTTGCTGAGTCGCTGCAAACCCTCCAGCAGAGGCAGAAGGCCAAACTTCGCAAGTACGGCTACCTGGCGGGAGGCAAGGGATCGAACAAGTCGCTTCAGGCTGTATTGCGCATGCGGTCGCGGAAGAATCCCAAGCTCAGCTACCCGCTGACGGAGACGGAACAGTTCGCGACCGCATACGACGCCCTGCAAGACCTGGCCCACGCCGACCCGTTCGTAAAGTTGCTCCTCGAATACCGCGAGACGAAAGAACTCCTCGGCTCGTTCGTCGGCAAAATGGCCAAGTCCGTGCTGCACCCCTCGTTCAACGTCCTGGCGCGTTCCGGTCGGACCAGTTCGTTTGGCGAGATCAACGCGCAGAACCTGCCGAAGTCCGACGAGGTCCGTGCGTGCTTCGTGCCTCGCCCCGGTTACGAATTCATCGACGCCGATTACGCCACGATCGAGCTTGCGACACTCGCCCAGGCGTGTCTCACGCAGTTTGGACTCGACTCGAAGATGGCCGCCGCGATCAATGGTGGGGCCGACCTGCACAAACTCGTTGCGGCCCGGATGCTCGACAAATCCCCCGACGAAGTGACCAAGGAAGAGAGGCAGAAGGCCAAGCCCGTGAACTTCGGGAAGCCTGGCGGCATGGGGAACGAAACTCTCACCACTTACGCGAAGGTGAACTACGGCGTCAAAATGACTCCCGAAGAAGCCGATGCCCTGTCAGAGTCCTGGTTCGACCAGTTCCCGGAGATGCGCGACTTCCTCCACAACGCAGCGGACACGGCAGCCGAACTGGCGGAAATGCTCGACCTGACCCCGGCGTCGCACTTTGCGTCCACGGACGACAACCGCTTCATCAATCACCCCGATAACGCTGAGTTAGACCGCCCTCACCCGATCCTCGCGATGATGCTCATGAAGGTGGTGAAGGAACCCAGCCCGATGACCAACGCCGGGAAGGCGTATTCGGAGGCCGACTGCAACTACTTCTGGACTCAGCTCGAAGCCGTTGTGGACCAACTCCCGGCAGCCCAGCAGAAGGCAGTCGTAGCTCGTCGCCCGTCACGCAGCCTCCAGCGAGCTGTGATGGGACTCGTCGGCCGTGCTCCAGTATTCACCCTGTCGGGGCGAGTGCGGGCGAACGCAACGTACAGTGCGAGGCACAACACGATCTTCCAGGGTCTGGCAGCCGATGGGGCGAAACTCGCCCTGTGGCGGTTATGGCGGGCAGGTTATCGCATCGTCAACTTCGTTCATGACCAGGTGCTCATCGAGGTTCCCGAGGGGAGCGCTCGCGAGCGCATGGTGCACGCCAAGAAGATCCGGGGCCACATGATCGAAGGTATGAAGGAGCTCGTACCCGACGTCCGGGTCGAGGTCAGCTACGCCGCCGCGACGCGGTGGTACAAGGACGCCGAGGCGGTTATCGACTCGACGGGCAAGAAGTTGGAGTTGTGGGCTCCCAAACCGCAGGAGAAGCAGAAAGTCGGGGCTAAGAGTGCATGAATGGATTGACTTCGACTGATCGCGGATCGGGCACTTTGCCCAATCCGGTTTCACTCCATGACGAAAGGAGAATGTGATGACTGTAGGGAAGCAGCAGACCGCGACGAAGTGGAAGATCGCCAAGCTCAAGGACCACCCGCGCCAGGCA
>PNLP01000119.1 GCA_013823135.1 Planctomycetaceae bacterium
TTCCCTACTTCACGGCGAATGCCGAGGCGATGCGGGAAGGTTCTCCACGGCTCAACACCGTGGCCGAATTGAAGCGTGACACGGCGAGCGTTGAGGCGATGACCGCGAGCAAGTTCTCCACGGCTCAACACCGTGGCCGAATTGAAGCGGGTCCACATCGCCGAACAGAGTGTCGATACTCTGAGTTCTCCACGGCTCAACACCGTGGCCGAATTGAAGCTCGTTGTATCCGGTGGCGTAGTCGAACAATGCCATGTTCTCCACGGCTCAACACCGTGGCCGAATTGAAGCATGGCCTTCAGCCGTCGGCGGCATCTTCTTGAGTTTGGTTCTCCACGGCTCAACACCGTGGCCGAATTGAAGCCGTTCCTCATGCGTAACGACTTCCCGATACCACGGGAGTTCTCCACGGCTCAACACCGTGGCCGAATTGAAGCATCGTGCTTTCGGTATCATCGGCCTGCCACCGATCCGCGTTCTCCACGGCTCAACACCGTGGCCGAATTGAAGCGCGACCTTCGCAACTGGGTTGATTCGGTAACATCGAGTTCTCCACGGCTCAACACCGTGGCCGAATTGAAGCGCGGGCGGTTGCTCGAAGAACGCCAGGATGATCGGGTTCTCCACGGCTCAACACCGTGGCCGAATTGAAGCGCGATGAAGTCGCGAAGCGGTCCCGTGTGCCACATCAAGTTCTCCACGGCTCAACACCGTGGCCGAATTGAAGCGATGAGGTAATGTTGACGGTCGTCGCGGCAGCCATTGGTTCTCCACGGCTCAACACCGTGGCCGAATTGAAGCGTCGGCTGAGAAGTCGCGGATGGAGCCGTTCGCGTTGTTCTCCACGGCTCAACACCGTGGCCGAATTGAAGCCCGTTTTAAGTGCGTCGGAAGCCAACGGGCGCTGAGTTCTCCACGGCTCAACACCGTGGCCGAATTGAAGCGAGGATGGGCGAGCGACCTACGACCAAATCCGCGTAGTTCTCCACGGCTCAACACCGTGGCCGAATTGAAGCGGGCTGGAATGGTGCGGCGACGAACTCCCAGAGCGGGAGTTCTCCACGGCTCAACACCGTGGCCGAATTGAAGCACGACTTTCCGCACGTTCCACCCCGCGCCGACGTTGCCGTTCTCCACGGCTCAACACCGTGGCCGAATTGAAGCCGGCCGGTCGCTTTTGATGGTGACCCTGGCAATCACTCGTTCTCCACGGCTCAACACCGTGGCCGAATTGAAGCGTATTGGGTGATGGAAACGACAGTCCCAACCAGGGAGTTCTCCACGGCTCAACACCGTGGCCGAATTGAAGCCCGAACTTATCCCGGTGAACGATGACCCAAGTGTTCCGTTCTCCACGGCTCAACACCGTGGCCGAATTGAAGCCCGGGTCCGTGCCAGTCGCTTCCGCGATGGCATCGAAAGTTCTCCACGGCTCAGCACCGTGGCCGAATTGAAGCGACCTTGGCCACGGCTGTTGAGGTAGCCGTCTTGGCGTTCTCCACGGCTCAGCACCGTGGCCGAATTGAAGCCTTCAGCAGTCGGTCGATTAGTTTGGCCTCGCTCATGTTCTCCACGGCTCAGCACCGTGGCCGAATTGAAGCCTTTCGAGTTCCGTCTTGATCGACAACAGCATTTCCGTTCTCCACGGCTCAGCACCGTGGCCGAATTGAAGCCCAAGCCCACATCGTCTATCGTGTCGCCGTTCTCGAAGTTCTCCACGGCTCAGCACCGTGGCCGAATTGAAGCCATGAAGGCGTCAATCATCGCGCGCACCGCCGGCAAGTTCTCCACGGCTCAGCACCGTGGCCGAATTGAAGCTTACGTTTTCGAGTCGCACGGAACGCGGTTCGTGTTCGTTCTCCACGGCTCAGCACCGTGGCCGAATTGAAGCAGCGCGGTGATTACCCTCGACTCCGCGAACGCGGCGTGTTCTCCACGGCTCAACAGCGTGGCCGAATTAAAGCCAAAGATCAGCTGATGCAGATGGAAAGGATCGATTATCCGATAAGAATGGGTCAAGTACACGTACGACGAGGAGTTGATCGCCTGCGGCGCAGTTCGGTACATCATGGGTGACCGTACGAGAAAACGCTCCGCCTCGAAACAAACTGAAACCCGGGTTGATTCCTTTGAGAAGTGGTAGGGTCACTTCGCTCGTAAGCAGTGGGCGTTACCGCCTGCTTGGAATCGCTGCCAGCGTGATCGACGACGTAACAGATTGGTGACTCTGTCAGGCGAACGGGGGATGATGAGGAATATGATAAGCCTCAACCACCCACAATCGGGACTCTTCGCTCACACCTTCCAGCCAGGTGGACAAGGGAACATCGATGAATCCTCTCACCCCAGGTCAGGCGCCCTGCCCCAGTTGTGGCCAGCTTTGGTACGCGGTTTCCGCCGACCCGTCGCAGCCGCCGAGATGCCCCAAATGTCTCGTGAACTTGATTCTGCCCGGTGCACATTGGCCGGGGGCACAACAGGCCCAGCTCCCCGTGGATGTTGGCGATTGGGGGGAGAATCCCTCGGCACCAGTCGCGATGGCGGAAGAAGTTCCTCCGTACCAGCCACCCGTCCCGCCGCAGCACTATCCCGCACCACAACAACACTACCCCCCGCCTCAGCCTCAGCAGCCTGAGATTGAGCTTGAGGTTGTTCGTGCTCCTAAACCCAAGTCCCGCCCCCAACCGCAGCCCCAGCAGAGAACGCCCCGGGCGCCGGCCAAGACACCACCCCAGCCGCCGGTGCAACCCGCGAGCAAAAAAGGGTTCCTGTGGCTGGGAGGCGTACTGATTGTCGGTGCTGGTGTTGGCTTTGCGCTGCTCTCCCTTCGAAACGACGACTCACAACCGAATCGTTCCGAGCAACCGCACGTCAAGAGGGACGACACGACCGAGGACAAGCATCCCGATGACACGGGGCGCGCGTCGGTGCGGCCGAAATCTACTCCGTCGCCCGAGCTGTTGCCGGAAGCCACCCTCGCCGAGCGCTCCGCTGAGGAGGTCGCCAGCAACTCGCTGCTGGTGCTCAAATCGGGCACCCTCGCGAACCGCATCATCGCAGCCCAGAGGTTGGGGAATCTCAAGGACCAGGCTAGTTCGGCCTTGCCCACCCTGATTGCCGCCCTGGAGAATCCCGACCCGCAACTCCAGGCGGCGATTGGCGCGGCACTCGTTCAGATCGGTGCGCCCAAACCCGGAAGCGGGGTCGAGCGGATGTTGCTCACCGCCCTACGCTCCAAGTCGCCCCAGGCACGAGCGTACGCCGCCAAGTTGCTCGCGACCGAGCCGACGATCTCCGTCGAGAGCGTGAAGCCACTCGTCGCGACGTTGCGTGACGAACTCCCCGGTGTTCGGGCTAGCTGTGCCCAGGCCATCTCTAAGGTTGGCCCGAAGGCACAGGCGGCGGCGTTCGAGCCGCTCCTGGACCTCCTGGCGGACAAGGATGAAGCCGTGAGTCATGCCGCGGCCGAGGCAATTCTCACTCTGGGACCGCCGAACGAAGCCCTCCGACCTGTACTGGTCAAGCGGTTGAAGAACGGCGACGCCCGGATACGCTTGGTCGTGGCTCCGTTGCTCGCCGCCCTGGGAACCAAGGGGGATGACACCCTGCGGATCTGGCAGCCGCTACTGAAGGATTCCGACCCCAAACTTCGCTTGGCAGCCCTCAACGCTTTGAGTCCGTCGGCGGAACTGATCGCCGAGGCCGGCATCGACATTGTCCCCCTGCTGTCCGACCCCGATCATGCCGTGAGGAAGGCCGCGGCACACTCAGCGATCCACTTTCAGAAGACAATTGGGGCGTCGAGTGCCATCGCCAAAGGTTACTCAACGGAAACCGACCCAGCCGTGAAACTCGAACTGGCAACGTGTCTTGTCATGCTGGTCGAGCCGGACCTCACGAACGTCAGTGCGTTCCGTCTCGTGCTGAAGGAAGGCTCGCCGGAATTGCGTGAACAGGCCGCGCAGAAACTCACCAAAATTGGTCGCGATGCTCAGGAGACTCTGCCGGAACTCACCGCGTGTGTTGGACACGAGTCACCCGCTGTTCGAATCGCCGCGCTCAAAGCCATTGCGGCATTGGGTTCGGACAGCAAATCCGCGTTGCCAATGGTCGCGAAAGTGTTTGACAACGACAAGACACCCGTCCCGGTTCTCGTGGCTGCCATTGATGTTCTTGGGGCGGGCGGTGCCGAGGGTGCAACCCATCTGGAAAAGTTGATCAAGAAAACAACTCCTGCCGAGGTGAAGGAGCAAATGTGTGTCGCCTTCAGCCAACAAAAGATGATTCCCGATGCTGTTCAATTGTGGTTAGTGGATCAGTCCGAAACGCTAATCAAGTCGCGTGAGGTGATCGCCACGACGTTAGCCAGAAAGGGAGGCAACGCCACTGTGGAGCACATGCTGCCCCTGACGCACATCTACAAGCCCGCCAAGGGGGCGAACCCCCCGGAGACGTACCCAGCCGACTACCGCCAGTGGGTGCTGTCGGTCCTCGGCAAGATGGACTTGAAAGCGAACCTCACCCAGGAGACGCGCGTCAAGGTGAGCGATCGCATGAAATACCTGTCCAGGAACGACAAGACACCCGAGATCGTCACCGAGGCCAAAGCGGTATTGAAGAAGTTGAATTGATGGAACGCCCATCCGGATACGGCCGGGACACACCTGTCGTACTCGATCACTCGCCCAGCGAACCGCGCGGGGTGGACATTGATAATACCCCGTGGCCGCTAATGCGTGGAAACTGCCCCTGACAGAGGAAGATGATCCCAGCACGCTCTCCAATATCACCGGGAATCGTTGGCATCCCGGGAATCACACATGAAACGCCAAACCCCCGGTCTCAGCCCACTCCGCTTCGTACAGGAACTCTACTACCTCGCCTGGGTCGCATGCGGCGGACCACTCGGCCGCGGGACACTCAGTGCCTCGGCAGGAACGAAACCACGAGCGGGGTTGTGTTATGGTCGCTCGTTACAGGGACTGTTCTTCCCCGAACAGGTTGCGAACGACCCGCGACGTATGTGCGGTGACGAACGGATCAATTAACTCGCCGGTGCCAAACCACGGCCATCCATTTCGAGTTCATCACCAATACGAAGTGGCCAGAACGCTTCTGGTTCAAGTCGAAGATAATTGGGCCGAAAGTCGGCTACCGATCCCTGGGCGTCTTGTTGATTGCCTCTACCATCTGATCCGCTCGGAGCATCTTCTCCCGTGATTGTGCCCCTGCTTTCTCGTCGTTCGTTGCAATGGCCTTGCGAAGCAAGTCGAACCCTTCTTCGCGGACCGCGAGATAATCCGCGATTTGCTGCATCCTTTGTGGGTTCATACCCGTCGCCCCCTTCACCTTGTTGAACCTCTGTCGGATCTCACTCCAAGGAGCCAGCACATCTTTGTCGAGGATCGCGATGAACCCTGCGTCGTCCAGTGTGCCCTTCTCAACCCGCTGGATGGCGTCGTTGTAGACCTTCAGCACCTTCTCTTCGTCTGTCCCAATACGGGCGAGTTCGCTCGCGGGGTCGTGACTATTCGTCGCATGTGAGTGGGCGACCAGGATGCCTAACCCGATAACCGGCACAGACAAGACTGCAAGAAGGAGGTTCCGAGTCGTACGCCCGCGGACCGCCTCCGTGCTGATCGGGTGCCCCAGCAGGAACCCACACCCGAACCCGCAAACCAATCCGCCAACATGAGCCGCGACATCGATGTTGGGAACAACCAACCCAAAGACGAGGTTGATGACCAGGAGTTTCCCCATATTCACACGGCTCGCATCCAGGGCCAACTTCGGGATCGTGTCGCTGGCTCGCGAGCATGCCGCGAAGAACGCCCCGAACACTCCGAACACAGCCCCGGATGCCCCGACGGCCACCACCCCAGGTGACCACGCGGCGCTCGCAAGGCTGCCGGCTATCGCGCAGATCAGGTATAGGAGGAGGAATCCCGGGCCGCCGACCATTCGTTCGGTGAGCAACCCCACACCAATCAAGCAGAACATGTTGAACGCCAGGTGGCCGATACCGATGTGGAGGAATGCGGAGGTGAGGAGTCGCCACCACTCTCCTGAGAATGTGACCGGACTAAAATTCGCTCCCCATGCGATCAGTGTGTCGATAGACGGGTTGAATGGGTTGACCCCGGCCACCGCCATCGCGACGAACACGAGAACGTTAATCGCGATCAGGATCGGGGTGACAGGAGCAAGAGGCGTGATGCGCCGCAAGTCCGCGTGCCATTGGCGAAACGCTTCCGCCTCGGTTGCACCGGGCGATGTTGACCCTGCCTGTGGAGATGCTGGTGACTCTTCCGTGTGAACTATTTCTCCCGCCGGTTGACCCAGAAACTTCTTGCACGTGGGGCAAAACCCGTCGTGCGTCGCGGGAAGGATACCTCCACATTGGGGGCAGTGGACGAGCGACATCTCATTACCTTCGGCCGTGTTCGTGATACTTCTTCAAGATCGATCATACCCGGACTGATGTGCGAGAGCACGACTTCCATCCGAGTCTGCATCGCGACACCGTCCCGAATCGCTTGCGTAAAACACCCGCTCGACGCGCGGCTCGCTGCAACATGCATGACGAGTCGGCGGTCCCCGTCCTGAGACAGTTCGGTTGCCGACGTGGGGTTAACGAACGAGCAGATCGACTCGTCGTGTCATGTCGGAAGCTCACTCACGCTTGCATGAATCCGTTAATTGGGTATCTATGCCAGTAAGTATATTTGCTATCGGATGACTTCTTCCAGCTGGAGGGTTGCCGTGGCTGTTCTGCCGATCACACATTCTCAATGGCAGGTTCTTCGTGCAGTAAAGCGTAACCGCAAGCCGCCGACGGGCCGCGAACTTCGGCTCGCCCCGACGCGGGACACTAAGGACGGCTCGTTCCTTACGGAAATGGTCAAGGTGGGATTGCTCACCCGGATAACGGGCACCGAGCAAGAGCCATTCGCGGCGACGTATTCATTGACAGAACTGGGCAAGCACGCCGCCGAGTACGGGGAGTGCGAAGTTACCCGTCGCGTTCCCTACACGCCAACTGTCACAAAGAAATCAGACGTCTCTCGGCGTGATGCGATTGACTTGTCTACTTCTGTCGCAAATCATTCGTGACTGGCGAGAGCCAATGATAGATGCACCCCGGCCGGGGAGTGCAATGTTCGGCACGGACAACACGTAAGCGTCTTCTGAAACGGGTCGCGACGAACCTCGATGCGGTGCTGTTAAGCGGCTCAAGTGAGTGTGACCAAGAGTGTGCTTCGCCTGGGTTGTCGCCGCATCGTGTTGCGGCTCAGCGGCAGTTGGCCAAACCGGCAATTCTTCGAGCAGGTTGCTCAGCACGTCTGTCGGCGTCCGGCCGTGGCTCACTTCTGGACCGGATGAAGCCCGGACAACCCGAAAAGCCGGATGGGGGTAGAGGGCGGTGCGCCCTGAACGGCCGAAAGGGTATTTCAACCGTCCGGAACATGCTCATGACGACGAGAAACGACTGTCCAACACTCGCTACTGAATAATCCGGGCGAGGGATCACGCCAGCATTCTTGCAGTCAGCGTGTCGAGAAGGGAACGACCTCTATACTCCGGTCGAAGTCAGTTTGAAGGGCAAGGAAGCGGCACTGCCAGACGGAAAATTCTTCTACGACAAGGACGGAAAAAAACGAACCGCAGTTCGTTCCCGCTGGTACTTGTCACCTCAAGGTCAGACTTATCGCGACTATACCTTTCAGTCCGACAAGATCGACTGCGATCTTGAACTCGCAACGAACGTTATCGAACATGCTGAGCCTTATCCGACCACTGCAAAGCCGTGTTCCTCGGCCACTATTGGCTCTCCACTGAACGCCCTGAAGTCCTTGCCGAGAACGTGGCGCGCCTCGACTTCAGCGTGGCCAAGGGCGGGTTTCTGTGCGCCTACCGCTGGCAAGGTGAGCAGAAATTGAGCAACAAGAACTTCGTTCGCGTGAAGGGAGAGAACGGGAATTCATGAACGACACCCCGATCCGCGAATCTGACCAGATTCGACAGGACTGCGCACGCAAGCTCCAAGCCGTGCGGCTCAGCGATCACTCCCATGCCTCTTGGGACAAGACTGGACCACGCCAAGGCTGATCGAGATGGTCACCTACTGGCCTCGCAAGATTGGCATGGTCGAGATGAACACGTACATCGACCGACGCTCTTATGCAACTCCGGTCGTGTTCCTCGCGTCCATCGTCTCGCCTCCAGGGGTGAGCAATGAACGATGGCACTTCAACGCCCCGAAGCCAGAACGTCCTGGCATCGTGAACCAACGTGACGGAGAATGTCGAGGAACCGCGGTACTAAGCAGGAGCTTCCAATGAACCCCGCGACACGAACCTCCACCCCGTATACCCCCGACATCCGCGAGTGGGTTCAGCAGAACAAGCACCTCGGCGCGGCGAGCGTGGCCAGCGAGCTTCAACGCGATCAACTTAACCGCTGGCGAAGCGGCGAACGCGTGCCTGCCGAGGAATATCTCCAACTGCTTTCCGAAGTCGCACCGGCCAGCCCAACCGAACACATCCTCGCGCTGATCGAGACGGAAATCCGCGTTCGGCGCGAACTCGGAGAAGCCCCGAGTGCGGCAGAATTCATCGCTAGGTTCACTCCACACGCCGAGCGGCTTCTTGCGATATTCGGGCAAGCAAACTCCTTCGAAGCGGCCGCGACCAAAGCCACGATGATGAGCGGCGTGAGCACGCGCATCACGATGGGCTTCGCCGGAGATGCCGCGACTCCCAGCGATGTCGATTACGAAGTGCTCCGCGAACTCGGCCGCGGTGGTATGGGTGTCGTGTACGAAGCTCGCGAACAGCGGCTCGGGCGGGTCGTCGCACTGAAGACCGCACGCCTCGACGGTGCCGACAGCGACGAGGCCCGCACGCGGTTCCTGTCCGAAGCACGCATCGCAGCTCGCCTCGAACACCCAGGTGTCGTCCCCGTTCACGAACTCGTCACGCCGCCCGACAGCGATCCGTTCTACACCATGAAGCTGGTGCGCGGCCGCACCTTCGCCGATGCCATTGAGGACTTCCACTCCTCGAAACGCGCCTCCAGCGAGCAAATCGTTGCTCGCCGTCGATTGCTCGAGACGTACCTCGCCATCTGCCGCACGATGGCGTTCGCCCACAGCAAGAGCGTGATTCACCGCGACCTCAAACCCGCGAACGTCGTCATCGGCGAGTTCGGCGAAACGGTGATCCTCGACTGGGGACTGGCGAAGGTGCTTCGCACAGAGGAGACCACCAGCCGTGGGCCGGGGCTGTTCTCCGCGTCGCCCGAACTCACGGTCTCGGGCACGGTGATGGGCACGCCCGCGTACATGTCGCCCGAACAAGCCGCCGGTCGCCCCGATGTGGACGAACGCGCCGACATCTACGCTCTCGGAGCGATCCTCTACCACATCATCACCGGTCAGTACCCGCACCGTGGACGCGGCCAGGCGATGCTGCAGGACATTCGAGAGGGTGAACTGATTCCGCCTTCGGCCATCGCGTCGGATGTGGCCCGACCTCTGGAAGCGATCTGCCTGAAGTCGATGGCGAAGTTCCGCGAGGACCGCTACACCGGTGCCCAGAACCTCGCTGATGATGTCGAACGATTCCTCGCGGGCGAACCCGTCTCGGTGTATCGCGAACGCTGGCCGGAGCGGCTTTCGCGCTGGACTCGCAGGCATCGCACACTGGTGACCGCAGCGGGTGTCGCTGCGGTACTCTCAGTGGTCGGAGTCGCGGCCGCGTTCTCGCTTCACCAGAGAGCCGAGTACGAACGGCGCGAGCAGGCCAGCCGCTTCGAGAGCGAACAGCAGCGAAAGCAACTCCAGTTCGAGAGCGAGCAATCGCAGGAGAAACAGCGGCAAGACTTCGCGGAACAACGGCGACGGGAGCAGGACCGTCAAGACCGCGTCGAGCGGGCGACATCCAGCGAGAAGCTCGGGCGGGCCGAGATGCTAAGCGGACGGTTCCGATCCGCAGAGAAGTTCTTCGGGCAAGGGTCAGCGCTGGTTCGCGGCATACCGGGGCTTGAACCGCGAGTCGCTAGATTAGAAGAGATGCGGGAGCGTTCTCGGCAAATCGCAGACTTCTACCGGGTCAAGGACCGGGCCGACTCCATCTCCGCTGGAACATCGCCAGCCGGTTCCGAGACCGATCCCGAGGTCATCGCCAGTTGCGAACGAGCGCTGCAAGGGTTCGGCGTCCTCCGTCAGTCCGAGGGCAAATGGTGGGAACGCCTGCCCAACGACGAACTCGGGGAGAAGCAGAAGGCTCGGCTCGCGGAAGACACCACTTCGCTGATGGTTCTGCTGGCCGTGTGGCGAATCAAGCACGGTGCTACAGGGTTCTCCCTGGAGGAATTCAAGGAAGCTCGCCGCTTACTCGTGCCCGTGCAGAGGTATTATCACTACCTCGAATTGCAGCAGCAGGCACGCGGCCAGAAGCCGCTCCCGCCGGGAAGTTCGGCCGATGTCCTCGAACTCTTTCTGGGCGTGCTTCTCGGCGAGCAATCCACCCTCAAGCAGCCACTGACGCTCATTCCCCGATCGGCCGACGATGCGTATTTCATCGGCGTCGCACAGTGGTTCCTGGTCTGGGCAGAAGAGGGTGCCGGGAAGGAAGGCGAGTTTCTGCGAATGCTTCGAGGGATCTTCCGCAACACGCTCAGGCTCAGTGGCCTTGATACCGAAAACCCGAAGGCCGCTTCCGAACGCTTCTTCCGTATGGCGATCGCGATGTACCCCGAACATTACTGGGCGCACTGGTCGCTCGGTCTGGTCCGGTTGACGGCAAACGACTGGCCCGGTGCGGAAGAGGCGTTCAACGCCTGCATCGCGATTCGCCCCGATCAGGTTTCTGCCTACACGAATCGGTTCCGTGCCGTGTATCAACAAGCCATGGTGTACCGGGCGATGTGGGCGACGCACCAGGATGCCGGCTTCTTCCGAACGCTTGCCAGCAACATTGCGCACGCCTCCATCCAGCGAAACCGAACGATCGTGCTTCGCCGTGCGCTCGATGGCCTCGACTCGGCACCGCAAACGTTCCAAACCAGCTCGATGATTCGTCGGCAGCGCTACCTAT
>PNLP01000120.1 GCA_013823135.1 Planctomycetaceae bacterium
CTAGCAAGGCCGCGTTCAAAGTGCTTGCGGTCGGGTGCGTGTGGGAAGACAAGAAGAACAAGGAGAAGGATCACTGGGAGACTTATGTGCACGAACGCGATGCACTGTTCGCGTTCATCAAGGATAAGCGAATCGGCGGCGTGGTGTTGTTCGGCGGTGACATCCACGTTACCCGATTGCTGAAGTATCCGAGCGAGTTCGTCGGGTATCCGCTGTACGATTTCATCTCGTCGCCGATGCACGCACGGGTGATTCCGTCGCTGAACGTGAAGCATCCGTATCTGTTGGAATCGAAGATTCAACCGAATACGTTCATGACGCTGACGGCCGACAGCACCGTGCAACCGTCGACACTGATGGCACGGTTCCTTGACAAGGATGGGAAGTCGCTTTTCCCGGACACAACGATCAAGCTCGACGAGGTTGCCCCTCCTGGGGCATAGAGACTGGCAAATAGGTTCGCGTGTTCAGAGCGATCGCGTGTTTTGCGGGGCGCTCGTTCACTCCAAAATCCATATCCGGTCGCTGCCAGCGCCTCGGTGCGGAATCGTGGGCGGCCGAACGGGCATCGGGAGTTACTTCGGCGGGGATTGATTCGTTCGATCCCAACTCGGTGTACCAAACCACTTATGCATCTCATCTGTCACGGCGGTGAGATCCACTCCTGATTCTGGCTCGTTCCCCCTGTCTCCGGTCTCTGTGCGCCAGGTATCGAACGCGGCACGGAGGCGGGCGAGAGCCTCAACATGTTCGGGCTTCTTCGATCCGACCAGGTTCACAACCTCGTGAGGGTCGGTCGTCGTCTCGTAAAGCTCCTCACAAGGCCCCTTCCGCTCCATGAGTTCACGCGGCGGCCCCTTCAGTTCTCCCTTGTCAAGGAGTTCCCGCATCACGGACATCGTCAGGAAGCACTTCTCCTTGTAGCGGTTCAACGAGGCAAACGTTGGCCCTTCCGAGATGGTGCGGATGTAATGGAATCGTGCGTCACGCACGGACCGGATCGTCTGTCGCGTTTCGTCGATCCGATCGCGGGCCGAGAAGACATACGACCGTGGTGGATCAACGCGGTTGCCAAGGAACACCCGGCCCTGCATCAACGGCGGTTTGGTTCCGCCTGCGAGGGTAAGGGTTGTTGCAGTGACGTCGATGAGGCTAATCAGCCTGTGGTCGATCGTGCCCGATTTGATCTGCGCAGGGCACGGGAAATTCTTGGGCCAGCGGACGATCATGGGAACCCGCAGGCCACTGTCGTAGCACCAGTGGATCCCCCGCGGGTCGAGCCGGCCGTTATCGCCGAAGAAGATGATGATGGTGTCATCTTCGAGTCCATCCTTGCGGAGTTGCTCGAGTACTTTTCCGAATCGGGCGTCCATCCCCGAAACCGAGTTCAGGTACCTGGCCCACTCCTCCCTCACCACTGGGTGGTCGGGGTAGTACGGGGGAGGCGTGACGTCCTTGGCGGTGGCGTGCTGGGTGTGCTCACGCTCGCCCACCCACTCGACGCGCTTCTTCGTGCCGCTCTTGCGGTCGTAGATGTCGTACTCCGATTCGACCGCGTTCACAACCGCGAAGAACGGCTGCTGCTTCGCCAGAGATTCCCACGCCCCCGAGTTCGGGTGGTAGATCGCCCCCTCGTTGACGAAGTTTAGGTCGAGTTTGCCCGACCCGACGACCGCCTTCCCGATCGTCTCGATGTTCGCGGTGTGGTAGCCCAAATCTTTGAGCCGGTGTGTGACGGGTCGCACTCCAGTCGGCAGCCGGAAGGCGTCGGTTCGGTGCGACCTCATGTGGTGCGTATCGGTGGTAGTCTGGTACATCCCGGTGAAGAAGGCGGACCGGCTCGGGGCACACGCGGGGTTCGTCGCGAACGTGTGGGTGTACCGAACCCCCTCCTTGGCGAGGCGGTCCAGGTGGGGTGTGGACGAGCCGCTCCCCGTAGCAACCGAGATCGTGACTGAGGTTCTCGCCCACCAGCCAGAGTATGTTCGGCTTCCGATCCGCTCCCGATGCGCCAATGGGTGCGAATGCGACCAGGACGCCAAGCGTGAGGAGGAATCGCATGTGGGTTCGTCCCAACTGGGAGGTGTTTCCTGCGGGTGGCGTTTCCGGCACCCGACGAGAGGTTCGTGTTGACTGTCGAGATCACGCGCGCTCGCGGGCTGACTCGGTGGCCGTCTCTATTTCAGAGCGGCGGGCGCGACATCATCGTATTTCGCACGCTCGTTGCCGACCTTGATGTCCGTCACGTAGACGACCTTCTTGGTTGCGGCTGGTTTCGCCTTCTCGAACGCCGCACGCTGCTCATCGGTCTGGAGGTGCCACGCGGGATGGTAGATGCCGGTCTTCAGGTAGGGCGTGTACTCGACGCCGATGGTGCCGTAGACGTTGGGGCCTTTGCGGTCCACGACCAGTTTGCTGTCCCTCCAGATCCGCAGAAGACCGTCTTCCTTGGGCGACCACTTCGCGTGGATCACCCACGACACCCAGACGCCGCGCTTGACCGGGTCGTCGAGCTTCGTCGTACTCCGCGTCGGCTGGGTTTTGGGATCTCCGTGGCTCTGGCGAACGAACCACCTGTCATTCCGCACTGAAATGGCGAGGTTCGGAAAGGTCGGCCGAAAATCGCCGGGCAGCGCGTGCCACTGCAGGACGATATCCTCTCCGCGTGACTCGTCGAACACCCAGTCTTCTGGGATCAGGATTCGCCCCGCGTACCACCTCTCTTGGAATCCTTTCTCGTGGGGCAGCGAGATCTCCGACCGGAACGAGTTCGGCGAGCGTTCCACGGCGAACCGGACCGCCTTTCTCCCCTGCCCTAACCCCGGCGCGTCCGTCACCTTGATCCGGTCGGGGGTCACCGCTTCGAGCCGATACTGGTCGTTCTCGGAGTAATTCCAGAGTTTGAGCGGCTCTTCCTGGAAGCTGTCCTGGAAGCGGACCGGTTGCCGGGGGTTGAACACCTGGTCGGCCTGCAGGGCACGCCCCTTGGGTTGAGGCTTGACCGGTTTGGCCTCCTTCGGCTCGTCCTGCTTCTTGATTTGCTCGGGTCCCTCGCCCGCCCGCCATCTCGCCTCGGTTTTCTCGGGGTCCTCTCCGACTTCCGCGACCAGTGCCTTGTGCATCTCCGTCAACCGCTCTGCCTGTCCCGGTTCCTTGGCGAGGTTGCGAAGCTCGGCCGGGTCGGCTTTCAGGTCGTACAGTTCGACCTCGGGGCCGTGCTTCTCGTCCGCGCGGGTGTGGTAAACGTATTTCCAGTTCCCCATCCGGATCATCGCGATGCCGGACGCGATGTATCCCGCGTAGTATTCGCTTACCGCCAAATCCCTCCATGCGTGTGACTGGTCGTTGAGCCACGGCACCATCGAGGCACCCTTCCAGTCCGTCGGAACACGAGCCCCGCCGACCGCGGCGATCGTCTGCACGAGATCGACCGTTCCGCACGCCCCGGCCCGCCGTTGCCCCCCCTTCCACCGGGCCGGCCAGCTGACGATCAGCGGCACCCGTGCGCCGCAATCGTACAGGCAGTTCTTCCACCACAGGCCGTGCTCGCCGAGGTTTTCGCCGTGGTCCGTGGTGTAGATCACGATCGTGTTGTCCGCGAACTCGGAGTTCTTGAGTGCGGTGAGGATGAAGCCGACCTGCTTGTCGGCCCACTCGACCCGTGCGTAGTACGCCTCCCGCCCGAGCTTGGCGGTATCTGCCGGCACCTTCTCGAACCGGCGGTCGTTGCGGAGGTGCTTGTAGTTGAGCGGGAGCGACTCCAGGTACCCGGCCGGGATCGATGGGGCGGCTACCTTGTCCTTGTAGTGTTCCAGGAGGTTCGCCGGTGCGACGAGCGGGTAGTGCGGCGCGATCAACCCAACTGTCAGGAAGAACGGCTTCCCCCCCGCCTTGCGATCATGCAGGAAGTTCACAGCGGCATCCCGGCGGAACACATCGACGAACGCGTCCATCTCGTCGACGCCGAGCGGCTTGAACTCGTCGCCGAGTTCGTCGCGGTTGTCGCGGAAGAGGTCGGCGGTCAGCCGCGAGCGCGGCCTCGGCTTGGTCACTTCGGCCGGCACCAACTTGGCGGCCTGGAGTCGCCCTGTCTTCTCGTTGATGACCTGGTAGCCGTGCGACTCACCCCCCTTGTAGTGCATCTTGCCGATGAGAAACGACTCGTACCCGGCAGCGTTCAGGATTCGGGCGAGGCTTGGTGTTCCCTCGGGGACGCCGCGGGTGTTCGACCAGACCCGGTGACCAGACACGTACTTTCCCGTGGTGAACGACTGGCGTGACGGCGTGCAGATCGGCGATGAGCAGTAGTGGGCATCGAAGATGACCCCGCGCGACGCGAGGACGTCCAGGTGCGGGGTCCGGGCCACCTTGTTCCCGGCGCAACCCATGACCGATGCGTTATGCTCGTCGGACATGATGACGATGATGTTCGGCGGCGCGGCCGCCGGCCTCTCGGGTCCAGAAACTGGCGGGGCGGCAGACACCGACGTGGCGAGCAGAGTCAGCAGCGCAATCATGCGTACCTCGGAAACCAATCGTGAAGGAGATTCAACCCGGCGACGCGGCCGTCGGCCTACTTGGGGTCTGAACCCGGCTTCAGCCCGACCAACGACTGGAGTTCGCTGACCTGGGTGACAACGACCTCCTTCCCCGTCCGCTCCCCCTTGCCGACAATCCGGACCGGAGAACCGCAGTAGTACGGGAGGTTGTGCTGCTCGAAGGTCTTGAATGGAACCTGGAGCCGGACCGGTAGCGCCTCGCCTTCCACATCGATGAAGAACTGGTTCGCCTTGTCGAGGTCGTGGGAGAACCGAAGCCGTCCCTGGACTGTGACCTTGGTCTGGGCCACCTCGACCGACGACTGGAACGGGGCCTCCTGGTAGGCCTTGAACGCGCCGCCGTCGAGTCCGGCGAGGGGATTGACTTGGGCCAGGTGGTGTTCCCGCGGCACCTCGACGCCGAACGTGGCCAGGAGGGAGCGGTGCAGGTGCCCGAGTTCCATGTGCCGCTCGTGGCGGACGTACCGGCCCGTTTTGAGCCGACCGCTCGCCCCGGCGAGGACCGTCGGGATCCGCTGCCCCGTGTGTGCGTCGCTCTCCCCCATCCCGGCCCCGAAGAGGACGAGGGTGTTGTCGAGCAGGCGGCCCTCGCCCTCCGAGTATGCCTTCAGCCGCTTGACGAGGTAGGCGAACTTCTCCGTGTGCCAGACGCAGATCTTGTACAGGTCTTCGATGTTCGCCCGGCTGAAGTTGCGGAAGTAGTGCGACAGGTAGTGGTGCTCCTTCTTGACCCCGAGGAAGTCGAAGATCATCCGGCTGTTGTCGTTGCCCAGCATGTAGGAGACACACCGCGTCGAGTCAGTCCAGAGGGCGAGGGCGATGACGTCGAGCATCTGCTCGACCTGCTCGTTCAGGTTCGCCGGGGCGGTTGGGCGGCGGAACGAGTCGAAGTCCGTCTTCGTTGCGGCCGCGGTGCCAAAGGATTCGATCTTCTTCTCGGTCTCCCGGACCGCCGTGAGGTACTGGTCGAGGGTCCGCCGGTCTTCCTTGCCCACCCGCTTGGCGAGGTTCTTGGCGTGGTCATCGACCCGGTCGAGAAGGCTGGTCATGTCCCGACGCTGTGCGGGGTGGACGAGGGGATCGCGGAAGAGGCGGTCGAAGATGAGTTGCGGATCGCTCTCGCGGGGGACGGGCCGCCCCTGGCTGTTGTACGACACGTAGCTGCACACCGGGGCCTGGGTGAACAGCCCTTCGGTCGTGAGTTCCAGTGACCGGTGTCGGGTTCCCGGGGCGATCTTGTCGGCGATCAGTTGGTCGATCGACGCGGCCCCTTCCCGCTTACCGAGCGTCAACCGCCCCGAGAGAAACCGCTGGACCGAAGTGCCGTGACCCGAGAACCCGGACGCTCCCATGTTGTCCACGACGAGCACGTCGGCCTTGTGATCGGCGAGCGGTGCCATCATGGGCGAGAGGCGGAAGGAGTTCTCGCTGCCGCCCTCGATGTTCCACGACGGCGGGTGGACGCCGTTCGGCTTGAACAGGGCGACGAACCGCAGCGGCTTCTTCTGTTGCTGCGGTTCCTCGGCCATCGCGTTCAGGTACGGCAGCGGGAGGATCGCGCCACATGCGCCACGAAGTACCGTTCTCCGCGAGATCATCTTCGGCATGGATCACTTTTGATGTTGGAGTTGGGATGGCTCTTATCGGAATACGCTGAAGTTACCGTGGCTTCGGAGTGACTTCGGGTAAGGGATGCGAGGCTTCCCGGAACGGGACGCTGGTGACCACACCGTCGATGAGATCGCCCCAGGTGGCACCGGGCTTCGAGAGCCGGGCGGTGAGATCCGCCACGACCTTTTCATCCCCCACATCCAGTTCCCGGCACAGGGCGTAGGCCAGGGTTTGCCGCACCAGGTTCTCGACGACTCGCGGCCAGAGTTTCGTGAGGAGCAGCGTCCGAAACTCTTCGAAATCCTTGAACCGTTCGCCCGAGGCAAGCACACCGGACGCATCGACGTTGGGGTCTTCCACCCGCTTGACCGCCATCGGCTTCGGGATCGCCTTCCCGACCTTCTGCGCGGCGACGTTGCTCGCCAGCCGGAATCCGCCGCCGTCGTTGTAGACCTCGAACGCGAACCCAACCGGGTCGATGCGATCGTGGCAGGACGCGCACGCCTTGTTCGCCCGGTGAGCGGCGAACTGTTCGCGGAACGACTTCGCACCTCCCTTCGTCGGCTTGATCGGGGGGACGTTCGGTGGTGGCTCGCCCAGGTGTTCGCCGAGGATCCGTTCAAGAACCCACTTGCCCCGCTGGATCGGCCCCTTGTTCATGGCCAGGATGCCGGGCATGGTGAGCAGCCCGCCGCGCTCCTGGGTTCCGCGTAGCTCGATCCGCGTGAGCGGAAGGATCTCGAGTTCCACCCCGGGCCGGCGGGTTGCCTTGGGAAACTGGTCGAGGTCGGGAACGTAGTAGTAAGCCAGGTAGGCGTTCACGAACTCGGTCCGCGAGTCGAGCAACTCCCGTAGCGGCCGATTGCGGGTAATCAGGTCGTGGAGGAACTCGACCGGCTGGCCCTTGAGGGCCGCGGCGTACGGCACCTCGCGGTTGACGTTGTCCAGCTCATCGAGCTGGAGCCACTGGACGCCGAACACCTCGGAGAGGGACCGCGCCTTCGGCGACCGGAGCATCCGTCGGACCTGTCCCTCCATCACCTTCGGTTGCGACAGGGTGCCGGCGGCCGCGGCGGCAATCAGCTCGTCATCCGGCATGTCCGCCCACAGGAAATAGCTCAGTCGCTCGGCCAGTTCGAAATCGTCCACCGGGCCGGATTCGCCTGCGACCCGCTTCGCAAGAACCCCGCGGTAGATGAACTCGGGCGACATGAGGATGTACTTGAGTTCGCCCTTTACCACGGCGTTCAACTTGTCTCCACTCAGCCCGCGCACCAGCTCGGCGTGGGCCTTCCGGTCGTCGGCGATAGCAGGTCGTCGCCAGGCTCGCGTCTGAAAGGTGTCGAGTAACTTTGCGGCGTGCTGGGGCGTGAGGCCGCCTTCGCCCACGGGGCCGGTGTAGGCTTCCATCGCCTCCCGGCCGTCCGGACCGAGCAACCTCGTGATCGCCACGTCCGCGATGTAGGCGTAGGATTCGAGGCTCTTCGTCGTGATCGGGTTCCCGCCCGTGTCGTTGGTGTAACCGCTCGGGCCGGGTGGGTCGGGTGGCAGGAGATTGCGGATCAGCGACGTCTCCACCTTGGTTTGCTCGGCCTTGGCGGTGGTGAGCGTCAGTCCGAAGCCGAACAGCGACTCCGTCGTCCGCTTGTACTCCGGGATCGAAAGGCGGCGGATTTGAACGGGGCCAGGCTTCGCCGGCAGGTCGGCGATGAGGGATTTTGGCCACTTGGCGAACGCGGCCCGCTCCTGTGCGGTCGGCTGCTTCTCCCCCGCCGGTGGCATCTCGCCAGCTGCCACCCGGCCCGCGGCCGACTTCCATTCCTTGAAGTGCCGAAGCGTGTCGCTCCCGTCTGCCAGAAGGACTTCCAGGTCCACGTCGCCCTGAACCTTCTTCTCGCCGTGGCAGCGAACACAGTGTGCCTTGACAAACCCCCGGACGTTCTCGGGCGGTGGCTCCCCGGCCCCGGCGATCGCCGGGATAGCTGAGACGTGCATGGCAACCATTAGCGCGACGCCCCAACTTCGGCGTAGCAACATCCTCATACGGAAGACCTCACACGGTGGGTTGAATCGCCAGTCCGAAACCGGACGTAGCCTCGCACCACGACGTCACGGAGTAAGTTCAAGGCTTCCCCGCGCGAAACGACTGCGCGATTTCTTCACGCGATAGGGCACGGCGAAACACGGCGAATTCGTCGATCGTCCCGTTCAAGCTGCGGATGGCGGTGTCGGACGGCCGCAGGGGGTTCCAGTTGCCGATTTCGGCGGACCCGAACGACAAAGGAGGGTCCGCCGAAATCCTGCCCGTGGCGACCGCCTCGCCGTCGAAATAGTGGGTGACCAACCGGCGGTCGTGGTCGTAGACGCTTGCAAGTTGTACCCAGGTGCCCAGGTGGCTCGGCTTGATCACCGGGCGAGTGATGTAAGAGCCACCACCGCTGACGGACAACTTGAGTGCCCCTTCGCCGGTGAGTTGCCAGTGAACTTTCCCGCGTGGATACCCGTCCGCAAGGAGAAGCGAGTTGTACCACTGCTCCAGACCGTCGACGCGGAGCCAAACGAGGAGGGTCATCGACTCGAATTCGCCGGCCACGTTCACCCGAACGCGATCGCTGGTCCGCTTGAATTCCAGCGCACCCTTCCCGCTGAATCGCCCTTCCGTCCAGCGACACCCGACGATCGCCCCATCCGGCAAGCTCGCGCCAGCGGGGGCCTTCCCGATCAGATGACGGTCGGCACCGCCCTGCCCATCGAAGGTGAAATACATTGCCAATGTGGGGTCCTCGGCCCAGCGGCGGCTGTGGTCGGTCCAGCGGCGGTGACTGACCTCAGAACTCGTCGTCTTGATCGCCCGCAACCTCGCCGCACCGACGAAGTCGTCCGGTCGGGCGGGGAGTTCCGCAACCCCGCTCCCCGCTCCGAATTGGACGGCTCGCCCCCCAGCCACAACCCGGTTGCCCGCCCCGTCTACCCGCCGCATGTCAACCTTGCCGTTCAGTACGTGCACCTCGCCGGTCCCGTCCCCGGCGGCCCGGATTGCGAACTCCGTCCCCAGATCGACCGCGTCGATCTCGCCGGTGTTCACGGTGAACCCGGTTGCGGGAGGTGGGACCGCGACGCGGACCTTCCCCCGGCGACACCGGCACCGCGAAGGCGAGGTCACGTCGAATTCGGCGGGGCCTTCGATCACGACCGTCACCCCGCTGAAGAACTCCACCTGGAGGTAGCCGGATTCGATCCGAATGGACTGAAACGCGATCCGCTCACCGACTCGGATGGGAGCCACGCCGAGGCCCCACGTCACGTTGACCGCGTGCGTCAGGACGGCCACCCCTTCCGTGTCGGACAGCACTTCCGGCGCGGGGTCGGACGACGCGACACCGCCGTCGGGCGCGATCGGGTTCGGGCCGCCGCGGTTGCCGAAGAGCAGCCACGCAAGCGCGACGGAACACAGGCTGAAGACCACGCCGTACCCGACTGCCCGCCATGAGATGGACCGCCTCGGAGGGGCTGGCGTTTCGGCAGGGAGGACAATGTGTTCGCCCAGGAGCGACTCCGCCGCCGCGACTTGCAACTCCTCGCGGAGTAGCACCTCGTCGATCAACCGTGTCGCGACGTACTTCTGCAAGTCGGGCCGGTACGACAACATCTGGGAGATCCGGGCGGTCTCGTCCGGCGTGGCGCGAGCCTCACGGACATCGATCAGCCAGGCGTCGAGCGTTGCACGGAGATCCGAGTCGTCGTTCATCTTCCACCTGGCGGGGGTCAGTCGTGGCTCGTCCCGAGTCGAATGCGACGCTCGATGCAGTCGCTCAGTGCCTTCCGCACCCGCAGAAGAAAACTCTTCACCCCGTCCACCGACCGCCCGACGGCCGGCGCGAGTTGCTGGAGGGTTTCCCCCTTGACGTACTTCCGCACCAACACCTGGCGGTGCGACTCCGGCAGCGTGGCCAAGCACTCGCGCAGCGCGGCCTGGCGTGCCGGAACTTCGGCCACGAGTTCCTCGGCTTGCACGATGAGTGACTCGGCAAGTTCCGGCATGAACAGCAGTCGCTCCCGCCGCTGGTCACGCACGAACGCGAGCACCTCGAACCGCGCGATCCCAATCGCCCATGCGAGGAACGATCGGTCGGCGTCGAACTCGGTGGCTTTCTTCCAGAGAACCAAGTTGGTCCGCTGGAGTACGTCCTGGGTATCGGCGTAGTTCCCCAACGCCGCATAGATCAGCCCCCGGAGTTGGGTCTGGTGCGACGTGAGATGCTGGATGAAATCGTCACTCGGTGCGTCCATCGTGCTGCCTTACCCGTCCTCGCCATTTGCACTCCTATCATCTATCTCCGCGAGTCGTGGAGAAGTGTCGAAAACAATTGCGGTGGAATGTGAAGCGGGTGAGGATTTGGTGCTTACGACCGAGATATCGTGAAACGGTTCAGGTGTCCTCACTGTGGTGGTGCTTGATGAGCCCGCCGAGACGTGAATTACACCGGACCGTCCCAGAATCACTGAAGGCCGGAACGGCTCACGAGACGTGCGGGTTCGGGCCACCGCAGGCGAGATCTCGAACAAGTCGGTGGACGCGGCGATCAGGACTTACAACACTGCGTTGGACGCGGCCGCGCAGGTGCAGTCTGGCGCGGACGGGGTCGCACTGGTTGCCCTGAACCAGGCCCTCGACGCCGCTGAGACGGCCTACACGGCCGGTCAGAACGCCGCGATGCAGACCGCGACGGCCGCGTTGAACGCTGCTACCGCCACACTGAACGCCACCACCGCGGCCGAGTACGCGACGTGGGTGGC
>PNLP01000121.1 GCA_013823135.1 Planctomycetaceae bacterium
GCGGCGTCAGCGAGGCGTTGTACCTACGTGACCCCGACGACAACGGCGTGGAGTTGTACTGGGACCGCCCGCAGGATCAGTGGCCCCGGACGACTGGCGGCGAGTTGGCGATGTTCACACGGCGGCTCGATCTGAACGCTTTGCTCGCAGAAGTTGATGCCGTGAAGGACGCACCGAAGGTCGACGAGGGGCCGAGGGATTTGTGAGCGGCAGCCGCATCGATGCTCCTCCATCCCGTACTTCAGCGCTGCCGCCAACATCTTCTCGACCTCAACCTTTGGGTTTTGACCGGCGACAGAGTTATCGAGGCTATCCTCTTCACTCACTTCGTAGGCAACGTCACGAGGAACTCCACGGCTCGGCGAATCCAGTCCCGCAACTGGTCGTCTTCCTCAACGCATTCCGGCTCGACCATCACCTATCACTTCATCGACTTACCTGTGATGTTGAACTCTTGGACGTGCGGTTCAAGTCGGGCATCTTCGTACGCGTCGGGGCAGATCCGGGCGATGAGCTAATCTCTCAAGATGCCGGCCAGCATGTTGCCATCAAGCAGTAACCCGATCCCGCCGAACATCGTATTCAAGAATTCTCGGTGATAATCACCAATAACATTTTCGGAGGGACACAGACGTCATGGCCGGGTGCTGTCTATTAATCCCGACATGACGACCACCGATCCCGACGGCCGACGGGCCGCCTTGCTCGATCGCTTGCAGGGGTGCTTCCTCGGCGACCCGAAGCCCGGCACGCTACCCAGCGGGCGAACCGAGGCTCTCCGCCGACTGCACGCGTACGATCCGGCTGCTTACAGCCGCACCCGCAACTTTCTCGACGCCCCAGTGTCGCGGCTGTCCCCGTACTTGCGGCACGGAATGATCACCGCCGTCGAGGTGCGTGACCACATCAAAACCGCCTTCCCTAACGACCCGGCCCGGCTGAAGGAGCTCCTGCGGCAACTGTCGTGGCGGGACTTCTTCGAGCAAGTGCTGGCATGGCACTGTCGCGGGCTGGAAGCCGACCTGGAAGAGCCGAAACACACCGTCGCCCGCTCGGCCCGCATCCCGCTCGATGTGGTCCGCGGCGACACCGGGCTGCCGTGCGTGGACGGCATGCTGCACGAGTTGTTCGACTCCGGCCAATTGCACAACCACGCGCGGCTGTGGTTCGCGGCGTATCTGTGCCATTTCCGTGGGGTGCGGTGGCAGGAGGGAGCGAGGCTGTTCCGCCAGTTCCTGTACGACGGCGATATCGCCAGCAACTCGGCCAGTTGGCAGTGGGTGGAGGGCACGTTTGCATCTAAGCCGTACTTCATGAATAAGCAGAACGTCGCCACCTTCAGCGGCGGCCGCTGGTGCGACACGTGCCAGGTCAAGTGCCAATTCGACGCCGACTACCCGACCCTGCAACACCGGCTGTTTGGCGGTTCGACCGCCCCCATGTCAGCGCGGAACGCGGAACGCGGAACGCAGAACGACCCTCCCCCGTTACCGGTTCGAGCCACTCCCGACGAGATCGGCCCTCTGACGGCCGCGACAGATTTGGTATGGGTACACGACGCGGCAATCTCGTGGGAAGATCCAGCCATGAAGGCCAACCCGACGGCAGCCGTGGCGTTTGTGTTCGATGAACCCTCGCTGCGGGCCGAACCCTGGGCCTACCACCGGTTCGCGTTCGTGATGGACGGTCTCGATGACCTTTTTGCCCACGTGCCGAACCCCACCAAGCTAACTCTCGTCGGTGACCCGTCCGAACGGCTCGTTGCCCTCGCACGCAGTCTGGGGGCGACCACGATTCACGTGTCGGAGCACCCGAACCCTTGGGTGGTGGAAACGGTGGAGCAGTTGCGGTTGAGCGTCCGGGTGGTGATCCACCCGCGGCCAGTGTTCGCTGAGTACCCGCACGAGCCGAAGCGGTTCTCGCGGTATTGGGACAAGGTCGCCCCGCAGGTGCTGGGTTACCGCCCGAACTCCTCCAGGAGGATGCATCAGTGACCCGCCCCGTCGCCGTGTGGTGGGTGAAGCGGGACACGCGACTGGCCGACAACGCCTGTCTTGCCGAGGCGGCTCAGCTCGGCCTCGACGTGCTGCCGATGTTCTGCTTCGAGCCGTCGCTGCTCGCGGCCGGCGATTCGTCCGCCATGCACGCCCACGCTCAGTGGCAAGCGGTGAGCGGGCTGCGAACCGGGTTGCGGAACTACGGAGCGGATATCGTCATCGCCCACGGCGGGGCGGTCGAAAAGTTGGCAAAGCTACTCGCCGTGGTGCCCTTCACACACCTGTTCGCCCACGAAGAGATCGGCAACGACCTGACTTTCCGACGCGACCGGGCGGTCGCTACGTGGTGCCGCGACCGCGGGGTAGACTACCGCGAGTTCCCACAGTCCAGCGTGCGGCGTAGCGGGGTGAACCGCGACCACCTACAACGGATGTGGCAGTCCCGAATCGTGGAAGTTTCGCCGTTACCCGTCCCTGCCTTCCGCCAGTCCGATGAACTGCGGCAACTCGCGGCTTCGACGACCTTCCCGAAGCTCCCTGCCTTCACCTCGAACCGTCTGTGGCAGCCGGTGAGCGAGGCCGACGCGCACGCCACCATGGCCGACTTCCTCACCCGCCGCGGGCGGTGGTATCGCGGGGGGATCAGTTCACCCAACACGGCGTTCACTGCCGGCTCGCGGCTCAGCGTTCACCTCACCTGGGGCACGCTCACTGCGCGACAAGTGTGGCACGCCGTTCGAGATCGCACCGCTGACCTCGATCCGAACGACCCCCAATCCTCGCGATGGAAGCAGAGCCTGGAAGCGTTCGTCAGCCGGTTGCACTGGCGCGACCACTTCACGCAACGGCTCGAATCCGAACCGGAGCTGGAGTTCCGCAGCATCCACCCGTGTTATCGCAACGTGCCCTACGAGAACGACGAGCAGTTGCACACCGCGTGGCGGGAGGGCCGCACGGGCTACCCGCTGGTGGACGCCGTCATGCGGTGCCTGGCGGCCACCGGGTTCGTCAACTTCCGCATGCGGGCGATGGTGGTGAGCTTCGCCTGCCATGTGCTCCACCTCGACTGGCGACTGATCCACCCGCACCTGGCCCGCGTGTTCCGCGACTACGACCCCGGCATCCACCTCAACCAACTTCAGATGCAGGCCGGGGTGGTCGGGTGGAACGCGATCCGGGTTTACAACCCGGCCAAGCAACTGGCCGACTGGGATGCGGACTGCCGGTTCGTCAAGCAGTGGGTGCCGGAGTTGAGGGCCGTTCCCGCCGAGCGGATCGTGGCCGGCGAGAACCTGCCGGACTACCCGTCGTCAGTGGTGCCTTTCGCCGAGCGGGCGAAGCGGATGACCGACCAGTTGTACGCCATCCGACGAACGGCCGAGGCGAAGGCGGCGACGGCGGCGGTCTACCTCATGCACGGGTCGCGGAAGAAGGAGCAGTCATTCCGCCCGAAGAAACCCAAACGCCCTGCCCCGCCGCCTATCCCCACGTTGTTCGACGCATTACCCTCGGACTGACACGCGATGCCAACTGCTGCCCTCGTCTACCCGCATCAACTGTTCGACCCACACACGGCGGTCACCGGGGCCGACGCGGTGTTCCTCGTGGAAGACCCGCTGTTCTTCCGACAGTACCGCTTCCATCGGCAGAAGCTCATGCTGCACCGGGCGACCATGAAACGGTACGCGGCCGAGGTCTTGCCGAAAGCTAACTACATCGACGCTCACCAACTCACCAACAGCGGGGACATTCTCACCCTTGTGAAGAAGGCGAGGTGCGACGCCGTTCGCGTCGTCGATCCGAACGACGACTGGTTACTCGCGCGTCTCACTGCCGCTTGTTCCGCCGCCGGGGTGAAGCTCACAATCCTCAACGACCCGCACTTCCTCACTCCGCAAACCGAGATCGATGCCTTCACAGCCGGCAACGGGAAACTGTTCTTCACCGACTTCTACATCCGTCAGCGGAAACGGCTGAAGATGCTGCTTACCCCGGATGGGAAACCAGTCGGTGGCAAATGGAGCTTCGATGCCGACAACCGCAAGAAATTGCCGAAGACTGTCCGCCCACCGGCACTAGCGTTGCCAGCGGAGAATGCATACGTTCGCGAGGCCCGCAAGTACGTGCGGACCAACTTCCCCGACGCCCCTGGCTCGGACGCCTCGTTCGCCTACCCCACCTCGGCCGCCGAAGCGCGGGCGTGGCTGGCCGACTTCCTCGAACACCGCTTCGCCGACTTTGGCAGATACGAAGATGCTATCTCGATTCGCGAGCGGGTTCTCTTCCATTCCGTCCTCACCCCGGCCCTGAACGTCGGCCTGTTGTCGCCCAAGGAGGTGGCGAACGCGGCATTGGCCTACGCAGACCGCGTGCCCCTTAACTCGCTGGAAGGGTTCGTCCGGCAGGTGATCGGCTGGCGGGAGTTCGTGCGACTGGTGTACCGCACCCGCGGCCGACGGCAGCGAACCCGCAACTACTGGAACCACGCCCACCCGATGCCGGCCGCGTTCTACAGCGGCACGACGGGCATCGCCCCGGTGGACCATGTCATCCGCGGGGTGCTCGACACCGCGTACTGTCACCACATCGAGCGGCTGATGATCCTGGGCAACTTCATGTTGCTGTGCGATCTGGCCCCGGACGCGGTGTACCAGTGGTTCATGGAGTTGTTCATCGACGCCTACGACTGGGTGATGGTGCCGAACGTGTACGGCATGAGCCAGTTCGCCGACGGCGGCGGGATGACCACCAAGCCGTACATCAGCGGCAGCAGCTACGTGCTGAAGATGAGCGACTTCCCCAAGGGAGAGTGGTGCCGGGTGTGGGACGCCCTGTACTGGCGATTCATCGACCGGCATGCCGATTTCTTCCGCTCGAACCCGCGAATGTCAGTCATGGTCGGGATGCGGGACAAGATGGGGGCGAAACTCAGGGAACATCATCGTACGGCGGATGCGTTCCTGACGGGGTTAAACTGATCCCATGCCGAAGCCCAATCTGCCACGAAAGGTGTGTGTCCGGTGCGGGAGGCCGTTCACTTGGCGAAAGAAGTGGGCGCGGGACTGGGACCAGGTGCGATACTGCTCGGAGCGATGCCGACGGGGACAACCATCACCACGCCCGAGCGGCCCGGCAAACAGATAGGAACAGCTCGTCCCACTCTTCCATCATCTCCCCCGCTGAGGACATCGCAGCCCACCCCAATCACCCGACCCGCCACCTCAGCGGTCGGGATGTCGACTGGTCGGAGGAACACGCTCTGTCCCTTGACGCCGTGTTCCGCGAAACATCTGGGGCGACAAAACTGCCGGCCATTCTGACCCGTCTACTCGACGCGTGCGGGGGGGTCTTCCGTCTTGTCTCGGCCAAGACCAGGTCTGGGCCGGGCGAAGCTAGCCCTTCGCAAACAGGGGTGCGACGGGGACGCCCTTGCCGTCGTCCGTGGCGTAGAACGGCCGCTTCTCGATTTCAAACGCGGTCTTCGGCGACACGCCCATCGCGCTGAAGATGGTTGCGTGCAGATCGCGGATGCTCACCGGATTCTTCGTCGTGATCAGCGGTCGCTCGGCCGCCGTCTCACCGTAGAGGAACCCCTTCTTGATGCCACCGCCGAACATCAGCACCGACCCCGAGCCGGTGAAGTGGCGATGCAGACCGTAGTGAACCTTCTGCTTCAAGACGTCCGTCTTGGCCCGCGATTGATCCCGTGCCGTGCTGCCCGGCACGCCCTCGATCATCATGTCGCGGCTGAACTCGGACGCCAGCACCACGAGCGTGCGATCGAGCATTCCTCGCGCCTCGAGGTCGAGGATGAGCTGTGCGATGGGCCGGTCGATTTCCTTCTTCAACCGGGCGTAAGTCGCGTGGCCGTTCTCGTGCGTATCCCAATGGAGGAATGGAACGTACTCCGTGGTGACCTCAATGAAGCGTGCCCCGGACTCGGCAAGGCGACGGGCCAGGAGACAGCCCAGACCGAATCGCCCGGTGTTGTACTTGTCGTAGATCGCCCGCGGTTCCTTCGTGAGATCGAACGCATCGCGTTCCTTGCTCGTCAGCAGTCGGTGGGCGTTCTCGATGGACCGCAGCATCGACTCGTGATGGTGGTCGGACGCCATCTCACCGACGGGACTTGCCTTCAGTAGTTCCTTGAACCGCTCGTGCCGCCCCGCGAAGCGTTCGGGGGTCATGCCCTTGGGCGGCCGCACGGAGTTCACGGCATCGTCGGGGAACGGCAAGTTGAACGGGCCAAACTCGGTGCCGAAGAACCCGCCCGTGGTGAACGCTTTCAGTTCTTCCGACTCGCCGTGCCCTTCCAGTCGCTGCCCGATGTTGATGAACGGCGGGATCGCAGGGTTGCGTGGGCCGAGAACGCGAGCGAGCCACGACCCGATGTGCGGGCACGCGACCGTCTGCGGAGGAACGTAGCCCGTGTGCCAGTGATACTGATGCCGCGAGTGCAGGATGTTCCCGAGATCTGCGACGACATGCGACCGGATAAGCGTGCCGCGGTCCATGACCTTCGCGACGTGCTCCAACCCTTCCGTGAGTTTGATGTTGTCCACGACCGTGTCAATCGGTGGGAACGTGGACAGGATTTTCTCGACCGGCACGCCGACCTCGAAGGGCGTGTATCGCTTCGGGTCGAAGGTGTCGGGCGCTGCCATGCCGCCGGCCATCCACAGGAGGATGCAGGTGTCGGCGGTCGGCTTCGGGTGCGTGACCGCTTCCGGTGCGGCGACGGCACGCGGCTCACCCATCGCGACCGTGGCGAGGCCAGCGGCCGTCATCCCCTCGAAGAACTCGCGGCGGGACATCTCACGGTGGATCATGGCGTCACCTGACCAGTTGGAATTCGGGCAGCATCACGACGGCCCACAGCAGATCGGCCACACTCTCGACACTGGGCTTCTCGCTGAGCAGCGACCGGGCGGCCGCCAGTTCCTCGGCCGTCGGCTTCCGTGACAACGCGCGCACGAACACGAGCCCCGCCAGTTCGTCGGGCTTTGCTTTCGGGTGCGCCTTCAGGATGTTCGCCGCTCCGCGGGCGAGCGTGCTTGTCAACGTCTGGCCGTTCGCGAGGTCGAGCGCCTGAAGCGTGGTGAGTTCATCGGGGCGGGTCGTCACCACCTGCTCGCGATTCGGCCGCCCCAGCGAACGCATCAGGTCGTCGCAATCGACGAGCGTGGCACGCACGAACCGGCGCTCGGTCGGCACGGATTCCGTGAACGCCGGGATGGCGGCCGGGGCGATCGGCTTCGCGGGTGCGGTGTTCGTCAGCATCCAGACCGCGTCCACGAATTGCTCTGCGCTCAGTCGCTTCAGTTCCGGGCCGCGAAAAACGTAAGCCTCGCCGCCCGGTTCCTTCGCGAGCGGCACTGTCCTCGATTGATACGCCTGCGAGTGAACGATGTGTTCCATCAGTTTCTTCAGGTCGTGGCCGTTCTCCGCGAAATACACCGCGAGGTAGTCCAGTAAGTCCTCGCTCCACGGCTTGTTCCCCATCACATCGACGGGGTGAACGATGCCGCGGCCCATGAGGCGGTGCCAGATGCGGTTCGCGATCGTGCGGGTGAACCGCCCGTTATCCGGGTGCGTCACAAGCGAGGAGAGTTGTTCGAGGCGCTTCGCCTTCGGCAACACTGGGTCGATGCTCCCGAGTTCCGGAAAGAGGAACTTGGTGATAGCAGTCTTGCCCGTGGGCTTGTCGCAGCGGTGGACGGTGAGCGGTCTGTCCGCAATCACGGCCGCGAGACCGTACGCGTCGTCGAGTTTCCAAGAGTCGATGAAGCTGTCGTGGCACGACGCGCACTTCAGGTTCGCTCCGAAGAACACCTGCCCGATGTTCTGCGAGAACTGCAACTCGACAATTTGGCTGGCGTTCACCTCACCCCGCCACTTGATGCCCCGAGCGAAGCCCTCGGAGTCCGGCGACGGGTTGATGAGTTCCCGCGCGAATTGGTCGTACGGCTTGTTCGTCAGCAGTGACTTGTACAACCACGCGGTGATTTGCTTACGGCCGCCATCAATGTACCCCGTGCCCTTGTATTCGTTGCGGAGCACATCGTTCCAGAACCCGAGCCAGTGGTCGGTGTAACTGCGTTCCTCCGCGAGCAACTTGCGAACGAACTTCGCACGCTTGTCGGTGTCCTTGTCGGCGAGGAACGCTTCCAATTCCGACGGTGCGGGCGGCAACCCGATCAAATCGAGGAACACGCGGCGGGCAAACGCGGCATCGTCGAGTGGTTGGGGTACGGTCACCTTGTTCGTAGTGAAGTACGCATCGACGATGCGGTCGATGGGATGTTCGAGGCCGGGTTTCGCGGCCGGTAGCGTCACCTTTCTCGGTTTCAGCGGGGCGACGTACGTCACCGGCTTGAAAGTAAACCCCGGTTCCCACGGTAGCCCGTCATCGACCCACTTTCGCAGCACGCCGATTTCCTTCTCAGTGAGCGGGTCGCCCTCCGGCGGCATCCGCAGGTCCTTGTCCTTGCTGGTCACGCGCGTGATGAGTTCGCTCTGGCCTGACTTCCCCGGCACGGCGGCTTTCGACTTCAGCAAGTCCTCGCGGGTATCCAACGAGAGAGCCCCCTTGTATGTGCCGTTGGTGTGGCACTTGGCGCACTTCGCCTTCAAGATGGGAACGACAGCGTGCGAGAAGTCGGTCTTGTCGTCCTTGCCAGGTGGTTGTTGCGCACCCAGTGGCGAACCGGCACTGACAAGAAGGGAACCTAAAGCCAATATGATGAGGGTGTTCTTGTTCATGTGTATTCCGAAGCAAGATCACGGATTGGCAGTTACCGTTAACACTGAAGATACCAAGCGAAACGATTACTTTTCGCGAAAATCCGAGCGGGGTTGGGAACACATCGATCGTCGCGCGAGCCTGCCGAAGGTCTCCTTGTGCCGGCCTATGCTGTCGTTCGGCTTCAGAACCCAGTGGCCCTCGTCAGGGAATTTCACGAAGCGCCATTGCCACCTTGCGGGTGCAGTGCCGCCCAAGCAACTAATTCGGACCCGAACGAACATATGAAAATCTAATTGAAGTTATACAACCAAAGTGGTTTCGGCCCAGCAAATCATTCGAGTCCCGATGCAGGGCCGTTTAATTCTCGGACTTGGAGAAAGTAGGCGACTCGCTCCGGGAGTCGCACCCCAGCATTTCGACGAGGTGGTTGGTGTCACTCGCGGAGCGAGTGACCTACTATCCCGAGAATTAAACGACCCTGAGTCCCGATGAGTTCCGATTTGATTCAAGCGTCAGGTCTTGGTACAGCTGCCTTGTGCCTGCCACCCGGGAAGCCAGTCTGGTGTTTTTTCACTCTCAGAAATTCTTGGTTAAATCAGAGTATCGGCGTCCCCAACGGGTTATGGGAACCTCGATTCCGAGGGGTATTGATGCGGCGATCTTCCTGAATCACCAAGCAACGTTCAAATTCCCCAAGAATCGCGGAGACCCAACCCAGCAATTCGAAACGTGTTGAACCCCATTAGAAATGTCCGGTGTTAACTCGATAGAAGTGTCCTCTTCGCTCAGGCCGAAGGGGACTCGAGATGATCGAGGTACAACATCGGGATTGTGCCGAGATGAGTCAGCGTGAACGGGACGTGCTCAAGGTGATGCAGGCGGTTCTCGACGGTCAACGGACACAATTCGAAGCTGCGAGATTGTTCAAGCGAAGCGTCCGCCAGATTCGACGCATTCAACGCAAACTGGAAGAAGCCGGCGATACCGCACTCGTCCACGGTCTGCGAGGCAACCCATCCAACCACCAGCCCCAGTCCTCCCTTCGCCAGCAAGTCTTCAAAGCCTATCGGTCGCGGTATCCGGATTTCGGCCCCACTTTGGCCTGCGAGAAACTCGCCGAGGAGAAACTGTACGTTGGCGTCGAGACGCTGCGGCGATGGCTCCTGGCCGAGGGACTCTGGACGCGGCGACGACACCGCGATCCGCACCGCAGCCGGCGACCGCGTCGGAGTTGCTTCGGCGAGTTAGTGCAGATGGACGCGTCGATTCACGACTGGCTCAAAGGCCGCGGCGAGACGCTGGTGCTCATCACCATGATCGACGATGCGACGGGTAAGATCGCGGCGAAGTTCTACCACGGTGGCACAGTCGAAACGCACATGGATCTGCTCGGCGTGTGGTTGCGGAAGTACGGCCGACCCCATGCGCTTTACACGGATCGGCACAGCATTTTCGAGCCACACGAGAAGGGCCAGCCTTTGGCCGATCCGAATGCCTTGACCCAATTTGGTCGGGCCTTGGGCGAGTTGGACATCGAGTTGATTCGCGCACACAGTCCGCAGGCAAAGGGTCGAGTGGAGCGTTCGTTCGGCACGGCTCAGGATCGGTGGGTGAAGGAGCTGCGATTGGCGAAGGCGAAGACCTGCGAGCAAGCGAATGCGGTGTTGGAGAAGCTGGTGCCGGATCACAATCGGCGTTTCGCGAAGCCAGCTTTGAAGCCGACGGATGCTCATCGTCGCTTGGGTCCAAGCCATCGGTTGGAGTCGATCCTGTCGATCCAGGTCGAGCGTGTGGTGGCGAACGATTACGTGGTGCGATGGGCGAACCGATTCTACCAACTCCTTCCGCCGGTGCATCCGGGTGAACGTGGTGGTCGTGTGGTGATCGAAGAGCGATTAGACGGGACGATGGCGATCCGGTTCGGGAAGCACTACCTGGAGTACAAGGAGATCCTCGGTACGCAACGCGGTGGCGATGGTGACTGTGCCCCGAAGGGAATCAGCGGCAAGCGGACACAGCCGATCTCACGACCGTTCAAGCCAACAGCGGATCACCCGTGGCGGAAGCGTGTGATATGATGTTCAAAGACAGCCCCGAGATGAGGACATTTCTATCGGGGCCAAATTGCGGACATTTCTATCGGGGCCTG
>PNLP01000122.1 GCA_013823135.1 Planctomycetaceae bacterium
CTGACCTGATACTTCTGCGATACGTCCAGCGTTCGTTCGCCGAGCATCAGCGAACTGATGATCAGTCGGTCACGCTCGGTGCGGGTGGACAGCCAGGCCGGGAAATCAACTCGGAAGCTGACCTGGTCAGGAATGGGAGTCTGCGTGTTGTCTTGCAGTGCCTCGTCGAACTCGTTGCCGTCGAGAGTGCTGAATTCGGGAACCGGACTGACGGTGAACCCGCTTCGGGACTGGGCCAGCGGCGAGAGGACGTCCTTCGACTTCTCCTGACCGCACAGGCGTCGGCCGCTCCTCACGGCCCTGGTCGCGTAGGCAGCCATCACCGACACGAACTCCTCGGGTTGTTTGCCCTTCTGGACGAGGCCGACGAACCACTTCCAGGTCAACGCGACCGTTTCGGCGATTGCGTTCTCACGGGTGTCGTTGCACGCCATGTGACGAAAGTAGATTCGGGCGTGCAACACGATGCGAGGCAGGATCGTGACAAAGGCGTGTTGAATGGTGGCGGTGGCTGGTCGAGTGATGCAGAGGGCTGTGTCGGGCACGAGGGCTCTCCAGAGTGGTGAGCCGCCCCGAAGCCGAGACGGCTCGGTTGGGGAAAGGAGAAAGGTCGGATCGGGTGTTCACTGCGTGAATTCGGACGGGTGAGACGGGGACCGGCGATAGCAAACCGATGGTGCTGGTCGCGGTCTCGGTTCGGTCTTCACCTTCCGGCGGGAAGCCTCCTTGGGGCAAGGTGGTGGGCGATCCGAAGGCGACGGGATAGCTACCTGGGTCGTATACACTGAATATGACGCGGGGACGCTTGTTATTTAGTGCCGACGAGGTTCAGGCGACACTCCAATCAGGTGTGAAAGCATCAGCAGATTCAGGCTCTGCACCGAGCGTTAAGGGACGAGCGAGTTGAGGCGTCGGCCCAGGATGGACACGAGAACGGCCCTGGCCTGCTGTTCCGGTATCTTGACCCGGGTGGGACTGGCTCGATCCGGTCATGGGAATCGTCTGTGCCGTCGTCATCACCCACCTGGGCCATGAGGTCGGCACATCACCCTCCGACGCCTGCGAGCGGTCGAACGCCAGGGTGCCGGCCAGACCCCGCAGCGACAGCCACGGCCAGATCACCCCGAGGGCGACCACGGCCATGACGCCGCCGCACAGCACGAAGCCCTGAGCGTGGAGGAACAGCCCGCACAGGAGGGCAACGATTCCGGCCAACAACAAGATGGCGAGCGGGCGGCCGACGAGCCGCCGTACCTTCGCACTGAACCGGGGCGAGAAGTCGAGGGTGACCAGGGCGTAGAGCCGGTCGCGGAGCCGGGATGCGAGTGATGCCGACGGCACATCAATCATGATCGCGGCCTCCCCACCGGCTTCCGTACGGTGTTGACTTGCCGAACTATTACGCTATACCGTGGAATAGTCGAGTAGCGGGTCGGAGGTGTGTCATGAAGAAAGCAATTCCGTCCTGCACGGTGGGTGATCACGGCCACGCGGAGAAAGTGCATCCGCCCGCATCGCTCGGGCGTGCCGCCCAACTGTTCCGGGCGATGGGGGACGCCCAGCGACTTCGGCTCCTCGACCTCCTCAAGAACAGCGAACTGTGCGTGACCGAGATCGTGGCGGCGGTCGGGGACAAGTTCTCCACCGTTTCCCAGCGGTTGGGCATCCTCCACCGCGAGGGACTGCTGGCCCGGCGTCGGGACGGCAACCACCTCCACTACTCGCTCGCGGATCGGCACGTCGCCGACCTGATTCTGAACGCCCTGGCGCACGCGAACGAACTGGACGCGGCCCCAACTTCCCGAAAAGGAGATGATTAGCATGGCTCACAACCACGAAGGTCACGACCACAACCACGGCCCGAAGTGCGGCCACACGGCCATTCAACACGACGGCCACACCGACTACCTGCACGACGGCCACCTGCACCACGTCACCCCGACCGGGATCGAGGAACACGTCCTGCCGGTGGACGCTACGAACCCGGACGCCTGCACCCCGGCACACGACTGCGGTGGACACCCGAAGGATCACGTCCACGGGCCGGGGTGCGGTCACGAAGCGGTCCCGCACGGGGACCACGTCGATTACCTCGTTGACGGGCACCTGCACCACCCGCACGGCGACCACTGCGACGACCACGGCAAGGTTCAGACCGGCTGAGCGGTCGCCGCCCGCGGCCCGTCAGTCTTCCGTCTCGCGGCTGCCACAAGCGACGACGGCCGCGGGAGTGCCGCCGACGTTGAACCTGGCCACCACGGCGAGCGACTTGAGCGACAGCACGCAGACGGTGCCGTCGCCGGGGTTGGTGAAGAACCCGAACCGCCTGTCCGCGTCGAACGCCATGTCGTGGTGACCGTAGTGACCGTCCACCGCGCTCCTGCCGACCTTCAGCGTCTTGACCACCTTCGCGTCCGAGCAGTCGCCGTCGTTGTTCGGGTCGAGGGCCACCACCTCCAGGGCGTCGTCGGCCTCCGCGTCCTTGACGCGGTCGTGGAACACGAACGCATACGCCTTCCCGTCGTCCGGGGTGGCCGCGATCACCGGGGTGACGGCCTGGGTTCCCTTCTTGACCCCGAGCGGGATGGTGATCGGCTTGGGCTCGGCGTCCTTCGCGTTCAGCAGCACCAGGGCGGCGTTCGCGTCCTTGCCGGTGACGAACGCCACATGATGACCGTGGTTGACGAATGCCCCAGTGCGGCGGGGCTTGTCGCCGTCCTTGCCGAGCGTGACGTGGCGGACTTTGACCTGATCGGGCTTCAGCTTCAGGTCGGTGTCGGCCTCGATCCAACAGACGCCGTCTGCCGGGGCGAAGAACACCTTACCCGAGTTCGTAATCGCCCCGTGGATGCCGCCGGTGGGTAGGTGGAACGAGTACACCGGCTCGCTCTTGGTGCCGGTCCCGACCGGTGTGACATCGACGCGGCCCTTGTTCGGCCCGGTCCCGTCGATCCAGCAGCCGTAGCCGACCTTGTCGTCCACGACGGCCAGGGTGATGTGACCGCCGCCGCCGCCGAGGAACTGTGGCGTGTCCTTGTCAGCCCCTTCGTACTTTGCCGGGTCGATCCGGGTGTAGCCGTTGAGCTTGTCGTTGGCGAGGAAGAACCGCCCGTCGTACTGGTACAGGTGGGCCGGGTTGCCTTGGTTCTTGTCGAGACGGCGGTCGGCGACCGAGGGCTTCTTCTTGAACGTCCAGTGGCCGTGGTCGCCGTGGTCGATGTAACCGACGCCCGACCGCACCAGCACCCACCCGCTCTCGAACGCCCCGTCCTCGTCGTCGCGGACGCCGACGCACACCAGCCCGCCGCTCTCGTCCATCTGGACAAGTTTCTGCTTCGCCGCGTCGAGAGCCCTGAACCCGTCCACGGCGGCGAGCGGGTCGAGGGTGAACTCGTCCTTCTCGCTCACCCGCACGTCGGCCCAGTTCAGCGAACTGGTCTTCAAGTCCTGAATGAACAGCCGGGCGAATGGGCGGGGCGTCTTGGCTTTCTTCGGATTGCCGTCCGGCGTCTTCTCGTCCGGGCCGACCGCGCCGGACCGGTTGCACGCGGTCGCGCCGGCGAGCAGAACCGCCGCCATAGCGAGGCCGAGGGATCGGTGGATCAGGTTCTTCATGACGTTGTTCCTCACGGGCGTTTGGTGGGGGTGGTGTGGCGGACGCAGATGAGTTCGGTGCCGGTGCGGACGACGAACGTGCCGTCCACCACTGCCACGCCGTAGACCACGTCGCCGACTGCCGAATACCGGGTGGCTTCGAGTTCCTCCTTCGGCAGCGGCGGGCCGCCGCCCGGTCCCTTGCCCTCGGGCGGCTTGGGCAGGGTCGCGGCGGCTTTGTCCTTCGCTTCATCCCGTCGCTTGGCAAAGTCGGCGGCGGACCACAAGCGGTTGGTCGCGACCTTCTCGAAATCCGGCCCGGTCTTGAGGACGGTGGTGACGCCGTCCTTGCCGAAGAAGAAGACGTGGTCGCCGGCCCCGACGGGGGTGGCCCAGCATTGGTTGTCGAGCCGCTCGGCGTACTGCTCCTCGCCCGTCCTCAGATCGACACAGTGGACGACGCCGGTCTTGGTGACGAAGTAGGCGTGACGCTGGTAAACGAGGGGGCTGGCGTGGTGACTGATCGCCTTCTTGCCGTCCCAGACCGGCTCGAACGAAATCCTGTCGCCCCGGACCGCGAGGCGGACGCAGCAGTTTGACTTCGCGGACGCGGCGAGGTCCGGCTTCATCCGGTTCTCGCCGGCCCCGAGGACGATGAGGTCGCCCGACACCGCCGGGGACGGGATGTTGTTACCGACGAACCCGTCGAGGGTGGCGAGTCCCTTGCCTGTGGCCGCGTCGTAGGCGTCGAGTGAGCCGCTACTGCTGACGACGACGGCGGGCTTGCCGCCGATCACGGTGACGACCGGCGAAGTCCACGACCCCCGACTCTTACGGTCGGCCTTCCACAGGTTCTTGCCCGTTGCCTTGTCCACGGCGACGAGGTACGAAGGGCCGAGGTCATCAATCAGGATCACGACAGCCGCGTCGGTCTGTGTGGGTGAACTGCCGATGCCGTGGTTGTTCTTGAACGCGCCGTAATCCTTTGACAGCGAGCGTGCCCACTTGAATTCGCCAGCGTGACTGAGGGCGACCACGTCGCCGGACTCGAAGAGGGCGTAGACCGCGTCCTTGTCCACAACGGGCGTGGGTGCAGCCCGACTCATCATCGGGTTGTTCTTGCCCGTCTGGCCGGCGGCAAACTCCTTCTTCCAGGCTACCTTGCCGGACGTTACGTCCACGGCGACGACGAAGAGCTTCTCCTTCTGGTCGCCGTCCACGGCAGTTACGAATACTCGGCCACCCCAGACCACCGGGGACGACTGGCCGTAACCGGGCAGCGGCGTCCGCCACGCGAGGTTCTCGGTCGGTGACCACTGGAATGGGAGGTTTTTGGCGGTCGAGGTACTCGATCCGTTGCCTCGGAATCCGGGCCACGTCTGGGTCGGGTCGGCGTCCGCGCCGAGCAAGAGGGACAGGAACAGCAGGCTCATGGTTGAAGTTCTCCGGTTGGGATTAGAAGTCGTTGCCGTTGATGACCTCGCCACCGGCGCGGGTGGCGAAGGCACGCCATGCGGCGATGCTGATCGAGTCGCGGACGAATCGCACGCTGCCGTCGCCGAAGCACACGTTCACGCCGCCACTGAAGTTGCTCCGAGCCGACAGGAAGCCGATGCCATGAGCGGTCGAATCCGGCTCGGGGGAGTTTGGCGTGAGGGCGGCGGTGTAACCGTTGGCCGAGGCGTTGGCCCAAATCCACGACCCGCCCCGGTTGCCCCGCCAAGATGTGGCTGACTGATAGTCTGTGGCTCCGATTGGTGGGCTGACCCCGTAGCCGGGGTTCGCCCCGCTCGGCCCAGTGTGCAACCCCCGGCCCGACAGGCTGGCCGTCTGCCGCCGCTTCTCGTCCGGGGACAGGTCGGCGAAGGGCTTGGTCAAGTTCTGGTTCAACCCGAGTAGGCACTGGGACATGAACATGGTGTTCGAGGTGCCGTCCGTGATGTCGCCGATCTTCAGGCCGGGGCCGTAGAAGAACATGCCGTCCGAGGGGAACCGGGTGTCGTACCCGTTCGGGGACGAGCTACCGGCCCCGGCCAACCCCGAGCCGAGGTTGACGACGTAACTGGTGCCGGCGTGGGTGCCGCCGCCCGAGTTGATCGTGAACAGCGGCTGTTGGCTGTCCCCGGGGCAGAGGAACGTCTTGATCACGGTCCCGGCGGCGGTGGCGACCGCCGGGTTGAGTTGGAACGAGGGGGTCGGGAAGACGCCGACGAACAGCGGCTGGGTCGTGTCGATCTGCTTGCCCAGTGGCTCCTGCTCGATGTACGGCAGCAATTGGGCGTGGACCGAATATCCGAACGAGGTCGCGTTACTCGACCCGGCGGACTTCATGCCCGGCAGGTTGGCATTGGCACTCTCGTATGCGTGGAGGGCGAGTCCAAGCTGCTTCAGGTTGTTCTGACTGGAGGCACGGGCCGCAGCCTGCCGAACTTTCTGGACGGCAGGGAGCAGGAGGCCGATGAGGACAGCGATGATGGCGATCACGACGAGAAGCTCGATGAGCGTAAACGCCGACCGATGGGCGTGAGCCTGCGGACGCGGAACCATGACGGAACTCCACGGGGTTGCCGCCGGGATGCCTCCCGGTCAGCGGGACACGAGTAAAATTGCTCTAGGTATTTTTTTGTAATACCGGGTATGACTTCGGACAAGAGTCATGTGCCGAAAATACGAAAATCGCTTCACTGGTGACTGTTCGACAGAGTTGTCGGAGTCGGGCAAAACGGAAGGAGGTATTGAGGTGGCGTGCCGTTCGGGGAACAGTTGCTGCGTCACCGCATTGGTGGGTGGTTGGACCGGGAGATCATCGGGTCGGATTACCCAATGTCATGTTCCAAATGGCTTCCCAAATCGGGTGCAAATTCTGGGAACTCGAAGGGGACGTGTTCTCGCAGTCGTGGCGACGGAGGGTTCGTGGTAGCCCCTCACTGGGGCGTGGCTACGGAGCGACGGGTGGAAGTGTTCTGCTGTGTCGTCATCTCGTTCCCAGTGATGAGTTGGACCCGAGCTACTGAGTCGATCCCGAGACGGTGTCGGTGTTATCGAGCATGCCTTCGTGCCGCGTGAGTTTGAACCCGTTGGCGTAGTTCGCCGACCCGATCGCCTTCAAGCGACGTGCCATCCGCCCCTTAGCAGTGCTTGCAGCCGGGGCCGATCTTTGTGCGACTAAGCAGGTCCGCAAAAGTTCTTTCGCAACAGTTCCCCAGCAGTTTCGTGGGGCATGATGTGTTGCTGTGAAAAGACTTTTGCGGACCTGCTTAGAGCGTCCGGAAAGAATGAAAACTCGCTTGAAAGCAGACGTTTTCGATGCGTGCGGCACTCGGTGCCAGTGGCTGGTTTTGCAAGCAAAGCAGGGGGTTCTGGCTAATTAACCTGTGCTGTCTCCCGTCGTACCGAGGAACAGCCTTTGTTTTCAGGCATTTGCTGAGTCCCCGAATTCTTATTTCTTCCGAACGCTCTTAGAAATGGATTCCACGCCGTGTCAATCCACTCGATTGACGGGTTCGTTACGGAGCTTCGAGCCGTGTTTGGAGTACCATTAGATTATCTTATCTTTATCGACTCTCACCAGCACCGAGACCAAAGACATCGGGAACGACGCACAGACGATCCCAATCACGCCTGGGGACATGGCGGTCCAGAGCATTTCTCGGCGGGGTGCGGCAACCGCACCATGAACCGACTGCCTCGACCCGGCTCGCTCCAGACATCAAACCGCCCGCCGAACGACCGCACGATTCGAGCGGCCACGGCAAGGCCGAGGCCCAACCCCAACCCGGTGGCTCCCCTGCGGCGGGCTTCCGCCGAGCGAAAGAACGGCTCAAAGATTCGACCCACTTCCGCCGACTCGATGCCGTGGCCTGCGTCCTCAACGGCCAGTGTCACTTCGCCGCCTTCAACCCCGATGGAAACCGTGATGGCGGTGCCGGGATCACTGTACTTGCAGGCGTTGTCGATCAAGTTGCCGACAACCTGGTCGAGCATCGCAGACTGGGCATTGATGAAGATGTTGGTCGGAGGTGCAGCAAACCGAACGTCATCCTTGCGGTCGTGCGGGTGGCCGTCAAGGTAATCGCGGACCCAAGCAGTGAGGTCGATGGTCTCCAAGCCGGGAAGTTCGGCGTCGGCATCTGCTCGGGCCAGGAACAAGAACGACTCCACGATCTGCCGCAGACGCCCAGTCTGGGCCACCGCCGTCGTTAACGCCCGCCGGTACATGTCCGGTTCGCGGTCGCGCCGCAACGCCACCTCCATCCCCGGCCAGTCTCGCGGAGTTTCACAACAATCTCGTTCAGACGAGATGGGTTGTCGCTGTCGAGGCCGGCAGGGACATGGTGTACTGACGCCTTCAGCGATGCGGCCCGCAACGGTGGTGTGGAAGAAGCCGCAAGCCACACTTCGCAACACGGCAGAGCCTTCCGTCATTTCGCAATCTTCAGCTTCGTCCTCTCTTGCGACTTCAATAAATAGTGCGATGTGAGGACTCGCAGGTAGGCGGTTTCTTCTTCCAGCGGAGACAGCGCACATGTGACTTCACGCACTGCCCACCCAAGCCCAGCGATGAAGAGGCAAACGGCAACAAAGCCCGATGCGAGAGCGACCAAACCGAACCATTCGTGCAACATCGCGACTCCTGCACAAACAGAACAGAGCAGGAACGCAACGATTGCCGCCAACAGGCAATACAGCCCATTCTGGATCATCTTGGCTTTGGCGGTGACCGCCACGATCTGCGAGTCGAGCATGTCGAGCAGAGATTGTGGATCAACAACTTCGTGCTGATGAGAGTTGACCAGCAACTCGATCTTTCTCTGATGATATGCCCGGATTCGGGCCAGGATCACACCCAGACGGTTGTAGAGAGCCGTCGCCACCACTCCACATGCCGAGATTAGGCCGCGTGGACGGATCAAGGTCCGATCCGTAAAGGTGTTGCGACCGACTCGCAAGGCATTTTGGTCGCGACATCCATGCGTTACATGATCTCGGACGCCCTGTGGAAGACCTTCGGCCCGGTGGTGGAGCAGGCCCGGGTGGTCAAGTCCGGTGGCAAGCCCGCTCTGCCCGACCGGGACTTCTTGGAGGCCCTCCTGTACGTCGCCCGGACCGGCATCCCGTGGCGAGACGTCCCCGACACGTTCGGCTCCTGGGACGCCGTGTACAAGCGGTTCCGGCGGTGGGTCGCGTCCGGACGACTCCGCCGCGTGTTCGAGGCCCTCACCGCCGACCCGGCGTTCGGCGACGTCCGCCGTGCGTTCATCGACTCGACCATCGTCCGTGCCCACCAGCACGCCGCCGGGGCACGGCGGAGGCAAAAAAAGTCGGGGCCGAGCGGTCGGCGAAGGCTCAGGCCCTCGGGCGGAGCCGGGGCGGGCTGACCACGAAGGTGGTGGTGACGGCGTCCGACGAGGACACGGCCCTCGCGGTCGAGGTCCTGCCGGGGCAGGCCGGTGACGCCCCGCGGCTGGTCCCGATGCTCGACCGGACCCTGGACCGGGTGACGGTGGACGAGTTCGTGGGGGACAAGGGCTTCGACGGGGACGCCCAGCGGCACGCGTGCGTGGCGAGGGACGTGTCGCCGGTGATCCCGGGCCGGAAGAACCGGGTGGACCCGTGGCCGCTCGACGAGGAGGCGTACCGGGAGCGGAACCGGGTCGAGCGGCTGTTCGCCAAGCTCAAGCAGTTCCGGCGGGTCGCCACCCGGTACGAGAAGCTCAAGGTCACCTTCCTCGGCTTCATACACCTGGCCCTCGGCTTCGTCCGACTACGACGCATCGGATCCGTCAACACCGCCTAGGATACCGGGCGTAACTGAAAGCGCGAGCATATCGGCATGGAAAGTGTCCATGCAGAGGTATTCGGCGGCGAATGGAACCCCGCTTGAGCGAGATTTCGACTTCTCTGTTCGCCCGTGAACGGTTACCCGCAACCAGTCCGCAGCATTCAAGCGGCCGCTTACTTACGGCGGGCGTGTTCAGTCACCCGTTCGAGGAACAAGCGGGAATCACGAGGCGGGCGAACGGTTGCGCCGTGACTGCCACCCGCCACCCGCGACGAAGGCGGCGGCGGCTAAACTACCTTGGCCACCGCTTCTGAACCCGCGAGCACAGACCACGAAACGCCTTTGCTTCTGGATTGCCGCGATCGTTGTGATGAGCGTGCTGTCTGCTTCAGCTACCGAGCCGCAGAAATCCTTTCGCGAGACGGCGATTCGTAGCGAGGACCAAATGCTCGCCGCCAGCGGCATTCCAGCCGATAACCGCGACAAAGCGGCGAGAGAACGTGTGCTCACGCACTCGACGAATGAGCTCAAGGCTGAGAGCATTGACTTTCAGAAACAGATGATCCTGAACCTCCAGCTTGACTTCTCGCCGACTCCATGAACCTTCCCAGAGATCGTCAAGGTTGCTACGAGTGAGAACAAGAAGAAGCTGACGGTCCACAGGCGTTGGGTCACGCCGGGGCGTGATGATACGCGAGTCAGGCGTGGTCGCAGTTTGTCGATTCTCGTGCCACTTTCGGACGCGGCTATCGAACTGCAAAGTGAGCCGGAACGGGTGCTGAAGGAGTGAGGGAGAGCATCTGACTTCTACCCGCTGGAGTGGCCCGTTGCCGGGCGGGACGACCGCTCGCGCAGATAGCCCCTTGCCTTCATCAGCTCGATGATGCGTGTGACGCTCGCGTCCACGTCGAGCTGGTCGGTGTACAGCACGAGATCGGGGGATTTCGGCTCCTCGAATGCCGCCGTCACGCCAGGCATCTGCGCGATCTTGCCCTCATCGGCCAGCTTGTACGCGCCGCTCTGGTCTCGCGACCGCAGCACTTCCATCGGTGCAGTGCAGTACACCTCCAAAACGTGATCCCGCCCGATCACTTGCTTCGCTTTCTCACGCACCGCATCGTGCGGGGCCACGAACGCGGCGATGGTGATGACGCCGGCGTCGTTCAGCAGTTTCGCGACCTCCGCAGAGCGCCGCAGGTTCTCGGAACGATCGTCGGCAGTGAACCCCAGGTCGCGGTTCAACCCCTGCCGCATGTTCTGGCCGTACAACACGGTCACGGCGCGGCCCTCGTCCCACAACCGGCGTTCCAGTCCGTATGCGATCCGACTCTTGCCGCTTCCCGTCAGCCCGACCAGTAGCACTGTCACGGGCACTTGGTTGTAACGCCGCTCGCGCTCGGCCGGCGCGATCAAGCTATCGCGCACTTTCAGGAGCACCGCAGGCTCCGCCGCCCAGACGTCGCCCAGCGACCGACCG
>PNLP01000123.1 GCA_013823135.1 Planctomycetaceae bacterium
TTCACCCACGTCGCGTACTCGGCCGCGGTGGCGGCGTTCAGTGTGGCGGTCGCAGCGTTCAACGCGGCCGTCGCGGTCTGCATCGCGGTGTTCTGACCGGCTGTGTAGGCGGTCGAGGCCGCGCTGATGGCCTGATTCAGGGCGACCAGTGCGACCCCGTCCGCGGCGGACTGCACCTGCGCGGCCGCGGTCAGTGTGTTGCTGTAAATCCTTGTGGCCGCGTCCACCGACTTGTTCGAGATCTCGCCCGCGGTGGCGACACCCGTTCCGATCCTCACCGCCGCTGCCTCAATCGCCACCTTCAGGGCCTGCGCCGCCGGGGCCATCGCCGCCGTGTTCTCCGTTTCCGCCGCCTGCATCGCAGCCACCTGGACGGGGATCGCCGCCGCCAGGGTCTGGGCCTGAACGTTCGCCGGGCCCTGCTGTGCCTGCATCAGCGTCACCGCCGCGGCACCGGCCCTCTGTTGGTACGACAGATCCGCCTCGGCCTGGCGAATCGCCAGGTTCTTGCGAGCCTCCTGGAGGTTGGTAATCGCGGTCTCGTTCCCGGCGGCTGCCGGAGCCCCCCACGTGAAAAGACTCCTGGTAAAGCGGGTCTGGGCCCACCCGTACGATGCCACCCACCGGGCGCTGGCCGCGGCCATCGCGCCCCGGTACGCCCACCGGGCCCCTCGCGTTGCCGATTCGAACACTGACTGCGCTTTGTTGACCGCCGACTGGTACTCCGCCAGGGCTTTCTCTTTGGCCTCGTTGTAGGCACCCGTCTCCTGAGCTTTGATGGCGTTGTAAGTCTGTTGGGCCTGTTGCTGGATCCGTTCCTGGGCCTGAACGACCGTCTTCACCTGGGTCTGATACTGCGTCTGGGCGGCCTGGATCGCCACGTTCTGCGTCGCCAGTGCCGCTGCCGCCGCTGCGTCATACGTCGCCTGGTTGGCTTTCAGGCTCGAGTTGTAAGTCGCGTTGGCCGTCGCCAGGGCCGAGGCGTACGTCGAGGCCAACCCGGTCACAGTGGACTGGTAAGTTGCCTGCGCCGCGTCCACGGAGTTCTGGAAGGTGCTCTGGTCGTTGGCGACCGCGTCATCGTAAACCTGATTCGCCGCTTGCAACCCCGCGTTCGCGACGGTCTTGGCCGCCGCCACCGTGGCGTTCAGCGTAGCTTTGGCCGCGGCGATCGACTGGTCGTGCGTCACCTGCGACGCGACCAGCGTGTTCAGGTACGTCGTCTGGGCCACGACGATGGCCGTTTGTTCGATCGACCGCGCGGTGACCTCGGCCTGGTTGAACGCCGTTTGCGCGGCGGCCATGGCGTTGCTTCGCACCAGCGACGCCGCGTTGAAGGCCAGCTGGTACAGACCCTTCGCGGCGGCGACAGCGTTGGCGTAGTCGGCCCGTGCCGCGGTGACCGCCGCCAGGTAGTCTGGGTCTTCGGTAACGTCCGGTGCAACGGGGTCGCCGGGCTGGGGCATGCCGTACGACACCGCCGCGGCCGCAACCGCCTGGTCGTAGGCCGTCTGGGCCGCTTGCAATGTTGCCGTGAGATCGGCCTGGGCTCCCGCGATCAGTTGCTGGAACGTGTCGTGTGCATCGTCCTGGGCCGTCCGCATCGAGTTGGTTGCCGCCACGACGGCGTTGTGGTAAGCCGTTTCCGCGGTGTGCAGGGCGCTGGCTTCGGCTACAGCTGCGTCGGCCACGGCACCCTGATACGTCGTCACGGCCTGAGTCTGGGCGTCCTGATACGCGGCCTGTGCGTCGTTCGCGGCGGTGTTGTAGGCGTCCTCGATGGTGGCATTCGCAGCCAGTTGCACCGCCCACGCTGCGTTCAGGGCCGCGGCCAGCGCCGCATCCGCCGCGGCTCGGGCGTTCAGATCCGCTACCGCCGCCGCGATCACGCCCGACGACAACGTCTGAACGGCTGTCCTCGTCGTGTCGAAGTTCGCCTGATCCGCCGTGGCTTCGGACTCCCAGCGCTGCGACGCGTTGTTCAGGAGCGCTTGGTTCAACACCGCCGCGGCCGCAGCCCGATTCGTGTCGTGAACCGCCTGGCTCTGCAGTTGCTTGATCGCCAGGGCGTCCGTCTGTGTCCTCAGAACGTCGGCGGCCACCGCATTTTGGCCCTGCGAATACAGGTTGAATGCCGACAATGCAGTGAACGCGCTGCCGAGTTGGGCGATGTTGGCCGTCAGCGTTGCCCCCTTCAGCGTCTCCGCGGCATCCGTCTTGGCGGTTGTCAGGACCGCCTGAGCCCGCGTGTGGTCGGACGTGAAGTGCTCTCCGGGCCGCTCGAGGATCGGCGTGAGCGTCACCGTGATGATGTCGCTGTAGGCGTAACCGTCGAAGACCCTGAACCGGAAGCTATCTGGCGTCGTCGATGATCCGTTTGGCGTGTACGTGAACGACCCGTTGGAACTCAAACTCACCGTGCCGTTACTCGGGCCGCTCACCAGGCTCGCCACCACCGTGTCGCCATTGCTGGTGACGACGCTGCCCAACACGCCGTTGTGAGTGCCCGTTGCGTCGATGACGAGTGGCAAGCCGACGGTGTAGTTGTAAGTGACAGCGGAGACTTTGGGTGGCACCTCGACCACGTTGATGGTGTCGGTCACGGTGACGGAAGCAAGTCCGTCGCTGACGGTGAACGTGAATGTATCCGAACCCACGTACCCCGTGTTGGGCGTGTAGAGGAACGAGCCATCGGGTTTGAATACGAGCGTACCGTGGGTGGGACCGGTCACGAGGGTCGCCGTCACAGAATCGTGTTCGGCGTCGCGGGCCGGCGGCGCCAGTACCCCCTGATTCGGGTCGGTGACACTCAGAATACTGCCGCGGTTAACCTCAAACGTCTTCGTCGGCACCGACGGCGCGGTGTTGACGACGTTGATCGTCACCGTCTGGAACTCGCTGGTCGAGATACCGTCACTCAGGAAGTACTCGAACGTGTCGGTACCAACGAAGTGTTCGTCCGGAATGTAGTAGAACGCGCCGTCCGGGAACCATACCACCGTGCCGTGGGTCGGTTCGCTCCCGACGTTGACCGTGATCAAATCACCGTCGGCGTCGGAACCGTTGGCGACCAGTCCTTGCTTCAAGCTGGCCGAGACACCCATCAAGGCCGCGAGCGCCCCTTGAGTGACCATGCTCGCCACCGAGGCGGGGTCCAGGTTGCCAGCCGCAGTGGCCGGAACCACCAGTTGCTGATCGTGGTTGACGGAGTAGGTGAGATCCTTCGCAACCGGTGCGGAATTCACGACATTGAACGTGACCGTGCCGACCGCACTGTCGGTCACGCCATCGCTCACCCGGAAGCTGATCGAATCGGTGCCGACAAACCCCGCGTTGGGGGTGTACCGGAACGCACCGTTGTCGAAATAGGTCAACGTGCCGTTATCCGGCGCGCCCAGCACGGTCAACGTCAGAGGATCGTTATCCGCGTCGGTGGCAAAGGAGAGCAGACCCCGGGTCATGCTCGCGAGGTACAGGGTGTCGTGCGTGATGCTAAACGTTTGTGACGTGACCGTGGGGGCGTTGTTGGTGACGTTGATCGTAACCGTAACCGGGCCCGACGTGAGTGCGCCGTCGGAAACGGCGTATGTGAGCGTCTCGGTCCCGGCGAAGTGCGCGTTGGGGGTGTACTGGAACGACCCGTCGGCGTTCCACGCCAGCGTGCCGTTGGTCGGTTGAGTCAACACGGCGAGCGTCAGGGGGTCCTGGTCGGCGTCCGCGACGCCGGACCTCAATCCCTTGGTTGCACCGACCAGAAGGGTCTGGTCGTGCAGAACGCTGTACGTGAGTGTGGTCGCGGTGGGTGCTTGATTCGTCACGAGGATGGTGGCCGTTGCAACCGCGCTGGCGACAGTCCCGTCGGTCACGTAGTACGTGAACGAATCCGTGCCGATATAGCCCGTCGCAGCCGTGTACCGGAACGAGCCGTTGGCGCTGAAAACCAACGTTCCGTTGCTCGGCCCGTCCACCAGCACGGCGGTGAGCGGATTGCCGCTGGGGTTGGAGACGCCGGCCAGAAGTCCCGAACCACCGCTGCCCGGCAACCCTGGCAACACGGGGATCGATCCCGCGGCACCCGTTGGTGCGGCACTGACGATGAGCAGCGTGTCGTGCATCACGGAATACGTGGGGTTGGTGACGACCGGCGGCGGATCGGTCACGGCGATGCTGACCGTCTTGGTGGCACTGGTGAGGGTGCCGTCGTCGGCCCGGAAGGTGAAAGAATCGAGTCCGACGTACCCCGCCGTCGGGGTATAGCCGAACGAGCCATCGGGGAACAACGTGAGCGCCCCGTGGCTGGGTCCGCTCACGAGAACGGCACTCAAGTAATCATTTTGGGCGTCGGTGGCCCCGTTGAGTACGCCGTTGGCGACGCCCACAAAGAGCGCCTGGTTGGCGGCAACGGTGAAGGAACTCTCCTGAGCCGTGGGGGCCGTCTCCACGACCGTCAGAGTAACTGTGGTCGCGTTACTCGTGGCCTGTCCGTTCGAGGCCCGGAATGTGAACTGGTCCGTACCCGAGTAGCCCGCGTACGGTCGATAGATGAATTCACCGTCGGCGAGGAAAATCAGGTCCCCATGGGACACAGTACTGACCAGAATCGCTGAGAGCGGGAACCCCTGAGGATCGGACGCCCCGCCCAGGACGCCGCCACCCGTCGCAACCGTGCTGAACAGGGTGTCATGATTGAGGGTGTACTCGTGGGCCACCACGGTCGGCTGAGAAATCGTGAGTGGGTTCGCGGCCGTGGCGAGGGCCTGGAGCGTCACCACCGCTGTGGGGCTGGTTCCATAGGCACTCACGAGCACGTAGGCGAAGGAATCGTCACCCGTGTAACCGGCGTCGGGGGTGTAGGTAAACGTCCCGTTGGCGTTGAGGCTCAAGGTCCCATGGGCCGGACCGGATACCAGCGAAACGGCAAGGGCGTAGCCGAGCGGGTCGTAGCCGTAGTTCAGCAAACCACCCCAGGTCCCCACTGTGAGCGTGGCACCGGGTTCGTACAAGAAGCGGGCATTCTGTGCGACCGGGGCCGGGTTCGTCACGGTGATTGCCACCGTGACCGGGTCACCCGACAACGGTCCATCGCTCGGGGCGAAGGTAAACGAATCTGGGCCGACGTAGCTGGCATTCGGAGTGTACTGGAAGGAACCGTTGGAATTGAGTGTGAGTGAACCGTGCGATGGTCCACTCAGCAAGACCGCCGTGATCGGGTCGGTGTCGACGTCGATCGCACCGGTCAGGACTCCGTTCCATGCACCGACGGTCAGAACGTGATCGTGGCCGACGGTGTAAATGCTCGGCGAGGCGGTTGGCACGACGTCCGTCACCGAGATGGTGACCGTGGTCGGCGTGCCGGAAACCGCTCCGTCACTGACGGCGAAGGAGAACGAGTCGATGCCAACGAACCCCGGATCGGGAACGTAGGTGAACGAGCCGTCAAAGTTCAACAGCACGGTCCCGTTGGCCGGCGAGTCAACCAGAATGGCCGAAAGGGGATCGGCGTCCGCGTCGGCTGCCCCGGCGAGCACGCCCTGGGAAAGCGGGACGATCAGAGTCCGGTCATGCACGATCGAGTAGCTGACGGGGACGGCGGTCGGCGTTTGATCGGTGACGGTGATGGCAACCGTCGTGGCATCGCTGTAACTCTTCCCGTTGTAGGCCTTGTAGGTGAAGGTGTCGGTGCCAACAAAGCCCGCGTTCGGAATGTACTGGAAGGAGCCGAGCGTGTTGAGAACAACGGTGCCGTATGCGGGTCCACTGAGCAATTGCGCGGTGAGTGGCCGGCCGCTCGGATCACTGTCGTTGGCCAGCGTTCCCTGCCCGGCGTTGACGGTGATGGTGTTGTCGTGAAGAACCGTGTAGGAATCGGCCGCGGTCTGGGGCGGCTTGTTGGTCGGGTCGGCATCAACGGTAATGATCACCTTCGTAGTCTGCCCGTACCGTACGCCATCGAACGGCCGAAACGTGAAGGAGTCCGTGCCCACGAAATCGGTGGCCGGGGTGTAGATGAAACTCCCGTCGGCGTGGAAGGACAGCGTTCCGTGGCCCGGGCCGGTGACGAGCGAGGCGGTGATGGAGTCGCCGTCCGCGTCAAACGCGGTGGCGAGGACGTCGTTACCCGGCAATACCAGCAAAGGCTGGTTCTCAGTGGCGGCGTACCAGCCGAAGTACGCGACGGGGGCCGCGTCCGTCACATCAATCGTGATCGTCGCCGGAGCGCTGTTCAAATACCCATCGCTGACCTGGTAAGTGAAACTGTCGGTTCCCACGAATCCCGCGTCGGGGGTGTAGATGAACGCACCGTTCGCGTAGACCGTGACCGACCCGTTGGCGGGACCACTGGCGAGACTGAAGGCGGGGACGGCGTTCAGGTCACTGAACGTGGCCAGCGACAGCAACCCCTCCTCGGGGCTGAGACCCAGAAGTTGATCGTGAACGACGGAGTAGCTCATCCCAATCGCGGTCGGGGCGAGGGCTGCCACCTCGATTGTGGCGGTGTACGTCGAACTCGTGAGTGTTCCGTCGCTGATCTGGAAGGTGAACGAATCCGTTCCCAGGAATCCCAGGTTGGGGATGTACGAGAACGAGCCTTCAGGGGACAACGCGAGAGTTCCGTGGGTGGGGCCGTTCACCAGGAACGCCATCAGCGGATCGCCGTCTCGATCCGACGCACCCGCCAGTACCCCATTCTCAACAGCATCAAAGAGTTGATCCGGAAGGGTGGTATAGGTCCGGTTCTGGCCGACCGGGGCGGTGTCAGCCACGTGCAGTGTCACGACTGCGGGAGCGCTGGTCAGTGCCCCGTCCGTCGCGGAGAACGTGAACGAGTCCGTGCCCACGAATCCGTCATCCGGCTCGTAGCTGAAGTTGCCGTTGGCATCAAGATCGAGAGTGCCGTGGGCTGGGCCGCTGACCAACTGCGCCGTGAGGATCGCGCCGCTGGAACCGATCGCGCCCGCGAGCACCCCCCCCGTGAGGGTATCCCAGGTGGGTCCGTTGGCCGCGTAGGTTGTGAACGGTCGGTTGGCGAGAAGTGTGTAGGTCTGCGAGGTGATGACGGGCACCGTATCCGTCACCACGATGTTGACCGTGCCGGTACCCCCCGAACCGCTGAGCTGGAATGTGAACGTGTCCGTACCGACGAACCCGTCATTGGGGGTGTAGATGAAGCTGCCGTCCTCGAAAACTTCCAGCGTTCCGTTTGACGGCCCGGAGGCAACGGTGGGGGTCGAGAGGTTGTCCGTGCCCAGGTCGTCCGGGTCGCTCTGCCACAGCCCGTTGGCCGCGGAAACGACTAACGGCAGTTGGTAAGTGGTCTGATAGGTCTGGGGACTGACGGTGAGGGAGACCGCGTCGGTGCTGGACGGGTCGTTGCCGCTGTCGCCGGAATAGGTGGCCGTGATGGTGTGGGTGCCCAGGCTCCACGGAGCCGTCGTCGGGAGGTACGCCGTAAAACCGAAGACAGCCACGGTCGCCAACACGTTGGAGCCGTCCATGAACGTCACGGTCCCAGTGGGCATCAGCCCAGGGTACGTGGGGGTGATGGTGACGGAGACGTTGACCGCCTGAGCGGACGTGGCCGCGTTCGGCGCGTTGAGTGTCAACAGCGTGGGCGTGGGTGCGACGGATTCGATGAGGCTCGCGGAACTGCTTGCAGTGTAAGCATCGCCACTGTAAACGGCGGTGATCGAGTGGTCGCCGAGACTCAGGCCCGTTAGGTACAGACTCGCTTGGCTGGTGTAAGTGCCGGTCTGCCAGTTGTAACTCTGGTACAGGGAGGAGGTCCCCAGAACCGTGTTACCGTCCATGAACTTCACCACACCGGTGGGAAACAACCCCGTGCTGCTGACCTTCGCGGTCAACGTCGCCCCCTGTTTCACGAAGAGGCTTGCGCTCGAAGTCGTCAAGTCGATAGCCGAGACCCCGATGTTGACCGTTTCGGTGACGGTGTTCGAGGTACTGGCGGAGTTGTAGGCATCGCCACTATAGACGGCGGTGATCGTGTGGCCGCCGAGGCTCAGGCCCGACAGGTACAGACTCGCTTGGCTGGTATAAGTGCCGGACTGCCCGTCGTAACTCTGGTACAGGGATGATGTACCCAGAACCGTGTTACCGGCCATGAACTTCACCACACCGGTGGGAAACACCCCCGGACCAGTCACCGTCGCGGTCAACGTCGTCCCCTGACCAGCAAAGATGCTCGCGACCGATGTCGTCAGCGACGTTGACGTCGTGGCGATGCTGACCGTTTCGGCGACGGTGTTTGATGTGCTGGCGGAGTTGTTGGCGTCGCCACTGTAGACGGCGGTAATCGAGTGGCTACCGAGATCCCAATTCGACAGGTAGAGATTGGCCTGGCAGGTGTAAGTGCCAGTGTAGGAATTGTAACTTTGGTAAAGGGAAGCGACTCCCAGAACCGTGCTGCCATCCTTGAACGTCACCACGCCGGATGGAGTCACCCCCGGGCCGCTCACCGTCGCTGTGAACGACGTACCCTGACCGGCATAGATACTCGCCGTCGATGTCGTCAGCGACGTCGTCGTCGTGGCGATGTTGACCGTTTCGGTGACGGCGTTTGATGTACTGGTGTTGTTGTTGGCGTCGCCGCTGTAGACGGCGGTGATCGAGTGGCTGCCGACGCTCAAGTTCGACAGGTAAATGCCGGCCTGGTTTGTGTAAGTGCCGGTGTACGAGTTGTAGTACGAGCCGACGCCCGAGACGCCGAGGACCGTGTTGCCTTCCATGAACGTCACGGTACCCGGCGTCACGCCAGCACCGCTCACATTCGCGGTCAAGGACACCCCCTGACCGGCGTAGATGCTCGCGGCCGAAGTCGTCAGAGATGTCGTCGTGACACTGGAGGAGGGACTGTTCCAGGTACCGACCGAGGAGCCTGTCGCGGTGACGGATGCGGAGACGGCGTTGGAAGTGCTCCCGTCGTGATTGTGGTCGCCGGAGTAGACGGCGGTAATCGAGTGACTGCCGACACCCAGATTCGAGACGGAAATGCTGGCTTGATGCACGTACTGGTATGTGGCGTAGTCGTAGTAACCGGCAAGCGTGCTGACGCCCACAACCGTGCTTCCGTCCAGGAATGTCACGGCCCCCGTCGGCGACACGCCCGTGGCGCTGACCGTGGCGGTCAACTGGAAAGATTGCCCAAGAGTGGTGCTCGACGCTGAAGTCCAGAGGCTGACAGTCGACTCCCCAATATTCACCGTTTCCGACACGGGATCGGAGGTGCTGCCTGTGTGATTCGCATCACCACTGTAGACGGCCGTGATCGAATGGCCGCCCACGCTCAACCCCGATACAGAAAAGCTGGCTTGATGCACGTACTGGTATGTGGCGGAGTCGTAGTAACCAGCAAGCGTGCTGACGCCCAGGACCGTGTTTCCGTCCAGGAATGTCACGTATCCCGTCGGCGACACGCCCGTGGCGCTGACCCTGGCGGTCAACTGGAAAGACTGCCCCGCGAAGATGGTCGGCGTCGAGGTCGCCAGCGTCGTGGTCGACTCGCCGACGTTCACCGTTTCCGTCACAGGATCGGAGGTGCTGCCTGTGCTGTTCGCGTCGCCGCTATATACCGCCGTAATCGAGTGGCTGCCGATGCTCGGGTTCGAGACAGACACACTGGCTTGATATACGTACTGGTATGTGGCGTAGTCGTAGTAGCCAGTGAGCGTGCTGACGCCCAGGACCGTGTTTCCGTCCAGGAACGTCACGTACCCCGTCGGCGACACGCCCGTGCTGGTGACGAAGGCGGTGACCTGGTAAGACTGCCCCGCGAAGATGGTCGGCGTCGAGGTCGCCAGCGTCGTCGTCGACTCGCCAATGTTCACCGTTTCCGTCACGGGATCGGAAACGCTGCCCTTGGTGCGAGTGTCGCCGTTGTACACGGCCGTGATCGAGTGGCTGCCGACACCCAGGCCCGACGCATAAAGGCTGGCTTGATACAGCGACTGGCCCGTGCCGGAGTCGTAGCCGCTGTAGTAGACGGACGCGACACCCAAGATCGTGGTCCCATCGACAAACGTGACCGTCCCGCCCGGCGACACGCCCGTGCTGGTGATGGTCGCCATCACCAGCACGGACTGCCCCGCGAAGATGCTCGGCGTCGCCGTAGCCAGAGTCGTCGTCGTCTCGCTCATGCTCACGAGCGAGGAAGCGGTTGGGCCTGACGTGCTGGGGTTGTTGTTGGGATCGCCACTGTACACCGCCGTGACAGAGTGAGCACCCGTCCATGAATTCAGTCCGGAGATGCTGGCCTGACTGACGTAAGAATAGGTTGTGTAGTCGTAGTAGGAGTAGAGGCTACACGTTCCCAGGACCGTGTCCCCATCGTAGAACGTCACGGAACCCGTTGGTGTCACACCCGTGCTCTTGACGGTCGCGGTGAATGAGGTTCCCTGACCGGCGAAGACTGCCGGGACCGAGGTCGCCACAGTCGTCGTGGTTTCACCAATGCGGACCGCGATCGAAACGGGATCGGAACCGCTACCGATGCTGTTGGCATCTCCGCTGTAGACGGCAGTGATGGAGTGGCTGCCGATGCTGGGGTTCGAGAGGGAGATGCTGGCCTGGCTGACATAGGAATTGGTTGCAGAGTCGTAGCCGTTGTAAAGCGTACCCGTTCCCAGAACCGTGTCGCCATCGAAGAATGTC
>PNLP01000124.1 GCA_013823135.1 Planctomycetaceae bacterium
AAGCCAACGCGATGCGTTGGCTGCCGAGGAGCGTGAACTATCGGCATCAGCCTCGGATGATGCCTCGTTGATGCCAGACGCTGACCTGGCCGCGAAGGCGATGCAACGGCAACGTGAGATGGCCGAGGCAGCTGCCGATGTTGTCCAGTCCGAGGATTCGGCCATCGGCCAACTGACCGCCGGTGTCTTGCGTCTCTGTGCCTCGGCCTTCCCGAAAGCGATTGGGGCGAAGCTCGTGATCGAGAAGAACGACTCCGACACGGTTGACATCTACTTGCCTGTATGTCGTCCCGTGATCGCGGCGACTGACACGCACACTCCCCAGCAAACCCCAAGGCAGACCCGGACACGGTTCCGGGCGTGGTGGGCGAGGATCCTCGAAGAGGTTCACGCGGTCGAGACGGATCTCAACGATTCCGACAGCCCACTCGCCAAGTCGCTGGCTCCACGTGTCGCCCACGACCTGAGCCTGAAACTGAGCCGGGTGTGGCACGAGATGGCCGTGTCGATGGTGCTCGAATCGCCCACCGAGTTCCCGGAGATCATCTCGGGCTGAGGCCGTGGCTCGACGAGAAGCCATGGACCGCGACCGCTGAGACCAGATCTGCAACCCCGACCGGCAGACGCCCGCGGTTCGAGTCCGCGGCGGGGTTCTCTTCAAGATGCTTGAACAACCACAGGAGGCGGTGTGGGCGTTGTGAAACCTCGCGGGAAGGAAAGCCGCGATCTCCTCGCCAGCCAGCTCCAGAAAGAGGGACTCGCGCCGCTGCTGACGTTTTGCGAGATGCTCGATGCGAATCCCGTGATACTTCTGCGGTGGGTTGTCGAGGGGAGGCCGACGGCTCGGGGGGCGGGTCTTCCTTGATGCCACGCTGGTCCGGATTGCCGCTCAGTCGCCCGGCAATGATCTGGTATCTCTTGTCCATGTGGACGCGATCCCGGACACGACGCCCGCGGAACTGGTCGAGGTCGTGGCGGAAGCCATCAATGAAGTGATACGAGTCGCCGGGACGTCCCCGCGACTCTCGGATTTGCTTTCTGTGCGGTCAGTAGTCGGTGGGAATCTCGCCGCCATTCGGCGTGAGAATCGGCCACCACACCGTGGACACGTTCACCGATTCGGAGATGCTGCGAACGCTACCGTCTGCCATCACAACAAGGATGCCGCCGGTGTGCGACCCTGACGCTTTACCACAATCGGCTGTCTGCGGTTGCACCTGGAACATTGAATCCACGCCAACCCGACCACTTTGTGTCGCGCCGACAGTCGATTGAAGCGGAGACCACTGCGACGAACCGTTCGCCGGCCCGACCGCGAATATCGGAGCGTAACTCGGATCCCACCCGCCGTGGGCCCAGAGGTTGAAGCGGTCGGGTGCCGTCCCGCTGCCGTTCTGAGAGCACTGACCCATCTTCTCGGCGTACAGGACCGTGCCCGAGGTACCGTCGCCAAAGCCGGCCCCCAAGCTGGCCCGGCCGATGCCGTTTGTGAGGTAGCTATTCCCGGCGGCAGGGGCTCCGAACACCTGGAAGTTCATTCCGTAACTTGTGGACGACCAATCGCCTTGCGCTGTTCCGCCCTTGTACGTGGCATCGGAAGGACATCCGAACACCGGCACAATCCCCGCTCGACCGGTTCCTGTGGATCTGTTGCCCGAGGTTAGCACGATCGGGCTGCTGCCGAATGATGCGAACAGCGCAGGCTGCTCCAGGTACGGTAGCAGCAACACATATCCCTGCTGCCTGACTCGTTGGGCAGACGTTGTGGTCGGATCTTGTTCATAGAAGGCTGGCAGTCGGCCGTTCGCGTTGTCGAAGTTGTGGGCCGCCAGACCAAGTTGTTTGAGATTGTTACTGCACTTCATCCGCGATGCGGCCTCACGGACTTTGTGCACGGCCGGCAGCAGCAGTCCAATCAGAACCGCAATGATTGCGATCACGACCAACAGTTCAATGAGTGTGAACGCACGGCGGTGATACATTCGGGTTGGCACAGGCGAGACTCCGGCATCGGTGTGCGACCAGTGCGGTCGTGGGACACCATACCGTTCAGCAGGGTTGCCTGAAACCTAACACGACCACCGGAGAAATTTTTGGAAGTGTGACGCCCGCTCTCGTTGAGCATTGTCTGTTCAGCCCTCTCACGGCGGCTCAGGGCGTGACAGCCTTGGGTGCCGGCCAGAGTTTCGCATACCCGTTGCGACAACCGGTGATTACACGCTCTCCACTCACATCGAACGCGACCGAAAGCACAGCCTCGGGGTGCCGCAACGGCGGGCCAAGTGGATACCCGGTCTTCGCGTCCCAGAATCGGGCAGTGCCGTCGGAACTGGCCGTCGCGAGAACCCCAGCCGATGGGCCGGTCCCGAACGCGAGTGCGTTCACCCGGTCGCCGTGCAGCGGTGCTCGGTCGAGGGGGCGGCCCGTCCGATCAGGCGTCAACGGCCACACCCGAACGCTCTGACCTTGCCCGGCTGTTGCCACCCAGCGCCGCCCCGGATCGACAGCCACGGCTGTGACTCCGGTGTGTTGAAATCCCCACCCGACTTCCTTGCCGTTTGCCGCGTCGAGGAACACGACCCGATCATCACCCACACGCCCAACGAGCACGCTCTTTGCGTCTGGATGAGGAGCGACACACGTTACGGCACTGAGCGGCCAGGCGGCAGATTGGGTCACGCCCTTATCACGGGTCAGTTCCCACAAACGAAACTGCCCCGTGAGCTGATCCGTTCCCGGCTGCGGCTCCTCTGACACCGTGAAGAACTGCGTCTCGCTCAGGAAGCCGGTGCGAGTGACGCCCGCGGTGGGGATTCGCTGAACAGTCGATTTCGCCGGGGTCAGGTCGCACACTGAGAAGGTCTTTCGACCCAGCACCGAGATCAGCGCGACCTTACCATCGGGGCTGACGGAAACGCTATCCCTCGCGATCGTCTCGCCCTCGTTGGGTCTGATCCCGAATCGAGGCGAGCCGTCGGCGGGCCAGAACAGCAGCCTGTGGGAAGTCGCAACCCACTCGCCCCGCCGCAAAGGTTCGAAGCCGGCCAGAACAGCCTGCTCGGTGTTCGACCCGATTCGGATCACGACCCCCGGGCCTATCGGCGCTGGCTCAGCAGGCCTTGCCTCCAGTTCAGACCGGAGCGGCAGTTGCCACAACACGGATGATCCATTCTGGCTGCCCAGCAATATGGTGTTTGTTCCCGTTGGCGGGAATCGGAGGGACAAGACGGGTTCGGTGAAATGGAGTTGAGCCTGGAACGCACCCGATAGCACATCCCAACATCGAATGGTGCCGCCACGGTCGGCGCTGGCGCACAACCGTCCGTCGGGACTAAATGCGAGCGCCGTTATTTGGTCGGGATGATTGTGTACCCAAACGGGCCGGTCTCGCTCGTGAATGGTCCAGAGACTTACCGCGGTAGCCCCGCCGGCCAGGAAGAACTGTCGATCCGGGCTGACGAGCATTTGGAAGACCGCTCCTCCCAGGTCGAACTGGTGGTACGGGATCCGAGGGTCGACCTTCCCGTCGGTGAGAATGGGGTCGGGCACGCGACCGGTTTTGGGAACGGGTAGGCCGTACAAGATGACGCCCTCTGTCTCCCCGGCTGTCAGCAGCATGTTGCCGGAGTCGCCAAAATCGATCGCGTTGACCGGTCCGGGGGGCGGTTGGGGGTCGTCCTTGGCTGGCAGTCCTGTGAACCGTTGCTTCTTCTTCGGGCCGCGATAGAAGTGCGTGAGTATTGGCGACTCGTCAGGCCCGGCGAATAACTCACGACGATCCAGATCCCAGATGCGGAACGTGCCGTCTTCGTAGCCGACGCAGAGCAACTTTCCGGAGACCGACCGCGTGGGTTGAGTCATCCCTGCGGAACGGATGGGGCAAGGCAGGTCGAACGCGAGGTCTTGCCGGATGACCGTTCCGGTTCGCGGCTCCCACTCTACGACGTGACCGGATTCGTACACGGCGTACACCCCAGTGCTGGAAGTCGCAAAAAGAGCGACGACGCCAGGCAACTTCGCGTCCGGTGGTGCAAGTTCCAGAAACGGTCGGCCGTCTTGCAACGTCCCCGTAACTGGCCAGACACGCACCGGACCGCCTCGCCGACTTCCGGTGACGAGCAACCGGCCCTCGTCGGCGTAAAGTGTCGCCGTCACCGGGCGAGCGGCACTCGGAGGATCGAAGCCACGAACCTCGCGGGGACGGTGAGCTTCCCATGCCGAGATGTTGCGACGAACCACGGCCGCGAGGTCGAGGTCCGCCGCGCGTTCCGCAAGTTCCAGGACGCGCGCGAACTCGGTCAGCCCGCTGGCGACGTTCCCGGTTTCACACAGCGACATTGCCTGATCGAACGCGGTCCGCGCGGCGCCTTGCTCGACGAGATTGCGAGCCTTGATCGCTTCCCTTTCGTTAGTCTCGGCCGTCCTGCGGGCGAGTTCTTCCCCCTTCCGGGCCGACGCCTCTTCACGCCGCGCCTCGTTGACCCACACGAACGCACCGACCGCAGTCGCCGCGATGAGCAACAGCGCGACGAAGGGAACCGGATTGCGATTTGCAAGTCGGACCGCTCTCTCCCAAGACCGAGCCGGTCGCGCCGTGATCGTCCGCCCGTCGAGGTAGGCACGCAAGTCGGCGGCCAGCGCGTCGGCCGTGGGGTAACGCTTCTTGGGCTCTTTCTCCAGGCACTTCAAGCAGATTGTGTCGAGGTCGCGGGGAACGGCACGCGCGATCGAGCGGGGAGCGCGGGGCGTGGTGTGAACGACCTGCTGAAGCGTCTCGACTACGGTTTCGCCATGGAATGGCGGGTGCCCCGAGAGCAGTTCGTAGAGCATCGCTCCGAGGCCGTAGACGTCGGTTGCGGTGCCGACCTCGCGCGTTCGGCCGTCGGCCTGCTCCGGAGCCATGTAGCTCGGAGTGCCCAGGAGTTCCCCGGTTGCCGTGATCTCGGACTGACTTACACGTGCGATTCCGAAATCGGCCACCTTTGGTAAAGTCTTTGAATCGGCCGTCGCGAGCAGGATGTTGCTGGGTTTCAAGTCGCGGTGAATGATCCCCTTGGCGTGGGCCGCGGCAACGGCGTCGGCCATCCACACGACCAGTTCCGCCGCCTCGACCGGCGTGAATCGGTGACCTTGCGAAAGTCGCTCCGCAAGGTTACCGCCGTCAACGTACTCCATCGCGAGATAGGGCCGGCCGGCGTGTTCGCCGAACTCGTACACCTGCACGACGTGCGGATGACGGAGCTGTGCAATCGTTTCGGCTTCAATGAGGAATCGCGTCCGAACGCTCCGATCAGTGAGGCCACCCTCGGTGAGCATCTTGAGAGCGACGAGCCGGTTCAATCGACGGTGCCGTGCGAGGTAGACAACGCCCATGCCTCCTCGACCGAGTTCGCTTTCAATGTCGTAGCCAGGGACATCCGGCGGAGGAGCGGGCGATGTCGCCGGCCGTGGCCCCACATCCACGCCCGGTGACATCGCCTGAATGCGAGCGATGAAGGTAACGGCATTTGGAGTGATGAACGCTTGCTTGACTCGCGGAGGGGCGGCTGTCAATCGTTCCAGCGATTGCTGGCACGCGGCACAGCTATCAATGTGGACTTCGACCGATTCTTGCTCGGACCCGTGCAGGGCGGATTCCAACAGTAGCCTCAGTTGATCCAGGGTCGGACACTCAGCCATCATTCCTCCTACTCACTCTCTTCCAGGTCGAGTGTCCTGACCTCATCCTGAAGCATCTTCTGCACTCGACCCTTGGCAACGTAAACAGATGCGACCTTCATCCCGAGTTGTTCCGCGGCCTCGGCTCCGGAAAGCCCGTCGAGGGCGGTTAATGCGAAAGCGCTCCATGTCTTCGGATCCACGCGAAGTTGAATCTGCGCTGCGGCGGTGTCGAGCAGTTCGCGGTCGAACTCCGCTTCCAATCGACCGACCAGATCATCTCGCGCCGCAACGGATTCGAGAACCTGCCGAACGTTCGTGTCGCCACTGCCCTGCACAATGCGCTGGCGGGCGTCCAGCCAGTCGGCCCAGGCCGCGCGAGCGACTGTCTTGAGCCATCCGCGGAAACTGCGTGACGGGTCGTAGCGAAAGGTGCGCATCTGCTTCGAGACGCGTAGGAGGACGTCCTGTGCGACATCTTCAGCGTCGGCTTCTTGCAGGTTCCAGTGCCGACACCAACCAAGTACTTGCGGGCCGTATCGACGAAGGAACTCTTCCCACGCGGAGGTGTCCGCTGAGGAACCACCGAGGCGTGCGAGTAGGGTAACGCTGGTGCGGGCGGCAGGCAAATCCATGACAACTCATACCGTGCGAATGCAGGCTTATTCTCGCTTCGGCTTGCGACGTCGTCAACCGGAAGGCCACGACCCGAAGCGAGCTCGCGGACGCTCAGGGAGTTCGACGAACAGGACCGCGATCAGTTGGCTGAGGTGCGTGACCCGCGACGGTCGTGATTGGCCGAAACGATCGCTTTACCTCGAGGGCGTTCTTGTCCTAAACGCGAGAGCGTTGGAGATGGGGCCGGCGGCTGCGTTAACGCCACCCGCAAAAGGGTTGACTGGCACTGACACCACGACACCCGCCATGCTAGCGGCTGTTATCGTTGAGTAATGGCATATTTGTGTACGGAACACGAGGGCACCCGATGGGATTGTCAGTTGTACACCACCGTACTCCACTTCCTGTTCGGTACCTCGAAAACCTACTTGTATTCATATCCAGAAGTGTTCACTTGCGTCGAGTACACGATGCGGGTAAAATACTTGAATTCCCAGTGTCTTTAGGCAACCTGACGGGTTGAAAATCGTCGCCTTTTAATCTTGTGGTCCTGGGTTCAAGTCCCAGCGGGCGCACTGAACGAATACCCTACGACCGAAGCTGTTGCGCTCGCCTTCAGAACCTGGGATTCTGCGGAAGACTTCCGCAAACTCAGGAGTCACGCAAAATACCTCATCACACAACGCGGAGTCCAAGCTCCTGCGGTTTCTCTGTTGCACACACACGTCTCATAGAGTCTTTCGTCTTGATCCCAGAGGTGTAAATGCCGAAGTTGTTCGTTGCGGTTGAACTGCCAGACACAGTGACCTCAGAACTGGTCCGCGTTCAGCCGCCACCGGTGGCCGGTATGCGGCTGGCTGAACCGGGCCAGATGCACTTAACCCTGCACTACCTCGGTGAAGCCGACATTGAGCGGATGGCTGTTGCACTGACGGACGTGTGTGTGCCGGCCTTTCCGCTGGCGTTCGATGGGGTCGGACACTTCCCATCGGCTGGCGGGGCGACGACGCTGTGGGCGGGGGTGCGGGTGGGGGCGGAACTGCTTGCACTGCATACGGCTGTCGCCACCGCGTTGACGCGACAGGGGTTCTTGCCGGAGGCTCGCCCGTACACTCCTCATATCACGCTCGCTCGGTGTGAGTCAGGCGTGGCAGCCAGTGTGGTGCTTGAATTCTTGGCGCAGCATGCCAAGTTCTCGCTGGAGGGAGTGTCGGCCACGAGTTATGGGCTTTACTCCAGTGAGTTCGTTAGTGGTGTCCCAGTGTACCGGCGCGAACAATCATTCTCGTTGCCGCCCGCCGGGAAAACGTGGCAAACAAACCGCTCTCATGACCAACCTACTTGAGAACAGCCGAAGATCCCGGGCCAGTCTGACCGCCTATTCCGTTCTGGTTGAGTTCACAGTCTCAAGGCGCAATGGGCACTCCAGCATCTGATAGGATCTTGTTCAACAGAGGCTTGGATTCGTCCCCAATCGGTGGGGTTAACCCAACATGCGGACCTCCATCTCGATGCAATTCGTAGTTGTGGCACTCGAAGCAGATGACTACGTCGTAACTCCTTCCACCCTTCACCACCCGCAATACATGCCGGAAGTAGAGGCATTTCCCCTGGTTGCTGTGCCCCACTCTGATGTCTCGCTTGACGCTGGCAACAGCATCGCGACGCAAGGCCGGGTCCGTTATCACAACCTTACCCAGGACAGCACAGTCATATAAAAGTTCTTGATCCTTTGAAAATCCACGGTCAGCCGGTGGCATATGCATCTTGGTGCCATCAACTGAGAACAGAATCACCTCGTCTGGATCGTCGGGAATGTCGTTCTTGGGCCGCCAGGCGTAGACGAAACAGATTGTCGCGAGGATCACCACAAAACCAACCAACAAATGCATCCGTCGCATGGCGTAATCCTCTCACTTTTCCAATTGTGAGTGGTGCACCCAGCCAGCACGACGGATCCGTTTTCGACGTCCAGACTTCACCGGCGCTCCAAAAACAGTTGCAGTCACTTCTTTGCCTTCAGCCCGGTCAGCGTGAACGTGTCGGAGGGGAAGGTTGGGTTCGTGTTGGCGTTGCGGAAGTAGTACGACGCGAGGAGTTCGCCGTCGGGGCGGTAGAGTTCGCTGCCGACCTGGAGCCAGGTTTCCGCGTCGATCATGATCCGTACCCGGTTGTGGCCGTCGCGAGCGATAATCGCCGGGTTGGTGATCGGTGCCCCACCCAGTTCAAAGGGATCTGCCTCGGGTGTCGCGCAAATTCGGTCGATCACGTAGCACACTCGCCCGTCGATCTGCGGAATCGCCTGCTTCCCGACGTACTCCGTCTTGAGCGTGCCGGCCGCCTTGCGGTGCTTCCACACGTCGTACGTGCGGAGCATCCCGCGATACATCCCAGCGTCCCGGATGCTGTACCGCGACTGACTCTTCGCCAGCGGGTCGGCGGGGCGAACGGAAGTGGTTGTCATGAGTGCGGTCGGGCGGAACGTCACCACCTTCCCGCCGGTCCCTTCCGCGCCGGGCTTTTCGCTGTAGAGCGTGCCGCGAATCTCGGACCCCATCGCTTTCTTCGCGCCGGATTCCCACTTCATCGCCACCTCAATGAAGTGCGTTCCCGTGGCCGGGTCCGGGGTGTCGCCGCGAACCGCAAGCTGAATCACTTCTTCCTGGGGTTCCTTCGGTGGCTTCGGTTCGCCATCGACCCGTTCCCGTTTGACAAGCGTCGCCGTGAAGCCCTTCGCGTCGCGCAGGTAACGTGACAGGCACTTCTCGTACATCGCAACGGAGTCGGTCTTGGCGAGGTGCTCGAACTCGTCGGCTGCGGGAAGTGGGGTCTTCGCATCCGCGACGAACTCGGGGTCCGCGGGCGGTGCCGGGGGCGCGGCGAAGAAGCGACCGTACACCCCGACCCCAAGGGCGAGGAATACTGCGAGGGCTGCCGTCATTGTGACGAGACGCGCCATCCGGTTCCCTCTGGTGTGGGTCGACTCGGATAACCTAGCCCCGCGAGTCGGGGCAATCAATCCCCTGACCAGGCTTCGCACGCCGGCCATATCTTGCCCCTTTTGTGATGATGCTGGCTTTTGACGGGTGGGAATGGACTTGCCTACATTTCCTGATCGACCGACATTGCCCGAAAACTGCAGTTGAACTTCTGAACGGCCGATACTATCCCCGCGGATAGGAACGTGCGATGCGACCTTCCGGGTATGCGTCATGAAGCGGATCGTTTGGTTCACCGTGATCGTGGCAGGGCTCGGGGCAACGGCTGCCGGGGCCGGACCCTTGCGCTCGCGGTCCGTGACGCGGGGCCAAAGTCCGCAAGTCGCAGCGTCCACCGCTCCTGTTGCCGCGGAATACCGGACATCCTGTTCCGGGTGGCTATCACCCACCGCGAAGCCTGAGAAGCCCGAAACCCTTCCACTCGTGTGGGTTCTCGACGGTGCCGGCGATCTAAAGGGTTGCTCCAACTCACTGACGTGGGCGAACATGCTCACGGATAACCCGGTCGAATTGTCCGTGTTCCCGTGGTCGCACGGCTACCGCAAGCTGTGGGCGGATCAGACGGATAGCGATCACGTTCGCGAGCAAGGTCGGCGACTGGCCGAGACGATCCTCGAACGCAAGGCCCGCGAACCGGGTCGGCGGATCGTGGTTGTGGGCCACAGCGCGGGCTGCGGAGTTGCCTTGGCGGCCGGGGACGCGCTGCCGATGGATGCCGTAAACCGCATGATCTTGTTGGCCCCGAGTGTATCGACGGGGTACGACGTGCGGCCGACGCTGTGGTCTTCGCGGGAAGGGGTCGACGTATTTTGCAGCAAGAAGGACTGGGTCGCGCTCGGGTTCGTGGTTCGCGTGGTGGGCACCACCGACCGTTCCCGTCTGGATGGAGCCGCGGGCCGCTGGGGCTTCCAGCCGAAGGGCTCGAAGGCACTCGCCGACGTGGAAGCCGCTCGCTTCCGCCAGCACTTCTGGACCGAGGAGATGGCCCGCACCGGTCACACCGGCGGCCACCACGGCGTGAACGCCCCCGACTTCGTCCGAACCTACCTCCACCCACTCATGCTGGGCCAGAACTGACAGTCGAAGACCAATCAGAGAAGACGAAGAGTTTGATCCACAGATTTCGCAGATAGACACAGATTAAAAGACAAAACAGAGTTGGCCTGAAACGGGACAGTTTCACTGTCATGTGGTCTTCCTCTCTGTCTTTAAAATCTGTGTCTTCAGGAGACTGTAGCATGTAGAGTGCTGCGGTTTCATCGCCCTCCCCCCTTGTGGGGGAGGGTGGCGAGGCTTTGCGAGCCGGGTGGGGGGAATACCTCAGCAGTTGCGAAGGTTTCACCCCCCACCCGCTCCTCGAAGACTCGGAGCGA
>PNLP01000125.1 GCA_013823135.1 Planctomycetaceae bacterium
GTCGTGCAGCGCGGCGGTACTTTCGATCAGGTCCAAAAGATTCTCGTCTTTTAGACGACTGTATTCCCCATTGTCAGTGATCATCGACGCAATCGCGCGGACATATCGCCCCAACCGCTCACTGTACATGGGGCTGAACGGTAGAACTTCACTGAGCACTTGAGCAAAGAGGTCCGTCATCACTCGGATGCCTGATCCCCGTTGACTTGTGTCCTGAGCTGGTTGCGAGTTTACTGGTTGTGAGTTGGGTGGCGGTGGGGTTCGGATCAAATCGGCGAATCCCTGTCGCATCGTGATAGCCGCTGCCCGGACCGGTTCACTCGGCCTTCGTCCGAGCAGTCCGCGCACTCGTGACCGAAACTCGGCGCGCGAGAAGGGCTTCGCAACGAAATCGTCTGCTCCACTCGTCAATAATCCACCAAGCGACTCGGTGGGTATTACTCCAGATATCAACAGGATCAGGGGTCTTGGGTCCCCAGGATTTACAGGCTGGATAGACTCAATCAACTTGTCTCCGGACACACCCGGGAGATTGATATCGAGAACGACGAGATCTGCACGTTGGCGGAGCAGATGCTCTCGTAACTCGTCTCCGTTTGCGGCTTCTGTGACGCAAAATTCATCGCACAGATAAAGTGCCAGTAATTGCCGAAGTGGAGCGTCGTCGTCTACGATCACAACATTCGGCTTTTGCTCTTCACGGCCGATTCGTTCTGGAGCCTTCGACTGGGAAACCCAGCGACTCAGTCCTGCTAACGAAATTGCCACGATCCGTGCACTGGGTGGGCGAGCGTCAGGGTCGGTACTCAGCATTCGATTTATGAGTGTGCAGAGTTCTTCAGGCAGTTCAGGAAGAACTTGTTGGATGATTGGAGGGCTAGCTGAGAGCCTCGTTTGCAAATCTCTCAGCATGTTCCCGGTGTCGGGGTACGGGTCTCGCCCCGTCAATGCCCAATACATGCTCGCACCGAGACTGAACAGGTCAGCACGTGCATCGACAGCATGCGGGTCGTGTGCCTGCTCTGGTGCCATATATCCAATGGTGCCGAGGACAGTTCCAGGCTCGGTCATTCGTCGATATGGATGTAAAGCGAGACCAAAATCGAGGAGTTTGGCCTGCCAGTCCGGTGTCACGATGATGTTCGATGGTTTGATATCGCGGTGGATCAACCCGTTTCGATGTGCTTCGGCCAGACCCTCGGCCACTTGACGGAACAGGTCGCAGACGCGACTGACAGGTAATGGTCCGCGACTGCGCACAAACCCGTCAAGATCTTGACCGTTGACGAGTTCCATCACGTAGTAGTCGCGGGTAACGCCGTCGGGATCTGTGGAGTGACTGCGTCCCGCATCAAGGCATGCAACGAGATTGGGATGATGTAACCTTGCCGCAGCGCGGGCCTCGGCGTGGAATCTTCGCAACAAACGAGGACAAGTGTCGGGAGTGTTCGTAAAGACTTTGATCGCAATGTCTCGTCGGAGGTGGATATGTTCGCCACGATAGACGATCCCCATGCCACCTCGACCGATCAATCCGAGAACACGATACTGGCCCAGTATCAGTTTCTTGGCCGAACCATCGCGGATCGTGTCTGCTTGGAATCCTGTGAGGAGATGAAGAGAAACGAGTTTGTCGAGGAGAGATAATTGCGAATCAACATTTAGGAGAAGTGCACGATCAGCTGGGAACACCTCGTCCCATTCCTCGGGCAGAATAACCGAACGGTCGATAAGATCTTGCAGCAACGTTCCGTGTCGCGAATCTGGTGTCGGGGCAAACTCGACCGAATCCATAGGACCCGCTTTGTCGCAAATTTCAAGACTATTGTTTATGGGAGGAGGCATGTAGCGAACCTTGGGAGAAGCTACGAACAAGCTGGATTGAGATTCACGGGGAGAGTTCGGCTTCTGGGTTGCCCGACAAAATGACTCAGATCAGGGGATGTCATGTGATCTGGAGCAACCAAACTCCTCGTACTCGGAATTCTTGTGTGTGAAGCACCATAAGGATTCAGCAACCAATCGAAATACCTGATCTCGTCATCGAGATTTCTATCAATCTGACTATAACTCAGGTTTTCTTTCAGGCTTCACTACGACAACCGAGGCGGGTGCAGCGGATCACCAGGAGTCATCACGAACAACCACAACTTGGGCGTTGAAAGGCCGATTTCTTCCAGCCAGTGGGCTTGGGATTGTCCTCAAGAAGTCCAGTCGCTCGAATGTCTCCTGCAATTGCGTTTCTCGGTTGCCGGTGAGTCGGCTGAATCCTCTTCCATCATCACGAGCAGCAAATGGTGGGCCGTCGCGATGGGCTTCAGAGTGGGTTAAGTGCTGTCGTTTTCTCCAATTCATCAACGCCATCTTGAACACTGTAAACGGCCAATTTCCATCGGTCATCACTGGCCTTGATGAAGAGATAGGAGTAAGTAATTGCAAACTTATCGAAATGTGAAACAGAGTAGAAACGGATGGTTCGTGATGTGATTTGCTTGTAGCCGACGACTTCGTGACCTGTGCATTTCCCAGCCGCCCCGTAAATGGTAGCGAACCTTTTCCGCAAAGCCTCGGTGAACTCTTGGGTCAACCCAGTGCCGTTGAAGTGAGCCGACACAGACTCGATCGCTTGCTCTCCCTTTCCCTCAGCAACGAGCTTCATGTGCGTGTTGAAGAATGTGCGGTAGTCGATCCCAATATCCGGTCCTTTTTCCTTGGGCGGATCAACAGCGCACGTTGGGGTCGTGGCAAGGTAGATCAGCAATGCGACGAGAGGGGTCAACTTCAACATGGCAAAATCTCCTGGGAGAGTTGTCAGAGCAAGATGCCAATTGAAATGAGAGTCGATCGCGAGTTGATACGCAACTAGATTCTTAATATCAGCGGACATCACTCTCCAGTTTCGCCGCCCCGTGAGTTTGGATAATTGCACGTTCCTCGATAACAATGAAGGCCTTGGTACGTCTCGATTTGTCACCCGCAGGTGACATCTCCCAGGCATCATGCCGCCACGTCTTCCGCAGATGACCTCGCTCCAGAACCGGCCGCTCGGCAACGACTGGTTGATCGTTCGTGTCCTCAGCGTCATCGGCTCCGGCCCGCAGGCCTACACCGCCGAGCAGTGGCAACTCCTGGGCGACGGCACCTGGGATGCGGTGACCGGTGGTGTGCAAATCACCGCAGACAACCCCGGCTACACCATCCCCGCTGCAGACGACACCGAGATCCTGCTTTCGGTCGATGACTTCGCTTGGGCACGTTCGGCCGACGGCGCTGGCGGGTTACTGTACGAGTTGATTCCCCTCATCGGTGGTTCATCCACACCTGCTGGCGGCTTCTTAGCCCGCCTCACCTCATCCTCGGGTGGCAACTGGAACTTCTACAAGCTCACGCTCTCGGCTGGCGTCTGGGCTGATGACGGGACTGAGGTTACCGGCTACAACGCGGTGCCCTCGACGCTCGACGGGACCAACTTCAGCAACCCCGTCGCCGGGCTGCAAGTGTGGATGAACCCCAGCCAGCAAGCGGGCAAGTGGGAGTTTCTGCCCATCGGGTACGCGGCGAGCGGTAAGACGGGCGTGGTCAGCCACACGGCGCAGACGCTCAGTGGTATCAAGTCATTCGAGAACCCGGCGGAAATCAACTCGTCACGGGCGACAGCGGGGATCACCCCGCCATACAACCCGACCGGCAGCACGACAGTGTTTCAAGTCAACGGGGGGACGTACAGCAGTCTGCCGTCAACCATGATTGACGTCCGGCAGAGCAACTCCTACGCAGGCGAGGTGTACCTGTTTGAAGAAGAGTGGAACGCGGCAGCAAGCGGCGGTTTCGACCCCGGTCACAGCAGTTACAAGTTGTACGTGGGGGGCGGCATTTATGCTTGTGCCCGTGTGCTCAGTGGGGGGGATTATAGACAGATCGTGAGCGACGGGCTGGTGTGCTACTCGGGGCCAGCCACGAACCCAAACGCGACGGCGTGGATGGCACCCAGCCCACTGCTGACCACCGGCGCGAACAACGTCTGGATGGCTCGGTACGACGCGATTCAATGCACTACCAAGAACGGCGGGACGGTTACCGGCAGCAGCAAGTACGGAATCGCCAGTCACTACTTGATGGTGGACTACACGAACACGTCTTTCCCGAAGACATACGACACGCTGACAGGTAACGCACCACTGAATCAGATCGGACCGACCGACGGCAACCACCGATACGCGGCCGACGGGTTCGCCATCGCGCAGTACGGCTTCACGGCGGACACCCCCGTGAACTTTCTTGATGGCGTCACCGGCTCGCTGCTGGACGGCACCGTGGTTACGGGCGGCATCGTCACCACCATCGGTACCTCGCCACCCCCACCCGGACCCCCTGGACCACCTGGACCGACCGGGCCAACGGGCGAGACAGGAGCCACCGGTCCCGCAGGCACAGCAGCAACAATCTCAGTCGGTACAGTCGTTGACGTGCCCCACGGCGATCCTGCCACGGTAACAAACTCTGGCACTAGCTCCGCAGCGGTATTTGACTTTGAAATCCCAGAAGGTCCAGCAGGAGCCACCGGTGCAACGGGGGCTACCGGCGCGGCTGGTGCAGCAGCAACAATCACGGTTGGAACGGTCACAGACGTTCCCTACGGCGACCCGGCGACCGTGGCCAACTCGGGGACTTCGTCGGCTGCGGTGTTCGACTTCGAGATTCCCGCAGGTGTGCCGGGGGCGACAGGAGCAACAGGCGCGACAGGAGCCACGGGGCCGACAGGGGCCACCGGTGCTACTGGACCGACGGGGGCTACGGGCGCGACCGGACCCACAGGTGCGACCGGCCCGGCAGGGGCAGACGGAGCCGATGGTGCGACGGGTCCGAACCTTGTGGACGGCACCACAACAACGACGCTCACGGGATACCTCAAGGGCAACGGCTCCGTTGTCTCGACATCGACCACGGTGCCGAGTACGGATGTGACCGGGCTCGGCAATTCGTCCACACGCAACGTCGGCACGACTGCCGGAACCGTGTGCGCGGGCGACGACTCCCGGTTGACAGACTCTCGCGCCCCAACTGGGAGCGCCGGCGGCGATTTGTCGGGCACCTACCCGAATCCTTCAATCGGGGCCGGCGTCGTTACCAACGCGATGCTGGCCGGCTCGATCGACCTCACCAGCAAGGTCACGGGGGCGTTGCCGACCGCCAACGGTGGAATGCCGACTGGCGCGATACAGGACTTCGCCGGTTTCACGGTGCCGACCGGCTGGCTGGCGTGTGACGGGTCGGCAGTCTCGCGGACGACCTACGCGACACTGTTCGCGGCGCTGTCGAAGTCTGCGACCATCACGGTAACCATCGCAGCTCCCGCAGTTGTGACATGGACCGGACACGGCCTGTCGGATGGGGACCCCGTCATCTTCACGACCACCGGGGCATTGCCGACCGGAATCGTGTCTGGCACGGTCTACTATGTGAAGTCGTCAGCAGCCAACACCTTCAACATCGCCGCGACGGTGGGCGGTGCCAACATCAACACCACTGGCACACAGAGTGGAACCCATACGGGCAATTACGTTCCGTGGGGCAAGGGTGACGGGGCTACGACCTTCAACGTACCTGACCTGCGCGGCCGAACCTCGATTGGGTCAGGAACCGGTGCGTCACTCACAGCGAGAAATCTGGCCGGTTCAGGCGGCGCAGAGACTCACCAACTGGTAACGGCGGAAATGCCCGCACACACGGGGCACGGCACCGCAACGGTGAACGTGGCGAGCGGTGCCAACTTCGCGGTCATGAACTCGCCTACCTCGACAGGCGGCGGCGGGGCACACAACAATATGCAACCGTGGCGTGGGGTAGCGAAGATCATCAAGACCTGATCGAAATGCCTGATCAGTACAGAGGGATAACCACTCTCATACCCGACTTGTGCGTCAACACAATCTCCATCGCGGTTGCCGACGCCCCGACGAGGCTGTACCGCATGCACCGGCCATCACGATCAGACTTCACTACTCCCGCATGCCTCATGATCCCGAGGTGGTGTGAGACGTTCACCATCTCTGCCCCCAGAATCCTCGCCAACTCGGTGACGATCTTTTCTCCCGTCGCAAGGGCGCGGACCACAGCGACACGTGTCGGTTCTCCGAAGGCGGATAGCCACTCTGCCTCTTCTGTGAGTTGCTCTTTGGTCATGATGACAGCGGGTTGGTTTGTGGGGGAGAATTGCCACATCACCATGTTAGTCATGTTTTTGGTACCGGCGAGCGGTGACATCTCTTCGGCATGCTACCTCTCGATTACAAGCGTGTCACCAGTTCACGACTCACTCACGTTGCGTGGGCCAACAACCAACTGTGGGTGATCTTCACAGACGGCACTGAGGGGCACTACGAAGACTGCCCCGAGAGTGTCTACTTCTCGATGATGAATGCCTACTCCAAGGGCAAGTTCCTCAACGAGTTCGTGATTGGGCAGTACACCTGGGTTCCCCCAGGATCGAAGTCAACTCGCCGGTGACATCTCACCAGTAACCGTTCGCGTTCACCCGTTCCCCAGGAGGCTCGTCATGCGACGGAGCTGCTTCCTACTTCTCACCGGCCTGATCCTCCAGGTCGTCGCCAGTTCCGCGACTGCTCAGCCATCCGATTGCCTCGTCGCCGACGTGGCCCCGCACTTTGCCTCGACCAAGGAACCTGTCAGCGATTCTGGCGTGAAGAGCGTCTGCGACCTGCCCGCCAGTCAACACATGCGGAACTCGGGCGGCAACGACCGGACCAAGGACAACCCGCGGGGCGATCCCGGCAAGGGGTACGGCCTGTGCGTGTTCACCTCGATCGAGATCGAGAGCCGCTGGCAGAACATCCCCGAGATCGCGGGCTTCCAGCGGTGGATGCAATCGAAGCCAGGTGGCGGCTTCCCTCAGAAGGTCGATCAGATGCTCCTGGCGTTCTGCAAGGAGAAGGGGGTCGCGGTACCGGAGTATGTGCAGCACACCGGCGGAGACGACTCGTTCCTCGACCTGGCCGTCTCGACCGGTCGTGGTGCGTGCGTGACCTACGCCGGGTTCGACGGGTTCTACAAGGACCAGTGGGGCCGCGATTGCTGGATCGATCACATGGTGTATCTCGCACACCTCGACCAGGAGTGGGCCGCGATCATCGACAACAACCGCCCCGGCCTGTGGGTGTGGATGAGCCGCAAGGAGTTCCTCACTCGCTGGCGAGCACGCGGCGGCGGCTGGGCATTCGTGTTCCTGGCTTCGCCTCCCCCGCCTCACCTGCTCTCTCAGATGCTGTTCGCCAACTCGGGCGGATGCGTCGGCGTATGCGGAGACGCTTGCACGTGCTCCCCCGGGAAGTGCCCAGCGCAATGCCCGGTGCTAGTCGGCCAGAACTGCCCGAACGGCCGGTGCCCCGTGCCGCTGAATGTGCAGCCGCTCCCAGATCTCTCCCCACCGACCTATCAACCGTCATCGCCCACCGTCGGCGGTCAGTGGCTCGCGAACACCAACGGCCGCGAGTGGGGCTACTGGGTGAACGGTCGCTGTGTCGCTGCCGCGTTCATTGACGGTCGTGTTGAGGGGACAACGATCTACGGGGCCGCCAACGGCCAGCCGCTCGAGCCGCCAGCCCCGCTCCCCGCTGGCGTTCGACAGACAACACCGCCCGCGATCGAGTGCCCGACGAGTGTCGGTGAGAACTACGGCCTGATGAGGGACAAGATTCACCAGCGGACGAGTTACTCGATCACCGGCCGCGAGAGCACCGAGGAGACCGTTCACGAGCGGTTGCTCAACAATGACGGCGACCGCTGGCACTTGACCGCGGTGGGCGATGCTGCGTTCCTGACGCGATTCAAGGGCGATGTCGGAGCGGTGCCGGCGGCGACCCGAGCGAAGCTGCACACCCAGGCGTACACGTCCGACTCGTGGACGATCAAGCTGTTCGCGCTGCCCTCGGGTGTGAGCCTCCGGAAGCCCGCGACGGCTCGGCGATCGGAGCAACTCGGCACGCTCGAGGTTGCCGACTACACCGCGGCGAAGCTAGTCGAGTTGCTCGACCTGATGAACGGCCCGAAGCCATCGCCGGCGAAGCCCGACGGCAAGCCGGTTACCCCGGCCGGGCCACGTCCTGAATTCCCCTGGCTCGCCCTCGCGATCGTCGGCGGCCTCGCAGTGTGGATCCTGGTGAAGGGTCGTTGAGCCACGTTCCCAATCTTCAGTCTCAAACCGAAAGGTGATTCATGGAAGCCGCTCTCGTCGCGTGGTTGCAGTCGCTCGGCACCTGGGGATACGTGCTCGCGGGCCTGGTGCCCGTCGTGGCTTATCTGCTCCGCCAAAAGTTCGGGCCAAAACCCACCCCAACAATCCCGAGCCCCGAATCGCCACCCGCGAACGCTTCACCACGGCTCGACGCAGTGGCTCCGATCCTCAACGCTCTCCTCGTCGCGCTTGGCATCGCGCCGAAGGGCCGGCCAGCGACCGTGGCTGACGTGCCGCACGACCTGTTCATGCGGTACGGCAACGAGTGGGACAAACTGGCAGCGATCAAGGCCGCAGCGGCCGCGCAGACCGCGAGGGACCTGGCGAACGAGAGCCCGCCGGCGAAGCCGCCCGGCTCCTGACTCACCCCGGCCGGGTGCCGTCGCTTTCGTTGGGTGGGCGCGGGTCGGAGTGGAGAGACTGACCCGCGCCCGGCCGGGATGATTCACATAACCGAATCGGGGCAACCGGTTCGTTCATCGATAGCATCAAATATGGCAACTTTAGCAGGAGAGATGATGTCAGGCCCATCAACCCCAAGTCCGACTCCGCCACCACTGGCCAGCTTTAGCAGCATGATCCGTGACACGCTCCGCGAGGTGCTCGCATCCGACAATCGAGTCTGGGTGAAGATCATCGCGGCCGTCATCATGCTCGCCCTTGGTGCGGTTGGCGGTCGCTGCATCAAGCCCGACCTGACGCCGGCACCGCCCGTTGTCAACGTGAACTTCCCTCCGCCGGCTGCCGAAGCTCGACCCGTCTTGGTCGGGGCCGCGGTCCCGAACCGGATCCACCTCGGGCAACGGATCGTCGCCGAGCACTTCCGCCGGCTGGCAAGCGCGCAGGCCCAGAAGGATGGGTTCGCGATGATCGACGGCAACAAGACCCCGCTCACGGCCGAGGAGGCTAACAAGCTGGCCGCGAGGATCTCGGATCTGACGATCGCGGAGGGAGCGAAGTCGTTCGGGGCTCCCGACCAGGTGGCGGGCGACGGCCCCGGCCCGGTGCTTGGGTTCATCCAACGGGTGCTCAAGTGGATCGTCGATCACCCCGAGCAGGTGCAAGCGATCCTGAAGTTCATCCTCTCGCTGATGATGCTGTTCGGTGACCCGGTCGCGATCCGCTTCGAGCAGTGCCCCGACGGTGCGATCTGTGTCACCGCGATCTACCCGAACTTCACAACGGTGTATTGGGTGTAATGTAAGGGAGAGTCGCGTTCAGCAAACAACCCCGGGGTGATCCGGGGTTGTTGCATTTGGTAGTGGTTCGCGAGGATGTTCGAAAAACTGTGGACAATGCCCCCAAATCCCGGAGCATTATCGTTGGTTAATGTAGTCTTGTCACTCCGCACGACTCGCCGAACAAACCACTGATTCCCGTTTTGGTGCCAGGCAAAATCCCATCTCGAGCCCAATCATGTGTAGGTATAGTATTGTGAGGTAGATAATTTACTCTATTGTTAACAAAAAGACTGATTCAGGGGAGAATTATCAGATTACTGCCTCTTGAAAATTCCCCAGCGGTTCAAACGCCAACTATAGATTATCGTCCTACGTCGGATAATCAGCAAGCCGTGTGAGATTTCACACCAGTACTCAAGTTCTGACCGAGACTGACTGACGGGAGATTGGGTCTTCTGCGTGCTCTCAGTCTGGAGTACTTTACTTAACTGTACAGCGCGGGTGTTTGCAACCCATTTGAGAATCTGTAGTTATACCCGTTTCCCGGGTGCAGCTCGCCAGTTTGGCGGAATGCCTCAGTTCTCAAGGCAGAATCGGACTGCTGGGATTCGTGGGTGAGCACGGCGTGGCTGACTGCCGGAGAGAGTGACCGGCACATGGTTGCAGCCAAATTTCCTACACAACCATTGATTTGTAATGGTTTTACAAACACCCGCGCTGTACAGCTAAACGCCTCTCACAAGATTCATTTCTGGGCCTTTTATGTGTTTTGAAGACCACATCTCCCGAGATTCCCCGTATGCCGCAACCATTCGCCCCAAAACACCA
>PNLP01000126.1 GCA_013823135.1 Planctomycetaceae bacterium
TCAGCCTGAGATCACGCTTGGTTTAGGTTTAGAAGCGTGGTGTACCAGTTGCCGAGCGTCTTGTGGCCGGGGTCACCGTAGTTCGGCAGCCGAATGTACCGCCCGCGGATGTTCAGTTTGGCGTTCTTCCCGGACAGCACCACGAACGGGTACTCGGTGCCCTGAGAGTGGTGCGTCTCGCCGTTGTCCGGGAAGTAGAAGATCATCGTGTTGTCGAACACCGTGCCCTCGCCCTCCGGAGCCTTCTTCAGCCGGGCTGCGATCGTGTCGATCAGCGTCATGTGCTGGCGGCGGACTGCGAACCGCACCTCGTCGGCGGTCAGCTTGCCGAACCCCTTACCGTGCCCCACGTCGTGCAGGTTCACCTTCTCGGTCTCGATTCCCGCCAACCCCGTGTACTCGTGGCCGAGTTCGTCCACTGTGAAGGCGACCACGTTCGTCAGCCCGGAGATGAGGGCCGCCAGGAGTACCTCGACGTGCCCCCGCTGGCGGTCCACCGTGGTCATCTCGTCGGCCAAGTATTTGGCGTCCAGCTTTGGAACATGCGGTCGAATGGCGTCGGCCATCGCGTCCACCTTGCGGTCCCGCTCGCGCACGGCTTCGAGCGAGTCCGCGTAGCTCTGCACCTTCGCACGCTCGCTCCCAGGTGCCGCGCCGGCCAACTGGCCCTCGCGCCGCGCCGCGAACTCCAGCGCGGCCCGCCCGAGTTGCGACTGCGCTTGAACGCTCTTGTCGGTCGAGACCGACTTGAACAACTCTTGCACGGCGATCTTCGGCGAGCCGAAGGCGTAGTTCGGTTGTTGCGGGCCGCGCGCCGAGAACCCGGTGGCGATGCCGTTCAGCGTGCCCCGCGCGTTCCCGCCGCCGAGCGGGAAACAGGCCAGCTCGATGTGTTCCATCGGCGACGGGAACAGTTTCGCCAGCTCGAAGTCCACCGTGGCCCACCTGATGGAACTGATCCGCTCGTTCGCCTTGAACACACCGAGCGACGAACACCAGGTGTGGTGACCGGTCGTGCACATCTTGCCGGACAGCCCCTGAAGGATCGTCAGGTCTGCCTGATGCGTGGCCAACGGCTTCATCCACTCGGGCAGGTCGTGTTTGCCTAGGTCGAGGTTGAGCGGCCCCTTCTTTGCCTCCGTCGCGGCATCGTCCTTGCTCAGCGACGGCGGCACCATCACCGACGGGAACAGCCCGTTTCCTTTGTGCAGGAAGATGAACCGCATCGGCGGCTTCCCGACGGATGGCTTTGTCCAGGCCGCGCGGGGCGGGAGTGCGAGGGCGGTGGCCCCGAGGGCGGCGGTCGCCATGAACTCTCGGCGGGTGGTCATGGTCAGTTCCTTGGTCGTTTGCGGTAGATGAAGGAGTCGGAAGTCAAAAGCGAGACAACGACGGCCTTGAAACTGCCGCCGCTATTCATGTAAGCACGGTCGGCGTCAATCAATGTTTGCGAATCGGACGGCAGTTCGTTGCGGCCCAGGAAGAAGCGGAAGGCGTGGCGGATGATCGACTGCCGCACGCGGTCCGACTTTGCCAGTCGGTCGATCAACTCGAAGGCGTCCTTCACTTCACCGTCGAGTTTAGGGTCCCCCGTCCCAGTTAGAACCCCGCTCGCGTCGATCGGTTTCGTCCTGTACACGTCGAACGTGGACTTGCCGTTGCCAGCGGTGATGAGGTTGTCGGGGTGTTCGAGTTGCTCCACCTTTCGGAAGCGGCCGAAGTCGTCGAACTGCTCGAGCGGGTAGCCGAGGTCGTTCATGCGGCTGTGGCACTTGGCGCACGCCGCCGCTTGCGTGACCGAGCTCACGCGCTGGCGGAGCGACTTGTGGGGATCATCTGGCACCTTCGCATCGACGGTGATGGGCACGTCCGGCACCACGCCCGCCAGCAGTTTCTCGCGTATCCACCGCCCGCGGCGGATCGGGTCGGAAGTGGTGTTGGTGGAGAACGCGATCAACCACGCTGGGTGAGTCAGGATGCCCTTGCGGTTCGGCACCTCGAACGGTTGCACCGGATGGTAGTCGAACGACTGGCCGGGCTCGTACTTTCCGCCGTGACCGGGCATCGCCCCCAGGTTGTAGATCTCGGCGTAGCGAAAGCGGTTCCCGAACTGCCAGGGCGTGCTGGTGAACGGCGTCAGGCCCTTGCCGAAGGTGGCCTCGAAGTAGGTCATGAACCGGAGAACACTGTTGTCGTGGTTCACCTTGTGCTTGCCGGGCAACCCCTTCGGGTCGAGATACTTCCGGATGACCTCGTCGTGCTCCTTCGCCACCGCCTCGGGGTTCTTCTTCCAGTCGGTGTCCTTGAGGACCTCGTAGGCGGTTCGCCAGTTGTCGATCAGCTTCTTGCTCCTGTCGTTGTCCAGTGGGTGGAACACGTAGTACCGGTCGGTGGTGAGCATCGTCTCGAAGACGGCCTTGTCGGCGGCAAGGATGTCGGTGAGTAGCCGGTCCGCTTCGTCGATGAGCATTCCCGCGGTGCCGGTGCTCCCCCGGTCGGCGTTGGTGTACACGTTCCCAGCGCGGGGCGGGTCCTTGAAGATCTTGTACGCGGTCGAGTAGCCGAAGAATTCGCGGAAGAAGCGGATCAACCGCGGGTGCGGGGCAGTCGTAGGGGCGGAAAAACCCAGCGACTTGTCCACCGGCGCGGCGAAGTATGCCTTGTCGGCCAACAGGCGAAGCACCTCCCGCTCGTAGTCGGCTTTCGTGTTCAGTTTCCCGCCCTCAGCGGCCTTGAGCAGTTGTGCGTCCGGCCCGCGGTCGCCCAGCGAGTAGGCGATGGCGTAGGCCGCTTCCAGTGGCGAAAGCGGCACGCGGCCGTAGTTGTCCGCCTTTCCTTCGCCGAACTCCAGCCGATAGACGAACTCCGATTCCAGCAGCACCGCCTTGAGCATCTGCCGCAACCCTTCCGCGTTCCCGGTGAGTTTTATCGCTTCGCGACCGAGATCGAGGTACTGCGTGAGTTCGGCCGCAGTCGGCTCGCGCCGCAACACGAGGCCGAACTGCGTTCGCACCGCCGCCCGCAGTTCGTCGTCGGTCGGCGCGGCCTTCTTGGCCACAATCAGCTCAAACGCGGCGGGCGTCGTTTTCGGTACCCACTTGTTCTTCGGATCTGCGGGCACGGCCTTCGGGTCGCTGACTTTCACTCGTGCGGGTTGGAGTTGCTTTGAGGCGATCCAATCGGCGTTGTTGAGCATCACCAGCAAATGGCTCCCGTCGAGCGGGGTGAGGTCGTAGTAACGCACGCCGGCATGGTCGGGCAGCAGGAACGGGTTGGTCACGCCGTGGAACCCGGAGCGCCGCAACTGGTCCCGTTCGCGGCCCTCCAGTTGGAACACGTCCAGCACGCGCTCCTCGTAGATCTGCGGACTGACGAGCCAACGGCGGGAGGGGGTGAACGGCTTGTCCGTGTTCGACCCGTCGAACAGGGCAACGTGGTCCACATAGTTGCCGGCGTCCGGGTACGGTAGGCGGTCGTCCAGTTTGGACGCCTTGTGCCGCCGCAACTCGCCCCTCACCCAGTCAGCGAGCACCTGTGCCTCGTGCGCGGCTGGTTGTTCTTCCTTGGGCGGGGGCATCATCTTGTAGAAGAGTTGGTCCTGTATCTTGTTGAGTGTCTCCAGTCGGTCGCCCAGCTTCAGTTTGTCGAGAGCGGTGACGTCGACGTTCCCCTTGCCGCGGTCGCCGTGGCAGTCGGCGCAGTGCGTGTCGAGCACGGCTCGCACCTCTTTCGGCACCGCGAACGTCGCTGGCCCATCGGCGGCACGTGTGGGCACGGGACCAGTCGCGATTACCAGCACCGCCCAGAGGGCCGGCGAGTGCAACCGCTGGAATGAATTGTCAGAGGGTGTAAACATCGATCGAGGTCCGTGGGCCGAAGTCGCAAGTCGGGCGTGCGGTGTGCAATACTATCTTGATGGAGCGGAGTATTGTTTCTAGGAAAAATGCTAGCGATTTCGGGATCGCCTCATGAAACTCGAGCCGCGCCTCATCGCCCTGATGTTGGAGCAACCCCGGCAACCGGTTGGTATCGGTCTCGGCGAACGTCATCATTCTTCGTCTCCAAGTAGGTAGGAACAGCGGATTACGCGATCGCAAGTTCCCCGGAAGGAGCAAGTACTCGGTCAGGGTGTTGGATGAGAACTTCGCACCGAACACCCGTTCGATCACGTCTCAATCAGCAACCCGCGAGCCGCATGGCGGTGACAAAGTTCTCACGGGCGATGCGGGTCTCCACCGGGTCGATCACGGGCTTCGTCGGTGGAACCGAAACCGTCGTCGGCTTCGTGACTGTCTCGGGAACCATCTTCCCGACCTCGCTCAGGAGCATCCCCGCCCAGCGGTAGATGTTGTTGTCCTGAACGTTCGCCCTCATTCGCTTCATCCGCCGTTCCTGCTCGTCCGTTGCCATTGTCAACGCGGCGTATAGACCCCCGGCGGTCTCCTCCACATCGAATGGATTCACGAGCACAGCGTCGGTCAATTCCTTGGCCGCACCGGTGAACTTCGACAGCACTAGCACCCCTCGGTCATCGTCCCTCGCGGCAACGAACTCCTTGGCCACCAAGTTCATCCCGTCGTGCAGGGAACTGACCACGCACCCGGCCGCCATCCGGTACAGGAGCGTGACGTCCTTTGGCCCCTGGTGCTCATTGAGAAACACCACCGGTTGCCAGCTGTCGGTCTTGTGAGTCCAGTTGATGCTGTCCGCCAGCGCCTGAACCTCGTCGGTGAGGTCGCGGTAGGCTTCGAGGTGCGTGCGACTCGGAGCGCCGACCTGAACGAAGTGGAACTTCCCCTTCAATTCCGGGTGTTGGACGAGGAGTCGATCCACGGCCCGCAACCGTTCCGGGATCCCTTTCGTGTAATCCACGCGGTCCACGCCCACGATCAGCGGGCGGTCCGCGAGCCGATGCTTCTTCCGCAGCGCACGCGCTCGCAGTTCCCAGTCGTCGCCGAGGTACTCCTTTGGGAGGTCCGAATCGACGCTGATCGGGAATGGGCGCACCACGGTTTCAAGGCCGCCGCGAGAGACTGCGAACTTGTCGCGATCCACACGGCATTCCAGCGTGCGGTCGACTGTGTCGAGGAAGTTGTTGCAGTGGTACTGCGTGTGGAATCCGAGCAGATCGTTGCCGAGCATGCCGTCGAGCAACTCCTTGGCCCAGGGGCATACGAGGAAGGTCTCGGGGTTCGGCCACGGGATGTGCCAGAACTGCGCGACGACCAGGTCCGGCCTCGCCGCCTTCAGGAGTTTCGGCAGGAGGGCGAAGTGGTAGTCCTGCACGAAGACAAGAGCCGGGCCACCTTGCGCTTCCTCAAGGACGGCCGCGGCGAACGTCTCGTTGACCTTGCGGTACGCCTCCCAGTTGGCGGGGTCGAACGTGGGCCGACAGTACACCTGGTGGCAGAGCGGCCACAGCGTGCTGTTCGAGAACCCGTAGTAGTAGCCTTCCTCGTCTTCCTTCGAGAGCCAGATGCGGCGAAGTGCGTAACTGGGGTCGTCGGGTGGAACGCCGACGCGACCGTTCGCGTCGCAGACTTCTGCGTCGGCGTCGCCGGAGCCGTGCGCGACCCACACGCCTCCGCAGGCACGCATCACGGGATCGAGCGCGGTGGTAAGTCCGCCGGCGGGGCGAATCCATTCGATCTCGCCATCGCGGTAGCGGTGGATGTAGGGCTCGCGGTTGGCAACAACGATCAACTTGGCACCACCGAGGCGAGTCTGCGCGACTTCTTCAAGGCGTTCTTTGGTCCAGGCCATGGAGGCACTCCTTTGAGTTGAAGGGGAGTTGGACTGGGTGGTTCGACAGTGACCAATCGCCGCTTGACTCCGTCCGGGCAGTGCGAGGTCGCGTGCATTCACAGTTGAATGCACGCCTGCAACTTCGTTACTTCGTGACTATCCGATCGCGAGTTTCCTCGGACTTGGAGGTCCGGGCACTGCGATTGCACCTTGTAGACGCAAGGGCAGTGCCAAACAGCACGAGTGATGAAAAAGGGAGGACCTTGGTGAGCGCACAACCCGACTTACGCCCAGATTGCGAATCCGATGGTTCATCAAGATAACGACTTGCGGTTATTCCGTCGGCATGAACGCGAACTCGGCAAGATCCATAGCAGTTGTTCTCCGTGGGTTCGGCAGAACAACACCGGAAGTCGCGGTTGGACAGAACTTGGTCGAGTGACCAGAGGGTGGCCAAAGCTGACGTCCCAACCACGACACGTGGCCCAATCGTTGGCCGGTTGCTCGCGCGATAACCGTTCGAGAGGGTACCATGCAAAATCGGATCGTCGCGCGGCTCACGGCGCCCGTTATCGCTGTGAGTATGATCCTCATCGTCATTGCACTCGGGACTGCGTGGTACGCAGGAGACTCGCAGGCAAGAGTCTCTGTTATGCTCGGCAGCCACGTTGCGAGCGTCCGCGCTGCGCAGGAGCTTTGAGATCAGTCTCCGCGAGGTTCACGTCCAATTCGATCGCTACTTGATTACAGGAGAGCGGAAGCACCTGGACTCGGTCCCGCAATTGCGTCAGCGTGCCACGGACGCCTTCGACGGTGCCGAAAGAGTCGCGGCGACCGAATCGGAACAGGTTCTGATCTCGACTGATGCCAATGTTGAGAGCGAAAAACCGCTTGTTTTTGAAGAAACCCACGATTTGTGACGGTTGATGGCCCTCTCTATAGGCGGTTTTGAAAACCCTGAAACCCACTCGGTTATCACGATCCCCTGGAAATCTCAGCGTTATCAGTGCCCAAAAATTGGCATCAGTCGAGCTGAGAAGGTAATCCGCATCTCCGTGCCGCAGTCAAATGCCATACTCCGATCCCCGATCCGCATAACGCCATACGCCACCCAAGGGCTCATCCTGAACCGTGTTCCGCCCATGCTCGCCCGTTATCTCCGATGACGACGCCGACGGTACCGAGACCAAAGGAAGGGTGGAAAGTGGCGGGGTCCGATTTAGTAGAGTAGAGCATGACAGATCGCGAAACTGCCGGACTGGCTTGAGCCGAAACGCGACGGCAGGTGTTGTTTGATGCACTCCCATTCGCCTGCCGGATCGCCCCTCCCCAGGTCATCCATGCCTGACGACGAGCCATTTCGCCCCTCACCCCCGGATGTTTCCACCGACACCGCGCCGCACGTCCCGATTCGCGAAGCGCACGAGACGATCGACCACAGCCCCGGTGAAGCCGTGGATGTCGTCGCGTTGCCGGACGGTCCCGGCCTCCCGCATGTCCCCGGGTACCGGATCGAGTCCGAGATCGCACGCGGGGGGATGGGTGTCGTCTACCTGGCCCGTCACAGGCAACTGAACCGCCTCGCCGCGGTGAAGATGATCCTCGGCCCCCGACACACGGACGATGCGGCCCGTGTACGGTTCCGCCTGGAAGCGGAGGCGATCGCCTCGCTCGAACACCCGCACGTCGTCCGCGTACTGGAGTTCCGCGAGCAGGGACACGATTCGGTTCTCGTGATGGAGTACCTCTCCGGAGGCAGCCTGGATGCGCGGTTTCGACAGGCCAGGCTCAGCGCGGAGGCGGCGGCCGGTGTGCTGCTCAAGGTCGCCCGCGGGGTCGCGGCCGCCCACAACCTCGGGATCGTGCACCGCGATCTGAAGCCGGGAAATATCCTGTTCGATGCCGCGGGCGAGCCGAAGGTCGCGGACTTCGGGCTGGCGAAGGGGCCGACCGGCGTGGACCTGACGGGGACCGAGGCCGTGATGGGCACCCCCGCGTACATGTCGCCGGAGCAGGCCGCCGGGCGCACGAAACTCGTCGGCCCGCCCGCAGACGTCTGGGCCATCGGTGCCATGCTCTACGAGGCGGTTGCCGGTCGGCGGCCCTTCCCGGGTTCCTCGTCCGTCGCGGTGCTCGCCCTTGTGCAGTCCGTCGATCCGCCGCCGCTCAAGCACGTGCCCCGCGACTTCAGCACGATTGTGAACCGCTGCCTCGCGAAGGAACCAGAGCGGCGTTACCCCTCTGTCGGGGAACTGGCGGACGACCTCAATCGCTTCCTGCACGGCGAGCCGATTCACGCCCGACCCGTGGGCAGCGCTGAGAGGGCATTCCTGTGGGCCAGGCGGAAGCCGACCCTCGCCGCCGTCTACTCGCTAGCGATTCTCGCGGTCCTGTTCGGGGGACTGGGAGCGGTCGCGACATAGTCGTGGTCCCGCGCCGAGACCGCACTCGACCGGCTCGACGAGGAACAGCAGCGTACTGAAACCGCCCGACAAGAAGCCGTGCTAGCGCGGGACCGAACCGCAGCGGCCCTGAAGGACACGGAAGCGACGCGAGCGTTGATAGGCAATCCGTTTATCTCTCGCGGACCCATTCGAGTTTGACGCCGTGACTGTCACGCCCCCGAAAAGGCATCAACTCACCAGTTCCGGTTACCGCAAGGTTGACAGCCTCGTAATTTCCGTCTGGGAATATGATTTTGATCTGGCCCCCCTCATGTCTCCAAGTGAGACTCTGCCCACCCCAGAGGACCACATTCCCACGCACCTCAAATGAGAAGGTGCGCCCATTGTCGTAGTACGTTGTCCACTTCCCACTGAAGTCGAAGAGAGTTTGTGGCTGCTTTCGGTACCATTCGACCAGTTTATCGAGTTCGTTACGCCCCATCAGTCTCGGGTGCGACGCGCTGATGGTGACGGATTCGTACACCCCATTATCGAACAGGATCCGGATTTGATCTCCCTCACGCTGCCATTGGAATTTGTGGTCGCCCTTGACCACTTCCTTTTCCTCGAACTGAAATTCGGATCGCGAGCCGCCAACGGTGTACGTCAACCAATTGCCGGTAGTGTCGAACGGGAGCATCGCGCGGGGGGCGGCTTGTGGTCGTCCCGCGTCTGTGTTCATGGGAGTCGCATCCCAGATATCGAAGCGTCCGAGGATGGAGGCGTTTTGAGCGACAAGCCAACGGCCGTCCGGGCTGAACGCAATCTTCTGAGTCGATAACTTCGACGCCTGGAGCGTCAAGAGCTCTGTTCCCGTGCGACGGTCCCAGATCTTGACGACAGCGTCGCTGTCTGCAGTCGCGAGTCTCTCACCGTCAGGACTCACTGCCGAGCTGGTTACGGCTACCGAATGTCCATTGATGACGACTTCAACCTTGTCCCGCTCGAAATCATACACGTTGACAGACCGGTCAAAAGAATAGGACCTCAAGACCAATCGGCCGTCTGGAGTAAAGGCGTCGATTGATGCTTCTTTCCCAAATTTCTGATCGATCCGACGTGTGATTGAGTTGGTGCGGATATCCCACACGCAGATATTCTTCTCGTCCGTGAACGCGAAAAGTGTAGAGGAATGGTTAAAGGCGGCCGACTTGATGCTTTTGACGTTGGGCAGCGTGGTCAACAGCGTGCCGTCTTCGGTGTTCCAGAGGCGGAGCGTGTTGTCGGAATGCAACGTTGCAACTCGAGTGTGATTCGGACTGATCCACCCCTCGCCTTGGATGTTGCTCCTGAGGTCAGCCCTACCCACCTCCCGCCATGCCTCGTCGGTGAGCAGGAGCCGTTGTTCCCGCTTTGGAGGTGATCCGACTTGTAGAACCAAGACCGAGAGGAGTCGCACACCGGATGGTGTGAAGAGCACGACCGGCGGCTTGCCGGTGAATGGCCGCGACTTGTTGAAGTGTGAAACTACGGAGCCCGTCCGAGTGTCCCACACCGCGCTACCCGAGGTGTCCATTCCATTAATGCGTTGTCCATCGGGGCTAAAATTGAACTTCTCAACGCCAAGGGAGACGTCGCTAACAATGGCTGACGCCGCATCAGGAGACCAGGTCGCCCAGACCTTCAAGGTTCCGTCGCTCGCGCCGGTGACGAACCTGTCGCCTTTCGGACTATACGCAACTGCCGTCACGGGACGACTGTGCCCACGAACGGTGCCAATTCGCTTCCCAGTAACGACGTCCCACTGAATGGCCTCGCGCTCGTTGGTTCCGGCGATTAATCGGGTTCCGAGCGGACTAAACGCAGCAGACATCGCCCGAACCGCCCCCTCCAGTGACGCGGCTGGCTTGTACGTTTTTGCATCCAGGATGGCAGCGATGTCCGTTCCCAAACCCCATCCTCCCGAGAGATTTACCCGCACTAGTCCTAAACCAAGCGTGATCTCAGGCTG
>PNLP01000127.1 GCA_013823135.1 Planctomycetaceae bacterium
GTTGCTTCCAGTCGGGAGAGACGACCGGCCAATCACCTCCACGGGACGTGGTCGCCTCACTTGCCTTCGACGAGATTTGCTCACCGGTCTTGGGCTGCCAGACCCGCATGGTGCGGTCTGACCCGTATGTAACCACGGCACCCAGCAGTGCGAACTCGGCTGCGATGACCTCGCCAGTGTGGCCTTTGAGTTCAGAAACCGGTCGTCCGGTCTCCGCGTCCCAGACACGAACAATTGGGTCACACCCTGCAGTCACGATGAGCGATCCGTCCCAGCTGTACACAGCGCTGTAGACTGTGGCGGTGTGGCCCTCCAAGACGAATAGCTCCTTGCCAGATTCGGCGTCCCAAACTCGTGCGACACGGTCCGTGCCCGCGGTGAGGATGTGTTTGCCATTGGGCCTGTAGCGAGCAGTCGTTACCTCCCCCTTATGGCCGTCAAGTTGGCGTAGTTCTCCATGGCAAAGCCGATACACGTAGTGCCATTCCCATCGGCGTAGTTCAGGCGGACATCCTTCAAGGAGTTCGACAGCCCGAGGCCAATTGTTCGCGAGATAATTGCGGTGGGCCAGGTCGACGGCGCGTGAGTACTCACTCCGCGAGACTTCTGCCCGAAGCAACATTTCTCGCTTCTCCCCTGCTTGGGCCTTGCGTCGTTCATCCTCTTCGTTCGCGCGAGCGGCCTCCGCTTTTTGTCGCTCCTCATCGGCCCTGGTCCGTTCACCCTGCGCAACGCTGCGTTCGAATACCGCGAATCCCGCGAAACTCGCGACAACAGTGAGGACAACGGCCAGTGCTGCCACCGCTGCTTCCGTCGGCTTTCGCTTCGCCCATTTGTAGACTCGCTCGAATAGCCCACCCGGTCGCACCGAGATTGGCTTGCCCTGGCTATACCTGTCGAGATCCTCGGCCAGTTCCGATGCGGTCGGGTAGCGATCTGTGGGATTCTTCTCCAGACACTTTCGGCAGATCAATGTAAGGTCCCGCGGCACGCCACCGAGTACCGGCGTGTCGTCCGTCAGGATGCGTGCGAGGAGTTCTTCCGTCGTGTCGGCACGGAACGGGCGAACGCCTGTAAGGCACTCATACAGCATGATGCCAAGGGCCCAGACATCTGCCTGCGGGCCGACGAATTTGGTTTTTCCACCGGCCTGTTCTGGCGACATGTATGAGGGTGTGCCCATGATCGCTTGGGTTTGTGTCAGGTCTGATGCCGCTCGCTTCGCGAGTCCGAAATCGGATACCTTCGGATCGCCGACCTCGGTTAAGAGCACGTTCCCTGGTTTCAAATCCCGGTGGACAATCCCGGTCGCGTGGGCTGCAGCTACCCCCCGCGCCGTCGACGCAAGGAGTTCGGCCACCACCTGCGGGTCGAGCGGCCCGTTCTCCTTGAGGTGTGCCGCGAGCGTGCCCCCCGAGAGGTATTCGAGCGCCATATAGGGACGGCCGGCGGACTCGCCGTACTCGTACACCTGCACCACGTTCTCGTGCTTGATCGCCGCGACGGCTTCAGCTTCCGCTAAGAACCGGATCAGTTCACGATGGTTCGCCTTGGCCCCGCCGAGAATCATCTTGAGCGCGACTTCTCGGTTAAGTTTTGCCTGCCTCGCGTGGTACACGACCCCCATGCCACCGCGCCCCAGTTCGCCGAGGATCACGTACCCTGGCACGTCTTGCTGTGGAGGATCGGCCTCTGTTCCGTCGACAGTATTTGTTCGTTCCGCGGTTTGGTCGAGGGTGTTCGACACCTCCGGCAAGTGCGGACCTGTTGCGAGTGGATCGGGGTTTTGCATGGGCATTCCTCACAAATACCTCAACACTTATGCTTACGTTTTAGAACCGGTGGCAGCATGGCAAAGCCCGATATCCACTCCTCGAGCGAACGATGCTTGGCTCTGTGGATCGCGATGACGGAGCCAAACGCGGTGCTGCTGGGAAAGCGCCTGGGCGTGAAGAACGGCGAGCGGTTGATGGTGCGGGAACACTTCACGTCATATTCTGTAAAGGCGATGCAGTGAACGGCGTGATTTTTCCAGCGTGGTTCGAGCTGCGGGTAACGGAAGTGACATGAGAAGGCCGCCACTGCTCGTGGAACTCGCCGGCTGTCTCCCCTCAGGAAAGCCTGTCCGCTTTAAAGGCGGAAATAGGTGGCTGAATTGCCAGCCGGCGATTTCGCACCCCCTCATCGTCGAGGATCGTGGTCAGCGACTTCCCCGCGTGGTTGAGACTGAACGCTTGCTCGATCAGCTTGCGTTCGCAGGCATAGGCCGAGTTCTCGAACTCGATGCGGAAGGCGTCGCAGAGGATCTTCACCGTGGCGCGGGCTTACACGGCTCGCGGACATCGTGCTCGGCTTCGAGTTGAAGAACACAGTTCTGGGTAATTGAAAGGCTCAGCGAACGCTCACAACTGTCCCGAATACAAGCATGACTTCTATTTTGTTTGCCGCAAAGTGTCATGTTTCCGTTTGGGGATTGAATTCTTGCTGGCTATCCTCCAGTTGTCGCATTTCCCATCTACTGTCTCCGCCGCTTCGTTTACCGTTGGAGAACCAGAGCATGCCCCGGTTCGTCCTCGTGTTCTTGTTCTGTTTGATCCTGGTACTCGGTGCACCGATTGCGGTGGGCCAACCGATACCGACCCAACCCCGGAAACTGACACCAGAGCAGCAAGAGAAAAACAAGGAACGAATCCGACTCGTCACGGACGCGAACAAATTTGAGAGTGAAGGCAAACTGGCTGAGGCCCGTACCGCCGTCGAGAAAAATCTGGTAATAGCGCGGGACGTGTTCGGGGAATCGCATAGCGTGGTGGCCGAGTCGCTGGAGTGGCTCACGAGCCTCTGTGTCCAACTCGAGCAATTCCCTGCGGCCCGGGAATACGGTCGGGAGGCGCTGGCTGCCCGGAAAAAACTACACGGAGAGTCGCACTGGAAGACGACGGATGCTCGACTGGATCTGGCCGATGTGGAACGCCGCGCGAAGTTCTTGCAGCAACAGCGAACTGACTTCGACGAAGCCAGTCGTTTGATGATTGAAGTTGCCCGACTGAATGACCGTCATGCATATCCAAAGGCCCGAGAAGTGGTGGAGAAGGCCCTGGCCCTGTACGCGGCAATCCTCGGAGAGGAGCACCGGCTCGTTGCGAGTACCCTCCTCTGGCTTGGGAATCTCCATGCGTCGGATGCGGATTACTCCAAAGCGGAGCATGCCTATCGCCTGGCCCTCACCATCCGCAAGAAAGTGCTTGGAGAGCAGCACCCTGAGTACGCCCGAAGCCTGAACAACCTGGGGTTCCTGTATTACTCGCAAGGGTTGTACACGAAGGCAGAACTACTCTACAAGGAAGCCCTCGCCATCCGCAAGGAGGTTTTGGGCAAACGACACCCCGATTACGCCTCCAGCCTGGAAAACCTGGCTGGGCTCTACGACTCGCAGGCTTTGTTCACGCCAGCAGAACCGCTCTACAAGGAGGCCCTCGCCATCCGCAAGGAAGTGCTTGGAGAGCAGCACCCTGAGTACGCCCGAAGCCTGAACAACCTGGGGTTCCTGTATTACTCGCAAGGGTTGTACATGAAGGCGGAGCAACTCTACAAGGAAGCCCTCGCCATCCGCAAGGTTGTCTCCGGGGAACGACACCCCGACTACGCCACCAGTCTGGAAAACCTGGCTGGCCTCTACGACTCGCAGGCTTTGTTCACGAAGGCGGAGCAGCTTTACAAGGAAGCCTTGAAAATCCGAAAGGAAGTGCTCGGAGAGAAACATCCCGAGTACGCCCGAAGCCTGAACAACCTGGGGTTCCTGTATTACTCGCAAGGGTTGTACATGAAGGCGGAGCAACTCTACAAGGAAGCGCTTGTCATCCGCAAGGATGTCTCCGGCGAACGACACCCCGACTACGCTTCCAGCCTCAGCAACCTGGCCGGCCTCTACGACGCGCAAGGGTTGTACACGAAAGCAGAGCCGCTCTACAAGGAAGCCCTCGCCATCCGCAAGGATGTGTTCGGAGAGAAACACCCTGACTACGCCAAAAGCCTGAATAACCTGGCGAGCCTGTACTTCTCAACAAGCCTGTTCGCGAAGGCGGAGCCACTCGTCAGGGCGGCAATTGGGATCATGGAGGAGCATCTGGAGCAAACGGCTGCCATCCAGACCGAATCCAGTCAGTTGGCTAATATGGCGATCAGGCGTCTTTACCTCAACAACCTGCTGTTGCTCCCGAACATCGAGCCCGCGACCGTTTACGCGGTCGTGTTCCGGTGGCGCGGAGCGGTCACGGCCCGGCAGACATTCGCTCGGGCTACCCGCGGCACCGATGCCACATCACGCCAGACGCTCGACCAACTTCGCGACGTGTCCCGAAGGCTCAGCAACCTCGTCTCCAACCCGCCCAAACCCGGACCAGGGGTCGATATCTCCAAACTGATGAAAGACCTCGATGACCAACGGGAACATCTGGAGAAGAAGCTCGCGTCGCAATCGAAGGACTTCGCGAAATACCGGGCGAACCGCGATCTCAAGGTGCCCGACATTCAGAAGTTACTCCCGGCCGGTGCCGCGCTCGTCGATTTCCTGGTTCATCGGGACAAAGTTGCTGCATTCATCATCACCCCGAAGTCCATTACCCGGGTGGATCTGAAAGCAAACGCCAGTGACCTCGCCGAGATGGTGAAAGACTTTCGAAGTGACTCGAGCCTGAAACGCACTCGTCCCGTTCAGGGCGAAGGCGACCAGAGCATCCTTCGTGAGGCTGTCTGGGAACCGCTCGTTCCCCATATCGGGGATGCCAACCTCGTGTTGATCTGCCCGGATGGCCCGCTGTGTCAGCTTCCCTTTGCTGCCTTGCGCGGCACCGACCCCAAGAAGTATCTGCTCGAGGAAGTGGCAATCGCCGTGATCCCGGTGCCGCGATTGCTCCCTGAGTTGCTTGCGGAGCGCACGACCGCCTCGCCGAGCCTGCTGGTCGTCGGTGATGTCGATTTCGATGCCGAGCCGGGAGGAGTGCCGAGCCGGCCACAAGTGGGGAGAGTTGAAGACTTCAAGCCACTGCTCGCGACAGCGGGCGAAATCCAGCAGATCGAGGCACTCTTCCGCAAGCACCTCGCGGGCGTGGCCGTGGTATCGCTCAGCAAGGATAAGGCAACCACAACGGCCATCCGCCGGGCGACGGGGAAATGCTGTTACCTGCACCTCGCCACCCACGGTTTCTTCCATTCCAGCACGGCTCCCACGAACGCCTCAAAGCTCGACGGGTGGGTTGGAGATCGCGTCAAATCCATCGGCCTGAATCCCGCGCTGTTGTGCGGTTTGGCGTGCGCCGGAGGGAACAAGCCGACTCTCGATGACCGGGGGGTGCTCACTGCGCTTGAGATCGCCGAATTGGATCTGGGAGGGGTCGAGTTGGCGGTGCTGTCGGCATGCGAAACGGGACTGGGCGAGGTGGTCGACGGCGACAGCGTACTCGGCTTGCAACGGGCGTTTCAGTTGGCAGGAACCCGCACAACTGTGACGACTTTGTGGAAGGTGCCCGACGAGGCAACTGGCGCGCTCATGATGCGGTTCTACGAGAATCGGCTCAAGAAGGGCATGCCTGTCCTGAAAGCACTCCGGGAAGCACAGTTGTGGGTACTCAATGAGGGAGTGAATGCGGGTGCCCTCAAAGAGCCCCCGAAGAATGGTCGCCGCACGCCACCACTGTATTGGGCCGCTTTCGTCCTCGCTGGCGACTGGCGATGACCGTACCAGGCGAAAAGTGCAGGCTGGTGAAGACGACAAGACGCCAGGCCTTCGTGGCCCAGCGTCGGTTGGTGTTGGCTGTGAATCCGGCGCGGCACCGTTACTGCGGTTGCTCGGGCTGACCCTCTCTCTTCTCCTTGGGCGCAGCGACTGCCTTATCCCACGCGGTCAGCGTTGCCTTGACCGCCTCGGCGTAGTCGTCGATCGCGACACGGAGGACCGCTGAGGTGACGTCCCTGTTGAGGAGCCGGTACGCGAGCCAAAGCGACTTCGTCTTGGGGAAGTAGGTGATGTACGCGGGGAAGATTTTGTGGTTCTGCTCGAGCACGGCCAGTACCGCTGCCGGCGGCGCAGATTCATCGATGCCGGTCTTCAGGGTCCATGAGATCCATATGTTCTTCCCACTCGGGCTGATGTCCACAAGCGCGTAGATCGACCAGGAGGCCGAGCGAATCACGATCTCATAGCCCGACGTCTTACCCTCTTTGTTCATCACGGGCTTGGGCTCGTACCCCAGCCCGTGAAGCATATCGCCGAGTTCCTCGACCGTCACGGTCTTGCCGGTCGCTTTGGGTGCCCCGGTCTTGGTGGTCGGGTTCGTGTCGGATTTGCCTGGTTCATGTCCGAAGGCGATGGTGGACATGGTGAGGGCAGACAGAATCGCGGCGGTCATGAGTGTCTTCATCGGAGTCCCCCCTTGTGTTGAATGGCCTGGCTCGGTGCGCGGCCGGCGAATGCCGCCGGAACTCGACCCCTGTGTCTGAGCCGCACTCGCGACTCGCTTCTCCCTCTGTTACGCGACCGTCGGCCTGGAGTGACACCTCCGACGAAAAATAAGAATCGTGCGACAAACGCCGGACCGAGGAATCCGTTCTTCTGCGCTCGTCACGGTCTGGTAGGATCGTTTCTTCGGTTCGGCCGCGATCACGCCGAGAGTTACCTCGATAACAGTCACGAGAACCAACTCATGCTCCGATTCGCGCGGGTACTGCCCATCATGATCGCTGCGTTCACCGGGTTGATCGCGAACGGTCAGCCCCCGACAACACCCGCGAAACTCACCCCTGCGCAGATCGAGAAACTCAAGGTTCGTGACCGCTACGAGAGTGAAGCGAACAAGTCCCAAAGCGAAGGTAAACTTGCCGCGGCCCGCGCAGCCGTCGAAAAGTGTCTGGCAATCGAGCGGGAAGTGTTCGGGGACACGCACTCGGAACTGACCCCGTCACTCGCCATGTTGACGGACCTGTGCCGCCAGGCTGAGGACTTCCGAGCCGCCCAAGACTACGCACAGCAACTGCTGACCCTTCACACGCAACTCTACGGGATGTCGGACTGGAGAACGACTGATGCCCGACGTGAACTGGATGACGTGAAACTCCGGACCAAACTCACTCCGATGCAGCGGGCTAACCTCACGGAAGCCACCCGACTGACGCAGGAGTCGATCCGTAGCCGCGATCGTGGCGAATACCCAAAGGCGGTAGAGACGGCTGAGAAAGCCCTGGCCCTGCGTCGAGCGATCCTCGGTGAGAAGCACCCGGACTACGCCGACAGCCTGAACAACCTCGCAGTGATGTACAACGCTCAGGGTTTGGCCGCGAAGGTCGAGGCACTTTTTGTGGAGGCCTTGGCGGTCCGCAAGATGGCGTTGGGTGAGAAACACCCGGACTACGCTGACAGCCTGCACAACTTGGCAAACTTGTACGACACGCGAGGCGCGTTGACGAAGGCCGAGCCATTATTTGTTGAGGCTTTGACGATCCGCAAGGTGGCGTTGGGTGAGAAGCACCCGGACTACCTTCGCAGCCTGAATAACTTGGCGGGATTGTACCATTCCCAGGAAGCGTGGGCGAAGGCCGAGCCCTTGTATCGAGAAGTTCTCGTGCTCACCAAAAGATCGCTGGGTGAGAAGCACCCGGACTACCTTCGCAGCCTGAACAACTTCGCGGGCCTGTACTACGGGCAGGGCCTGTTCGCGAAGGCCGAACCACTTCTCAAGGAGGTTTTGGCGACCCGCAAGGCGGTCCTCGGTGAGAAACACCCGACGTATGCCAACAGCCTGAGTAACCTCGCACTCTTATACGACTCGCAGGGCGTGTTCGCGAACGCCGAGCCGTTGTACCTGCAGGCCCTGGCAGTCCTCCAAGAAGCCCGCCGCGAGAAGCACCCGGATTACATCGCCACCTTGAACAATTTGGCGGTGATGTACCAATCACAGAGCCTGTTCGCAAAGGCCGAGCCGCTTACTAAGGAAGTCCTGTCGCTCTCCAAAGTGTCGCTTGGCGAGAAGCACCCGGACTATGCCGACAGCCTGAACAACTTGGCGTACCTGTACCAATCCCAGGGTGAGCACGCGAAAGCCGAACCGCTGTACTTGGAAACTCTGGCAATCCGCAAGGCGACACTCGGCGAGAAACACCCAAGATACGCCATCAGCTTGAACAACTTGGCGAGCGCCTCCAGTGGGCAGGGCTTTCACACGAAGTCCGTGCCACTGTGTGTGGAGGCAATCGGAATTCTCGAAAACCACTTGGAGCAGTCAGCCGCCATCCAGTCCGAATCGGGCCAATTTTCCCACACGGCGGCGACACGCGTCTACCTCGACAACCTCCTTTCCATTCCGCACACCGATGCCGCGCAGGTCTACGCAGTCGTGTTCCGGTGGCGCGGGGCAGTCACCGCCCGGCAGACGTTCGCGCGTGCCGCGCGCGGCACCGACCCCGTTTCACTTCGAATTCTCAATGAACTGCGAGACGTTTCCCGCCGGCTCAGCAACCTCGTTAACAACCCGCCCAAACCAGGGTCGGGCGTCAATATCCCTAAACTCATGGCGGACCTCGACGCTGAACGCGAGTCGCTGGGGAAGTCCCTCGCCTCCCGATCGAAGGACTTCGCCAAGTACCGAGAATCTCGCGATCTCAAGGTGGCTGACATCCAGAAGTTGCTTCCTGTCGATGCCGCTCTGGTGGACTTCCTGGTGCACGGGAACAGGATTGCGGCATTCGTCATCACACAGAAGTCGATCGTCCGAGTCGATCTGAAGCCTAGTAGCAGTGACATTGCCGAGATGGTGAAGGATTTCTGCAGTGAGTTGAGCCTGATGCGGATGCGCCCGGTCCAGGGGAATGGTGACATGAGCATCCTTCGCGAGGCGGTCTGGGGACCGCTCGTCCCGCACTTGGGCGGCGCAACCTTGGTGCTCATCTGCCCTGATGGCCCGCTGTGTCGGCTTCCATTTGCTGCATTGCGAGGGACTGACCCGAAAAAATTCCTGATCGAAGAGTTAGCGATCGCGGTGGTTCCCGTCCCACGTCTGCTACCCGAGTTGCTTGCTGACCGTCCTGCCCGGCAGGCAAGCCTGCTGGTCGTGGGTGATGTCGATTTCAGTGGCGATCCCGGAGCTGGGAAACTGTCGAGTGAGGTACCCGTCGCGAGTCCGACACGAGCAGGCGGACTCATGGCGTGGAAACCGCTGGACGCGACCGCGGGCGAGATCCGAAAGATCGAGGATCTCTTCCGGAAGAACGTGGCTGGTGCGGTCGTCACCACACTCAGCAAGGAAGACGCGACCGAGGTTGCCATACGTCGCGTGGCCGGGAAGAACCGCTACCTGCACTTCGCGACCCACGGGTTCTTCGACGAGACCGGACCGAGCGTGAAGCCAGACCCGAGGTCGAGCGGGCTGATTGGAGACCGCGTCCGACCCACGGGGCCAAACCCGGGACTGTTGTGCGGTCTGGTGTGCGCCGGTGCCAACAAGCCGACGCCTGACGACGACGGGGTGCTGACCGCGCTTGAGATTGCTGACCTGGATCTGGGGGCGGTCGATTTAGCGGTTTTGTCGGCGTGTGAGACGGGGTTGGGCAAGTTGGTCGCTGGGGACGGGGTTCTAGGGCTCCAAAGGGCGTTCCAGATGGCCGGAACTCGCACGACGGTGACGAGTTTGTGGCAAGTGCCGGATCAGTCGACGGGTACGCTCATGGCACGGTTCTACGAGAACAGGCTCAGCAAAACGATGCCGCCTCTGAAGGCGTTGCGTGAGGCTCAGTTGTGGGTGCTCAACGAAGGGGTGAAAGCGGGAGTTCTGGAGGAGGAACCGAAGAACGGTCGACGCACGCCACCGCTGTATTGGGCGGCGTTCGTCCTCGCTGGCGACTGGCGATAACTTTTCAGTACTTGATTAGCGACTCAGCAGCACTGGGCTCGGGAGCGATCGTTTACCGAACCAGCACAAAGTTTGGCTGACATACTCGACCATCGAGTGAGCGTGGCTGCGGCAAGTCTCC
>PNLP01000128.1 GCA_013823135.1 Planctomycetaceae bacterium
TCCCCCGCCCAGAACCGCCGCCCCGCCCAGTAAGAGTTCCTCAGCCGTGAGTCCAGCGACAACGACGAACGGCAAGAACAGGCCCGACGGATCGACTCCATTTCCTGGGTTCTGCCCCACGAACCCATACAGATTCTCGTCTCCGCCCGCGAAGCGGATCGGGTCCATCGTCACCCAGCGGCCGAGCGTGGGCGAGTACCACCGGAACCGCTGGTGGCTCAGGCCCGCGACCGCGTCGAACGCCATCCCCTGGAAGCCATGCTGGAAGTCGTAGCTGCTCCCGCCAGTCCGCACGGCGTAGCTCGCGTCGTACACCGTTCGCACGCCGAACGCATCGTAAGCGTACCGCTCGACCACGGCCCCGCTGCCGTCCACCAGGGCCGTCACATTCCAGTTCGCGTCCTGCTGCACCCAGAGGCGTTCGTCGAGGGTGCCGTTGGCGTCCGTGTCGCGGTCACGAAGGACCATCGCGTCCACGTACACCGGGCTCCAGACGTACCGCGTCGTCGTGTTCGCCCCGACCTTCTCCTCCAGAACCTGCCAGTTGGCCGAGTAGTACAGGTCGGTGGTCGTGCCGCTCGCGGTCTCGGCCACGCGGCGGTTCAGCCCATCATACCCGAAACTCTCCAGGGTTGTGCCACCGCTATTCTTCACGGTGACGAGGCGATTCCACGCATCGTACACGAACGTCTTCCCCGTCTCATCCCCCGTCATGTTGCCGTTGGAATCGTAAGTCGGCGTCGTGGCCCCGCTGATCGACGTGATCTCGTTCTGGGCGTTCGCCGTGCGGGTCTCGGTGGTGCCGTTGGTGGTCACCCCATCCCAGTTCCCCAGCGCGTCGTAATCCCACGACTGGCTCCGCGACGCGGCCCCGGTCAGCCCCGTCTTCGTGCCGTCGAGGGTGCCGCGGTCGAACGACAGCACCTGGTTCAGGTCGCCGTAGGAGTATAGTTCCCCGAACGCCGCGTTCACCAGGTTGTCGCGGTACAGGCGGTTGGAGTTCTCGTCGTAGCCGTACTGGAAGCGGTCCGTCGCCGTCCCCGAACTCGTCTTGATCCACCGCTGATCGACCACACGCCCGAACGCATCCAGCCCCGTGTACTGATCCCCTGCCGCACCGTCGCCCTCGCCACTCTGTTTGATGTAGGTGAGATCCACCCCCGGCTGGCTGTGTGCCCGCCGCACCACCGTGCTCAGCCCCAGGAAATCGTAGCTCTCCAGGGTTCCCGTCGTGTCCGACAGCGACGACAACCGACTGATCGCGGAATTCAACCCCGAAGAGTAGTTGTACGTCAGCACGTAACCCGAAGGGTACGTCATCGACGTTTGACGCGATTGATTGACCGATCCGCTGCCGTTGAAGTTGTAGGCGTATTGAACCTTCGGGGTGGTGGAGGTCACCACCGCCCCGCTGTGCGACTGCCACTCTGTGATGAGTTGCCCCAGGCCGTTGAAATCCCGCAACACCTGGTTGACGATGCTGCCACCCGACGCCGCGTCGTAGCTCGTCACCTTCAATACGTTACCCAGAATGTCGTAAGCCACTTCGACTCGACGCACCGAGCCATCCACGCCAGATCCCAGCGTCGTCACCGCGTCCGACACCACCCGCCCCAGCACATCATACGTGAGGGTGTGAACGCTCCCGTTGCGGTCGGTACTCGTCAGCACCTGGCCCAGGGCGTTGACCGTCGCGGTTTCCTGTTGCGAACCGCTCGCCACTCCCGTTGTTGGGTCGGGGTTCTGCGTGGCCGACACCACGTCGTTCGAGTCGATACCGTTCCCGCCCGCCTGCGTCACCCCGTATACGTAGCCGGTCGTCTGCACCCCGCCGCCGGTCAGGGCCGCCGACAGGGCCGTCATCCCGACCGAGTTGTACGTGATGAGGGTCGTCTTGTTCGACGTGTCGGTGATCGCACCGTCGGTAAACGCCGTCACCGATTGCGTGGCCCGGCCCAGTGCATCCGAGTACGTTCGACTGACCAGCCCCTTCGGGTCGGTGACCTCCGCCACGCCGCCCGCATCGCCACCCGCCGAAACCGTCGCCACGGCCACGGATGGCGTTGTTCCGCCCGTCAGGCTCGCTCCGCTGGCCGTCAACTTGTTCTGGTACTCGCCCGCCAGCGTGCCGGCGAATCGCACCTGCCACCCGCCGCCCGGAGCCGCCGTCACGACCGCGTTGCCGCTCCCCACGTTCGAGAGCGATTCCACCGCCGCTTGCACCGTTGCCGCCGAGGCGTTGTAGGCAATCGCCGATGTGGTCTGCCCGTTAAACGTGAGGGTGAACGTCCCCCCGGTGGGGCTGCCAGTGAGTTTCACAGTCTGCACAGCATCGGCCGCGTAGCCGTAGCTCGCCACCAATGTTGAACTGCTGCGGCTCGGGACGGAACCCGGCCGCGTCCACGCCGAGCCGCCGTTGGTCCCCACGTTCACCGACGACGTGAGCCGCCCCGAGTTGTCGTAGTAGTACCCGGCGTAACTCACCCGCGCCCCGATGCCGCTGGACGGCGTGCCGAGCGCCCCGGTCCCGCTCGCGTTGTGGAACCGCTGGCGGTTGGTGGTCACGAGGACGTTGCTGTCCTTGTCGTAAGTCGTCTCGGATTGCTCGACGACGATGTCCCCCGTGACGGTGCCCGCGTCCGCGTAGGTCGTGTCCCCGCCGCCATCGGTCAGGTAACCGGTCGTCACCCGCCCGACACCATCATAAACGAGTTTCTCGACGAGGCCGTTTGGGGAGGCGACCTTGATGACCTGCCCGCGGCTGCTGTACCACACGTCCGTGTGGAGGGAGTTCGTGGAAACTGCTCCCGATGATTGATTGACCGAGAAGGTGTCCGTTCGGTACACGCGGCCCAGGTCGTCGAAACTCGTCGTCGATTGTGCTCGTAGCAAGCTGGAGCTGAGCGGTTGCGGCACTCCACTCGTGACCGTGGGTGTCACTCCGTCGGCATCGTACAGGCGGGTCTTGATCGCCTGGTTGAGGTTGTCGTAGTCGGTGTAATAGAGTGGTCGGTTCACGCTGGTCGATTCCGAAACCTCGACGCCAGCCTTCACGGCCACGGCCCGGTTCCGCCAATCGAACCACGCTTGCGTGACACGCGCTGCCGCCCCGCCGCCTGGGTATGCGGTGACCTTGGTCACGTTCCCGTCGCCCACCCCGCCGCCATCGTACTCGTACTCGGCGACCTTCACCATGTTCGTGCCAGTCAGGTTCGTCGGCGACCAGAACCCGGTCGTTGGCGTGTCGTCCGTGCCAACCCACTCACTCACGGGCCGTCGCTGCCCGTCGTAAACCGTGCGATAGATCGTCCCCTCGGCGCTCACCGTCTTGGAGAGGTTGCCGTTGGTGTCGTAAACGTACTGCGTGCGGTAGAAGTTTACCCCCACGGTCCCCAGGCTCGTCGAGGTCGAGTAGGTTAGCCCCGACAGATCGAAATAGGCATCGCTCGTCACCAACTGACCTGCATCGTTCACGTACGACCGGTAGAGGGATTGAATCTGCCCGATCGACTCGGTCCCTGTCGGACGACCACTGCTGACCGCCGGTGTTGCTGTCATCGTGAGCGTTTCGATGTACCCGTTGGCTCGATCCTCGCGGGTCACCACTGTGGGGCCAGTTGGGGTGCTCGTCCCTGCATCCCAGCCCATGTACGCACGCACCTCGTGGTTCGCGTCGTTGTACACCATGTAGTTGATGCGGCCTTCGGGCGTGGTTTCCTTGGTGATCCGGCCGAACGAATCGACCTCGAAGGCACTGGTCAGGTGCAGGCCACCGCCCGATGGCGTCGTCCACCCGCTCGGGAGGTTGGAGAATGTCCCGGTCTGGGTCACGTCCACGTCGGAGATCGTTTTCACGACCGCCCCGGTCGCCGCGTCGTACTGCACGTAGGTAAGGAACCCCGCCTGATCCTTCATCCAGATCGGCCTGCCCATCGCATCAACGACGGTCGTCACGGTGTTGGCACTGTTGGACCCGTTCTGTGCCGTCGAGATGGTCGGCAGGGTGGTCGTGACGGCGGTGATTTGGTTCGTGCCGGTGGCGAACGTGTAGGAATAACTGGTGGTCTGGGCACCCGTGCCGTTGTCGTTGCGGTACACGGTTTCCGAGGCGACGTGGAAGAAATCCTGCCCGCCCGAGGTCGTCCGCAGGATGTAGTTCATCGTCCCCTGCGGAACCGCGGTCCCCGTCTCGCCGTGCTTGATGTCCACCTGCTTGAGGTAACCGGTCGCGTCGCCCGCCGTTGAGGATGTCGCGGTCGTCGATGATCCGTAGGTGTGGGTGACGATCAACCCGTCCGAGTCGCTCAGGTACTGGGCGTTCCCCGACACGAAGTTCACGAGGTCGGCGTAGGTGTCGTTGTACCCCGTGACGGCCGAAGGTGCCGCGGAGAGGATCACCCGCCCCGCGCTGTCGTATTCGTAGTATTCGATCCACGTTTGGCTCGTCGTGGTATCCGTGTATGCCTTCAGCATCACGTCGCCTTGGGCGTTCGTGTACACCGTGTTCGTGTTCCCGTCCGGCATCGTCTCGACCGTCTTCACGGCCCAAGAGTTCGTGCCCGGCGAGTTCGCACTCGTGGTGTAAGAGAAGGTCGTGGTGCCGAGCCCGCCGCTGCACGCCGAGCACCCCGCCCCGCTCGCGGTCTCCTTCGTGACCCGCCGTGAAGAGTCGTACTCGAAGTAGTTGTCCGCATACGTTGCAACCGTGGAGTCGGACGCGGAGAGGACCGCGGCGTCCGTCCCACCGGCCGCGGCCTTCAGGCGGTCGTAGGAGGCACCGAGGACGGCGTACTTGAGCCCGTGCTGGTAGCCGTTGGCTTCACCAGCCACGTAGTACCGGTAGTAATCGACCGACACGACCGCCCCCGCCCCGTCCTTCACCGTCGCCGTTCGCAAGTTACGAGCGTTTCCGCCGCTTGTGGTTCCGTCGTAATACGCGTACTCGACCGAATCCACTCCAGACCAACTCGATCCGCTGTTGGTGCTCCGACGGTGGGTCACGGATGCGAGGAGGCCCGTGTTCACGCCGGTGGCGTAGGCGTACTGGTACGACTCGACGTTGCTGCCGCTGGCGGTTTGAACCTCGGCGATCTCGCCACCGCCCGTCCAACTCGTGACGGTTGCAGATTGACCCGCTGACGTGGTCATGGACTCGAACTGGCCGCGACGCTGCGTGAGGGTTCGAGAGAATCCGCCGAAGGTGATCGCGTCGCCTGTCCCGGTGGTGAGGGTGTAGGTGTCGGTGCCCGAGTCATAGGTCAGCTTTTCGCCACCCGTATAACGCTCGACGTAAACCCCACCGGTGAGGTCGAAGAACCACGCGGTCTGGGCGTCCCCAACGACGGCCAGGGTGTTCGTCCCGTTGACCTGCAACAAACGCGGAGCCTGGGAAACGGTCCACCCGGTTCCGTTGGTCTGACCGGTGGAATAGCCCGCCGCATTGCTCCACGAGCGAGTCTGCCCCCACGGCAACCCGCCCCCAGCCGATCCCAGGTCATAACCAACCAGTCTGACCGCACCATCGGCATACCGAACCGGGAACTCGCTGTACGGAGCGGGAGCGTTAGTTCCGATTCCGCACGCCTGGGATACCAGAGTCGAGGGGGAACTGCACCCGCAATCTGCGGGTGTAGCCAGGGTGGGAGGGGTGCTGGTGTCGATGGTGAACGACGTGCCTGCCAGAAACACTCCGTTCGACTCGCCCGGTCCCTCTCCCTGCCAGGCGACGACAAATCTTCCCGCTGCATCAACTGCTACAGATGAAAAATGTTGGTCATTGGTTGTGGAATTGTTGACGAGGAATTCTGACCCCTGCGCCGTGCCGTCTGCGGCGTACCGTTGGGCGTAAATCCCCGCGCCACTACCGTCTTGGCCGGTGCTCGACCACGTTACGATAAAGCTGCCTGCGGAAGCAACTCCCACGGAGGGGAGATACTGAGAGTTGGTGGTGTAGGTGTTAACGAGGAATTCCGAACCCTGTGCCGTGCCGTTCGCCAAATACCGCTGGGCGTAGATTCCCGCGCCACTACCATCCTGACCACCGCTCGTCCATGAGACGACAAAATTCCCATTAGCATCCATCCCCACGGACGGTTGTGTCTGGTCATTCGCGGTGGTGGCGTTCACGCGAAACTCCGATCCCTGCGCAACACCGCTCGACGAATACCTCTGCCCGTAAATACCCAATGACAGTGACGCATCCTGCCCCCCACTCATCCAGGTGACCACAAAATCACCGTCCGTGTCCATTGCCACTGCCGCGTCGTATTGAGCGTTTGTGGTGTGGGTGTTGACTCGCACCTCCGACCCCTGAGCGACTCCGCTCGACGAATACCGCCGTGTGTAAACATCGAGCGAACTTCCCACGCCGGCACCGTCACTGTCCCACGCAACGACGAAGTTACCCGCGCCGTCCATCGCCACCGACGCGCCCTGTTGATTCAAGTTCGTGGTTGCGTTGACGAGGAACTCGGAACCCTGGGCGGCCCCACTCGACGAAAACCTTTGTGCGTAAATCCCCCAGTAACTCCCGTCCTGACCATCGCTCTCCCAGGCGACTACAAAGTCGCCGTCCGAATCCATCGCGACGGCCGGGGCTCTCTGCCTCCCAGTTGTGTAGGTGTTGACTTGGAATTCACTGCCAAGTGCCGTTCCGTTGGCCGAATACCGCTGCGCAAAGATCCCTTCGTCGTCGCCATCTTGGGAATCACTCTGCCAGACAACAACGTAATTCCCCGCGTCGTCACTCGCCACCACAGGAACGGTCTGTGATAAGGTTGTGTAAGTATTGACTAGGATGTCGGCGGCGGGGACGACGCGATCTTCGAGGGGTGTGAGTTGCAACCGTGTCCGACGGTCGGGCGGGGTACGACCACCGCCTCGTTGGGTGCGTCGCTCGTTCTGCCCGAACATGAGATAGTCCCAAACGCGTGTCAGGCGAGCGAATGGGATCATGATTGCGCTTTCGTTATAGTGTGTATGTCAGGTTGTAGATGGCACGTCAAGACATGACTGTGAGATGGGTGAGGATACCCAGCGCGCAGATGACCCGTCAAGCATCGAGTCGAGAGAATCGAGCTTACCGGCTGTATGGGAACACAACTCGATACCTACCAACGGATTCGGGTACGAGAAATTTTCAAGAAATGGCTACCGACCTCTGTGTTGCATCGTCCCGAGTTCGCGAACATCTCGACTGACAACAGGACTCACTTCGCTCGAACATCCTCAATACGATCTCCAACGGTGGTCGCCTCGTGTCGGGTGTGTGGCTACGATTGCAGCAAGTCTCCGAACCCGCCGCGAGAACTCCGCCCATGACCGCCGACGAGGTGTTCCAACGAGCCGCAATCGCTCTCGCCAAGGGGGATGCAACCGCTGCCGAATCGCTCGCACGCGAGACTCTGGTCATCGCCCCCGATCATGCCGAGGCACACTCACTGCTGGGTCTGCTACTCGTAGAGAGAGGCGATCGTACCACGGCGTTGCCCCACTGGCGGCGGTCGGCTCAACTCCGGCCTGGCGTCGCGGCCCACCGTTACAACCTCGCCGAACTGCTCCGACAACTTCATGACGCGAGTGCAGAATCGGAGTTCCGAGCGGCGATCACTCTGGCTCCGGCCTGGAGCGAAGCACACTTCGGGTTAGGGAACGCATTGAAAGACCAGGGGCGAAATGCCGAGTCGTTGGTCGCTTACGGGCGTTCGATCGAACTCAACCCGCGATTCGGACGAGCCCTCTACAACCGTGCGAACCTCCTCCGCGAACAAGGCCGCGTGGCGGAAGCGGAACGCGACTACGGTGCGGCCCTCGCGGTGGAACCCACGTTGACCGACGCGTTGGTCAACCGTGGTGCCGCACTGGGAGAACTTCACCGCTGGGCCGAGGCCGAGGAATGCTACCGACAGGCGTTGGTGCAGCGTCCTGATGATGCAGACCTCCACACGTCGCTCGCGAGTGCCGTGCTCGCCCAAGGTCGAACCGCAGACGCCATGCAACTGATGGCGACCAGTGAGCGATTGGCTGCGAACCCAGACCTCGCTCGACTTCAGCGAGAAACGCTATTGCCACCCATCGCGGAGAGCCACGCCGCGATCATCGCCGACCGGGAGCGGTTGAGCAGCGTCCTCTACCACGCAGCCAGGAACCCGCGGCAACTCGATCTGGCCCAGTTACATCATTCGGGCCTGGAACCGTCGATGACGCTGGCCTACCACGCCGAGGATGCACGCCCACTTCTGGAGTCTTACGCCGCGATCTACGCCCCGCAAATCGAGCCACTAGAGTTCCTCCCTTCCGCCGGGACCGTACCACGTATCGGGGTGGTGGTGACGCACGGCCACGAAGGTGTGTACGACCGCTGCCTGGGTCGGTTGGTCGAGCGGATCGCGGCTGGGAAGCGAGTGCAAGTAACGCTGCTGTGCAGTGTTGCCGGTGCGAACGTGCTACGTCACCTTCGGCCGACTTTCTCGGGTGAGTATCTCGTGCTTCCCGCACGGGTGGATGAAGCTGCTGCGAGAATCCGCGACGCCCGGTTCGACCTGCTGCATTACTGGGAAGTGGGGACCGATGCCACGAACTACTTCCTGCCGTACTTTCGTCCTGCACCCGTCCAATGTGCCACGTGGGGTTGGCCGCTTACGACCGGTAACCCCCGGATGGATTGGTACGTGTCATCGACGTTGCTCGAACCGTCGGACGCCGAATCGTATTACACCGAGAGGCTGGCTCTCCTGCCGTCACTACCAACCTGCTACGAACGCCCGCCTGCACCACCGGCACCCGCCAACCCCGCGGCCCGGCGGAAGGCGTTCGGTGTTGATGTCACAACTCCGGTCTATCTCTGCGTGCAGAACTTGCGAAAGGTCCATCCGGACTTCGACGGGGTGCTCGCTGCGTTGTTGAACCGGGACCGGCGTGGGCGGGTAGTGCTTCTTGCAGATGAGCAACCCGGAATCACGGGACTGCTGATGACACGCCTACGGAAATCGCTCGGGGCGAACGCTGGCCGGATTGGTGTGGTTGCCCGGCTGGATCGGGCGAACTACTTGCGGCTCGTCGCCTCGGCGGACGTGCTTCTGGACACCCTGCATTACGGGAGCGGGGCGAACACCGTCGCGGATGCCGTGGCGTGCGGAACGCCACTGGTGACGATACCGGGTCGGTTCCACCGCGGCCGGTGGGCCAGCGCCGTCTTCCGCCAAGCCGGCATGAACGAACTCGTGGCCGATTGCGTCGAAGGGTACGTCGATGTGGCGACTCGGTGCGCGGCCGACGAACCATTCCGTCAGGAGATTGCACAGCGGCTCGGCACTTTCGGGGGGCGGTGGTTCGACGACCCACAGCCGGCAAGCGATATGGAAGCGTTTTGGTTGAAGTGCGTAGTTCGATGAGCCGTGTAGGTACGTTGCTCGACGCAACCGCGAAGGAAGACCCCGAATCACTGTGCCTGCGGGTCGCGCTGTCGCACGTTCGCCTGACCGAAGGCTCGCCGCCTGACGCACCGCAAGAGTCTTCGAGAAACGAGAGATGTTCGGGTACGCCTTGCGATCGAACCCGCACCAGGCAACCCAGCCGTTCACGGTGGCGAACTCGCCGTTCTTCTTCTGAATCAGGACGCGTTCGATCACGACTCGGCCCCCTCGGAGAGAATGTGAGAGGGATAACAAGAATCGTTGGCAGGTTCGCAACCCAACTCGCGGTTCAACTCTTTACTTCACCACCCCGGATAGTGGCGACGAGTTCCAGGTGCCGAAGGAATGCTTCAACG
>PNLP01000129.1 GCA_013823135.1 Planctomycetaceae bacterium
CAGCCTGAGATCACGCTTGGTTTAGGACTAGTAGCGCAACTCAAGCCCGAAGTTGAGACCGTGTGCACAGAAATCCGATTGATTGAATTGCGGGAGCGGGGCCGCTGCTCCCACAAAGTTGCCGGGAACAAGTGCTGCAGCACCAATAAACGCCGGACCTTGGGTCGGGTTTAGACGGCGATCCACTTGGTCTCCAGGTCTCACCACGTTGTTGAGGTACAGCATGGAGTACCCCGCGGACACTCGTGCCCAACTGGTCAGTTGGTAACCAAGACTCACGTTCAAATCTGTGATGACCGCGAACTGGTTACGAGTTCGACTGCCAATGTTTGTTGGTTGTGTGAGATACCCGCCCGGGAATGATTGCGGCACACCAAGCCCGTTGAAGTCGTTCGTCAAAAGATTACCCGAAATCTCCACCTGCTGCTGCATCGAACCGAGAGCCACCTTCCCTGTTGCGTTGATGAAAAAGTTGCCTAACCTGCGTTCCACTCGCGCTCCGAACTGTCCACCGTAGAAATTATTGTTCGTGGCAAAGCGGTCCGTGGTGATGAACACATCGGGTGGCCCGATGACTGTCGTGCTGTTCGTCGTGAAGAGCAATTCCTCGTTCAGGTTCAGGTATCGGAAGCCACCCAGCAATGTCACCGTCCATGCGTCGGTCCGAACGAGGTTCCGGAGCGCGTTCAACTCTCCGCCTTGCAAACTGTTTGTAACGTCCTGTCGAACGATTCCAGAAAAACCACCTGGCAGAGCAAGCCTCGTCGAACTCTCCACTCCCGTTGTCGCATCCACAAAGGGTAATGCGAGAAATGTCGAACCTGTGGCACCAGACGACGCAACTCCCTGACTGGCTGACTGACTCGCCAGAAAGAGATAACTTCCTTCCAGCCCAAGCGTGCTCTCCTGGTTTAGCCAGCCACCGATGGTGAAGCGACCCCCGGAGCGGCTGCCAAGGTTGACACTCTTCCCGCCGATCAGGATCGTCGTTCCCGGCTGCCCCAGTACGGGTGCGAGATTGCCAGTGATTGGCCCAGTCGTGACGATTGGAGCAGGCGAAGGCGCGTTGTTGACCCACCAGAGGAGATACTCGGCACTCCCCCACATCCGTACGCCACGCTCGATCTCGCCCATCTGAGCAGTTGAGGGCATCCCCGACGGAACAGGTACCGGCGGTTCGGTAGGAGCCAAGACTGGCACAGGCGGAACTTGCGTACCGGTCAGAACTGGCCGGTTGGGTTGGGCTACAGGGAGAGGATCCTGTGCAAACGACAACGCAGAACTCGTGAAGAGTGAAACGAGAGCAGCGAGTATGAGCCGCTTCGTGCGCATGGGTTCATCCTCCTCACGCGAGGCACAACGTTTTGGGAGAGTAGCCGCCCCTGCGAGGTCGCATACCAGCCAGACCCCGAGGATTGTCTACTTCCCTAGATCGGCATCTGCGAAGCGTGGCTTGCGAGGAACGGCCTCTTCAAGACTTGAGACTATTTTTCAAATTTCACACTACCGGCATGAGTCAGCAACCAAGCCGTGCCGTGGTAAAGGTGCTGCGAGAAGTATCCTTTCGATTCCCAACGTAAGGGAATACGAATCTCAACGGGTTTCAGATCCAAACCCAGGAGTTTGATCGACTCGTTGACTGACTACGCTTTCTTGAAGAGATCCAGGAACCGGTCCTCATATTGTTTGAACAGCCCAAGCCGGTCCAGTTCTTGCTTTAGCTCGAACGCCTTGGAACGATCCTTCGACGCGGCATCGAATAATTCCTCAATCTGTTTCCGAGTCTCGGACTGCCTTTTGGGTGCCTGCTCGGAAAGCGGTTCCGGTTCGGGCTCACCCTCACCACTGGCGAAGGACTCCTCCTCCTGGCTTTCTCCCTCTTCGTTTGGCGTCTGCGCTCCCTGCTGTTCTTCAATACGGGCCAGAACCTCTCCCAGTTGTTGTTCGATGATCCTCGCCTGGTCTGCCAGTTCTGTAAGATCGACCTCAACCCCGGCAAGAGTCGCGAAGACCTCAAGAATGGCGTGCGAAGCCTTGGGGAACGGAACCTGCGCGAAGATGTGTGGCATCTCGCCAAGCAAGCAAATCCCGTTTAATCCGGCATCGATTGCAGCGGCGAGGAGTACCCCGTTCAGCCCGCCGATGTGCCCGTCCTCGAGAATGTCGAGTTCGAGTCGTTTCAATTCATCGAGGTTGGTCTGGTCTGTAGCAGCGCCAAAAACCCGCGACGTGTGCTCCGGGTGCATGTGGGTCGCCATCGCCGCAAACGTGACCACCCTCTCGACGCCAAGCTTTTGTGCGTACGCGATGAGTTGATTGCAGAAAGCAATCTTCCCTGCCGGCGGTTGTGCCTCGCCCACGAAGACGATCAGGTCATGTTTCTTACTTGGGTCTGACCAGAGGAAGCACCTGCTACGCGGCTTTCGGACCGGTTGGATAATACCACCACTAACCTGGACTGCCTCCACGTCAAACAACTCGCCCACCTCAAATTTGGCGATCTCAGTCATGCCAAGTTTCGAGAGCAAATAGACGCCTGCGTTCAGGGCCACATGTCCCATCCCCGGCCAAACTGCGACTAGCCAGGGATGGTTGAGTTTCAAATTGTCGGGCACAAGGCACTCTCACTTTCGGAGATAGTGATTGTCTGAATCCGCATGAAGTCGATGACCGCTTGCTTTAACCTGTATCTTACCCGAAACGACACCAAAATTTGGCATGGTCAGGGCAGACCACAGACCCCAAATCGCAATTCGACTCTCCAAAAGGCAGAATCATGGCGAGAAGACACTCCTACGGTGCGGAATCTGGAGCGAGCGGAGCCATACGCGTAATCCTGTGTGCCGCGTTCCTGTTCTTTTGCACAAATTCCGCGACCGCGGCCGACCCCATTAGACCGCCAAACATCGTATTGATCCTTGCGGATGATCTCGGCTACGGCGATCTGGGATGTTACGGGGCGAAGGACATCCGAACCCCCAACCTCGACCGAATGGCACGTGAGGGAACTCGTTTCACCAATTTCTGTGTCGCACAGCCCGTCTGCACCGCTTCGCGTGCAGCGATCATGTCGGGGTGTTACCCCAATCGAATCGGCATGGCAGGAGCGCTCAATCACACCAGCACCATCGGGATTCATCCCGATGAGGTTCTGTTACCTGAGTTGTGTCAGCAGAAGGGGTATGCGACCGCCCATTACGGAAAGTGGCATCTCGGCACACGCCCAGTCTTTTTCCCAACTCGCAACGGGTTCGATGAGTGGGTGGGGTTGCCCTACTCCAACGACAATGGCCCTCTCCATCCCACTGTGAGAGGCATCCCTGCCCTGCCCCTCTACGCCAACGATAAGGTGATCGCAACCGATCCCGACCAGTCGCAGTTCACGAAACTGTTCACCGAGAAGGCTGTCGGATTCATCAAGACGAACAAGGCCAAGCCATTCTTCGTCTATTTGCCTCACATCATGCCACACGTCCCGATCTTCGCCTCCGAACCATTCAAGGGAAAATCAGGCCGTGGATTGTACGGCGACGTTGTTGAAGAACTCGACTGGTCGGTGGGTGAGATATTCAAGGCAATCAAGGAGTGTAACCTCGATAACGACACACTCGTATTATTCCTTTCCGACAACGGCCCGTTCCTGAGCTACGGCTCCCACGCGGGTTCGGCCGGGCGATTCCGGGAAGGAAAGCTCACGACGTTCGAGGGCGGCGTCTGTGTTCCATTCCTCGCCCGATGGCCCGGGAAGATAGCCGAGGGGATGGTCTGCGACGAACTCATGACAGGACTCGATCTGCTCCCCACGATCGCCAAAGTGATCGGCTCGGATTTACCCAAGGTGAAGATCGACGGCGTTGATTTGTCGCCACTCCTCCTGTGCGTGAAGGGAGCAAAAGGCCGGGACTCGTTCGGCTATTTCTCGGGCTCTGAGCTACACGCCGTGCGCAGCGGAAAGTGGAAACTGCATTTCCCGCATGAATACCTGACAGTGAACGGCATCGCGGGAAAGGACGGGAAGCCAGCCAACCATGAGAAGATAAAGCCCGATGCGATTGAGGAATCTGGCATTCGTGGGATCGCAAGCCGTCACGGCTACAAAGTCGAGAAACTCGAGTTGTCGCTCTTCGATTTGGAGGCTGACCCCGGCGAGTCGAAAAACGTGGCCGCTTCCCAGCAAGCCGTGGTGGAAAGACTCAAGGCACTTGGTAATGACCTCCGCCGCGACCTCGGAGATCCTCTTACTGGCATCAAGGGAGCGGGACTCCGTTCCCCCGGGCATGACAAGACAACTCCGAAGCCGTGAACATGGGTAGTCGAGGCGCGTCCCTGGTGCAGATTCACCGGCCAGGCACGCCCCGCGAGTGACTACTACGTTGTTCACTTCCCTGCGGCCTGATTGACTTCTGCCTCAGTGAAGGTGATGTTCGTTTCCGGGCCGTCGTCTTTCGAGATCTTCTGCGCAATCAATGTGTTGATAGGGGCCAGGACACTGAAGTGCGTCACCCCTTTCACCGGGTAAAAGTGCGCCTTATCGTTCTTGGATTTCTTTGCCATCGCTTGCAATGAACTCAAGTTGCCATCAGACATGCCTTCAAAGACGAATGTGGGGCTCTTGATGGAATGCAACCAGTACCCCGGTGAGCGGAGTTCGACTTCCTTCTTGTCCGAGAAGTTCACGGCGGTGGTGAACTGCCCACCGTAACCCGTGATGTCGTCCACCGGTCCGAACGAGAAGACACCACGGAACCGGTCGGAGCACTCGGCGACGAGCAGAACGAGCGTACCTCCCGTGCTGTGGCCACCCAGGTAGATCCGCTTCGGATCAACATAGTCCAACTTCGCGAGGTAATCGGCGGCGGCGAGCACATCATCGACCTCGCCGAAGAAGTTCTCCTGCGAACCGGGGTTGTTATTCCCGCCCCGCAGCGAGGGGAACATCATCACGATGCCAGCTTTGCGGTACTGCCGTGCGGTCTGGTCGTTGCTTGGTTTGGATGCCGTCCACACATCGCCGATGGTGTTGCAGTCACCCCCGGTGATCCAGATGATCGCGGGCAACTTCTTCCCGTTCTTGGGATCGGGTGTCACGTAGGCGGCCAACTTACCCGCGGGTGATTCGTATTGAACCTTGCCGAAGAGTTCGGCCGGCGGTTCGGCAACCGCCTCGTTCGCCTTGACTTGCTTGGTGAGTTTGGTCGCGAAGCCTTTGCGAGCCTCGTTGAGTGACACCGAGGTGTCAGACTGAGCGGCACCTGGCGGCTTGCACCCAACGAGGAGCAGCATCGGCACGAGAAGCAACATCGGTTTCATCGCAGGGATTCCTGGGCCTGTTACCGGAGAGTTAAAGATTCCCAGGGCGAACAAACCCTGGGCGGATTTCACGGCTACACTGCCTGGTTTCCAAGACATCACAGCCGTGGTGGTTTCGGTTGGAACGGTGCCTCGAAGGCGTTCGCGCCTTTCACCTTCACCTTGCGGCTATAAACCTTGTCGCCGCAGGTCGCGTATACCACGTCCATATCCGGGCCACCGAAGGTCAGGTTCGAGACCTTGCCGTTCGGAGTTGGGATGATGCAGTGTACTCGGCCCGCCTGATCGCAGACTTGCAAACCGACCTTCGTCGCCACCCACAGGCGGCCATCGCGGTCGGCACGCATCCCGTCGGCTCCACTGTCGTCGTCCTTGTCGTGTACGTGGAGGTGGTAATACTTCTGCTTGTACGCCAGTGTGCCGTCCGCGGTAATCTGGTAACTGTAGACCCAGTGCGAACGGCTGTCCGCGACGTACAGCAGCGTCTGATCGGGCGAGACGGTGATGCCGTTCGCGAACTTGAGCCCCGTGTCCACGACCTTCGTTTCCCCCTTCGGCGAGACGTAGTAGACCTTGCTGTTGTTTGGGGTCTCAAACGGGTCGGTGGCGTAGATCGCGCCGTTGTGCAGCACAACGAGATCGTTCCCCTTGAAGCCGGTCGCGAACTCCGTCGATTTGCCCTCGGCGTCCCACGCGAGGATCTTGCTGATGGCCGCCGCATTGGTGTAGAGCTTTCCATCCGGCCCGAACCGCTGACCGTCGCCACGCTTGCTATCCGCGATGAACTCGACCGCTTTCCCTTCCACGACCTTGTAGATCTTGCTGTTGCCGACGTCGTTGTAGAAGACCTCCCCCTTCGCGTTGGTCGCCGGGCCTTCGGTGAACTTGTAGCCTTCGCCGACGAGTTTCCATTCCTCGCCAGGAATCAGGATGTCTTTCAGTTGCGAACTGCCCAACCCGGCCTTCACCGGCTTCGGGTACCCTTCCCACAGCCACTTCGTCGCATCGGGGAAAACCTTCGCCGCGAGGCTGCCATCGTGTCCGCCGTCGTTCCAGGAATGGCTCACTTCGTACCCCGCGAACACGAGTGCCCGCTCTATTGTCTGGTTCGCCATCCACCAATCGCCACCCCAGGCGTTGTTGTCCTTGCTACCGTCTTGCAGGTAGACGCGGATCGGCTTCGGCTCGAACTTTCGAATCAGCGTGGGGTACACGTCGCCGCCGCGAAGGCCGACGTAGGTTCCGATCGTGCTGAACACGCGACTGAAATCCTTAGGGCGTTCCCAGGCCGCGGTGAAGGCGGCAATCGCACCACTGCTCGCGCCGCCGATCGCCCGGTCGTTCCCACTTTGCGAAAGCACAATCTTGCGGTCGCCGGGAGCCATCTTGGTTTCAACAGCGGGGAGCAATTCTTCAACCAGGAACCGGGCGTAATCACCGCCGAGGCCGTCATACTCGTAGCTGCGGTTGAACCGTGGGAGTGCGTCCTTGTTCGCGGACTTCACCACGCCGGGGGTCACGCCGATCGCGATCGTGATCGGCATCGACTTCTCGGCGATGAGCTTGTCGAACGTCGGCGCGACGTATCCCGGCAAGCCGTCCTGGTTCACGTACACGCAGGCGGGGGTTTTGCCGTCGTACTGCTTCGGGACGTACACGGTGACGTTGCGACTCGTGCCAGGGAACACCTTGCTCTTATCGAATGTGAATGAGAAGGTATCGCCCTTGGGAACGGCGTCGGCCTGTTTGGCGTCTTGTGCCGACCCCAGGGCGACGACAGCGAAAGCGATCACGAGTGGCAGCGAACAACGTAACATTGAGAGAATCCTAATGGGTGGGATCGGCGGAGACCAGCATACCGAAGGAAGTCGAAGCCTACGCAGAGAATTCCGCCGCCCGGATAACGAGTGGTCGAGCTTGCTCTTCACCCCGAAGGGGTGGGACAACATAGCCCGGGGCAAGACAGCCTTGCTGTCGCCGCCCCGGGTAACGAAGGGTGAACATCTGCACCCTGAAGGGGTGTGACAATCGGGGTCGAAGTTGTTGTCGCACCCCTTCAGGGTGCATCGGGTTGAGCATCTTCACCCGGGGCGGCGTGGCTTCGCCACTTGCCCCGGGCTATGTTGTCCCACCCCTTCGGGGTGAAGAGAAATTTCTCGGGTGTCGCATGACGGAATTTCTCCCGCAGTGGATCAACGCAGATGCGGATTTGGTGAACATGCTCGAAGCGTGCTTCGCCGCGAACCCTGATGAACTGACGCCGCAACTTGCGCTCGCTGACATGCTCGCCGAGCGAGAAGACCCTCGCGAATGCTGGGTTCGTGCCGGCTGCGAACTGTGGACCGTGTGCCGTGACCTGACACCGAATCCGCGAGACTGGGACTCCGATGCAGCGAGAACGATTTACGACGACGCTACCGCTACCGACCTCGGCAAACGTGTGATGTGTTTGTTCGGCTGCCTCGTGTGGTGGTTTTCACATCCTGAGCCGGGAACGATGAGGGATGCTCGGCTTCAGGCAAGTTTTCAGTGGGCCTGGTGGTGGGCATTGGGGTTCGTGCTGCGAGAACAAGTGAGCGAGGCACGCGAACTCGCCGAAACAGCATTTCGCGATGCGGATGTCGCTTCTGCCCGAACGCAAGCAGCAGCTGCACGAGCAGCAACCGAAGCCGCACGAGCGGCAACGGAAACAAGGCGTCTCATAGAACTCAAGCAGAAGGGAACGAGCATCCTCGCAACGCAGCACGGAGAACTGGCGAACGCAATTCAACGGGCCGAAACAATTGAAATGCAGACGAAACTCAAACGCCAGGAAGCCGAGACCGTGTCGATCAAGGCGATGGCACTTGGCTACCAAGCGCAAGCGATTGATTCCCAGTTGTGGATGATCTCTTTCACTGAGTTGGGGAGGGTGCATATATCTGGGTGTAACACCCCTTTTGGGCAACAGCGGAGTGTGATCTCACTGCTTGCCGAAGCGAGCCAACTCGACCCGAAGGAAGACTGGCTTCGCGTGTGGGGTTTCGCTCACATTATCTGGGAAATTTGCGAGCCGTGGGTAAAGCGGCTGGCACAATTGTAATTTTTCTTCACTCTGGTGCGAGATTTCCGGATTGGTCAGTCCGTAGAATGGCGGTAGGCTCCTTCCCGAATGGAACCCACGGATGAGACGATTTCTTCCTGCTCCGTCCGGCTCCCGCCAAATGATCGTGGCGGTTGTTCTGGGCGCACTCGCGGCCTCGCCGTCGAAAGCGGCGGCGGCAACCCCTAACCTCACGCCAAGTGCCAAGGCCGTCACCGACATCAGCAAGTACTGCCAGACCTGTTGGCGGAACGCCCGGCTTCCCGCCGACCGCTGGCAGGACTGCACCCAGGAAGTCTTCATTCGCCTGCTTGAACGGGTGGAAGCGGACAAGTGGGCGACGGTACTTGTTGACGACGAGACAATCGAACGGCGTGAGTTCCTGCGGGCCATCGACGCGGTGAAAAAGCGGACGCAGCGTGCTCGGAAGTTCGCCAACCTGACCCCCGACGTGCCCGAGCGGCGACCCGTGACGAACACGTCGAAGGACGACCGGGATGCGGTCGCGAAAGCCGCCGCAGAGCTCCTGAGCCCACGGCAACGCCGCCTCCTCGATCTGACCGCGGACGGTTGGACTGTGCCTGAAATCGCTACCGAAATGAACACGACCCCCGAGCGGATTAGCGACGAGAAGTACAAGGCCGTGAAGAAACTGCAACACTACTTCCAGGCGTAACTCAAACCATCTCCGCCGCGTGGCTGCGACCTTGCACCGAGGTCGCAGCCACGCGGCGTTTCGATTCAACAATCCCCACAAATCTCAGTGCCCGCGTTACCCAATGAGTTATGGTCTGGGCGAAGTCGTCTTGTGATGTGGCGAACAGCGTTGCTCTGATATTGTTTCTTACGGACGAATGGATTGGTTCCGGGTCTGGAATGATTGGTTCCGGGTCTGAAACCTCTGCTTCCGGGTGTGGGGTAAGTGGCCCGGAACCAAGTCGCACACCACGACTCGGTTGACACCTCAATGGGCTGAGCCTGCAACCTGATGAGGGACGCTCTCATACTTCGGGTGAGCGTCTTTGTTGACAGTGGTTTTGTAGGGTGGTGCCGAGTCTTCGAGGCCCACAGTGTCACTATGCCAACAGGGTGGGCCTCGAAGACTCGGCACCACCCTACAAAACCAACTCGATACAGTTTCCACCGACTTTTGAGACGCCCACCC
>PNLP01000130.1 GCA_013823135.1 Planctomycetaceae bacterium
ATCTGGGACTTCCAACAGGAGTTCGCCAACTACTACGCCAACACCGGCCAGATCAAGCCGGGCTTCCTGGGCTTCGAGTGGGTCCCCGCGTCGGAAGCGTACTTCCAGGATTCGACCGGCACGAACCAGTTCCCGTTCCCGGCCGACCAGATCACCTTCATGCCGGAACTGACGAAGGCGACCTACACCTTCTACCGCGGCTCGAAGCGGATCCCGACCCAGTTCGGCCCCCTGGCCGACGGTGCTGCCGCCCTCAAGAGCTTCAGCGAGGTCTTCGGCCGCGGCCGGTACGCCTACATCCCGATGGGCGGAACCTACCGCATCATCGACGTCGCGTTCACGACCTTCCTGAGCCGCTTCAAGGTCCCGGGGGCGGTGTACCTGCTCGACTGTACCCCGTGATGACTGGTTGGGTGGCGACGGTGGCGGCAGCTTAACACGTTCAACCGAGGGGCGAGATCATGGCAGGCGTGCAGTGGGCGGCTGAGTTGCGGGACGGGCTTCGTGCCTCCGGTACCGGGAAGGGCAAGCTCGACGCCATCTCGGAAGCGATGGCCGAACGGTTCGATCATCCAGCACATGCTGGTAAGCCCGATGACCACCCCGATCGGCACCTGACCGCTGCCGAGGCTCTGGACCTGCTCCGCCAGATCGGGGCTGGCGAGTACACGATCGACAAGGCCAAGCAGTTGATCGAGAAAGGACAGATCAAGCCCGTCGAGCAACCCACGGGCCGCGGTGAACGGCTGCCCAAGCCGCCCCGGATCCCCGCCCCGATGCGCCCGGTGACCGTCGAGGGTCGTGAACCCCCGCGGTCGATCGCCGGCGTCGAGGAGCGGACCGTGGGCGACGGCGACACGATTGGGCTCAAGCCAATCGAGAAGGCCGACGCCCAGGCCGATAAGCGGCCTGCCAAGAAACCCGCCACCGTGAAGCGTGGCAAGAAGGCCAAGGTGGAAGAAGCCGAGGCAAGTGAGCCGAGGGCCACGATTGAGGCCACCGAGGGGGCCGAACCGAATGAAGCGGCGATCGAAGAACCCGCAGAGCCCGAAACGCCCGCTGAGCCCGAAGCGGCTGGGGCAGAAGGTGAGAGTGGGTGATGGCTGACGCGGCCGCTTACCTGACGATCTCCCGCGACCAGGCGGCGCAGCGGTTGAGTGAAATGGATACGCTCCCACTCGATCAACGGGCGAGGATGACCTACACCGACGCCAGCACGGGTCAGAGCTTCGACTGGAACGGGTACCGCCGGCATCTGGTCGACCAGATCAAGGAACTCAACACCCTGATCCCGCAGACCGCAGGCACCTGGCAAATTAGCGAGTACCGGTGATGTCGACCCGGCCCGTGAACCCTGGTGCCGACTATGCCGTTGTGATGGACGGTCTCGATCTGGTTGTTGTGCAACAGATCGACCCGGACCTGACAGAAGGGACCAACGTCACCGCGACGGCAACGGGTGTGACTGCGATGCAGCGGTTCCCGCGAACCGAGACCGTGGGCGTGGGAGATGGCGAGATCGGAGCAACTTCCAGCAGCTTCACACTCGTCAAGGGAACGCAACTCACGTTCGCGCCCAAGGCTCGGGATCGGGTGATCGACGCCGACGGCGTGGTCTGGGAGATCGAGGACGTGACGACGGGCGGTTTCGGGACCCTGTATCTGTGCCCGGACTGCGTGAGGAAGAGGTGAGCCGGTGAGTGCGGCTAACCAGATCGGCGATGCGATCGTTTCTGCCCTCTCTGCACTGGGCTGGAAAGTCTCGGCTGACCCTGGCGCGGACGACATGCCCGTTGCTCGACGCAAGACTCCGAGTCTGCCCAGTGGGAAAGAGCCCCCCGCGGTCGTTGTCGTCGTGGGTGAAGAAGGTAACGTCGAGTATCTCACCGCCCGCAAGTACCTCGTCAGTTACCCCGTCGCCGTGGTCTACATCACCGCCGGTGGCAAACTCCTCGGCGACGATACGACGTTGCGAGATCGACGGATTGTCATTCGGAACACGATCGACAAGAAAAGTTGCTTCACGAGCGTGACTGGCTTTGACTCGTCGAGCTATGGTGGCCGGGCACCGTTTAACACCAATGCCCTGAATAAGGATCTGAACTATTCGGTTCAGGTGTTCACGATCAGCGTGCAAGAGGACCGGCCATGATCTCCGCAAAACTCATCGAAGCCAAGATCGGCGACGTGAGCCCGGTGTTTATCCCCGGCAACCAGGCGTGGTCGGTGACAGAGAAGGCCGCAGAACTCGAAGGTGAGACGGGGGAAGACGAGGGGTACGAGAACCCCGACGACGGACTCTGGGGAGCAACGATCGAACTTCGTTGCTTCATGGACACCGTCACGGGCGAGTACGTTGCCATTCGGCGGGGTACCCTCATCACCAATCTCAAGTTGTATCGCGACAAAGATGACACACTGCCCGCGTTTGTCTTCCCTCTTTGCAAAGTCTTCACCAGCACGCAGGGGGGCGAGACCAAGGGCCGTGTTGAGGTAACCGCCACCATCCGGAGTAAAGGTCCTTACTCCTGCAACGATCCCAGTTAAGTGAGGCCCACACATGCCAGCAGCGACACTCACGGTCACCCGCCAGACCACGTCAGGTGCGGTTCAAAAGGGGAAGTCCCACAGCGGAGTTGAAGCGACCACCGATGGGGAGTCCGCGGATTTCACAATCGCGGCCGATGCTATCTCGTTCGCTCCCGAGGTGGGTGATCGGGTGAAGGTCATGGGAGACGGCAACCCCACCCGGACCATCACGGCCGTCTCAGGGGGCGGCGACGCTCCCTACGTCGTGACCGCTCCGATCCCCTCCTGACCAATTACGGTGCGACCCATGTCGACCTGGGCAGACCTGTTCAACTCCCCGACCGAACTGGAGTTCGAAGGTAAAACCTACCAGCTTCGTCAGCTCAACGGCATCGAGGAGGGAATCTTCCAGCGGTGGCTTGAGCAGCGAGCACGGGATGGCATCGGTCGAGCCACCGAACTCGATGATGAACGACGGCGGCACCTCGACAAGGATGTAAACGACGCCATCGCTGTCGGAGATTACGAATTCGGTTCGGAACTTTGTGTCAAGGCTCTGCAGAACAAGGCAGGGATCATCAAAGCGGTCTCGCTCATTCTCCGCGACCAAGGGATCAACGAGGCGACGGCGAAACGATTCGTGGATCAGCACCAGAAGCAGATCGCCGCCGTTCTGGTATCGAGGCTCACCACCGACCCTTTTGTGATGCGGGCAGCCCTCGTGACTCTGGGGTTGCCCGAGGATTTCTTGAGGCCAGACGCCGACTCGTCATCGGACTCTGCAACCCACCCTTTGGCCACGAAATCTGGTACATCGGAAGCCTCTCCGCCGATCAACTCACACTCCTCTTCGCCATCGAGCGAGGGCCAGACGGCTACCCCAAGCTAACGCCACCTGACCCCGAAAAGTCTCCCAGCCAGAGGGAGTTGTTTGAACGGCGAATGTACATGCTCGGTATCACGAGCCTCGAACGGATCGCTGAACTGTGGGCGAAAGAACTGGACAAGCTGAAGGCAGCCGAGGCGAAGAAGGGCAAGAAGGGCCGAAAGGGAAACCGCCGTGGCACTTGATCTCGACGCAGCACTCGCTGGGGCCGGCACTCAGGCCGAGCGTGCTCAACTCGTCGCCCTCGAACTCATCCGCCGGGCGATCGCCGATTTGCCCCAGGCGATCGCATCGAACGCCGGGCGATCCGTCGTGGCCCGCGAGAACGCCTCCTCACTCGCAGACGCCATGAAGCGGGCTGCGTTGGGCACCAGCTGGAATCCGTACCAGTTGCCAACGCAACAGCAATCACCAACCTTCGCCACTCGCGCCGCCGAGAGTGCCAAGGCAGCGATCAACTTCGCACAGGACAACCAGGTCACAAGATCCGCAGCCGCACAGAGCGGAGTCAAAGCACTCAACTCCGCGTCGAACCTGCTCGCGAACCGATTCGCGATGGTGATCGGGCCATTGAACCTCTTGCACAGCGCGGTCGATTCACAGGCGTCTGGGATGAACGTTCTTGGCACCGCAACCAAGGTTCTGGCAGCCACGATCGGGCCAATTCTGTTGCCCGCAGTCACCGTTGCCTCCGCGGCTCTGATCGGCATCAGTGACGTGATCTGGGCCAGGCTCTTACCGAATCTTGATAAGTTCGATCGCTTCGTGCTGAGCGAACTGATACCTGCGGGTGAGGCTATGGTCGGCCTGTTCGGCAAACTCGCTGATGCAATGGAGTGGGTCGCGAAGAAGTCTGGCGGGAAGGACGGAGATGAGTCTCGCGGCCCACTCACTGCGTTCAGCAAGCTCGACAAGGGTCTCGACAAATTGCTCGCGGGGGACCTCATGGGTGGGGCCAAAGACATCACCTCGGCCGCATGGCGATCAGCGAAAGGAGTTGTCGATCCGCTCGGAATCGCGGACGGGGCCGTCAAGCGGATCGAGGTGTTGCTTGGCGGGAGCGGTGAGCAGACCGTTCGCAGCACTGGCGTCCGCCGAAACGCTGATGGCAGCATCACGAAGATCGACGCGAATGGTAACCCCATCGGCGGTGCTGGGGCGTTTGGGAGCGGGATGCGCGATACGCTTCGCGAATTGCGAATGAGCCTGGGATCAAAGGCGAGTTACACCGGCCTGGGTGATGTCGGGCGTAACGCCACACTGGCAGCGGCGAATCAGTCGCCATTCGAGATGAAGATCCTCGAGCGATTTGATCGGGCGATTGCTGCTCTGGAGCGGGGCGCCACGCCGGAAGCAAGAGCCGCATTCCCCATTCTGAGGGATCGATAATATGCCGTTCGATCCTGACACCGGGAAACTCCGGCCTTACTCGCCCGAGGAGATTGCGTCGTGGAATCTCCGGACCCGTGGCGTTCGTGATGGCGATCATCTCGTTGAAGAACTCGGGCCGGACGGGTCGAGTGCCACACGCTGGTGGAGTTGCAACTACACCGATCGGTTCGACGTGTGGAAGTACATGGTCGGCGATATGCCCATCGTGTACACCGACTCGGGCGATGGACTCACCAAGATCAGTCGGATCATGCCTCAGCGGCATCCACACCCCGCGTACAGTGGGTGGATCGCCACGAAAATTGTGGATACGCGGGGCTGGCGTTACACGGGAGAGATCGACGATTACGGTGCACCTCTCTTCGATCGCGCCGAGATCAAGGTCCAGTACGAGATGGTGGATTTCGATCTCGCGGACGATGACGCAATCACCTACGAGTACGAGCGGTACATGACCAAGGAGGGCGGTTCGGGCGCTGACACTCAAGTTGCCACGCAATATCTTGGCCGACCTGGCGGGATCATGCGATACGCCAAGGACGGCGGCGGCGGGCCGACGAACAAGCCCGTACCTTTCGGACTCGGGTTCCCGGAGAACGAGGAACGATTTAGTTGGATCTGGCGGCGTTTACCTCTGGATGTGTACAAGGACACCTCTTTACTTCGGGAGAGAGTGTTCGGCATCCCGGCCACTGGGACGAAGGGGTGGATCGGATCGTTGAATGAGTCGTTCACGCCCATCGGGCGGCAGCCGGGGACATGCATGCTCCTCGGCATGACGCCATTCCGAAAGCCCGATCCAACAGGGGAAGGTTTTACGCTCGACTTGAAGATGGACTACCTGTTCAAGCCCCAGGGCTTCACAAATATCTACTTCTTCGATGCCGATGGGACTGGTGCAAACGACGGGTATTACCAGGTCACGAAGAACGCGACCTTCTACCCGATCACCACGCTGCCTGATGACACCAGCCTTCACCACGTCCGCGAGTGGAACGGCGAAGGCGGGTTGTGGGACTTGAACTAATCCTTCTTGGGATCTTCCTTCTTGCTAACGACGCAACTGTGTGGGCCATTCATGTTGGTACCGGCTTTTGTCACGACCCACACCGTTTCCTTTCCGTCTTTATCCTTCTCGATGATCTCGCTCCCCACGGCAGGTACTCCGCCGACCAGTGCGCCGTCGATGTTGAACCGGGTCACTCCATCCTTCTCGAGCTTTTTAGACTGCACATTCTCGATCGGTTTCGGAAGGAACTTCATCTCCTTGGGGAAATAACGCCTGATGGTGACCTTCTCCGGGATGCTCTTGTATTTCTCAGGGACTTTCTCCTCCTGGCCCGCCTCGGTCTCTGTTGCCGTCATCGCCAGCCCTCCCATGCACACTGCCAAAAACACTGCACGCATGTGAATTGTACCTCCAGTTTTGGGCGATCAAACGGCGATTGTCGCGGAGGTCGAGTGTCGGCGAAAGCTGTACGGATGACAGGTATATCCCAGTACTGCTGACCACCCCTGTGAAAATCCATGGTGAACGAGGACATGGTTAATTGAGTACCACGTGAAATGACGTGAAAAACTATTTAACCACAGCTAGAATCAGATACCTGTTCGCATCTCATTTTTGTGGAGTGCGATCTACCCAACACAATCGAGGGGACTACATGGGCGCACAAGCATCCTCTCCAGAAAGACTTCTCCAACCTGATTTCAAACTGCTTTTCGAGTCTTCCCCGGGACTCTACCTCGTGCTCTCCACCGACTTCAAAATCGTCGGCGTCACTGAAGCGTACTTACGCGCAACCAAGACGAAGAGAGAGGTGATCGTAGGCCGAGGACTCTTTGAAGTGTTCCCCGACAACCCAGACGATCGAACAGCAACGGGTGTCCGTAACTTGAGCGATTCGCTCGAGCGAGTCAAGCGTAACCGGGCGGCGGATGCAATGGCGCTGCAGAAGTACGATATCCCCCGTCCCGAATCCGAGGGGGCTGGGTTCGAGGAACGATACTGGACCCCCACCAATACTCCTGTCTTCGGGCCAGATAACGAGATCGCTTACATCATCCATCGGGTTGAGGATGTTACCGATGTCATCAATCTCAAGCAACGAGGGGAACAACAGAACCAGATCAACATCCAGTTGCAGACCCTGAACAACGAGATGAAAACCGAAATCATCTTATGGCAGCAGGAAGTAATTGTGCGGAAGCAGGCTGAGCAGAACGTGCGGGAATCGGAGGCGCGTTGGCGAGCAAGTGAAGAACGGCTTCGCCTGATGATCGAAGCGATCAAGGATTACGCGATTTACACTCTCGATTCTGAGGGCAGACTCACAAGCTGGAACCAGGGGGCCGCACGCATCTATGGCTATTCCAGCGAAGAGATTCTCGGGCAAAACCGGAGCTTGTTCTTCACCTCTGAAGATGTGGTCCGCGGGCGACCACACGCCGAATTGACAGAGGCGCTCACGACAGGGCGATTGTCTGATGAAGCATGGAGAGTACGCAAAGATGGCTCAGTTTTTTGGGCCAATGGGACGATGACCGCGTTGCTCGATACTGCCGGTCAAGTCAGAGGGTTTGTCAAGGTTGATCGAGACTTGACGGAGCGTAAACAGGCTGAAAGCGAACTACGAACAACGATCGAAGCCCTCCAATTACGGGACCGGGCCATTCGGGCCGCATCGCAAGGTATCCTCATTACCGACCCTCACCAGCCAGACAATCCCATCATTTACGCAAGCCAGGGATTTGAACAAATGACTGGCTACCGTGCCGAAGAAGTCATGGGTCGGAACTGCAGACTCCTCCAAGGACCGCTAACCGATGCCGAGACGGTCAAGCAAGTTCGGAAAGCGATCCACGCAGGCCAACCCTGTTCGGTCGAAATCCTGAACTACCGAAAAGATGGGACAACTTTCTGGAACGCTCTGTTCATTAGTCCATTGCGAGATGAGCAAGGACGCCTGGTTCAATTCGTGGGTGTCCAGGCCGATGTGACCGAGCGGCGGAATCTCGAGAGGCAGGTCCAGCAGTCGCAGAAGATGGAGGCGATTGGCCAACTTGCGGGTGGCGTTGCCCACGATTTTAACAACATTCTCACAGTCATCTCGGGATACAGTGAGATTCTGCTGGACAATCTGCCATCGAGTAACCCGATGCGTTCATCCGTCAAGGCCATCAGTGAGGCGGGTGAGAGGGCCGCTGGTTTGACCCGTCAACTTCTTTCGTTTAGCCGGCAGACAGTTCTGGAACCGAAGGTGTTGGACATCAACACTGTGGTGAATGAAGCCAAAAGTATGTTACGTCGGTTGATCGGAGAAGATGTGCTCTTGACAACTGTCCTCGACCCTCGAATCAGTCGGGTCAAGGTTGATCCCGGGCAACTGGGACAAATCCTCATGAATCTTGCCGTCAACGCACGTGATGCGATGCCGCGAGGCGGGAAGCTAACAATCGAGACGAACAACATGGAATTGGATGAAGAGTACGCTCACACACATGTTGATGTGGGGCCCGGTCGATGTGTCTTGTTGGCTGTCTCCGATAATGGCATGGGCATGCCGCCGGAAGTCAAGGCTCGTATCTTTGAGCCCTTCTATACGACGAAGGGCATCGGCAAAGGGACTGGCTTGGGCTTATCTGTGGTCCACGGAATCATCAAGCAGAGCAATGGTCAGATCGGGGTGTACTCCGAACCTGGAGTCGGAACCACGTTTAAGATTTTCTTCCCAGCGGTAGAGGATGAACTCACCGCGCCAGTTGTCCGTGGTCAGTTGAAGATGGGTTTCGCGACTGAAACAATACTTCTGGTTGAGGATGAACATCCGGTTCGAGAACTCGCCCAGTTTGCCTTGCAATCTCAAGGATACAACGTGCTCCCAGCTGCGAATGGCATGGATGCGTTGCGGGTTGCGAGCACCCACACTGGCCGGATCGACATCCTGGTGACTGACGTTGTAATGCCCGAAATGAGTGGTCGCGAATTGGCGGAGAGACTGCGTCCTCGACTAACAGATATGAAGGTGCTTTTCCTCAGTGGATACACCGATGATGCGGTGGTGCGCCACGGCATTCTCCAAGCGGAAGTCGCCTTCCTTCAAAAGCCATACACACCGCTGGTATTGCTCAAGAAGGTGCGTCAAGTCTTGGATGCATGACAGACGACGCGGGGACTGCTGTGATGATCTTGGTGGCACGACCCAGGGTTTGTCCCGAACTGGGACTTCAACACTCCTCGCCTTCGCGTGCATCTCACTGATCTGTCGACTGATCCGTTTTGCCACCACGCATCGTGGAGTGCCGCCCAGCTAACCCACTCAAGAACGGCCTGTCTGGTGAATTTTCTCGAACCTTGGTGCCACGGAGATGAAAGCTGCGACGACTGTTGGGTCAAACTGACCGTCCGCTTCGCTCGTCATCATCCGGACCACACGAGCATGCGCGAACGCTGGGCGATAAGGACGACGCGATCGCAGCGCATCGTACACAGACACCAGTCCCACTACACGAGCAGCGAGAGGTATCTGAGAGCCGCTTAACCCATCTGGGTATCCAGCACCATCCCAGCGTTCGTGGTGGGACCGGATGATCTCACTCGCCAGAGTTAACACCGGTAATTCGTAGGGGCGTTTGGCGGCTGTCGCCAACATCCATTCGCTTCCGAGCACGGGGTGTGTCTGCATCACCATCTGTTCGTGATCATCCAGAGCCGCAGGCTTGTTGAGTATTGAGTGGGC
>PNLP01000131.1 GCA_013823135.1 Planctomycetaceae bacterium
TTGTGTCCGGTTTAAAACGGTGAAGGCATCACAAGAGTGGGTGGAGCCACCACAACCGTCCGTCACCTGGCTTGAGAGCCTGCATCGCTTGGCAACTACGCTTTCATCAGCACTTCCTTGGGGTTGAATAGTCTGGAAGTGATGACCGGAAACATTGACCTCGAACAGTAGAAGAGTCCGCACCACCGCCTTCGAGCGTCCTAGTCATGGCATCGGCGCAAACACGATTCAATTGAACCTGAGCGGTCCACTATTGTGGACCGCTCAGGAGTTTTCCCTTTAGTTATCGAGAACCAAGTGTTGAAGTAAACTCATTGAAAAGTGGCCCTCGCTCCAGTTTACGACTTCACGGATTTGGCTCTCGTGGTGGAGGCATCATGGGAATGGATGGCTCGGGGTCCGCGCGTGGAAGTACCGCTCCTCCGACGGTCGGGCCAGCAAACCCCAGGACTGCGAAGTAATTGGCGACCGCCCCGAAATATGACCCAAGTACCCCTACGACCTTCGCCCGTGCCTCTGCCGCCGCGATCTCCTGTAGGTTCAACTCGACCAGACTGATCTGCCTCGCCTTGAAAGACTCGGTTTCGAGCTGCAGAACGCGAACCGCGTACTTCAGTTCTTCTCTTGCTTTGTCGACGCGGCGGTGCATCTGGACCAACTCCGACACCGCGTCCTGAACTTGCGCGGCAATCTCGTCACGGGCGAATCGCTCCTGTGCGAGTAACTGAGCGAGTTGCGCGCGGGCTGTGTTTGTAAGACCTCGGGCGTTGCGAAACGGCAGCGGCATCTCAAACATTGCCCCTACCTCGGCAGTGGTTCGGTCGAAAGCGAACGACCCGGTGCCCGTGAACGTCTTCTTACCGGCGCCTGTGTCTTGTGCCACCTGGGCGTAGGTGTTCAATGCTGGCGAGAGTTGGTTCGTCGCGAGCTTCAACTCAACAGCCCGCCGCTCCTTCTCCAGCTGAAACCGTACCAACTCCGGCCTGCGGGACAGTGCCGCAGTCACATCGGACTGGAGTTGTGCCGCATCGGGCGAGGGGGGTGCCAACTCGGCGAACCCCGGCAGCAGCCATTCGGCCGGGGGCACCACCGGGTTGCCCGCCGAGTCGCGGGTATACAGCGAGAGGCGGACTGCGGCTTGCTGCAACAGGCGGTCTGCGGCGAGCAGGGCTTCCTCACGGCCAGCGATCAACCGTTGGTTCAGCACCGGCACAGCCTCGCCCACCAACCCTTGCTTACGCCGCTCGTCGAGTAACGCCTGCCGTTCGCGGGCGAGCCGGAGCAAGTCTTGCACAACGCGATATTGCGCCCCAGCGGCTTGCCAGTTCCAATATGCCTGAGAAGCGGCTCGGAAGTAGTCGAGGCGGGCGCGGCGGACCGTTGGATCAGCCAGTTGTTCGGCAATTTGCGCGGCCCGTAACCGCGCACGGCGAGGGTCAATCTCGCGGTTCTGGAGCAGCGGAACGTTTACCCCGGTTCGGAATTCGCCACCCTCACCGGTCTTGCGTTCACCGTAATAGACGGGGAAGTTGCCCATTCCCAATCGCCACCCGGCGAACGTGGAGACACCTCCAAACGGCATCGCCTGCTCGACGACCGTGTCGAACTGGCCGTTGGAGAAACTGCCCGACTGATCCATCCCACGGGCACGGACGACAGGATCGAACTGCCCCTCTGCCGCGAGACGCTGTCCTGAGGCAATCTGACGTTCCTGCTCGATGGCGTACAGTAACGGAAACGCGGCCTCAACGCTTTCCAGAACCTCTCGGAGCGCAAGTGGCGAGTTCGGGGCCGAACCCGGGCGGAGTGTGGCTGTCGGTTTCGCTTCAGGTGTTGGCGGAGCCGGAAGCTCGGCAATCGGCGAAGGCGGCGGCAACTGGGGGGGCGAGATTGGGGCACGGACGTTCGCACCGGCCGGAAGTGGGGATTGCGTCGCACATCCCGGCACGGCCACGAATGCGGTTATCCACCCGCATGCAAATCCCCAGGCCCTCCGTGGCCGACGAATCATGAGCTCTCCGAATCGTTACTTTCGATCGACGGGACCCAGGGATTGGCGTGGCTCCTTGGGCTTCACTTCGCGAGCGGGTGGGAAGCCGTTCAGCAGACGCCACAACTCGTAGCCCAACCGCACCTCGCCGAGGATCACCCACCCCTGCGCCCGGACCCCCTGGCGTAGCAATGCCTCGTCCGGCCATACCCACCCCGGTGCCGGCTCAACGAGGATGCGAAACCTCCCCTGCCCATCGGCCGTCGGGTCAACGAGGTACACGCGGCCTTCAAACGTACCTGACGCTGCTTCGGGATAAGCGGCGAATTGCACTGCTGCCCACCCCTCGAACTGGAGCAGCACGCGATCACCGACCCGAACCAGCGGCAGATCATTACCATCTATGGAAAGTTCGGCGACGATACCGGGGTGCCCATTGATGGTCAAGGCAGATGAAGAGGCCAAGGCTGGCCCCCCAGCGATTGCGATATTCGCGTCATCCTGATCATGCTTTACCACTGCTTTGATGTCAGGCACCAAAACCGCCAGCCGCTCCCCGGGTCGGACGAGTTGACCACCCGCATCGGCGTTTGCCAGCACCCGGAAGATCGTGCCGTCAGTCGCGGCGTAGATACGCTGGTTCTCCTGCCGCTCCAGTTGTGTCTTGATCGTGTTGAACTGTTGCCGGACGGATGCCTGCTCACTCTGGGCCGACTTGATCGCCGCCTCTTCTGTTTGAATGACCGCATTCGTCCGCTTATCTGTGGCATCCTTCTGCGCCCTTGCTCCGTCGAGCGTCTTCTCAGCGAGTTTGATTCTTGCCTCAACAAGTGGCACCTGGGCTTTGGCCAGATCCCGTTTCCGCTCTGCTTCCTCTACCTGATCCTTGGGCACCACCTCACCGACCTTACTCGTGGAGAGTCGATTCAGGCGTTCATACGCCTGTTCCTCGCGCTTCAGGTCGAACCTGGCGCGCTCCAGTTCCTGTCGAACGACCAGGACCTGAGCTTCGTTTTGTTCGACGCGGAACCCTGCTTCGGCGATGAGCACTTCTCGCTCGCCTTTGATGAACTCGAGTCGTCGGTCGTGGTCGTTCACGCGGCCCTCAGCCAGGGTCAATCGCAGCAGCGCGAGCGTTTCCTGCTCCCTTAATCGCTCCAGAATCAGCGGGTCGTTGTCCACCAGTTCGACGAGGAGTTGCCCGGCGGTTACCTTCGTGCCCTCAACCACGTGCCATTTCTTCACCCGCCCTTCAATCGGGGAGACAACAAACTGCGGGCGTTGAACCGGGTTGAAGGCGATCGCGCGACCGGTGCCATGAGCTGTTTGCGTCCAAGGTGCGAACCCGAGTGCGGGCACCAGCAGGAGCAGCAGGACGAGCAATCCCCACGCCATGCGGCGGGCAAGCCGCGGGGTTCGGGCGAGTTGCATCGAGGGCATCGGGGATCGCGTGGGAGCAAGCGTCTGCATCAGTGGGTCTCCCCAGCCAAACGGTCCAACCGGATCACGCGGTCGCACAGACTCGCCGCTTCCTCCGAGTGGGTGACGACGAGCAGAGTCCACCGCGAGGCAGGGCCGAGAACAGCGGGGAGAACAGTATCTCGGATGTCGGTGTCCATATGATCGAGTGCCTCGTCGAGAATTAACAGTCGCGGTTGGCCAACGATGGCCCGCGCCAGCATGAGCCGGTTCGCCTGCCCGAGCGACAGCGGCGACCCGCCAGTCCACAGCGGCGTGTCGAGCCCGTCTGGCAAACCCAGAATCGTGTCGAGCAGGCCGACCTCGCGGAGAGACTCCCGCACGTCGGCGGCGGTGATGCCGTCACGCCCCATACGGACGTTCTCCAGCACCGTCCCCTCGATCATCTCGATGCCCTTGACCAGCGCGACGTGCTCGCGGAGGGTGTCGAGTTGCAGGGTGCGTAGGTCGGCCCCGTCGATCTCGACCCACCCGTGGTCCGCGAGCCGGAGCCCGAACAGCAGGTCCGCGAGCGTGCTCTTACCCGCCCCGTTCGGCCCCATGAGCGCAACCCGTTCGCCCGGTTTCAACTCCAGCGTCAGCCCGGACAGCGTCGGGGCGTGCTGCCCGTCGTAGGTGAACGACACGTCTCGCACCGCGACCGCGGCCCCGCCGGTGTGTGCTCGGTGCCGCTCCCCGTCCTCCCGCTCCAGGGGCAGGTCGAGTAGGTGCCCGAGCTTGTCCACAGCCGCCAGCAGGTCGTAATACGCTTCCAGTTGCTTGCCCAGTTTCGCGAACGTTGCCACCACCAGTGTGACGACGATCTCGGCGGCCACCAGTTCGCCGAGCGTTAGTTCGCCGCGCCCGACCAGGATCCCGCCGAGCGCCAGAAGCGAGACGTTCGCGACAACCTGGAGCATCAGCGCGAACGCGGTCTGTCGCATCAGCACGCGGAAGTGCGCGGACCGGGCGATCAGGTACTCGCGGGTGAGCGTGTCGGTCCGCTCCAGGGCAAGCCCCGGCCCACCAGCGGTCTTGAACGCGACCGGGTGCCGGGCCACCTCCTGCATCCACCCCGCGACCGCGTACTTGGCGATCGACTCGCGTACCGCCGATCGCACTGCCCCCCGGCCAAGGACCGCGAACAGGAGTACGAGCGATGCGATCAGAAACAGGTCGAACCCGAGTAGGTACTGGTGGTAGAAGCCGAGGAGCACGAGGCCGATCATCGCCTGGAGTGCGATGGTAATGCCGTCAAGGAGGAGGGTGGCGGCAGCCTTCTGCACCGTCAGCACGTCAAAGAATCGGTTCACCAGTTCCGGCCCGTTCTGACGATCGAACGCCTTCAGATCGACCCGCGGCAGCCGGTACGCGAGGTCCTCCGCGACCCGCACGAACACCCGCCGCTGGATGAATTCGACCACCACGCCCTGGAGGAACGTCAATCCCGCGGCCACGGCCAGTGCGACGAACAGTGCGACGCACAACACCACGAGTTGCTGGACGAGCGTGCCGAGCGCGACGGTGTTCACCACCGCCATCGCGACTACCGGGGTGGCGAGCGTGAACGCCCCGACCCCGATGGCGAACAGCAGTACGAGCCACAGATCAGCGTGTTCCGGGCGGAGTAGCCCGAGCAGTCTGCGGAACGGCGGCATGTGATGGGCGTGGTGAACGCTGTGCCCGTGTTCGTGGCTGGCAGGTGCGGGCCGCGCGGCGGCGGCCATCGGCGCGGCGGGACGAGCGAGTAACCATTCGAGGACCGCGTCTGGGCCGTCGGCTCCCAGAACGGCAGCGAGGTCGGCGGCTGACTGCCACCCGCCGACGCCGGTCGCGCCGAGGTTGGTGAGCCGCCCTGAATCCTTTCTCGCCTCCACGAGCACGAACCACCGAGCGGATCCGTCGGCTGTGACGGTGAACACCGCGAGCGGCGTATCCTGGCTTACGAACGTGAGTGCTTCTCGCACCGACATCTGGCGTGAAGTGAGTTGTACGCCAAGCGCTCCGGCCGCCTGGGAGAGCCGGAGGCGGGCGGCGCGGGCCAGTGTCGGCGGGATCTCGCGGGCCGCGGCACGCACGGCCTGGGCCGCTCGTACAGGTTCGAACGGAACTCCCGCCACCTCGGTCAGGTACTCAAGCACCCTGAGCGAGCCTGGGTCCGTCAGCGAGTGTTCAGCGGGTAACGGGTTTGGTGTCGCATCGGCCAAGCAGGGCTCGCTGGTAAGTGAAAATGACGGGCCGGGACGGTTTCAAGAGTGTGGCGAGTGGTCCCCATGGATTGCGGCGACCAGTGTCAGTGCAGCTTCCACGAGGACCGCCAGCGCCACGATGCCGAACGGGACAACGAGCAACGCGTCCAGAACCATGTTACGGACCGGGGAGATGAAGTAGCGGATGCAGGTAGCGCCCGCCGCAGTGTATCAGTCTTCGCCCTGAGTCCTTGTGAAGCCCGGTTGCCCATCGAACTCCTGCAATTTCTCGACGTGAACCCACCGGTACTTGCCCGCGATCCGCGCGAGTCGGTCCAGCAGCGCCGCGTCGCCGACCTCGCCAGCCGGGTCGCGGAGAACGAACCGGCACCGGTAGTGGTCCACGCAGTCGACCATCGCGCCCCGGTCCGGGTACACCTGCGTCCCGCGGTTGGAAATCATCTTTAGCTTGAGCGGCGAACCGGCTGTGAGCACCTCCAACGTCTCCCCCAGAACGGCCGGGGGTTGACCCGACTCGACGAACACGTCGCCCCCGATTACGCGGCGTGCCTTCGGACGCACTGACACCGGGTCGACCGCGAACGCGGGGACGTGTAGCGCTCGGTACTCACGGGTTCGTACCGTTCGCGGGGTACGCCCCAGGTTGGCGATGATCTCGTCAGTGAACGCACGCGTGCTATCGGCACGGCCACTGTCGTAGCCGACCACGTCGCCGGTCCGCACCTTGCCTTCTTCCAGCGTAACGAGCAGCGCGTTCTCCACCAGCGCCGCGGCTTCGAGTTCGCCGAGGTGCCGGAGCATCATCACGGCGCTCCCGATCACGACTGTCAGGTTGATCACATTCTTGCCGGCATACTTCGGGGCGTTCCCGTGAACCGCCTTACGCATCCGGCTCAGGTGGGTGATCGGCGCCCCCGGCGGAGGTACACCACCCAGACGCCTACCGCGGCGGATCCGATTAGCCCGGCCACCGCGGTTGCGGACGCAAGTGCCAAGAAGGCCTCATACCGGATCTGCAGTAGTTCGGCGTCGGCACACTCGTCCACCCGGTCCGCGAACTGGCCGACGGCGGCTATGTAATCCTCGTGAGTGCGACGGTAGTCGCCTGACTGAAGGCTTTTCCAGGCGTCCGCGGCCCTCCCACTGCGGACCAGATCGAGCGCCCGCTGGTCGCGGGCCGTCACACGTTCAGCTGCGGCTAACAGGCTGGCCGCTCCGGTCGCTTCGGGCGCCATCAGGGCGGCGTCTGCCCTCTGTCGATCCGCTTCCGCCACGGTATCGGAGTGGCGGGACCCCCATGCCGGGTCCCCGGTGGCAGCCGCCAGTTCAACGTACCGGGCCTGGGCCTCGTCGAGGCGCAGCAGAGTCCCCCGCAACCCGTGCAGATACAGTTCCCGCTCGCGGAGGTGACCGGTAACCTGGTAAACGTGATAGGTGCTCCACGCCATGAGCCCGGCAACGGATAGGGTCATCAACACAAGGGTAAGGGCCAAGAGCGGGACGACCGGGTTCCGCCGTGCCCACCGCCAGGCCCGCTCGACTGGCCCGCTCGGCCGCGCCTGAATCGGCTCACCAGTGCGAAACCGGGCAAGGTCATCGGCCAGCATGCGAGCCGTGGGGTATCGCTTGCCAGGGTCCTTCTCCAGGCACTTCAAGCAGATCGTCTCCAGATCTCGGGGAACCCCGGCCTGGAGCCGGCGGACGGGAACGACCTCAACATCGACCACCTGCCGCATCGTTTCCAGAGTGGTCGGGGCGGCGAACGGCGGCCGTCCCGTCAGGCACTCGTAGAGAATGCAGCCGAGTCCGTACACGTCGGTCGCCGGGCCGATCCGCTCCGGCTCGGGCAAAACCTGTTCGGGGGCCATGTAGCTCGGTGTTCCGACGACGGCCCCGGAGTGGGTCAACCGCAGGGTGTGGGCTGGTTGCTGTGCCAGTCCGAAGTCGGTGACCTTTGGCGTTCCGTCTTCGGCGAGCAAGACATTCCCAGGCTTCAAGTCCCGGTGGACGATCCCTGCCTCGTGGGCCGCTTGCACACCCGCGGCGATACCCTGGACCAGCGTGGCGGCCTCACCGGGCGGGAGCGGGTGACGCTCGATCCGCTGGTCCAGGGAACCGCCAGTGGAATACTCCAGGGACAGATAAACGGAGCCATTGTGCTCGCCGATCTCGTGGATCTGAATCACGTTCGGGTGCTGGAGCGCGGCCACTGCCTCGGCTTCCCACCTCAACCGTAGCCGTTCGGGCCCGCTGGCTTGGTCGCCAGCCAGCAGCACTTTGAGGGCAACCGGTCGGTTCAAGCCCAGTTGCAGTGCCAGGTAAACGATTGCCATCCCCCCTCTGCCCAGTTCACTAAGCACTTCGTAGCCTGGGATTTGTGGCCAATCCCTGCGGTGGGGTTCGGAGGTGCAGAAGGAGCCATCGGCACCGACCCCAATCCGTACGGCCGGCCGATCGTTCAAAACCCGTTCGGTGCCGCGCCGACAGGTGGAGCCGGCCTCCGGCAAGTTGAGGGGCGAGGGCATGAGTGATCTCCCTGGAGAGCCGACATCCGCGTGTAGATGTCTTCATTCTTCAAGTCGTCGCTCCTGTGGTCAAATCGATAACTCGGTGTTGACCCATCGGGAAACCCGTCGCCCATCGTTCAGGTTCCGTTCAGGGGAGTGAGGCTCCGTCGGGCCGTCTCTGAAATGGCAACCACGGCGGGGTGCTTCAACTTTCGCTCCACAGAAATGGCGTAAAACCGCTCCCGCATTCCGTGGGCAACCCCGATCACGCGCACACCGTAGTGATCCCGGATGTCCTCCTCCACGGCCGAGGGGATTGCGAACAAACCCTCTCCGGCCCTGCCAAAGGTTTTCAGGAGCGCGCTGTCCTCGAACTCGGCACGGATCGTCGGCCGGATGCCTTGTGCATCGAACCACTGGTCCAGGGATCGGCGCAGGGTCGTCCCCTCAGTCGGCAGCAGGAACGGGGCTCCGTCCAGAGACTTCGGGAACCCAGCCTTGTACGTCTCGACGAGTTTCGCCACCCCGACGACCACGACCCCGCTCTCGCCGAGCAGGTGAGTGTAAACCTTGGCCTTGACGGTCGGCGGGAGTGGAGTGTCAGACAGCACCACGTCCAGGTTGTGGATCATCAACTCGGCCGCCAGCCGGTCCAACTTCCCTTCCACGCACACCACCCTGACCGGCTCGGGGAGCCGCAGGGCAGGTTCCAGCAGCATGTGAGCGATCAGCTTCGGCAGGACATCTACCACCCCGACCCGCAGCCGCACCGGCTGGCCGACCGGACGCCCGCTCACCACATCCATCAATTCTCGACCGAGGGCGAAGATGTCGTCCGCGTATCGGAACACCGCACGCCCGGTCTCCGTCAGAGTCAGCCCCCGGCCACTCTTGGCGAACAGGGGGGCTTTCATCGCCTTTTCCAACTCCCGGATCTGGCCGCTGATGGTCGGCTGGGAGAGGTGCAGGATCTCGCACGCACGCGTCACGCTGCCCTCCCTGGCGACCACCCAAAAATAGTGAAGGTGGTGGTAATTCAGCCAGTCCATCGACCCGCCCTCTCATCGGTTTTCTCGGGGTGACAACGCCAATTTATCGATTGATAGGCCATCCGTCCGAGGGTGTATGAATTGCTGTGGCGAAGACGAATGCGGGTTTCTTCCGGGGAGGGCAGGGCATGTTACTCGACGTTCATGGTCAGGGTCTGTCGCTCAACGAAGCCATCCGAAAGCGTGTGGAACGGCGGTTGATGTTCGCACTCGGCCGGTTCGGGGATCGCATCGGGTGGGTGACCGTTCACCTGATCGACACGAACGGCCCGCGAGGCGGAGTGGACAAGCTGTGCCGGGTCGTGGTCGAGGTGCG
>PNLP01000132.1 GCA_013823135.1 Planctomycetaceae bacterium
TAGTCTGACACTTCGTCATCGACTTTCTCAACACCATGAACCGATCGCAACGCCGCCTTCACCACCGCATACGTGTTGAACGCCAGCACCGCGATCGACAACGAGAACAGGGCCGCCTTCGGGTAACCCAACGTCTCCATCTCACAACGAAGGACGTCCGTCAGCGTCTGGAAGGCACCCTCGATCGTCCATCTTTCCCGATAGATCACCACTGCCGCATCCGCAGCCGTTTGGCCGACCAATGCGGTCGAGATGTCGGGTTCGAGACGGTTGAGTTTTCCATACAAGGCAGTGGAAGAGACTCCGAGTGTTTCCTTGGCGTACAGATATGCGGCGTGGACAGATTGGTGCGTCCTGGTTGCGACAGCGGACATCAACGCGACGAGATCGGAGAACATCAGGGTCTTGAGGTACTGCCGCTGGGCGGTGTCCTCGAAGATCTGGTTGAGACGCTCAGGACGCAGCAGGTTCTCAAGCGTTGCCCTGACCAGTACTGCCGCTGGGCACCTCTGGACGAAACGATCGAATACGTTCTTGGGTAACATCCTGTCGCCTCTTCAAAGGCTGAATCAACGTCCCTTCTGAACAGGACTTATAGCTATCACACGCGATGTTGAAAGGAGTGGTTGTGGTGATGGCAAGTGCCTGGCTGGGATTGGTGGGGGAAGGTGAACATCTCTTTCTCAAGTCGTCGGAAGCGGGGTCGCAGCCGAACTCAATCCGAGTGGAGAATACCCCGAGATTATGCCACGCGACAAGAAGACCGTGCACCGGACGCGAACGGCAGAACCACATTCAGCCTGGCAAAAGTTAAACGCTTTTCGCATGGCTCGGGAGGTGCGAACCTCCGCCTGGGAGTATACTTATTTTTTGTCACTCCACCTCGCAATGTGGCGTCATGTATCCTTACCCCATCGTTTTGGTCGGACCATCCGAAGGCCTCCAAGATCTTGATTCAAGCCTAGTCAATTGCGCGGCGAAGATCGTGAGCCGATACCCGGACCTGCGAGCGGCGCGTGCGGGACGACCCAAGGGGAGCGCCACTGCTGTCTTTCTGTTCCGGCTTCGAGAGGAGGCGGACCTCTCACACCTGAAACTGCTGTCGGAGGCCTTTCCAGGCCAACCCGTGATCGGTCTCGTTGAGGGGGGAGCAGAGGAGGCCATGCTGTATCGAATGAACCGAGCGGGTGCGACTCAACTCGTACCCGTTCCCTGGCCACCCGGTGATCTCACAGCAGCGCTCGAACGTATCGCTCGACAGTTCGGGAGAGTTCCGCCACTGGCGCATGTGATCACGGTGTGCGGTGTGGTGGGTGGGGCTGGAGCTACGACGCTGTTGTTGAATCTCGGATTTGAACTGGCAGTGCGATGGGGTATGGTTTGCATCCTCGCGGAACCTGCGACAGTATTCGGTCAACTCGCAGCCTACCTTAATATTGGTGCTCCTCGATCGACGAATGACCTCTATCATGGTGCTGCGTCGCCCAATCCCGAGATGGTTCAGAACGCCCTGACCCCGATTGCGGAACGGGTGAAACTCCTCTCTGCACCGCCTCCAAGCTTCCCGGCTCGCACATTATTCGCTGACCGTGTCGATGCGGTTATCGATGCCAGTCGTCACTTTGCTGATGTCGTTCTCCTCGATATTCCATATACGTTCGACGATACGTGCATGAGAATTATATCGCGTAGCGACGAAGTCTTGCTTGTGTCAGATTTATCGATCCCAGGATTACAGACCCTGAGGGTTGTGAAAGAGGCGATCACGCAACTGCGAGGAGCGGGCCCAGTCCGTGTGGTCATCGACAAATTCGTGAAGCGTGAGGGATTGGATCCGACTAAACTCTGCGGAGCGTTGGGGGTCGATCACGTGTGGACAGTGGCCGAAGACCAGCGCGCTTTCCAGGCCGTTGGAGACGCTGGCGTGCCACTTCACGCCGATGCTCAGGCGTCACCGAGTCTTTACGATTTCGACAGACTGGCCACGGGCATTTTTGGCCCACCTACCCTTCCTGCCCTGTCACGATCGGCGTTCACGCGGTGGCTCGGAAAATGACGCTCACAGGTCGGAATCCGACATCAAAATCCGTTCGGCGAAGAAATCCATCGGAAAATGCACGTCTCGTGATGCTAACCGGGACATACACTTTGGCCTGACGCCAGTCGCCTTGAATTGACCGTGTGCTTTGCCATCGGGAAGGGTTCCAATTTGGTGATATGTGAAGATATCTTGCAGAACCACAGTATCGCCTTCCAGACCGACGACCTCAGTAATCGAAGTGATCCGTCGCACGCCGCCCTGGAGCCGGTTTGACTGGACTAAAAGCTGAATCGCAGATGCGATCTGCTGCCGCATTGCCTTCATCGGTAGGTCGTATCCGGCCATGAGCATCATGGTCTCGAGCCGGGATATCGTGTCTCGTGGGCTATTCGCGTGGAGGGTGGTCAAGCTCCCATCGTGCCCCGTGTTCATCGCCTGAAGCATGTCAAACGCCTCGCCACCGCGACACTCTCCCACGATAATGCGATCCGGGCGCATCCGAAGGCAATTCCGAACCATATCCCTGGTGGTCACTTGCCCTTTCCCTTCGATGTTTGGTGGCCGCGTTTCTAACGGGACAACGTGCTCCTGCTGTAGTTGAAGCTCTGCTGCGTCCTCGATGGTTACGATTCGCTCGTAGTCTGGGATGTACCGGGAGAGCGAGTTCAGTAGGGTGGTCTTCCCGCTCCCGGTTCCACCGCTGATGACAGCATTGAGTCGTGACTTAACCGCGGCTTCGAGGAAGTGGGCCATCTCTGGAGTGAGTGCGCGGAAGTGGAGAAGATCCTCCATCATGAGTGGCTTGGTCCCAAATCGTCGGATGCTGATGGATGGACCACGAAGGGCTAACGGGGCAATCACGGCGTTCACGCGCGAGCCATCCTGCAACCGTGCGTCAACCATCGGTGAAGTCTCATCGACCCGTCGACCAACGTGCGATACAATTCGGTCGAGAATCTGCATGACATGAGAGGAGTCCCGAAAACGGACAGACGTTAACTCCAGACGCCCTTTCCGTTCAACATAGACCTTGAACGGTCCGTTCACGAGGATGTCGCTGACACTGGGATCACGGAGAAGTGGCTCCAGCGGGCCAAGGCCCAACAAGTCATCGAGCAACTCCTCCGTGAGTCGACTGTGGTCCCCGACGGGTGCGAGGGGGTCCGACTCGACTGCCCTCCTCACAGTTCCCCTTAAGTCGGTGCGGCGTTGATCGACGGGAAGTTGGGTGATCGCCGACATGTTCATTGTGTCGACGAGGTGAGTGTGGATGCGTGCCTTGGCCGCATCGTACTCCGAGCTGGTCGGGGTGGGGAGCAACGTCAGTGGAGGATTGGCCGGTGCCGGATTGGCATGTGTAGATGCCTGTTTCGTTCTCCACACCCTCGGAGGCTGAGAACCAGAATCAGGCATGATATATCCCTTCGGGGTGAACTGTGGAAAATCTCATATCTTCCAACTCTCGGACAGAAGGAGTACGATTCTGAGTATCACCCGCAGGCGTGCTCAAGAGAAGGGAATCCTCAACTCTTCAATGTGATGATTATTGGCAGATTATTATCGTCTTGACTCCGCTCATAATGCATTCTATACTCAAAATAATACTGATGGTTTATTTTTACTGTCTATCAATTATAAAATAATGGCAGACTTCGATGGCCGCCACGAACCAATCCAACGACTCCATTTCTCCAGTCACCACTCCTGATTTACCTGCTATAGTGCTGTCTCTACAGTCAGAGTTGGCGGCGGTGAAAGCGCGGTTGGATGCGCTCGAAGTCAAATCACATCAGACGGATGAACGGCGACAATTTCCTCGCTTACCGGTCAAGGTCGCGGTTCGCCTGTTGACGTGGCGCCAGCATGAATCGCCCATCGTTGGAGAGGTCGTCGATTTATCGAAGGGCGGTTTTGGGTTGTTCTCTGACACTGTTTTCGTGGTTGAGTCCTATCTCACGGTTACCCCTGCATACAATCCGTTGGGTCCGAGGTTCGAGGCTCGGGTCACCAGCCGGATTCTTGTGGGACCGCAGTGGCGAATCGGCTGCGAGTTTGTGCAACATCTTACTGACAAAGAGCTGCAAATTTTCTACGATTCCGATTCACCAACCAACCCTTCAGAGTAACACCTGCCCGCCCCGTATTCTCTCAGCGAGGCCGGTCCCGAATGAACCAATCCACTCCTGCGAACACCAGCCGGCGTTTGATGCCCCTCCGCGTTGCAGTGATCTACCTGTATTTTGGTCTAGCCTGGATTTGTTTCAGTGATCTTGCACTCTTCAGCCTTCATCTGATCGAGTCAAACTGGTTGATTGCGATTGGCAAGGGAGCTGTTTTTGTCGCCCTTTCGGCTGGGCTCATCTACGTTGTTGTCCGCCGTGAGGTCATGGCCGCAGGGCGTGCGGAAACCCTCCTGAGGGCTGTTGTGGATGGAACAACAGATGCCGTTTTCGTGAAAGCCCCAGATGGCAAGTACCTCATGTGCAATGAGGCGGCCGCTGCATTCGTTGGGCGGACGTGCGCCACCTTCGTCGGTATGGACGATTACGCTCTCTTTAACCCTGAAACTGCTGCACGACTCATCGAGCAAGACAAGCGTGTGATGAACCTTGGCCGTGCGGAGTCCTCCGAACAGGTACTCACTGCGGGTAACATCACACGAACTTACCTGACGGTGAAAGCCCCCTATCGCGACTCGGATGGAAGCATCATTGGTGTTGTGGGGATTTCACGAGACATCTCCGACCGAAAGAAAACCGAAGAAGCGCTTCATGCTAGTGAAGAGTTTGTCCGAGGCGCGCTCGACTCGATGCCTGCTCACGTCGCTGTGATCGATACCACGGGCATGATTCTCATGGTGAATCGACTCTGGGTATCGTTCTCAGTTGAGAACGCCAGCACGATCAGTCCTTCTCCAAAAACTGGTCCAGGGTCGAACTATTTGGCAATCTGCGACGAAAGCGCCGCAGCGGGATGCGACGACGCACGGGCCACTGCCAGTGGAATCCGACACATCCTCTCAGGGGAATCCGACTCCTTCCAATATGAGTACCCTTGCCCATCCCCGACGCAGCAGCGATGGTTTCTTCTCATTGTCGCCTCTCTCCATGATGGCACTGCAGGTGCGGTGGTGTCGCACGTGGACATCACTGCCCGAAAGTTAGCCGAGGAGAGTGCTCGCGAGACCGAGGAACGGTATCGGCTGTTGTTCAATTCTGCCAGCGATGCGATTTTTGTGTACGACGGAACTCGCTTCACCGACTGTAACCGGCGAGCGGAGGAGTTGTTTGGCTGGCCACGAGAACAGTTGCTCAAGATGTCTCCTCGCGATCTGAGCCCTGAGAAACAGCCAAACGGGGAGCTCTCGGAGCCAGCGGTGGTAGATCGGAACGCGAAGGCCTGTGCTGGCCAGCCAGTCTTGGTTCGATGGCAACACATGCGAGCAGACGGCAGCCCAATCGACACCGAACTCTCCCTGAGTTCGGTGGTTGTGCGAGAACGCAGATTGGTCCAGGCGATCATCCGGGACATTTCGGAGCGGGTTGCAGCCGAACGAGCCATTGCTCGTCTCGCGACGTTTCCCGAGCACGACCCGAACCTGGTCATTGAGGTCGATCGAGACAATCGGCTGGAGTACGCGAATCCTGCTGCAAAGCTTGCATTCCCCGAACTTTCGGAGACGTCTTATACACACCCAATTCTTGACGTGGCAACTCGACTGGCGCGGGACTACACAGCGGATCCTCGCAACCAAGCGCCAGAAGAGATAACACTGGGCGGTAGGAACTACGTTGGTATCGCGTTCCGGATTCCGGGAGAGCGAGGAGTTCGGTTGTACATGACCGACGTGACCTCACTCCGGCAAACGCAGGCAGCCCTCAGTGAGAGCGAGGCACGATTCCGAGCATTGACCGAGAATGCTTCTGATATCGTTTCTGTGTTCTCGACAGAGGGGCGGGTGCTTTACGAGAGCCCCTCGATCCGACAACTCGGGTACGAACCGGCCGAACTCGTCGGGACCGAGTTGTTGGATCTAGTTCATGAGAGCGACCGCACGTCTGTCCTTGATGCAATCAAAACCGGGATTGCAGCACCTGGATCGACTCAAAGGATGCAACTCCGCTACAAGCGCCGGGATGGAACGTGGACGACTCTGGAGGCGGTCGGGCGGTTTGTGTCTGAGTTGTTTGGGCCAGCGGGTGCGGTCGTGGTCAACTCGCGCGACGTCTCGGACCGCTGTCGTGCGGAAGATGCATTGCGGGTTCGGACCAATCTGTATGCGATGTTGTCCCAAACGAATCGGGCTGTCAGCCGCTGTCAGAACGCTGTCGACCTTTACCGCGAAGTCTGTTCCATCGCGGTTGAAACCGGTCAGTTGAAGTTCGCCTGGGTCGGGATCAAGGATGGCACCAGGATTCAACCGATCATGTCAGCCGGAGTTGACGGGGGCTATCTGGGCAACATCGTCGTCACGCTCGACGAAACCGACCCACGATCGCACGGGCCGACCGGACGAGCGTTCCGAAGCGGGGAGTCCGTCGTCGTCAACGACTTCAGAGCTTCGGCGATGACAGTACCCTGGCACCAGGCCGCCACAAAAGTAGGGTTTGCTGCGTCGGCCGCGTTTCCGGTCAGAGAGGGTGGGAATGTCGTCGCGGTACTAACGATTTACGCTTCCACTCAAGGGTATTTCACCGACGAGTTTGTGACGACGCTGAGCGAGATTACGCCGAGCCTATCCCTCGCTCTCGATAAATTCGCCCTCGACCGTGAAAACCACCGAGCCACAGTTGCACTGCAGGAGAGTGAGGCACGGTTTCGGGCGTTTATGGATAACAGCCCTGCCGCTACCTGGATCGTTGACGCTCAAGGCCGTCTCGTCTTCTCAAATGCTCGTCTCGGGGAAATGCTTGGCCGGGCTGATGATCACTTACTCGGGCTGACGGCGAATGAAATTCATCCACCGGAACTCGCCACGGACCATCAGAAGCACGACCAGGCCGTGATATCCCTGGTACGACCGATCCAGGTCGAAGAGGCGTTTGTCCGTCCCGACGGGACCGAGGGGCACGCACTCGTGGTCAAGTTTCCAATCACCAGTGAGGCTGGTGCGAGATATGTGGGTGGGATCGCGCTCGACATCACTGAAGTCCGGCATACGCAGGAACGGTTGCGAGTGCTAGGTACAGCCATCGATTCGAGCCCCAACGCAGTGTTCATTACCGACCGAACGGGGAGGATCGAGTGGGTGAACTCGGCATTCACCAGGATGAGCGGGTTTGCTTACGACGAGGCTGTTGGTCAAACCCCACATCTTCTGAACTCGGGAAAGCAGGATGCCAGTTTTTACCGCAGCTTATGGGAGACCATCCTCGCCGGGCGGGGATGGTCGGGCGAGGTCATTGATCGCCACAAAGACGGTACCGAGTACGTCGTCCGCCAGACGATCACCCCACTTGCAGGAGGGGACGGAAAGGTTGCGCAGTTTGTTGCAGTTCAGGAAGATATCACCGCGAGCAAGAGAGCCGAAGCCCGGCTTCGCAACCTGGTTGTGACCGATTCTCTCACCGGGCTCTTGAATCGGTCAGGTTTCCGAGACCGCTTGACCGCAGCCCTTACCGGCGAGCCGGTTGCCCTCCATTTTCTCGACCTGGATCGGTTTAAACTTGTGAACGATGCGCTCGGTCACCACGCGGGCGATGAATTGCTCCGTCTCGTTGCTGATCGGATTCGCCATCGGGTTCGCGGCTCTGACACGGTAGGCCGCCTCGGAGGAGATGAATTCGCCATTGTTCAACCGAGGCTCCGGTCATCGGATGATGCCTCGGCGCTCGCTCGGGGTTTGATCGAGGCGATTGATCAGCCGTTTACGCTCGGTGGGAAAGAGGTCCGAGTCGGGGTGAGTATTGGCGTTACGCTCTATCCGCAGGACGCGGTGAGCCCCGACGACCTGCTCCGGAACGCAGACCTTGCGATGTACCGAGCCAAGCAAAACGGACGCGGAATGTTTCAGTTCTTTGCATCGGAAATGGATGACGCAATCCAGACTCAGTTGTCGCTGGAAGGTGAGATCCGCCAGGGAATTCTCCGGGGCGAGTTCGAGATGCATTATCAGCCACAACACCGAATAGCCAATGGGGCCGTTGTGGGTGCTGAGGCGTTGATCCGCTGGCGACACCCAACCCGAGGGTTGTTGTCGCCCGGGGTGTTTATCCCAGTGATTGAAGACACACCGTTGATTATTTCTTTGAGCGATTGGATCCTCAAGACTGCTTGCACCGATGCTTGCCGTTGGACGAAGGCAGGCCACTCAATTCGGGTCGCGGTAAATGTGTCGGTTTATCACGTTGAACGAGGCAATCTGGAAGCCTCGGTCAATGCCGCGCTCAGCGAGTCCGGGTTGCCCGTGGAATTGCTTGAACTTGAGGTTACCGAGGGGCTCTTTCTTCCTGATAAGACGTCAACGGTGGAAGTCCTCAGGCGACTGCATGGTCGTGGGATCAAGGTGTCGATCGATGACTTTGGAACCGGATACTCATCCCTGAGCTACCTCCGACGTTTGCCGGTTGATCAACTGAAAATCGACCGCAGTTTCGTCACAGGGGTTGCTGTGGATTCGAAGGACGCGTCGATGGTCCGCGCGATCATTGGTTTAGCTCATGATCTGGGGCTCGGAGTGATCGCCGAGGGCGTTGAGACAGTCGAGCAGATGACGTTTCTAAGGGCCGAAGGATGCGACGAGGTACAGGGATATTTGCTATCCCGACCGATCCCCGTAGACAGATTGGATCGTTATCTTGCCACCCACGCTGTGATAACGCCTGATTCTGCAGCGGAAGCAGCAGAATAAGCAAAACGATACTGGCCCCTCCAGGAGTTTCCGGCGCTGTTCAAAAACCTTGTCCGCACCACGAGATTCCTGTGAATCGGCAAACACGTTAACTGTCGGCAATCCATGAGACTCTTGCAGCCGTTGTTCGCCCTCTTCGCCTCGGCCACGGACCGAGAACTCACTCGGGTGGTCGAGTACCTGAAGGCGGAGAATCGGATTCTGCGGGACCAACTGCCTGCCCGGATTACCCTAACAAACCGCGAACGCAGTCGCCTCATCAAACTCGGCAAGCGGGTCGGGTCGGCACTCAAGGACCTCATCACCATCGTTTCGTATCGCACCTTCACCCGCTGGGTCGCGGTAGGCGATGGAAATCCAACGCCACAGAGGTCGACTCGCAAGCCGGGTCGGCCTCGCACGGCCGAGGACCTTCGCGTGCTGGTCGTGCGACTGGCGAGCGAAACCGGGTGGGGCTACACCCGCA
>PNLP01000133.1 GCA_013823135.1 Planctomycetaceae bacterium
CTGAAAACTTTCTCGGCTTCGCCATGGGATACCTCCTTCACCTCAGGTTATCCCAACTCTACCCCGCGCCCAGTTTTTGGGGCGCAGTACAAACGGAGCGAAGGTTGTGGTCCAAAGTGCGTCGCTGGAAGGGAAGCAGAGAAGGATCCTTGAGGGAAAACAGAGCGAGTCCGGCCATCAAGGTGTCGGGCAAAGAGAAGTCGGGTTCGCGGCGTGAGTCGGGGAGAGTGGCGAACGCTGGCGGGCCAGTTGGACCAGTGCGTCAAAGTGGAGATGACGACGCTGACGCGGGAATGAGACTTCCTGGCTCATCACAACGCCTCTGATGGCGATGCTTCAAATCCTTGAATGGGCACGGCAGGCCCGTGATCGCCAGTTTGCGACAATCGTCGCTCAAAAACAACCGTTTCAAGCCGAAATTGCCCTCACCGGGAATTGCTGGACTCGTAATGCTTTACCAATCCGGCAAACGCTGCGGTATCCCCAGCAAGTACGGCGCGGACAAGTTGGTCAGCCTCGGGCGTCGTCTCGCCCGCGCTTCGCGGTTTCCAATCCATGTCAAGGAATCCCAGCCGAGGCAGACAGCAACAGCCACGAACTCAATCTACCATCTGAAGCCCGCCGATTTGGTTGTCAGACACTCGCCGCAGCGTTCGGAGAATTTTTCGTCCTTCCCGTTCACGATTTGGATGGGGTTATGTGGGTAATCTGGCGGCTCACGACCGACCAGCAGGTACTTCGATTGCGGAGCCTCGACTCGCAGGACACACGTTCGAAGGACGAAACACCATGCTCGTCTTCACCCGCAAGATCGGCCAGCGAATCTTCATGCCGCAGTTGGGAATGACCGTGACCGTGGTCGAATTAACCGTAGGAAGGGTCCGGTTAGGATCCTCGACCCCACCGGAGGTCGCGATCTACCGGGAAGTGGTCTGTAACCAGAAACCCGCTTCAGGGACTTACAGAGCGTACGAAGGCGACCTCGACCCGGGAGCTTAAAGGGTCCACCACGCACGCCGACACGCATGGCACGGACTCACCCAGAATGTGGTCTGTCAACGCCCGCAGCGCTCGCGAACACTTCCTAAGTCTTGTACCAGCGTAGCCTCAAAGGTCGCTTCCGTCGGACCAGCTAACGAACTCCGGCTCACGAGATAGACGGGCATTCTGCCAAATAAATGACCAGCAGCGAGGAAGCGAACCCCAGTTGGCGCGGTGGGAACGGTCCGAGCGCTAACCGCCGTAATGGCCCGCCCGCCCAGGACCGCGGCGAGGAGCACGCGCTCGCTGGACGACTCGAGTTCGATCCGGTGTCCACTCTCCAGTCCGGCCGCCGCGAACGCACGTTCGACACGCCCGCGAAGCCGACTTCCGACGGGCTCCGCCGCGAACGGGTGTTGGGCGAGTCGCGTGAGCGTCAGCCGCCCCGTGGCCAGTGGGTGGCGTTCCCGAACCGCAACGAACACCCGACGTTCGTAAAGCGGGACGTAACGCAGACCACCCGCGCTGACGTCCGTCGGATCGACCTCGATTCCGACAGTCGCTTCACCGGAGGCGACCAACCCAGGCACCCCGCGGGACTGCGTTTCGATCACCTCGACACGGGTATCGGGGTTCTCAGCCCGGAATCGCTCCATCACTGGGACGAGTTCGTTCTCCTCAATGCTGTCGGGGCACGCGACGCGAAGGACCGGCCCACGCCCACGCCGGCGCTCCTCGAACGTCGTCGGGAGAGCGCGGAACGCGGCCACCAGCGGCTCCACCACGGCCAAGAAGTGCACGCCGTCCGGGGTCAGCGCGAGGCCATACCGCGTCCGGCGGAACAAGGTCACCCGGTAGGTTCGCTGGAGCAACTGGAACTGCTGCCAGAGGGCCGTTCGCGACAGCCCCACGTCGGCCGCGGCACGGGTCAAGTTGCCGCCCCGCGCACACGCTACGAAGTTCACGAAGAGGTCGAGCCGCTGGGTCTTCAGAGTCGGCATGGATGGAAAAACTCGGTGAGGCGAGATGTTTCGTTTAGGTTAACAACTGGCCTGCCGATTGTACATGACCGCCCCCCACCACCGAGATCTAGAATCAACTCCACGGCCGGTGGTCCGTTGGGAGGGCGACTCGTGAATCAGGCGCGGTGGTTCGGACTGTTCATTTGGGTTCTCGCATTCGCGGGAAACGCTCCGGGAGTTGAGCGGCCCGCGTTCATCGACGCGGAGAGCGCTCTCGAGGCCCGGTTCGGGCCGGCGTGGGCCGACCAACCGACGGAACAGATCGCACGCGAACTCGTCTCGCTGGCAGAGTCCCTTCCCGTTGGCGGGGCGATCGACCTTCCGATAACGGGGCCGTGCGGCACGCTGGACTTCCGCCGCGTAGCCGACGATGTTCAGGTCACGGGTGGCTGGGGCGGCACGATCGTATTCGGCGGCGGCCAGTGCGGGTTGCAACTCATGTTCTCGCGGTGCGATCAGTTCATCGCGGAGGGGGTCGCCCGACCCGCGTCGAAACTCCGAACTCCGGGCGAGTCGGTCGCGTTCGTTTCCGCGCGTGGCGGTCCCGGTGAGGTATTCGGCCCGCGTGTCGAGCCCGCAACAGATCTGTTCGCTCTGTTCAACCGGGGAGCGATTCGCATCAAGGCGGACGTGAAGAACTGTGCGTGGATTTGTGGCGACAACGCCTTCGGCAAGCGGACCGTCACGGCGGAGGCACGCGTGGACGGTTCGCTGTTCCTGTGGCTCGGGCTGAACTGGCCGTTCCTGGACTACAACGCGCACTGGAACCCGAAGAACGCCAAGCGTGACTGGGCGAAAGAGAACGCGCAGTTGTGGTTCGACCTGAAAGGCGGCGGCAAGGGCACGCGATTGTACGAGCTGATCGAAACGAACTACGGCAACCCCGGTTCCGGGGCGGTGTTCCTGAACTGCAAAGACCTCGCGGTGTACCACGGCTCGACGGAGCGTGGGTCGTCGCAGGGGCCGGGCGTGTACTGGCTGAAGGACTGCGAGCGGGTGCAACTTGGCATCCGCGGGATCAACGCGTTCGGCTCGAACAACGGCGACCCGCGGGCCGCCGACGCCGCACGCGATATCACCATCGAGGGCGGTCGCGGGAACATTCTGCACGCGATGCGGACGTGGTCGAACGCGAACGAGGTTTCCCTCTGGAACAGCGACCCCGAATTGCAGCAGTGGATGGTCGGTTCGCAGTACGGGCGGGCATGCGGGCACCGAGAAGACGCTGCGGTTCGCGGTCACGCCGTACCTCGGGCGGCCAACGTCTGAGTTCCTCAAAACATTCGACGTGAAGACCGCCGCGGAGCGCGTCTTCAAACTCCGCGAGCAGAAGTTGAAGGCAAACGGCAACACGAAGGATTGGCCCAACCCGGACTCGGTCGAAAAGTTGGTCGAGAAGTTGAAATCCGGGCGGCACTTCGACGCGCCGTTTAACGCCGTGGACGAGGAAACGTTCCTCGTCGGCAAGGCCGATCTGTCGAAAGGCGACAAGCCTCAGGGCAAGCTGCCCCCGCCTCCGTCGGTGCCGCCGACCGACGCCCCGCGCACCGTGCGCCCGGTCGCTTTCACGCAACAGCCTGACTTCGGCAAGGAACTGCTCGCGGCCGGCGCCGACCCGACCGGCAAGAACCCGAGCGACGATGCGTTCGCCAAGGTCATGTATGGCATGTCGCGGGCCGAGTTGCAGAAACTGCTCGACGAGGCCGCGGCCGCTGACGAGGCGATCTGGAAGTTGCACGGCACACATCACGATCGCGCGAAGTGGGATGCCGCGAAGCAGACGGCCGAGTTCAGAGACGCCCGTGCGAAGATCGACGGCGTGATGAAGCAAATTCTCGCTGCACGCGATGCCCGCAAAGCTGCGTTCGCTGATCGGGTGAAGGCACTGCGGGCCGCGATCGATGCCGCGAAAAAGGCGAAGGAGATCGACAAAGCCACGAAACTTGAAGCGGATCTCGGCGCTTTCGAGGCCAGTGGTGCCGGCGGCGGTAACGTTCGCGTCGAGGTGCCCTCAGGCATGTTCCTGCTCCGCCAGCCGCTCTATCTTTTGGGCGGTGTCTCCGGACTCTGGGGCGCGGGGCCGGATAAGACCACGCTCATCACCGACAAGCCGATTCACCTGATCAAGATGCACGCGACCGCGACCGTAGCGAACTTCACCGCGAAGGGCGGAACGGTGGGGCTGGCACTCACCGGCCACGACCACCATTTCGAACTCGGCTCTCCGACGCTCAAGAGCTACATCGCGGGGCAGGACTTCTACGCGATCACGTTCCGCGACCAGACGTTCGCGGGCATCCACGTTGGCACGGACGACGCGGCTGTGATGGGTGGGGCCGAGCACGACCAGAACAAATACGTCGGACTGAAATTTCTCAACACCGGCGATTACGGCATCTACATCAACACCGGGATGCTCGACAAGTGGCTGTGCCTGCACGGCGAGTTCGCCGGCCAGAAGAAGGCCGGCATCGCGGTCAAGTTCAACAACCTCATTCACGGCTGCGTGGTCGGCTGCACCTTCAAGGAGATCGACGGCCCCGGCATCGACTTCCTGGGTGGAAACCCGGAGATTGCGTACCGACCGTGGCAGGCGTGGATCGATCAGTGCGAGTTTATCGAGTGCGGGAACGCGACTCGCCCCGCGGTCGAACACGGGCTTGCGGAACTGTCGGCTTTCACGCACTGCAAGGTGGAGACGAAAGGGAAGGCGATCGCGGGCGGATACGCGGGTAGCCCGCAGGTGTGCCAGGACTGCACCATCGACGTGAAGCTCGCGGCCGGTTCGCCGGCGGTGAAACTGCGGGCGGTGCGACTCATCAGCGTGTCGCGGGCGAACGGGCACGCGTTCAAGAACGTGACCGCGAACGGGCCGGTCGTGTTCGTCAACGACGCGAACGCGGACAACGCATTCTTCGCGAAGACCCGCGAACGCAGCGGCAAGGCCGGCTAACCGCTCAAGTGGGACACCAACCCGATGGCCGGGGCGCTCGCACCACAGAACGGCTGGGTTCACCCGTTCGTCTTCTACCGGTGCGATTTCGGTGGCGAGGAGTACGCATACTCGCTGCTGAACGTGGACATCGACGCCGGGAAAGTGAAGCAGAAAATCGACCTGTCGCCCTTCGAATGAAGAATCGATGCGACACGCGGCGGTCGCCAATCCGAATTTCCCACGCTTCGCTGTCAATCACATTGGGGGCTGCCAGATGTTCGGTCGGATTCAGAATCGATTGTCCGCGATGACCGCCTGTTCGCTCGCCTTCGCGGTGCTGCTCGTCCCTTTACCGGTCTCTTCACAACCTGCGACCGCAGTGGCCGCCGACCCGGCGTTGCCGTTCGAGCCACCAGTCGGGTGCGCGGCGCCGGGACAGAAACCGGACGCGAAGATTCACCTCGTCAGCAAGTACCCGGGCGCGCAGGCTGCGGTGGACGCCGCCAAGCCCGGCGATGCGGTCGTGTTCGATGTCGCGCCCAAAACCGGGAAGCACGCTGTCGTCGTTCGCAAGCCGCTCGAAGACGTGCAATTCATCGGCGGTGCCGCGGACTGGGACGTGCAGGCCGACCTCACGGACTGCCAGTTCTTCTGGCACTCGGCCGCGGTCAAGCAGAAGTCCGGCAAGATCACCCGCAGCGCGTTCTACTCGTCGTTCGGCCCGTCGCAGTTCACACACCTCGACGCCGTGTCGTTCTACTACGGCGGCGGCGATCTCCTGTGGCCCGCGCATAATCCGGACAACGGCTCGACGCCGCAACTTCAGATGTACGGCTTCGTCCGCGCGGTGACGGTTCACAAGCCGGTCGCGGGGTACGTCGGCATCGAGAAGCGGTTCGACATGAACTGGGAACCGTCGCTCCGCGTAAATGCGACCGACCCCGTCGGCAACGGATACGGTACCTACATCCTCAGCCCGATCGTCTGGGGTCAACGCGCCTGGACCCCGCACCACATCGTTCGGGCTACCGGGCTGACCTGGGCGCACGTGAACACCGAGTACAACATCTGGGCCGACCCGTGCCTGCAGGTGGACGACGGCACCGATTGTGTTGTGCTGTGCCCAGGTTTCGGAGCACACGGGGAGGCGAACAACAACCAGTACACCGCCGCGCCGAAACTGCTCAAGTATCACGACCACGAGGAATGGGGCCACGACAACGGGGGCGGCCCGCCGTTTCGCGGACCAGCCGTGCAGATCGCCGGGCAGCGCAATCGTCTCGTGGCGATGGGCAGTTACAAGAACTGGAGCATCGGTCGCAAACAGTGGCTCCCGGGTCTGCACTACGGCACGGGTGTCGTTGCGAAAGACCCGTTCCTTCAGCAGTTCAGTAGTTCGGCCGCCGGGCTCACGGCCAACTTCGCGCAGCCAAAGAACGTGTTCGTCACCAAGCGAGACAAGGGCGGCGCGAGCTACATATCAACGGCCGAGGGCAAAGCGCCGCAGTTTCCAATCGCCGGCTCGAATCTGATCCGCCCGACGCTGATCCCCTTGAAGGATCTCCGCGCGATTCCCGCTCAACTCGGCAAGGACAAGATCATCGACATGACCGGCAAGAGTGCCGAGGAGATCTACGCGAAGTTACACGGCGGAAAGGGCGGGCAGAGCGTGTACATCGGTCCGGGTACGTACAAGTTCACCAAGACCATCCGAAACGGCCGCGTGTTTGGGGCGGGCGTGGACAAAACGATTCTGGAGTGGCCTGCTGACGTGGACTGCGCTCAGCGCGACTCGCACGGGTTCGTCAACTGCACCGTGAAGGGCGGGAAGTTCGGGTTCAACTCGCAAGTCGGCGAGGGCGGACTGACGTTCAACCACACCGGGCTGTTCCTGCGGACTCGGTTCGTGGGGCAGTCGGAAGCTGCGATCAACGTCCACGCGACTCAGAACCATTGCATTCAGGACTGCGAGTTCATCGATTGCAAGGTGGGCGTCACGCAGGGGGCGGTGCCGAAAGGGCCGGGCGTGTACACCGGCGAGAACGGCGAGAAGGGCGGCCTGAACATCGACAAGCTCGACATCACGAACTGCCGGTTCCAGGGCGTCAAGGACGCCGCCATCTTGCTGCGCCCGTGGCCGCAGCCGAACGGCCAGGTCGCGGTCCACAACTGCTCGTTCGAGGACGTCGGCGGGCAGGCGATATCCATCAAGGGCGGGCAGACGCACCTCGTGCAACAGTGCCGGTTCGTGCGGTGCGGATCGGCCCAACCCGACAAACCGGTGGTCGAGGTTCACACGCACGCCGCAGTCGCGCTCAGCCACCTCACAATCGACAACGGCTCGAAGAGCACCGCGATCGGCATCGACCTGCGCGGTTGGGGCGCGGTGTCGCACTGCTCGGTCAAGGGGTGTAAGACGGCCCTCAAGTGTCCATCGATGGTCGTGGATCACGTCGATTCGGACGGGACGCTGGAAACGTGGGGCGGGTCGTTCGTCGCGCGGTGTCGGTTGGCCAACTTGAATCAGCCTAACGGGGCGTCGGTGGCGAAGGAAGCGGGTGCATTCGAGGACGTGACCGCGAAGGCCGGGGTGCAACCGCTCGATACGACCCCGCCGCCCGCGGTCGGCGGCGTGAAGGTGACCGCTACACCCGAGGGCAATCGCATCGAGTGGCCGCCGGTGGACGACCCGGAATCGGGCGTCACGCAGTACGTCGTGTACTCACGTGGCAAGGAGGTTGGTCGCACACTACTGGCCTACGAGCCGCCAACCAACTTCCACGAACCGACGGTCCGGCCGGTGGTCGCGACCAGTTTCCTCGACCCGACGAAGGGCAACGGCGAGTACACCGTGAAGGCGCTTAATGGGGCGAACCTGCTGTCCGGGGGCGGGACGGCAACGGTGATGCGCTGGGGTGCGGTTCGCGGGCGATTCCTCGACAAGGATGGCAAGGAGATCGTCATCAAGCGGATTGAGGTGCAGGGCAAGGATACGTTCGTGACCGACGCGGCCGGGAAGCGCAGCCCGGCAAGCGAGGTGGGTAAGGAGGGCAACCCGCAAATCATCTACATCGAGCCGGGCCGCTCGCTGACGCACAAGTTTTCGCTCCCGTTCAAGGAGTGACACCGCGATGTCACGACTCGGTTCGGTGTGACGTTCACACTCCGACAGCCATTGGCGACCTCTCCTGCAATGCACTGACAGGTAAACGGGGGCAAGTCGTGACCCCTGAAGACATTATGCGGACCATTATGCTCTTCAGATGCTCAAGTTCGGCGCGCGTATGGTGGCCCCGGGCGACGTGCGGTCCGGTTCGACGAAACGCCTCGGGTTCGCGGTGGGCGACGGATCGCTCGCGGTCACCTGCACCCACCGCCTGCTGTCCCTCGGGTGACACAGGCACGCTCACGCCCGCCGGACGAATCGCTCGATCAGTCCGAAGAACCCCTCGATCGCCAGCGCCAGCACCGCCGCAGGGATCGCCCGTTCGAGCATGAGCGGAACGTCGAACTTGTCGATCCCACGGAGGATCGGGCAGCCGTACCCGCCGGCCCCATAAACCCGCCGAGCATCGCGGTGCCGACGTTGATGACCGCTGCGGTCCGGACGCCCGCGAGGATCGTCGGCGCCGAGAGCGGTAGTTCGATCCGCCACAGGATCGCCCACTGGGACAGTCCGAGCACCTCGGCCGACTCGCGAAGAGAAGCAGTAATGCCCGTCAGCCCGGCGTGTGTGTTGCGTGCGATCGTCAACAGGCTGTAGAGGAACAGGGCCGCGACCGCCGGCGGGGCACCGGTTCCCTTTCCGACCAGCCACATCATCACCGAGATCATGAACAGCAAGAGCGCCAGTGACGGGATCGTCTGAAGCACACCCGTCGCAGCGAGGATGACTTTCCCCAGCCTCGGCCGACGTGCGGAAATCACCCCGAGAGGAACCGCGACCAGTAGCGACGGCACAACGAAGCAAAGGTGCTCGTAGGTCGTCTCCAGAACGCGCCCGGCGAGCGACCCGTCTGCCGAAGCGGGGCGAAGGTCCGGGCTCCCGAGTGCACGCGTCAAGAACTCACCCGCGATCTGCCGTTCGTCTTCCTTCTTGTCGCCTTGTGCCCGACTGTTCCTCAGTTGCATTTCGGATACGGAGATCCGCCCTTCGAGACTCCGAAGTTTCTCCGCGACTTTCGGGTGGCGCTCTTCGAGGTCGGCGCGGTAGAGCCAGACCGTTCGTACGCGGGGAAGAAATTCTTGTCGTCGTTCAACACCAACAGGTCGTACTGCGCGATCTCGCCGTCGGTAGTGTAC
>PNLP01000134.1 GCA_013823135.1 Planctomycetaceae bacterium
AGGTGCGAGCACTCGCACCTCGGTCAACTCGCCATCGCCCCGGCCTCGTGATGCTGGCGGTGAGCCTTGGCGGCCTCCTCCCGCGTCGCGTGCCAACTCAGCACACCCACCACGCGGCCATTCTCGATTCGCAGCGCCGCATACTTCACCGTTCCACGCATGTGGTATATCCGCGTTCCCCTCGGAAGTTCCTTCAGTTTGCCCCACCAGAAGAGTTGAATCGCTTTCCGCGCCTCAGCCTTCGTGGCGTAGGATCCAGGAAGCGTGTACCGGACGCCTTCATCGAACGGCCGTGCCTGATACCTTCCACCTTTAATCATGCGGATGTACTTGTCCGGGTCGTTGTTGATTCGCGCGGGCATTGACGCCGTCCCCATGGGGTGGGAGAATTCACCCGTGGAGCCTTGTGCGAACGAGCGATTTGGGGGCCGGCGAGGTGCAAACTCGTCGGCCCTGCTCGTTTCAGCGAGGTTGTTGCGCGAAGGTCATGTTCGACAGGGTGGTGGCCCGGATGTGAGGGCGAGAGTGGACGAGGGGTGCGAGCACTCGCACCTGGTCACAGCAGACACGAAAAAAGCCCGTGACGCATGCGCCACGGGCTTCTCTGTTGGGTTCCTCACTCTTTCTCGGCTGTCTCGCTGCTCATCAGCAGCAGGAAACACCCGGCCGCGAACACTGTGCTCAGTCCTACCACCGCCCACCACACTAGGCGTTCGGCGGTGCTCGGACTGGCCTGACTCATCCCCCACGCGGCGAACCCGCCCGCGGTGAAGGTGAACGTAATCACCAAGAGCAGGATCTGTCCCGCGATCGGCATTGCCATCTCCTGCGTTACCCCCGCTCCACATCTTCTCCGGGCTTGCGACCGGCACGCGATGAACACCGCGTGGCTGTGTTAAGGGCAGCGGGGGCTTCGGCCCCCGCCAACTCGATCAGAGCGAACAGTTGTTCCAGGCGTCACGAATCCAGTGGATTCGTGAGCGTTCGTCCTGGTTCGAGTAGTCGCGGTTGTACCAGCCTTCGTCGATGACCTCCTGTGTGCCAGGGTGGGCCTTCGCGTAGGCCTTCCGGACACCTTCCAGAGTCCATTCGCGGCTACAGTTCACGTACTTCGACTGGCCGAACAACTCACCGAACACGTTCTCGGCGTAGTTGTAAGAGTCGGTCGAACCATCAAAACTCCCGGCACTGTGCCGGTAGGCGATGGCCTTGACGTCCCGTTCCGTCGGGCCGTCCGTCCACTTCACGTCGATCGAGTTGCCGCCGGCGAAGGAATCGCTCGTCACCGAGAACTTCACTCCGGGGAACTTTCGTTTCAGTTCCCGGCGAATGTTCTCGGCCGCACGTCGGCAGCTCGACCAGTCTGGTTTCGCTTCCTTCGTGACAAGGTGCGTGTTCTCCGCGAGGAGTTTCACACGCTCCTTGGCCTTTCGCTCGGCGGCCCGCGTTGCTGCCGTCTTCGCACGCTCCGCGGCACCGGCTTTCCACTCTGCGTTCAGAACAGCCAGCCGGGCCTGGATCCGCTGGTAAAGCGGATCGTTGGGAACGTCGCCCTCGCTGCACTGGTAGAGCAGGCAGGACAACGCGGAAATCTTGGGGCACTCGTCTTCCTTGAAGCTCCAGTCCCCTTCGTCTGCTGACTCGGCCCAGGCCGAGTCGTAGGTGAACTCCGGGATCGCCTGAAAATCGTCGTCAGGTCGATCGCCATAGCGGGCAATGATCGCCCGCTGGTTCAGGGCGTACAGCTTGCGGCCCAACATCGTCAGGCCGTCGATGGACCCCTGCGCGGACTCGTGAATCTCGTCCGCAAGCCCGAAGGCAGCCGCCGCATCACCCGCGAGGATGGCGCGGGCCAGGGCCACCGCTGTATCGGAGAAAGCGTTGCCACCCGTTGTCGGGTAGGTGTTCGCTCGCTCCTCGGCGGTCGCCAGTGCCGCGACCGCTCGGCTCATCGTCACCTCAGACACAATGAAAGCACTCATCACCATTCCCCCATCAGTTACCTCCCTCTGCATTTCTCAGGCTTGGGACTGTCACACAGCGCTCGCTGTGTGGCTGCATTAAGGAACGCCTATCGCCCGGCTGGTTGGCCGGACTCGGCGTTCGGCGAGTCTCAGGCACTCGCCATTTCTTCCCGCGGCTCCTCGGCCGCAATCAAGGCGTCGGCAAAGTCGTCGAACGTGCCATCAAGCCCTTCGACCGCCCACGAGCCGTACTCACCGCCCGTGAACCTCGATGCTTCCTCCCACTGCAACTCGCCTCTTCCACTCGCACCGCGGCTGATGAGCCGCAGCGTCAGCACCGTGAGGCACCCCGGGAAGTCGAACTCGACGTGCTTGACCGGGAACTGCTTCTCCCAGCGACCACCATCAAGGACGGTTCGTGGGCACTTCGCTAGTTCGTCGAACGGCAGAAGAGCCTTTCGGATCGCGTCATCGATGTGCTTGGCATTCAGGGCCGCGACCTCTGCTTCTTCCGCTTCACGCTCCAGCTTCTTCTGGGCGATCTCCGCACGCCGACCGGCCTTCAACCGCTCGATCATTTCAGATGCGTTCATCTCCCGTTCCTCCCTCACTTCCCCTCGCTCTGCATTCGCTCCAGGCTTGCGACTGGCGTGTGACACGTTGCCACACGGCTGCATTCAGGGGCGGGGCTCTTCACCCCGCGAACCGATCACGCTTCACTTCTGCCCGTCAGGTTTTCCGCGATCGCGGCCACCAGCACGAACAGCACCTTCACCAGTTGTCCCGCCGTCCCGGACATGAAGAAGATCAGGCCGAGCGTGCTGAAGTCGAAGATCTCGCCCAGCACGAAGGCCAGTCCGATCACCACCAGGACCGCGAGCAGGATCAAGCAAGCCGTAACCATGTCATTCCCCTTTCGCCCGTAACTGCGGGCTCATCAGCAGTGGCGTTCACCACTGGAGGGGCGGGGTTCTTCACCCCGCGTCACACTCACTTCACCGTCAGCACTGGTGTGCCCTCGGTGTTGGTCACCACCCCCTCAACCTCGATGGCTGTAGGCAGCGGCACCGTGAGCTTCAGCTTGAACAGCCGAAGCCCCGTGGTGTTCGAGTTGCCCAGTTCGCCGTAGCGTTCTGCGGCAGCATCTTCGGTGTCCGCGCACTCGAAGTTGCCCTCTTGATCCACCAGCACGAAAACTTCGATCTCTTGCATCGTCGTTCCCCTTTCGGCCTAACTGGGCCTCATCAGCGTGGGTCACTACCCACGGAGGGGAGGGGCCGGAGCCCCTCGATTGCAGTCACTTGCCGCCTTCGAGCCAGACCAGAAGGCGAGCGAACGCCCAACCGATCAGGGTCAGGACGACCAGACCTGCCAAAAGATTCGTCATCGCAAATCCCCCTTGGCTCTGCATCTGTCCGGGCTTGCCACCGGCACCGCGTTCTAGCGCGGGGCTGCATTAAGGGGAGGGGCCGAAGCCCCTCGATCAGTCATTCCTTCGGGGCGAATGCTCGCTTCAGGTTGAACGCCGCACAGGCGACGTTCCCGACGACCATGACCCCCGTCAGTCCGTCAACCGCCGGCAGGCGACCGCCAGCACTGGCCAAGAAGACCAGGCCGCAAACCGCCCCGACTGCCGCGAACGCCCCGACGAACCCGTCGAGCACTCGAATCGCTGTCATCGCAAATCCCCCAGGTGCGACGGCCGGGAAAGTCCCGGTGTGCGTCGCACCCACGTAGATTATTGTAGCTACAGTGTAGCTACATCTAGCATAGAATCCGATTCGATTGTGCCACATCGTGCGGCTTGATCTGTAAATACACTGTGTGTACACTTCAAGGGGAGGATCATTCAGATGGCAAAGAAGAAGCCGACGGCGGAGCCCGAGAAGGCAGGGCCGACTACCCCGCGACAGTTCCGGCTGGGGAGCGATACGCTCGCGGACCTGGACCTGATTGCGGCCCACTATTCAGCCGATAAGGGCGTGAAAGCAACCCGTTCAGACGCGGTTAGGTTGAGCGCGAAGAAGGAAGCTGACCGGATCAGGGCCGAGAAGGGGAAGCTGAGGAAGTGATCGGGATTTAAGTTCCGGGAATCGTCGGCGAATACACGTACACAGCGGGTCTCGCACCGGGGGTAGGTGCGAGTGCTCGCACCTCCATCGGGAAAGCCCATGCCCTTCACCATCACCTGCCCGACGTGCCGTCACCCGCTCAGCGTACATGAGTCGCCAACGGTCTATGTGACGACCTGCCCGACATGCCGCCATCCACTGAGCGTGCCGGCGATGGCCGCACCAACGCCAGAGCCCGAGGCAGAACTGAGCGAGCCCCGGCGTCGCACGCGGAAGCGAAAGAGCAACGGCGTTCCGATAGCGATCGCGGCCGTGGCCTTCGTTGGCGTCGTGGGTGCTGGCGCGTGGTTCGGGTTGACTCGATCCCGCGACAGTGATTCAGCCCGGCACCCAAGAGGGCGGAACCGCCAAAGCCGCTGATAGAGCCCAAGTTCGATCCTGAGCCGCCGAAGCCACTGACATTTGATGATGCGTGGAAGGAACTGCAGAAGATCGCGATCGAGGCGAGAAAAGATGGCGAGGCCATCGCGGAAGAAAAGAAGAGACTATTCACCGACAAGGAAGCCGATCACCTGCGTGTGATACTCCGCTACGACTTGAAGAAAGTGGATCCGTTCGATGCCCCATTCATGAGTGCTGATGCCGTCGCCTTCCTCAACAAATCGGGCCTGACAAAGCTCGGATCGGCTTTGCGGTGCCAGTGGGCGATGAGCGATCCGGCGTTTCGCAAGCCGGCTCAGTTGGTGTGGGATCGGTCACCGAAAATGAGAACACTTGGGGGGCTTGCTGAGATGGCGGGACGGTGGGCTCGGATTGACCCGATCGTGCGAGATGCTGTTCTTGGTGGCTTACTAGCCGTCGAATCTGGCGACGGCGACAAGGCCGAGGCTCACCGGCAACTGATTATCGATTTCGCAGGCGAGGAGTATTACATCAAGCGCCAGTGAGGGTCAGTTTGTTTCACCCGATCTCTTCCGTTCTGCCCCGGCCTTGATTTCACGCACTTTGACTTCGATGAGTCGGGTGAACAGAGTCTCGAAGTCCATCCGCTTAAAAGCCGCGGACAAGTTGTCCGCGAGTTTCTGCTCGTCCCATTGCACCTTCATGTTGATCTCGGCCGTCAGCTTCTTGGCCTCTGCTTCCGTGTCTTGACGATCACGCATCCCGGTCAGCCGTTCCAGCTCCTTGTACATGGGGTTAGCTTGAGCGTCCTCGTCGGATCGCTTCGCCACGAGCCCCTGTGTCGCGGGGCTGGACTGGAGCAGGGACAGTTCCGCATCGGTCACGTTCTCACGACCGCCTTCCTTGTACCGTCGTGCCGCCTGAACCAGTGCATCCTGCGTGGTCGAGTCGAGACCACCGAAGTGCTGAGCACTTGCTCGAGACTTGGCGATCTGCTCATTGAGGATCGAGAGTTGCGTCTTCATCAGCCCGGTCATGGCTTTCGAGATATCGTGTGCCTTCTGCATCGCCGCGACCTGGTCGGCCTTGCTCCGGGCCATCTTCGCCTCGAGGTCCGCGTTGGCGAGGTTGACGGCGTGAATCGCCTTCTACTCTCGAAGGTGTTCTTCCTGCATCGAAAGATTGGAGCCCTTATCGTGGCCGTCGAGAACGCGATCCGGTGACAATCGCCCGATCTGCCGCGCCGTGGTGCCGATGGTCACGGCTCCCAGCTCGTTGCCGAACCTGCGGAGGTATCCTGCCTCGGGGTTCGAGTTGAACCCGAATCGGTCGAATGCAGCCTGCCCAGCCTTATCACTGCGGCTCTGACTCATGCCACCGCCACGCGCTGCGTCATATGCCGCCTCGCTATCCGCCTTGGTCGCACGAAACTCCCGCTGCAGACGATCCGACTTGGCCCTCGCAGCTATCACTTCCGCGGCGCTGTCTGCCGCCGTGCGGTCCGCAACACTGCTTCCCCTCTTGGCCATCTGGATCGCTTCCATGGCATCGGTCAAACGTGGATCGACCGCGCCGAGCCCGGCGTTGATAAACGAACCGGCAACCCCACCGATGCTGCTGGTGAGAAGGCTCTGACCCGAGGCGATCGTCGAGTATTCACGAGTGGCTTGCGCCCCGTACCGCGACCCTGCAAGTTCCTGCCTCCAGGCCCCTCGCTTCTGGTCGTTCTCGAGGCGTGCGCTCGCGATCGCCATGTTGGTCGGGTTCTCGGCCTTCATCTGCTGGACTCGCATGTATTGCTGAGGGTCTAGCATCCGGTCGCGGGCATCCATGAGGTTGCCGACAAACGACGACAAGGCCTCTCCCACAATCGGGATGGCCTTGGCGAAGTTGAGCGTCTTCTCTCGCACCGTGAGTAGCCCACTGTCCAAGTCGAGCATCGCCTTGTGAACACCGCCGATTGTCGCGATGATCGCAGCCCCGGCGGCGAGTTGGCCCGCTCCACCGACCGCGAGCCCCTGAACACGGCCCAGCAGCCCGACCGGCGAGCCGCCGGTTCCACCCCCACCCGCTCCAGTTCCGCCGGCGTTCATCGACTTGATGGACATCCCCGCCCGTTCGGCCTCGCGGGCGAGCTGTTGCATCGCGGCCGTCGCCTTGGAGGCATCGGTCGTGATGGTCATCCGCAGTTCGAGATCCTTGCGAGCGAGTGACATGTGTTACCTCGTTGCGACAATGGGCGGCGAGAAGTGGACGCCGGCCCGAATCTACGTCATGGTTTCAAAAGTCTTGTGTGACGCTTTCCGCGTGATCGTACAGCAACCGCGAAGGCCTGCCGTGGTCACGGCTCCTTACCAGAAACTTGGAGCGACATCTGGAACACTTTGATGAGGTCCCGCGTGGTCTTCTCTGCGGCTGCGGCAGTCTCCGGATCGCCCTCACGCATCACATCTCGCAAATGGCCAGCAAGATCGAGAACAGCGACGATGGCAATATGCCAGGCCGTGGCAGCACGCGAGACCCCCGCAGTCGTGTTACTATCGATCATCTGAATTCCTCGCCTCCAGAGCCTATTTCCGTGCAACTTGTCCAGGGGCAAAATACCTCAATAAGCTCAGCAGCGACTCCCCGACCGCAAGCGCCGACCGCCCCATCGTTCGCGTCAAACCGCGGGCCGGGTCACCCTTGGACAGCCCACGTAGGCTTCCCGCGACCCAAACAAGGCGCTGCACCATGGCATGCCTCTCGGCCGGCGGCAGGACCGCGATCCTGTCGAACAGCGTGTCGAACGCCTCGAACAACGCGGAAGACTCTCGCTGGCTGCCGATGGCCGTGACGAACTTTGCGATCGTCTGGCTCATCGCCTCGGGCAGCTTCTCACCCGCACGCTTTGCCAACTCGCTGACGATGTGGCCCTCAAGGGGCCGGACGCGGGCCAGGATCTGCGAGATGCTCTGAATGCGTGCTGTCATGTCGCCGAGGATCGGGGAGGTCGATTCGGCGAATCGCTCGAGCGCGACGATCATCCGCGAGCACGATCGGCCCAAGGCAGCGAGATATCGGCGATCAGTGAGCGTGGCGTTCATTGCGGCTACTCGAACAAGGCGTCGTCGTCTGGTACTGCTGGCGGCGGTTCGCCGGGGTCCCGCTGAGCCTCAGGCTCGGGCAGTGCGGGAGGTGCGAGTGCTCGCACCTCGGATGCGGTTGGCGTTGCTGGCCGCTGTCCCTGCTCCTCGATCTGCTCGCGGAGTGCAGCAATCTCGGCTGATAAATCCGTCACCGTGTGGAACCGCAGGGCGTAGTCCGCAACCGCCTTCGCCGCCGACACCCGAACCGCATCCGGTGTTCCGTCGTTCATCAGATTGCGAAGTACCTTCCCCGCCTCCTTTGCTCCTTCGAGGAACTCGCCCGCTGCGAGGTTGGCGGCCGCGGTGTGCAACTCGGTCACCAACTCGCGAAACCCTGGTCGTTTCGCCGCCCTGGTGACGGTCGCGCGGCTTACCCTGCATGCCGCGGCGACCTCCTCGTGGGTGCAGCCACTCGCGACCATCGCAGCCATCCGGCGCTCGCGGGCGGTCAAGTCAGCCGGCTGTTTTGCGTCACCCTGCGACATCCTGAATCACCGGGGGTTCATCGCTGCACAACCGCCGACACGCGTGGACGAACGCCGTCAGGGACACGACGGCGAGTGCGGCCTCGACCTCAACCGATGGGTCGCCGCACGAACTCATTCGGCCGAGGAAGTCAGTTGTTGGTCGGAGGAGCGCCGTGAGGGGATCTTCGCGATCGTCTCCCGTAACTCCGGGAGTCGCTCCGCCGGCAGAACCTTCAGCGGTCCCGCCTGGTCGAAGAACTGGAGCAACGCCGGGTTCTGCTTGAGCAGCTTCCGGAGCGAATCGACCTTCATCGGGATGGCCACCGCGATATCGGGGACCGACATCGCTGGATTCGGGCAGGTCTGGGTGCTCATGCATTTCTGGCCTCGTCGGGCGTCGGTTGATGATGTGAGTATGCGTCGGGTGGTTTCCCGAACGGGAGACGAATCATGGCCCCGCAACTTCTCGCTGTAACTGTTCCCGAACCGCATCCCCCATTCCCTTCGGCAGCATCGCCAGCAGCACCTCCAACGGTGGCAGATCCTTGTACAAGCCGTGATGACGCATGAGCATGTCGAGAGCGCGAAGTTTGTCGGCCCACTTTACGCTGAGGATCTCCACGGTCTCGGTCACAGTGGTTCCGGCAGCAGTTGTCGTGCGAGTCCGGACACGCTTGGCCTTGAAGGAGGTGATCACTTGCCTCGACCCGTAGGGAACCTCTCGAAAGTTCCGGAACCGAAACGACGTAGGACTGTGCTCGAAGAGGTCAAGCGGATCGAAGAATGCGACCGCGGCGATCTCGCAGATGATCTTTGCCGCAGTCACCTTGGCCCGCTTGGACAACTCCCGCCTTGCCGCTGCGATTTCAGCCCGAATGCGGGGCAATGCTAGGAGTTTCGCCGCTTCAGTCCGTGCGGTTCGGAGCGAGCACCGCGGGAAGGCCCGGTGATACGCCTGGGTGCCGTTCTGATCCACGAGGTATTCACTGACAAAAGCCTCTTGCTTGGCGGTCAGGGCTCGCTTGCTCATCCGAACTCCTCGGGGGTTGCGTGTGTTGATTCGTCGCTGTTTGACTGACCGGCGGAGGCGAGGGGCGAGGTTCCCCCTCGGATCGTCTGCAACCAGAACATGCCCTTCCCGTTCACGAACTTGAGCGAATCTCGCATGGTGGCGGCTCTACCAAGTTCCACCCACGGAGTACCGCGA
>PNLP01000135.1 GCA_013823135.1 Planctomycetaceae bacterium
GTTGCACCGTGGACCTCGACACGTTGGCCAGTTCGGCAATCCGTTCGTGCGGCTCATTGACACCCGTTGGGGCGGTGAGGCCATCCACCGAACCTGTCCGGTCAGTGCTTGATTCGCGCACAATCTGGGCACCCTCTCCCGGCTGACACCGCGGGCGGCCCGGTTCTTCAACTTCGCGCTGTTCAATTTCGATGTCGTTGGCGGATTGCGGCCAGCAACGACTTGGGATCGAACCGGTATGAGTCACTTGTCGTAGTCAATTGTACTGCGACCACGATGTCATGAGCGACAATGTCATCCCACGCACTTTCCTTCCCGTGGCCCGTGGCCCGTGATGTCACTCGCGGGTCGCCGTCACCCCGGCCACGAACACCCGCCATCACCCCTGCCCGAACACTCGCCGCGTCTCGATGAGGATGAAGAACAAGTCGACCATCCCCGAGGGGTGAACGACTTCTCGCCGACGAAATTGCTCGCCCACAGCGTCGCCTGATGCCGCTTCACGAAGTCCGCCCAAGTGCTTTACTTCCGCTCGATGCTCGGATCAAGTCCCGATTCCTTTAGCAAGTTCACGACCTTCGACCGCGACACGGTGACGCCGAGCCTCTTCAACTCCCCGAGGATGCGGCTGTATCCCTGTATCCCCATCGCGCTTCCTGAGCGAGTTTGAGTATCGAGGTCTTCACGACGACCGGCGTCTGCGGCTGGCCCGGCCTGCGATCTCCGACTGGCTTCGATGGTACGGGTCCGTCCGCTTCCTTCATCAACCGTTGGAACGCCCGCTCTCAGACGATCTTTTGCTGACGAACTCGATTTACGGGTCAAGGTTCACGATTCCGCCCGACTGCGGACCGCATGCGGCATCCCACATGCCCGCGGATAGTGAGAGGTTCACGGTTCTTACGCTGCCGTCAAGGAGTCCAACCTGAATACCGCCCGAGGCGAGTGATTGCCCGACACCCGCCGCGCAATCTGCGAGCTTGGGACGGTCCTGAAACGGCGTGGGCTGATCGGAGTTGTACGATGCACTATAAAGTGCGGAAACTTGTGGGGAAGCGTTCTCGACGGAATAGGCAGAGCCTAATGCGATCGGGTCAACCGACGGATTATAGTTCCAGGCATTGATCGAGACGTTGGCAGATGCACCGTAGATCTGGGTGCAGTTCGCATAGCCCTCGACCCATCCGAAGGTGTTGGACAAGCCATCGGTGATCTGGTCGAAGCGAAACTTGGGATCCGTAAAGACATTCGCGTTCGGCTTGAAGCTGACGGGGCCAGTGTTGTACGGGTTCGCATCCAGACTTGGGTCAAGCTTGCTCACGAGGATGCGAATGCGGATGCCCGGCGCGAGTTGCGCGCTTCGCACCGTCGCGGTGCCATACTTGTAGCCACCGAAATCGTAATCCCAGGTGCGGGTTGTTATCGGCACCAGGGCGGAATCGAATGCGGATTGCTGTTCGAGATAGGGCAAGAGAAAGAACATGGTCGGGCCGTTGTCAACCAATGGATCGTTCACCTCAACGGAGTTCGTGGCCGATTCGATGTATACCGAGTTATCCAGACCGGGGAGTTTCCGGTGGGCGTCGTGGTACGAGTGACTTGCCAGGAGGATTTGTTTCAGGCTATTTCGATTCTCCGTCTTGGCTGCTGCTTCGCGGACTTTCTGAACGGCTGGCAACAATAGCCCAATGAGCAAAGAAATAATTGCAATCACAACCAGAAGCTCGATTAATGTGAATCCCAATCGTATATCCACTTTCGCGGGTATCATGGTCTGAAACTCCAGTATACTTAAGTTCTCTGGTCCCACATCAAGGCAACACGATGTCGAGTACGTTCTCGCCATCTTGGAGAGTGCATTTCAAAGGATTGTTTGCGCCGAGTTTGCCGTATTGACCGTGGAGCAAGCTGTAACTTGATTGGAGAGGCTTGGGTACGGTGTAGTTTCGGAACGCGGTTAATGTGGGTGCCGGAACTTCAGTCCACGGGTTTGAATCGGCGTCTCGAGGAGTGCTCTTGACCGCTACGCCGGGCGGTGGGTTGGGTTTGTGATTCGAGGCACGCATACTGGTTGATCCCGATTTTGTAGTATGCAGATTGGGAGACTCGGCGAATGGGAGTCGGCCGGTTGGATCAAGAAGCACGCAGATCCAGTGGTCCCCAGGCCTCAACCCTTCGGCTTTGTAGGTGCCCAGCGGGGATATCACGCCCGCGGTCGGAACCAAACCCTCTCCCGAAAAGAAGCAAAGCCGGCCGGCAACAATTGGCCGACCCCCGTGGGTGATTTTCCCCGAGAGTGACGACTTCCCCCTGGCGACGATTGGGAGTTTCTTCGTTTTTTGCGGGGCAGACGCAACCGCGGGAACCTCGTTTCGGCTGCATCCGAAGTTACATGCGATCATTGTGACTATTGCAATCTTCATTGCGACAATGGGTGGCGGCAACACGCGAGGATTCGACATACTTGCCTCATAACGAGCTCGGGTCGTGATTGGTTCAAGTTGCAATGTCAAACATTACCAATCCGACTCCAGGACTTCGCCTCCGTTTGGGGTGACGGCCGCGTTCCAAGTGTTGGCGGAAACGCCGACTCCTAAGCCACGAACGCTGCCATCCGCGAGGAGAGTTTGCATTGAACCTAAGAAGCCCTGGGATAGTCGCGGGTTGCAGGAATTTGGTTCCGAACCGTTGATGTTGGGAGCAATCTGGAAAGAGAACCCACCGATTTTTTTGAACCGCGGGAGCGAGTTCGCCCCGTAGGAATACGTGTTCGAGTAATCCGATCCGGGATCCGCTGGGTATTTCACGGAGTAGGTAATCGTGGTACTCGAGTCGGGCGAATCGGTCGTCCAGAATCCGGAACGCTCTGAAAAATTCCCCGTGCCGTCGTCGCCGACGCAAGTCGAGTATCCCTCTGTCGCAAGCACTGTGTTGCTGGTTCCGTCCGAGATGGCCTGGAGCGCAAGGGGAACGTCAAAGACCTCGCCATTGCAAAGGTAACTCGAACGACCGGCCGACTCGGATGCCGTCGGATCACCGGGCGCAATGTAGATCTTCACCGGCGTATAGATGGAAGCACCACTGGCAAAATTCACTCCGCCGGGCACTTCAATGTAGACCACTGACGAACTCGCTGTGGTGGTGATCGTTTCAATATACCCCAAGCCAGGTATCGAGGAATAGTTATTCACCTGGGTGTTGTTGATTGACTGATAAGTGGGGACCTCGACGCGGACGGCAAACGTCGAGTCATACAGCGGCCCCTGTTCCAGGTAGGGCAATATGTGAAAGAATGCCGTGCCGAGTGCCCCGTTCGCGACGTAATCCTTACCAGGAGGTCGCTGTGGCATCCAACCAAAGGTCGGCGGTAATGTGCGGTTGGCGTCGTTGTATGAGTGGAATGCGATGCCAATCTGTTTCAGATTATTCGTCGATTGAGTGCGGGCCGCTGCGGCGCGAACCTTTTGTATTGCAGGTAGCAGTAACCCGATGAGGATTACGATGATCGCTATAACAACTAATAGCTCGATGAGTGTGAATCCCCGATTGGATCGAGAATGAGAGTATGGCATGAACATGGTCTCCCCAAGTGGGTCGGTGAGTTTCGTCGCATGCCGGGAGAGAGGGCGGCGTTGCGATGGCAATAAATGATGACTCGTAACTGCGGGATTACGGTTTCGCAGTAACTCGATTCTTCGTGCGGGCAAGTGCGCGTATCGCGGCTTCTCGCGTGGGCGAGCCTTTCGCACCGGCAGCCAGCGTTTCGAGTGCTTTCATGGACGCGGGGGTGCCGCACGCTTCGAGGAATTCCACAACGCGGTCGGCACGAACGGCGGCCGGCCCATCAGGGCGATAGGCACCCAGAATGCGTTCGATCCGGTTGCGGCATTCCGGGGGAAGATCCTCTGCCAGGGCCGCTTCCAGTGTGACCGCCGTGTAGCCAAGATTCCTCGTAAGTGACGATGACGCTTGATCGCGAACTCGGAAATCGGTGCTGTCGAGATCGGCAATCCACTTGTTGAGCGGAAAGTTCTTCGGGGAAGCATCCTCTGCCTGCAGTCGAGACATCACTTGTGGAATGGACCGATCCGGATCCGCGAGCATCACCGATATCGCGACGGCAGCCAACTTGGGATCAGGGACACAGAGGTCGAACCAGAGCTTGTCGAAGGCATTTTGGGCACCGGAAGTCGTTGGAGTGAGAGGCGGAATCTTCCGAACCACAGCCGTCCCGTCCGCTTGGGCGCTCACGAATGAGGCTTCGGACGGATGGAATCCCACCGCGGACACAAAGGCGCGGTGCCCCGGCAACACCTGTCGCACCTCGCCGGTGCGAGGGTCCACAAGGGCCACGTCGGCACCACGACCCACGGCCAGGTAGCGACCCCGCGGGGAGTATTCAAATACCGGTCCGCAACCGTTGGGATTAGGTTCCAGTGGAACAGAAACGCGACCCCGTTCGCGGCCCGATTTCGCTTCGTAAAGATGTAACTCGCCCTGTCGTGAGCCATTTCCGAGCGGCGCCACCGCGAGGGTCCGGCCGTCGGGTGAAAACCGAATCCTTGCCACGGGGACCGGGCACGCCCATCGCGTCACTTCTTTCAGTGAAGGCACTTCGAGAATGCGAATTCCTGCGACGCGGTCGGGTACCGCGAGACGATCTGATTCCGGAGAAAAGGCAAGCGGACCGACGACGCTTTGGTAAACATCGTCCCTTTCGGACTCGTAGGAAGAGAGACGCTTCCCGCTCTGCTCCCACAGGTGGCCGCCGCCGTTGAAGTCGAGCGCGGCGATCCGTCTCCCGTCGGGCGAAATGGCCACCGAGATCAACTCCTTTTCGACCCCCAACCTCCGAAGCTCGGTTCGATCGGCACGATAGAGTACCACGGCGGTGCGATCCGATGACAAGGACACATGAGCCCCATCGGCGGTCGTCCCGACCAGTCGCCCGCAATCCGACCAATGTTGCGACTTCTCGGCAGAGTCAGGCAACCAGAACCGCGAGCCGAACTCGCCCCCCAGAATCACCGTCCGGCCGTCGCTCGAAAACCGGGCCGTCGCTATGGGTCCCGGTGGACTGGCTGCAAACGATTCGGATGAGATCGCCGTTTCCCGGCCGGAGGCTGGGTCCCAGGTTCGGACGGAGGATTCTGAGTGCCCGACCGCAAGCATTCCGTCAGCAGATAATCGGAGACCGAAGGCGAAGTGGCCATCCGGCTTGATGACAGTGCGGGGTTCGCCCGTCTCACGATTCCAGGATCGAATGTCGCCGCTGCCGTTACTCAAAAACACAATCTTGCCATCGGCAGACAATGCCACGTTCGAGAACGAACCGTCATCGCGGTCACCGTCGGGATCGCCATAGTGCCTGAGCTTCTTGTCGGAAAGACTCCAGACCGAAACGGGACCGAGGCCCGAATTGGCCACAGCGACGGAATCACTTCCGAGGGCCACGGCTCCATCGTTGCGCGTCGCGTTCTCGAACTCGAAGATGGCTTTCCCGCCAGCAACTGGTGCAATCCGGAGGTTGCCGCTGGTGTCGAGCGCGGCGAAACGAGTGCCGTCTGGACCGAATGCCAGGCTGGCCACATCAACTGCAAACCTGGTGATCACGCGGGGCTTGCTCCCCGCGCCCAGGAGGTAGACATCCTGACCAACTGCGGCGAGCGCGGCGGCACCGTTGGGTGACACAGCCAACGCACGGACAAACCCGGTCATTTTCCAGGTGGCTACGGGCTGGGCCGAGTCAAAGTCCCAGCACTGGATGTGTTCCTGAAACGACGCATACACCCGACCGCTCTTAGCCACGGCGAGCGAGTCCGGTTCGCCCTCGACGGGAAACTCCCACCGGACTTCCCCTTTCGCAGCGTGCCATACTCGAATGGATCGATCAACGCCCGCGGAAACCACCCACTCGCCACCGGGCGCGGCCGCCACGCGAACGATGGGAGACGGATGGCGGAGCCGTGCCGACCCAAGTTGAGGCGTGGGTTCCTTCGGTCGGTCTTTGGCCAAACGTGGGGTCGGTGCTGGTCGGATCGGTTCGTCCGAAGGGCCGAATCCAATCGCAATCGCACTTGCTGCCACAGCAACAACGACGAAGACGGACGTCAGTCGATAGCCGACTCCGGCCGTGCGAATCAGAACTTTGGCCGCCAAAAGCGAGACAAATGGCGACGGAGCACCACCCGCCAATGTGGCCCCAACAGCGGCTGCGACCCGCGAGGGAACAGCCACTTCGGCAACCCCGACTGCGAAGAGCACCGTCGAAAGGGCAAATCCCCGTGAGGCGAGTCGTGCCCTCAAGATCTCTCGCCCTTCGGACAATCTGCGGTCGAGCGTTCGGAGCGAAACGCCCAGGCGACTCGCCGCCACATCGCGAGACTCGCCCTCGAGGCAACATGCGACGATGGCACCGCGTTCGGCAGCGGGCAGTCGGTCCAGTTCCTCGTCCAGGACGGCGAGCAATTCCGAACCGCTGACTCGGTCGAGGGCAGAAGGTTCGGGAGCGTCGGTCCGAAGGGGTAGCGGCCTGCGTTCGCGGGTTCGAGCTTTCAGGGCAAGCCTCATGGCAACCCCGTGCAACCACCCGGCAAGGGCATCCGGTTCACGAACCTGTCGCGCGGAGCGTGTCAGTGCGAGAAAGGTTGCCTGAAAGGCATCTTCCGCAATGGCACGATCACCGGCCTGACGCAAACAGACATTCCACACCATTCGGGAATGCCGGCGGACAAGCGTGCTGAGAGCTTCGCGATCTTCGAGACGGACAAAACGTCGGAGAAGGCTGCCGTCGGGTGTGGCAAAGTCCGTTTCACCGGGATTGGGATCGTGAAGCGATTGCACGACCGAGTATTGTTGTCGATTCACCGAACAGCCTCGAACTGCACGACAGATTCCGCAATCCATTAGTAGTTCCGGGACAGGCCATTCTTCGCCAAAAAATTTCTGGCTTGTGCAGTGACGGAGAGAAGCGGTCCCGAGCACAGAGCCTGTGATGCAATGGCGGAAAAATTCCTGGCAAACTATTGTGCCTCGCGGAACCTAACTACGTATGCCCTCCGCTTCTCTCCCAACTCGGCGCGGCATGAGGCCGGAAATGCAATCCTTCGAGGGAGAGTCTGTGGTGCATCCAACTCGTCCGTCTGGCGGTTTTACCCTGATCGAACTCCTCGTGGTCATCGCGATCATTGCGCTTCTGATCGGACTTCTACTCCCTGCCGTTCAGAAAGTCCGTGCGGCGGCGGCGCGGGTGTCCTGTGCCAACAATTTGAAGCAGCTTGCTCTTGCCACCATGAATTTCGAGACGGCTCGCGGCCGATTCCCCCACACACCATCCATTTCCTCGTCAGGGCCGTCCGAAGTGCCAACGGTGAATGGTTGGGTCATTCCAATCCTGCCGTATGCGGAGCAGCAGGCTGTGTATGAGCGTTTCCTGGCGAACCCCACGAACGACCGCAAGAACGTTGGCGATGGGCTCGGAGAGCCAGCACAGGTGCAAGACTCCGCCGTGCCAACCTTGCTGGTGTGCCCCGCGGATGACGGCCTGCCAAGGTCCGGTGTCTGGCGAGATCCCATCTTTGGATACGACTTCGGAGTGACGAGTTATGCCGGATCGGCCGGTCCCGATGTGTACTCTACTCTCGGCATGTTTTCGGAGGCCAGGCCCAAATTGTCAGCCATCACGGATGGCACTTCCTCCACCATCCTCTACGGGGAACGCTCGTTCCGCGATCCCAATTTTGATCAAGCGGTATTCCAGAATTGGACAGGCGGTCCGGACTCGTTCAACAATGCTGCAATATGGACCGCTTACGGTTACAACTTCAGCCCTGGGAGCGGTGCTGGCGCTCCCGCAGCCGCCGTTTTGGCACCCTTGAACGTGAAGTTGCTGCCCACAGCAAGTTATCCGGATCCCGACGCACAAACGGCCGCCCACGTCGCGCGGCAATTTGGCTTCAGTAGCCAGCACCCCGGAGGTGCCAACTTCGCATTCTGCGACGGTTCAGTCCGGTTCTTTTCGGAAGGAACCAACCTGACCACCCTTCAGTACATGTCGACTTTTGCTTCCGGCGAAATCGTCTCGGAGGGACCGTAACGATGGGTCGGTTCATTTGCACGTTCGGGATGGGGTTGGTGGTTGCCATGGTTTCGGGTTGTGCCACGAAGGCTCCCCTCGGCCGGGTCGAGGGTGTTGTCACGCTCGACGGCAAACCGCTTCCCAAGGTCGAGGTCCAGTTTTTACCGGACCCTTCCGCCGGAGCTTCGGCGCGACGATCGCTCGGATATACCGACGATCAAGGTCGTTTTTCGCTCCGGACCGATGATGGTGAAGTCGGAGCCGCGGTCTGCAACCATCGGGTCTGCTTAATTGATGTGGTCGCACGAACCCATCGCCGCGGTGAGATGAAAAAGTCGCGAATCCCCCCGCAGTACGGCAACGCAACTCAGACTCCCTTGACTGCCATTTCCGTCACCGAAGGAGAGCAGTCGATCGAAATCAAGGTCGATCGCAACAGGCGTTGACAACAAGCAGAGTTCACCTGGAAAGCTGTGCTCGACCGAACCGATCTGTTCTACTAATTCTCGGCGTCCCCTGGAGTGACACAACTCGGCCTTGAGGAAGGTCCACTCGTGGCGGAGGATAGGTGTTTCCTTTTCGGTCTGTATACGGGAGGGCCAGGATGCGCCCCACATAATCGTTTTCCGAGACCGTGGTCGAATCGATCACGCGTGACCGCTACCAGCACCCAGACCCGCGTGTCCAGGAGAGGATGGAGATCCTCTGGCTCAAGAGCCGCAACGAACCACACGGACGTATTGCCGAACTGGCCAACGTGTCGAGGTCCACGGTGCAACGAA
>PNLP01000136.1 GCA_013823135.1 Planctomycetaceae bacterium
GCGCCTGGAGACGCTGCTCGTGCCCGAACTGCTTCCACGCCAGAACGAATCGCCGGAAGTACAGGTTGGCCAGCAAGGGTGAAGCCGGAGAACCCTGGGGTGTACCGCGGTTGGTATCCGCAGCAACCGTCGTGCGTTGTTCGCTCCGCTCACGCCGCTCAACCACCGGCGCCCGAAGCCAAAGTTTCACGACCGACAGCACGCTGCCGTCCGCGATTCTCCTGCTCAGGCACCGCATCAACGGGCCATGCGGGATCGTGTTGAAGTAGTCGGACAGGTCCGCGTCTACCACTTCTCGTAAACCCCGCTCGGTGACGTTGAAGTACGCCCGCCGCACGGCCATCTTGGCGTCTACACCCGGACGGAAGCCATACTGCTCATCGCAGAGGTCCGCCTCGAAGATCGGCCCAATGACCAGCAACACCGCCATCTGCGCGACCCTGTCGCGAATGGTTGGTATGCCGAGTGGCCTCTGGCCACCATTACTCTTGGCTATCCACACTCGAAGGAGGGGTTGCGGACGATAATCCTGCCGCCGCAACTCCTCCTGCAACGCCGCCAGCCACAGCCCCACGCCGGCCGACTCAATCTGCTCGAACGTCTGCCCATCCACGCCCGACGCCCCGCGGTTCGCGCGGCAACGACAGTACGCTTCGGCCAGAACGTCCAGGCGGCAGACCTTGTCCCACAACGTGTAAAATCGATAACTGGCGTCGGCCTTGGCTTTCGCTTGCAACGCCGTCTGGAGCTTCTCAACTTGGGAAACCAGGGTTGGTAGACTCATCGTCAATCCCTGAGGCTGTTGCCCCTTCGTGCGTTCGATCCGAATCAGGGCCCCTTCCCTCCACCGGCGTTACCCGGCTTCATCGGTAGTACAGGCCCATCCGTCATCTGCCCCGGCCGCCGCTGGCCCTCACGGGTTCGGCGTTGCCTTGCGGCACCGAAGCAGACTTCCCTTGTTGCATCTGGAATCGATCTCGTGCGTGCCGTCACCACTACCCCGGTGGGATCGTCGGGTGCATCTCGTCACTTCCCCGACAACGGCGACCTTCCCCGTTATTGTGGCGGGCCGGTTCCCACGTTGGCAATTTCGAGGCCTGCTCGGTGTTCACTACGCGTTACAGCCCGCACGATCTGCTGGCTTCCTTGAAGTCATTTCTGGGAGTGCTTCAGTCCACTCGTCACCTCCTGGACCGCCCCCAGTGCTTCCGGCTGGGACGAACATCGCCGGTCGGGACTTTCACCCGAGGATTCCAGATGCCTTTGCAAGGCGCACACAACAACCATGGGGAACGTGAGATTCGTCCGGCAGTGATCATGCGGAAGAACAGCCAAGCCAACGGAAGCCGAGAAGGTGCGTTCACGCAAGTGGTGTTGATGAGTATCTTCCGGACCTTGAAACGCCGTGGACATGACCCGATTCAAACCGTCGCCAACGCCGTACGCGAATACCTGAAATCCGGCATACTCCCGCCCCTCCCAGGGTAAAAACACTTCACACGGCTGAAGGCTTACGAAAAATGGACAACCCATCCGTCACAGTTTGGATCGACCAGCTTTGCGATGGGAATGAGCAGGCGGCTGAAGAACTGTGGCAGCACATTTCCGTGCGGCAGCACGATTTCGCGAAGCGGAAACGGGACGTGCAGACCCGGCGTCAGTACGACGAGAACGATGCGGCGAATAGTGCGTTCCAGAATCCCTGCCGTGGTATCGCGGAAGGGCGCATCGCCGGGTGCCAATGTTGACCTGACGATTCAACTCGAACAACTGGCGTTTCAGGTGCAGGCAGGACGGGAGTAGGTGACGCAATGCCTGTCAGAAACCAAGGGGAACGCAGTTCGTTTCGTAAAACGAGCTGCGTCCCCTTGAGCCTTCCCCGATCATTTGAACTTCCCACTACGGAAGGGACAACTTCCGGGTACTACGGGGCATTACTGCTTGACCCATATTGCCTTGCTGCCCCCAACGAGTTGCAACTCCTTCATCTTACCGTCTTTATCGCGTACGATGTTGTATTGCTCACCTTTGAAGGGCCCTTCAGAGAACTTGATAAAGAAAGTGGACGGCTTTCCTCCCCCTGGGTTGTCCTCCCCCTCAGCACAAGGCCAATCACCCTCTCCCTTCAGCACAAACCTCCAAGGACCGGCTTCTTTTTTTGCATCATCCGCCTTCCTAATCTTCATCTCCCCCCCAGACTTCTCCTTATAACTTCCCGCAAGCCCTTCGTAGCGGTCCTTATTGTTGGGTTTGCCATCCAGGTTATACGAGAACGACCCGGTGGCCTTCTTGTTGCGGAAGAAGCTGAAGGTGACGTTGACCACGTCGTTCTTTTCACGCTGCGCCTGGATGGTCATCGTGTCGCCTCGCTGGAGATCGAACGCCTCACCACCCTTGGAGTCAAGTTTCGCGGTCTGGTTCAGTAGAATGTCCTGGAAGGCGGGGTCCGGGGTCTCCCAGTAAACGAACGCCTGCTGTTTGTCCTTACCTGTGAGCATCAGCATCGTATAGGAGCCACCCTTGGTCAGACCGAGGTCCTTGTTCGAGTCGTCCTGCGGTTTGTAGAGCGACGTTTCCAGCCGGTCGCCGAAATCCGGCCGCAACGACTTGAACTTGGCGTCACCGGGCTTGTTGACGCCGAAGACGGTGCCGGTTCCCAGATTACCGCGTTTGATCGGGTCCTGAGCGCCCGCAACGGAACTCAGGAGCGCCGCCGTGGCAACGCACACGCTCCAGATTGTTAAGTTGGGTTTCTTAAAAATGCGACTCATTCGTCATCTCCTAATCTGTTGATTCAGGCCGAATAAACGAATCCGGCCACACATTCCTAATGTTCAACTGACTGGGAAGTCCGACAGGCCGCCGAAAAGAAATCCGCGAATTCCCCTCAAGCTGCTCATCAGTGCCTTCGTTGGCGGCTAGAATTTTCCGCTGGTGAAGTTTTTCCGGCACCGGAAAAGGAACATGGAGAGCCAATCCGTCACAGGCTGGATCGACCAGCTTTGCGATGGGAATAAGCAGGCGGCCGAAGAACTGTGGCAGCACATTTCCGTGCGACTGCACGATTTCGCGAAGCAGAAACTGGACGTGCGGACCCGACGCCAGTACGACGAGGACGATGCGGCGAACAGTGCGTTCCACAGTCTCTGCCGCGGTATCGCCGACGGCCGCATGGAAGCAGAAAATCGCGACGCTTTATGGGGCCTGCTGGCCGTTATCACTTCCCGAAAAATCTCGGCCCAGCGGAGTTACCTGAACCGACAGAAGCGTGGTGGGGGAGCCGTCGGCGGTGAATCCGGGTTTGCCGCATTTGGTGACGCCGGGATCAACGCGATCGCTTCCCGCCAACAGCCGCCCGATGTGCTGGCCGAAGTCTCGGAAAGTTGTGCCCAACTGCTCGATTCGCTTCCCGATGAAACGATGAAGAAGATCGTGTTGCTCAAGTTTCAGGGGGCCAAGAACGGAGATGTCGCCGACGAATTGAAATGCACTCGCCGAACAGTTGAACGAAAACTGGAACGAATCCGTCGAATCTGGGTGGAAGCGGGTCTGCATGACGGCAAGGAATGACGAGCCTGAGGCGAATCCTGTCGGAGTTTTCCACCGTTTGAGCATTAACATGTATTGAATGTTCGTTTTCGAATCGAAACCCATGCATGACCCTTCCATCAGGAATCCGGCCTACCTATCACTCTCCGATCAGCAACTGTCCGAAATCGATGAACTGGGTGACCGGTTCGATCGGGAGTTGGTGAAGGGAGAAGCCTCGCGCATTGAGACATTCCTGGCGGAAGCTCCGGAAGCCGCCCGCGACGGACTTCTGGCGGAACTGCTGGCCATGGAATTGGAATATCGCACGCGGAAGGGAGACGACCCCAGGCAGGACGAATACATCCGGCGATTCCCTGAACGGAGTGGTGTCATCGCCGGCGTGTTTGCCCGCGATGCCACGGCGCACCACCCCGGCAAAGGTACGATTTCGCTACCGGTCAACGTTCCCCCGGTCCTCGCCAACTTCCGCCTGATCAAGGAACTCGGCCGTGGCGGGATGGGGATTGTCTGGCTAGCCGAACAGGACCGGCCGGTGAAGCGCCAGGTTGCGCTCAAGCTGGTTAAATCGGAATTGACGTCGCAGGATGCGATCGCCCGGTTTGACATCGAGAAGCAGGCCCTGGCGATGATGGACCACCCGAACATCGCGCGGGTGCTCGATGCCGGTACCACGGATGACGGTCGTCCATACTTCGTGATGGAACTGGTCGATGGAATTCCCATCACACAGTACAGCGACGACAACAAGCTGAGTGTTGACGAGCGACTGAAGCTGTTCGTCCCGGTTTGCAAAGCCGTTCAGCACGCCCATCAGAAGGGTATCATTCATCGGGATTTGAAGCCGTCGAACGTTCTCGTCGCGGTCATCGACGGCGAAGCGGTTCCCAAGGTCATCGACTTCGGTCTGGCGAAAGCCGTCGAACAGAACCTGCTGCTGACCCACAAGACCATGCAAACGGAGATCGGTAAGGTTGTCGGAACGGTTCAATACATGTCGCCTGAACAGGCGGAATTGAAAGGGCCGAATTCCGAGAATATTGACACTCGGACGGACGTCTATTCGCTGGGCGTGATATTGTACGAACTGCTGACGGGCTCGACTCCCGTTGAGAAGGAAACCCTGGGGAAACTCGCTCTGCTGAAGGTTCTCGAAATCATCCGGGAAGAAGATCCGCCGCGCCCCAGCAACCGATTGAGTTCGGCATCCAACGAAGTGAATTCCGCGGTCAGCGACTTGCGAAGGCTTCATCCGGCAAGACTGCGGCAACTGCTGCGGGGGGAACTCGACTGGGTCGTGATGAAGGCCTTGGAGAAGGATCCCAACCGCAGGTATCCAACGGCGAACGATTTTGCCCAGGACCTGACCAATTACCTGACCGGCGAAACCGTTTCCGCCCGGCCACCTTCGACGTGGTACACGGTTCGGAAATTTTCGAACCGAAACCGCGGTCTCGCCGCCGGCCTGCTCGCAGTTGGTGCCGCCCTGCTCATGGGCCTCTTCGGCACGGGTTATGGGTTGATTGAAGCGAACCGGAAAGCCAATCTCGCGGAAGACAAGACCAACGAAGCGAACGCGGAAAAGGAAAAATCGCGATCGAATGAACAGCGTGCGGTCAAGGCCGAAGGGCTCGAGTCCGCCAAGGCCAAACAGGCAAGCGACGCCGAGGCGGCCGGGAAGTTCCAGCTTGCGGTTGCCAGGTACGATTCCAATCGAGCGGTCGAGGCTCGAAGTCTGTTGCATCAGATCCCGCAGGAGTATCGTGACAACTTTGAGTGGCACTATTGCAACCGGCGCTTTCAGGGCAGCGACATCACCTGCTACGGGCATTCCCACGAAGTTTACGAAGTCGCCTTTACCCCCGACGGAAAGCGCGTGGTTTCGGCAGGTCAAGGCGGGACGATCCGATTGTGGGATGCTACCACCGGACAGCAACTCGGCACACTTCAGGGGCACAAAGGCCAAGTGTTCGGTCTTGATGTCAATCCGGATGGTTCCCTGATTGCGTCAGCGGGGATCGATAGGGCAGTCCAACTGTGGGACGTGGAGTCGGGTAAAATCATCCATAACATGACCGGTCATGCTGGCCCAATCAGAGATCTCGCATTCAGTCCGGGCGGAGATCGAATCGCGTCGGCATCGGATGACAAAACCGTAAAGGTGTGGAACATAAAGACGGGCAAGGAAATCATCACGATGACCGGTCACACGGCGTCCGTGTCAGGTGTCGCCTTCAGTCCCGATGGCAAGCAACTTGCTTCGACAAGCAGTCGTGACCAAACGGTGCGAATCCGGGACTCACGAACCGGGGAGCAAATCAAGGTCGTCCACCATTCCCGTCCGGAAGTCCGACGCCTAGCTTTCAGTCCCGATGGCACTCGGTTGGCGGCCATCACGTATGGCAGTTACATGCTGTGGGATACGCGGACCTGGGAACTTGTCGCCGAAGTGCGAGCGCACAATCGCATCGTTCATTGCGTCGCCTTTAGCCCGGACGGAACTCAGTTGGCGACCGCAGGGGATTCTACGGAAATCAAACTTTGGGACAGTCGAACGGGCAACTTGATCAATACGCTCAGTGGACACGTCAAAATGGTATGGGACGTTGCCTTTAGTCCCGACGGGACGCGACTCGTCTCCGCCAGCGCGGACAAAACCGTCCGGATCTGGAATGCGCACGGCGATAACAACCTCACGCTTGGTGGGCACTCGACACACGTTCATTGCGTCGCCTTTAGTTCGGATGGCAGGCAACTCGCATCGGGAGCAGAAGCGGTCATCCTGCGGGACGCGCGGACGGGCGATGCGAAGTTCAGGCTGAAAGGGCATACGGCTAAAGTCAACGAGCTGTCCTTTAGCCCGAACGGGACGCGGCTTGCTTCGGCATCGGATGACAACACGGTTCGCCTGTGGAACACCGAAACGGGTGAAGAAGTCGCCGTCTTGAAAGGGCATACCCATTGTGTGACCGGAGTCGCCTACAGTCCGGACGGTACCAGACTCATGTCGTCAAGTCGGGACGGAACGATCAAACTCTGGAACGCGAAAACGCATGAAGAAACCGCTACGCTCAAAGGCCATCGAGGTGTGGTTTACCGTGTCGTATTCAGCCCCGACGGATCGAGCCTCGTATCCGCGGGCAGTGACAACACTGTCAAGCTGTGGGACGTAGAGACCGGCAGTGAAATTCGAACGTTCACTGGGCACACTGGGCTCGTGAGGACGGTGGCGATTGACAACGCGGGTAAGCGACTTGTGTCAGGCGGCTATGACACAAAGATCCGAGTATGGGATGTTGCCTCAGGCAAGCAAATTGCGACCGCTCATGGCGGCGGCGGCGGCGCAGTATTTGGGGTCGCCTTCAGTCCTGATGGCACGCGGTTCGCCGCGTGTGGAACAAACGAGTCCGTTCAACTATTCGCAACTTTGAGCGGTCACGAGATCATGGCCCTTTTCCCAGGCAAAGCAAGTGGTGAATCCGTCACCTTCAGCCCGGACGGCACACGGCTGGCCGCCGCCGTCGCCGCAAACGGTTACATACGAATCTGGGACGCACCAAAAAAGCATGAGACCGCGATCCTCAGCGGACATTCCGACACCGTGACAAGCGTGACCATCAGCCTCGATGGTTCCCGAATCTACTCCCAGTCCGAAAAGGAAAAACTCGTCTGGAATGTTGCGACGCGGGAGACGATTCCTGACGCAAAGTGGGAACCGCCTGAAGTGATCATCCACACATCTGGCGATCATCGATGGTATGTGACCGCCGAATCAAACAACGTTGTGCTGGTCGATCATGAATACAAGAATGCCCCCGACGAAAAGGCCAGACGAAAAACCAAAGCGAGCTTCGATCCAGCGTGGCATCAGGAGCGGGCAACCGAAGTCACCAAGGAAAAGAACTGGTATGCAGCGACGTTCCATTTTGCCTTGCTGATGAAGAACGATCCCGATCAGGCGGCATTTTACGATGGCCTGCATTCTTCTTTTCAAAAACTGAAATCGCAATACGAGCAGGAAGAACGCGGCCTTGAGCCCCATCTCTCTTTGTTAGTCCGGGAAGCTCTGAAGCTGCCACCCGCCAATGATCGGCTCCCCAAAAACTGGTCCAGATAAAATGAGTGTGAGGCTAAATCCGTCCAAGGAGGGCCAGTGGGCAAAAGCATTTTCAGAGCGACAACGCGATTGAGGCTCCGCTGGCGGGCACGATAGACGATGCCCATTCCGCCCTGCGCGAGTTCCGCGAGCAACCCGTAGTCGCCGATGGCCTCCGTCTCAACGGAGGCATCGATTGTGCTCGGTCGACCGTCCGGCAGTGTTGAAGGGTATCGTTCGGCTTAGGACATCGACAGCTCCCAACATTCGCAAAACCGGAGTCTGTTATCCCACTCCCCGTGCGTAACACTCCTCGAAACTACGCGCGTGAGTTCTGCACATCCGATACCCACCATCACCAGGGATTTTTAGGGTTTCGTGAGAAGTGATCTGACGATAGGCGTGTTAAGCGGCGGATTGTTCGATACTCACTCGGTGTCCGAGCGGAACACTCCTCGAACTCGAAAGGCTCGCCTAGCGGTTAACCAGACTGTTCGAGAGCGGTGTCGGCAAAACTGACACCACATCCGGTTAACAGACCGCGCGCAAAAGTGAGCACTTCGTGACCACCACGGCAGGTCTGGTACTCGCAATTCCTCCAAGCGGTCACAGCCGGAACAGCCCGCGTCACCGGCCTCCACGGACTTCTCGTCCCGACCTTCATCCTCAGTCAACATGTCGCATCCCAACCGCCGAAGCACCGATGCTGGCGAATGCCGCGAAAGGTGACCTCCTCCAGTAGTTCCCGGCGCTGTTCAAAAACCTTGTCCGCACCACGAGATTCCTGTGAATCGGCAAACATGTTAACTGTCGGCACCCCATGAGATTGTTGCAACCCTTGTTCGCCCTCTTCGCTTCGGCTACGGACCGAGAACTCACTCGGGTGGTCGAGTACCTGAAGGCAGAGAACCGGATTCTGCGGGATCAGTTGCCCGCCCCCATTACCCTAACAAACCGCGAACGCAGTCGCCTCATCAAACTCGGCAAGCGGGTCGGGTCGGCACTCAAGGACCTCATCACCATCGTTTCGTACCGTAGATTCACCCGTTGGGTCGCGGCCGGCGATGGAAATCCAACGCCACTAAGCCTAAACCAAGCGTGATCTCAGGCTGATCTTTTGACGTG
>PNLP01000137.1 GCA_013823135.1 Planctomycetaceae bacterium
TCTTGATCAGTTTCGACGGAGCTTTGCCAAAGACACACCGATTAATTAAGGCGGGTGTGCACCCTCGCAGCAAGCCCCTTCGCATCCCCAGCCAATGGTTTGCGAACGAATCAGGGTCGCCCTCCCCGTCTCCGGCACTCACTGCTGATGAATTCCCTCCCCCCACCCGAGCGGCCAATGAAGGAGCAACCTTGGGGGCATCGGTTGCTTGTCGCTGCTTTCCCCTTCCTGGTCGATGCGACTGATTATGGCGTGGAAGAATGCAACAACACCATCCTTTGCCGCACGGATCAGAACTCGGAGGGGTGCCGTCGCTTCGAGGAACAGTTCGGCAACTTACGATGTGAACAAAGTTCACTTCTCTCCGTATCTGAACGGCTTCTTCGCCTCGTAGAGTTTCAGTCGTTCTCGGGCAACTTCCCCGGTGGACTTGGCGTAGTCAGCATCGTCCAACGCCTTCTTCTGCCACCTGATCGCTTCATCGAATTCTCCCTTCTCGGCAAAACCAGCGGCCAGAACTTCGAGGTCCACCGGAATCACCCACCCGTTCAACTCACAGGCTCGTTTACCGTCCACGACTGCTTTATCCCCATTACGGAACTTCCCGACAGGACAGGTTGCTTGAACCCAGGCCCGGCCTTGAAACGCCGTGGCAAGACTCGGGTCGAGACGGATGGCCTCGTCATAGTCCTTGATCGCCTTCTCCCACTCACCCTTCAATGCATACACACTAGCTCGGTAGTCGAAGGCTCCGGCTAACGTCGGGTCGAGGCGGATCGCCTCGTCACAATCTTTCACCGCCGTGTCGTAATCGGCTTTCCGCGACCAAGCACAGCCTCGGGCAGCGAAAGCAATGGCTTGCGTTTGGTCGAGCCGGATGGCCTCGTCGAAATCCTTGATCGCCTTGTCGAACTCGTTCCTCCTCGACAACACAAAGCCTCGATTAATGAAGGTTACCGCACTGTTCGGGTCGAGTCGAAGGGCCGCGTCATAGTCGTGGATTGCTTTGTCGTGTTCCCGTAGTCGATCCCACACATTGCCTCTGTTATTGAAGCCGACGGCTAGTGTCGGGTCGAGCCGGATCGCCTCGTTACAATCCTTCAACGCCTTGCCGTTCTCATTCTTCTGCAACCAGGCATAACCTCGATAGCTGAACGCACGGGCGTGATTTGGGTCGATTCGGATCGCAGCGTCATAATCCGTGATTGCCTTGTCGAACTCTTTCTTCCTCGCCCATGCATTGCCTCGGTTGGTGAAGGCTTCGGAGTTGTTTGGGTCGAGCCGAACCGCTTGACTTTGGTCCTTGATCGCCTCGTCTAACTGCCCCTTGTTGAAGTGTGCAGTCCCACGGTAACCAAACGCAGTCGGGTCTTTCGGGTCGAGTCGGGTGACCACGTCGAAATCCTTGATCGCCTTGTCCCAGTCACCCTTCGTCCCGTGCGCAAACCCTCTGTTAATGAAGGCGACTGCTAACGTCGGGTCGAGCCGGATGGCCTCGTCATGGTCCTGGATCGCCCTGTCGTACTCTTTCTTTTGAAACCAGGCGTGCCCTCGGGAAGTGAAGGCTCCGGCGTGGCTCGGGTTGAGTCGGATGGCCTCGTCATACTCATTGATGGCCTTGTCCCACTCACCCTTGTGTCCCCAGCCGTGGCCTCGGTCGATAAAGACGAGAGCGGTCGGAGTGTCTGGGTTCACTGGCCCACTCCCTGCCGATGGTTTGGTGGTTGTGACGGCACCGCCGCACCCGCTCCCCAGAGCGAAAAATAGCCACGCCGAAATGAACACTCTCAGGACGGTGCGGAATCGAGTCATCACGGTTCCTCCGAGTGATCGGGGCGAGCGCCGCAGGCCAGTGTGGTTCCTTAATTAATGCCGCATGACGTTTCTATTTGCAGGGCAATCAGCCGGCCCGAACCTGTTCACCAGGGTGGCCGGTTGAAGGCAGGTCACTGGCTCCTAGACCATATTGTTCAGGAATCAGTAGCCCCTTGGAACCGAATTCCTCTGCGGATGTGTGGAGAACAATCACTTCTTGCTGGCTTGTTTCGGCGGCTTCTGTTTCTGCATTTTCGTCTTCAGGCGGGCCAACCTTGTACCCGGTTGAGGAACTGCCTGCCTCGAATTCTTCGACATCACTTCAATATGGATCAACCGTGGTTCTTCTCGAAACGGCTTCACCGTCCACGATCCCCGGTTCGGAAGCACCAAGAAACACGATGAGAATCAGTGATTGGATGAGTGGTTCAACCGCTCGCTGGATATGGGTCACGCCTTCCCGAGAAGTAGGTCGATCACCCAGCATCCTCGCACATGCGGACCACCGGATCGACAATGATCAAGAACTTGGGCACTGTCGCATCCCGCATCCTGAAGGGCGTCAGCAAGGATCGGCATCGCGGTGAAGTCGCGGGAATCGTACATCTGCTGTGCAATCGCAACCGACGTGGACGTTCGCCACTCCGAAAGGAAAACTACGGGGTGAAACGGATTGCCAAAGATATCGCGGAGCAAGTGTGACTGTTCCCGTTCCTCTTCTCCCCTCCGAAATTCAGCGAGCATTTCACGGGCGGACTCTTCATCCCCGAACGTGATTGCCCCACGCTGTGCCCGTCTTGCACTGTCTGCCGCCAATTTCGCTGTGGCAAACGCAAGCCCACCGATGCCCCATCCCCGATGCACGGAGATTCGTGTGCGAAGATCGGTGCCGAATTCGAGGGGTTGGCCTTCAAATTCGGGAAGGACTGCGACGGCCCCACCGACATCAAGGATGCGGTGTCGGATTGGTGGTGGGCTGTAGCGTTCCCCCAACTCCGCAACTGCAATGGGGTCGTCAGCGTTCTTTTCAAACTCCCCGACGGCGTTCTGATCCTCGTCGGTTAGGAGGTTCCAAACTCTGCGGCAACAAGAGGTGTTGAAGAGAATCGTTTTCCGCTGCCCCACCCGCTCACGAATGAAAAGCAGCATTCCAACGGAACGAGTTCCACTCAACCATTCCATTTCGGTCATCGGTTGGCCTCTGTGCCGCTTCCCTTATCACAGCAGCGATCACGATTTGCCAAGCACCAAATCCACGACCCAGCACCCGCGAACGTGTGTGAGCGATTCGTCGCGACAATGCTGAAGAATCTCGACACTGTCGCAGCCCGCGTCTTGAAGGGCGTCGGCAAGGATCGGCAAACGCTCGAAGGCACGGTCTGTGTAGATGCCCTTGGCGAGTGAAAGCACCGTGGAGGTGAGCCAAGACGGGTCAACGACGATGGATCGGAAAGGGTTGCCGAAGATGTCCCGAAGACAATGAACTACGTCCGGGTTGAGAGGGTCTTCAAAGCTAACGTACTCTTGACTGACGCACGCTGCGGCCCACTCACAAGGTCGCCTAATCCACGTCAAAAAACTGATTTTTGACTGCCACTGGTGTTGAACCTCGCTCCACTCAACTTGCCTATCGGCAAATGCAGCCAGCACGTCCAACATCCCGCCCCACTGCACCCGCTCACCATAGGCCGACGAGAGTTGACTATAAGCAACGACTAGGAGAAGACACTTCCTCTCCGAAAGTCGCTGGCTCTGGAGGTGCTGGAATAATTGCTCTGGATCGGTCGCCGCCAGCCACTCACTCTCAGACATCGTTCGCCCTCTGAGCCGTGTTCGCCCGATTGTATCCGATCCCGCCCGCGTCGCGCACCCTGTGTTCACACGGAGTCGTCGAACAGCGATGGCGTGGGCACTGGCTCGACGACTGCCGGTACTGCTGGTTCGGGTGTCACGTCTGCCTCCACCGTGGGCACGTAGGGCGGAATCATAAGCCCGTGGTTCATGCCGTGTGCGTGCGTCACTCTTTGCCGAGAACCAGATCGAGTGCCCAACAACCTCGAACGTGCGTGGCGTTTGGGGCGCGGAGGTGCGTCAGGATGTCGTCGTTGTAGCAACCGGCGTCTTGAAGAGCGTCGGCGAGAATCGGCATCGCGGATAAGTCGCGGGACACGTACATCCCCTGAGCGATGGTGATGGCAGTGGATGTCTGCCATGACTGGCAGAAGGTGATGGGGCGGAAGGGGTTGCCGAAGATGTCCCGGATAATGTGCGGGGTATGTGGTGACAAACCCCAGCCGGGAGAAAAGCGGAACCAGTTTGGATGCTGGCTGAGACAGAGCTTCGATTCACGGACAATCATTGCCAGTTCAAAGCATTCTTCGGTTACCAACCGTTCCACTCTATCTTGTACCAGAAGTCTTTCAGCCTCCCGATCTTGGTCACATAAGAATCCGTCAGCGTATTGTTCAGCCGCCTCTACCCCACGCCTTGATATGTCATCTGCCATCAAGCCAGGCAGTTGGCGAGCCAGCCAGCAGAAGAACAGCCTGACCTTCCGGTCGCTCACCCTCCCTTCAAGGAACTCCATCATCGGAATCTGGTCGGTCGCCATCAGCCATTCCGCCTCCGTCATCGCACGCCCCCTTCCGCTGTCGCCCGATCACCCCCGCGATCACGACTTGCCCAGCACCAGATCGACTACCCAGCATCCGCGAACGTGAACCTGCTTCTCATCGCGGCAATGGTTCAGCACGTCGTCGTTATCGCAACCTGCGTCTTGAAGAGCGTCCGCGAGAATCGACATCGCGGAGAAGTCGCGGGACTCGTACATGCCAGTGGCAAGGGCGACGACATCGGACGTGAGCCATGACGGGTCGATGGTCACGGGGCGGAAGGGATTGCCGAAGATGTCTCGGAGGATTACCGCCTGCCGGATGTCTCCTCCTTCCTGCAACATCACAGTCCTGAGAGATACGCCGGTCGCTGCGGCATGGGCCTTCTTGCCCAGTAACCAGACAGGCACTTGATCGGGGATGCCTCTTTCGTGGAAAGGGGGCAACGTGCGACCAGTTCGACCGGAGTACCACAAATCCTGCTGAGCCTTCCGTTCTTCATCGGTTGCATCCTTGTCGGCGAAGCGGTCTGCTAACTCGATTGCCTCCACGCCTGCTTCGAGTTTCATCAGATCAGGGAGGTGGCGGCAGCAATTACACGCGAACAACCTCAGCTTTCGACCATGCGACTTCCGAAGGTATGCCAGCATCGGCGACGGGTCGTTGCATGTCATCCATTCCGCTTCGGTCATCGCTCGCCCTCTGTGCTGCTTCGCCCGATCATACCCGCCATCACGCCTTGCCAAGAACCAGATCGACCACCCAGCAGCCTCGGACGTGAACACCGTTCGCGTCGCGGCAGTGATTGAGGATATTGTCGTTGTCGCACCCGGCGTCTTGAAGTGCATCGGCAAGTATCGGCATCGCGGTGAAGTCGCGTGACTGGTACATCTGCTGCGCGAGCGCGATCACCGTGGACGTGAGCCACTCCACAAGAAGCACTCCACGAAAGTCTCTATTCGGCACCCGCGTCTTTCGCCGGCCGCGCCCGCCCTGGAACGGATTCCCGGTCACATCGCGGAAGATCGCGGTGTACGTTCTCGCTGAAGTTTCGACGGCCACAGCGGCTCTCGTCGCGTGACACAGGAAGTTCGGGACCGCACAAGGTCGCCAGTGGATGTGAGAGTACGCAAGCGCGTGCATGGCATATTCCCAATCGACTCCGAGGCCACGGCGGGTATGGCCGCACCACTCAGAAGCTGCCTGTTCAATTGCTTTGATCGCGATTTCGTCAGCGGACTCCGCTGCCCGTTCGACGGCCAGCGCAGCCTCTTGCAAGAGCGCGTAGCTCCGCATTGCCGCTGCATTTGATGCTGTCGCCCGTTCTTGTGCTGCCGCCTGGACTCGTTGCGCGTTTACTCGGCCACCCGCTACACTGACGAGCGCAGTGAACCACCTTAACAGGGTCGAGTGTGATGGCTTTCGCTCACTCTCCAATGATCGCAGCGGAGAAGCGAAAGCAGTCGCTCGGACGCAGGCAGCGCCAAAAAGCCGAGCAACACGGCGAGACAGCTTCGGATATACTTTGCGAGCGTGAGGACGGATGGGGTTCAGACGTTCGCAAAGAATGTTGAAATCATCGCACGCCAGCCAATCGCATTCCGTCATCGCACGCCCTCTGAGCCGCTTTCGCCCGAAGATACCCGATCACGCTTTGGTCGCGCACACCATCTGTTCACGGCACATTGTCAAAGAGTGACGGCGTGGGGTCGTGGTTCGGGCACGGCCACTGGGGGCGATGTGAGATACGGAACCAAAGAAGTGGCAAGCATTGTGGCCAGGTCGTTGTGTTTGCCCCACCACTCAGGGCCGAAGCACAGCCGCGTGTCGGCTGCTTCCGATTCGCGTGTCACAACTTGCCGAGAATTAAATCGACCACCCAACATCCTCGGACGTGGACGCCGTTCGCGTCGCGGCAATGCGTGAGGATGTCGTCGTTGCCACAACCGGCTTCTTGGAGTGCGTCAGCAAGAATCGGCATCGCGGAGAAATCGCGAGACTCGTAGATACCAGCGGCGAGGGCAAGGACTGTGGATGTGAGCCAAGCAGCGTCAGCGGTCAACAGACTGAATGGATTTCCGAAGACATCGCGTACTCTCTGAGTCACGGCAGCCGCAGGGATTGTCGGCTTGTTCGGAGAGCCGAAGTCACGCCTTGCCCAGACTCTCGCCCACAACATCGGGTCCAACGGTGGTGCGGTCTGAAAATGTGCTTCTGTCCCCATTGACGACTTATTGCCATACCAGCTTTCTTGGAGCATATCGCGTGTTATCAACCCTTCTGCAAACTGTTCGGCGGCACGCCATGCGCGGCCTGCTGGACCCTTGCAGGTATCGGGGTTCGTTTCGCCAGCCTGGAGGCAGCAGCAACCGAGGCAAAATAGGATACATTTTCGCGGAGAAGCTACCGGTGCCAATGCCGCGAAGACTCTCTCCGGGTCATCGCAAGCCAACCACTCCTCACTCGTCATCGGTAGCCCTCGGTGTTGCTTCGCCCGATCCCGCCCGCGATCACGACTTGCCACCCAGTAAATCGACAAGCCAGCATCCCCGAACATGCGGCCCAGGTCCACGGCAATGACCGAGAATCTCGGTGTTGTCGCAACCGGCATCTTGCAGCGCATCGGCCAGGATCGGCATTCGGTCGAACGCTTTTTCGGCGTAGATACCGGTGGCGAGTGCAACGACATCGGAGGTGAGCCACGACGGTTCGATCGTTACGGGGCGGAACGGATTGCCGTACACTTCGCGAATCATCGCCACCTGAAAGACGTCCTCCTCTTCGGGGTTGTCGGGATCGCACACAGTCGCGTTATAGATGCCGCTCAGCAATTCACAGACGTCCATCTCATCAGGCGGACCGCAAAGTTGGTACACGGCCTCGGCGGCTGCGGAGTAGGCTCCCAATTCCGCCCGCTCGTCGTCGGGGAACGGTCCGTTCTGTGCCGCCCATGCTCGGTCCGCTGCCGATGCAAGCTTCCTCACGGTGGCTTGCCCGTCGGCGAACTGCTCGGCTGTTTCGAGGGCTGTGCGAACGGCTTTCCTCGGAAGGAGGTGAACGAGCCGTTGGCAGCAGGCGACCCCGAACAGGCGCACTTTTCGGCTCGTCCACAGGTCAGTTTTGCCGAGGTATTCGAGGAGAGCGAGCGGTTCTTTGCAAGTCAACCAGCGTTTCTCCTTCATTCGCCGCCCCCCGCTCGCGAGGTTCCCACTGGTTGGCTGACTGCCGCACAGGGTAGGCGTCTCGAAGCCAGGGCATCGCATCCACGGCAGCCAGAACAGCAGCCCGCGACACATTCGGTGACACCTGGATGTCAAGTGACTGGAGCGAGCGAAGGGTGCGAATGATGCGTAGGCAAGCATTCGTGACGCTGGCCGAGTAGACGCCGAGCCGGGTCAGTGCCGGCAGATGAACCAGATGCTCGATCCCGGTGTCGGTGATCCGATCAGACGAAATCTGCACATGGTCGAGTTCGGGCAAGTACCGCAGGCGAGCGAGATCGTCGTCAGAGATCGGGTTCTGATGCCCGATTCTCAGTAACGACCACTGCTCCTGAAAGGGATGCTCACGAAGATAGGCATTCGCCGCCTCGATCGGCATGTTGGCCACTTCCTCGGGGTAGTTCATGCTGGGAAAGAGGCACTCCGTGTGTTCCTGGAAGAACTTCACTGCCTCGGTTCGCTCGGGCGAATCGTCCTCGTAGATGAGGTGATACTCCCGCCGAACGCCCCCGGTTGTGACCTCGATCTGGTTTTCTCGTGGCATCGCGATTCCTTTCAGATCAGCCGGGTGACTGCTCGTCAGGTTCAAGGACGCTCCGAACGAACGCCCAGTCTCCTCCCTGCCTCAAGGTGTTCTCAGACGAACGACTTCTTTCTCGCGAATCAGCCACGGATGACCTCGTTTGGGAATCGCGATCAGGTTCTTCGGGCCGACCGGGATCAGATGCGAAACGCCAGGGGCAACTCCGATCGCGTTCGGTTCCCGCTCATAGAGCCGCCCGCTCAACGACGCCACCTTGGTCGGTTTGCCGTCCTTGATCGTCACCACATCCCTTTGCTCGACCCCA
>PNLP01000138.1 GCA_013823135.1 Planctomycetaceae bacterium
TGGCCGAGGCGCGAAGCGGTCACAAGCGATGACACCCCTATCACGCGACATGCTCAACGGCGGCATGTGCCACGAGAAAACACGGATGGTGTCGTCGATATTCTGACCAGACCCGGGAGTGATATCCGCCTCAGGGTAGGCGGCGTCATCGTCGTGGTCGGGTGAGGAATTGGGTTTGGTGGGTTCCGCCACGGGTTTGGGGTCGTCTTCACTCGCATCATGGTGGTAATGACCACCGGGACCGTGGTGGTGATCGTGCCGAGTGACGGGCTTGATTGCGTGGAGGTGTGGGCGGAGATTGTGGTCGGCGGGTTGAGTTGTGTTGTGGGAATGGCGACCGACGGCTGACTGGGTTAGCAGCAGACAGGGCAACAGAACAATAGCCACGACTCGGCGGTGCATACGACTCCAGCGGGCAGGTTCCACAGTCACAGTGTAACCGTCCCGCCTGGAACGACCAGTTCGACTGGTTCGTCTTGCACCCCGGTCTTGCCTTCACCGCGACCATGCTAAACTTGAATCGCTCGTCTTTTAAAGCTGTTGCGTGAGTTTTCCCGATCCCAAGCATGATTGTGGGGTTGTACTTCTTGGCTCGTTTATTCGCAGCAACCGAGGTGCCGAACGTAGCGATGAGGCACTCGACCTGAAGAAGGTTCTTCATCGGAGATCGGAGAATTTTCTACTTGTGGTGTTCCTGAACGGGCGATACTGTGCACATTGAAGTTCGGCGTTCGCAAAGGTGCTGTCAGCGACTCGCGGTCAGAAGATAATGCTCCACTCCGTGCTATGTGTTGTTCTCTCCGTGCTGATATTGATGCCCCCTGGCATCTGTATCTGCGGCGGGGGAGCGCAAGCCTGTCTGAACCACCCACACTGTGAATCTGTTCGAGTTGACGATGGCTCGGAGCAATCTTCTGACGACCACCGTTGCTGCTCCGTGGGTGCTGTCAGCGACCACGCTCAGTTGCTCGAACAGCATCGCTGCCCAGCACCGCTTCCGCACCATTCGTCGTGCCCTGTGGTTGAACACTCGGGCGATCAAGTTGCTCCCGAAAGCGTCCAAACTTTCATGCCCGACCTGGCCACCAGTGCGGGCTTCGTTCACATTTCAAATTTGATCTGCCGTAGGCCGATCACGTCCACTCCTGTCCACGTCGCCGCACCTCCGTTATTCATCGCTCACTGTACTCTGCTCATTTAGTCACTCATCCTCTCGTTTGGCAGCCGGCGGCGTATTGCTACCCCGGCTCGTCCACGTTCCGTTTCCTCAATGTTTCCCGTTGTCCTACGCAAGTTCTCGGTGCCCGCTGTGGGGTTTCCGAAACGACATACCCGTTTAGTGACCCCTCTGACCAGGGCACTACGGGGAGACGACCACGGAGCCAGCCCCGCTCTGTGTCGGAACATCACACGGGGCAAGAGGACCGCTCATGCGACCGATTCGACTCTCCGCTGGTACGGCAGTGGCCCTGGTGTTGATGACGCACTCTGTCAACGCTGCCCCGCCCAACAACCACCAACTCGATGCGGGGTTCACCAAGGCCGATACGAATAAAGATGGCTTCTTGGATGCCGCCGAACTGGCCAAGGTTTTCCGCGGTTTGAACGCGAAGGTGATCGAGGACAAGCCCGGAACGAAGGTTGAAATTCACCCGGATCACCAGTTCATGGACAAGTGGGATGAAAACAAGGACGGGAAAGTCAGCAAGGCCGAGTTCGAGAAGTACGAGACCAAGGAACTGGCCGCAGCGAAGGCTGCTGCCAACCGCAACAAGAACTACACCCGGGTCGGGCGAGCGGGCTACCGGGCACCCCAGCGGCACCGGGGCTATGCAGGGCGAGGGTACGGAACGAACCCGTATACGAACATGCTGCGTAATCAGCAGCGGGCCTACCAGCAGCAACGGGTGGCCTACTCCAACCTGATGCGTTACGGCGTCTACTCCCCGAACGTCCGTGGCGGGTACCGAGGTGTCCAGAGGCACCATCATGGCCGTCGCCGTTGAACACCGACTGTGAAACAACCGTTTCTCGGGCGGGACCAATTCCCGCCCATTTCCCCACAGGAGACACCATGAACCGAGCCGTGTGTGCCGTGCTTGTCCTCGGCCTCGCCGCCGCCGCTCCCGCCCGGGTCAAGCGAGCCGACGACGCCGACGTGAAGGAACTGCTGGCGAATCTCAAGAAGCCCGACCCCGATGACCGGCGGAAGGCGGCCGAGGCCATCTGCGACTTGTGCAAGAACGGGGACGGAGATTTCAGCGGGGCAATCCCAATGCTGCTCGACGCCCTCAAGGACAAGGACGCCATCGTCCGCGGCGAGATCGCCGAGTCGCTTGGGTTCATCGGGCCGGATGCCAAGGTCGCGATACCGGCCGTGCGGACACTCCTTAAAGACCCGATCCCGGAGGTGCGGTCGAAGGCCGCGTTCGCCCTCGGCGGGTTCGGGGAGGACGCGAAGGCGGCCGTCCCGGACCTGATCGGCCTGTTCAAGGACAAGGACGAAGGGGTCCGGGCGTCGGCGGCGGCCGGGGTCGGGGAGATCGGCGCGGCAGCGAAGGCGGCCGTGCCCGGACTGATCGGGTTGTTGAAGGACGTTGACCCGGAGGTGCGGTTAAACGCCGTTGCGTCCCTGGGGTCGTTCGGGGCGGAGGCGAAGGCGGCAGACAAGTCCTTGATCCCTCTTCTGAAAGACAAGGATGAAGGGGTCCGGGGGCAAGTGGCCGAGACGCTCGGGAAGATTGGGGCGGACCCCAAACTGGCTGTCCCGGCGCTTACCTCCACTCTGGCCGACAAGCACGCAGGGGTCCGTGGCGATGTGGCCCACGCCCTCGGAAAGTTCAAGGACACAGCGAAGTCCGCCGTCCCGGCCCTGACCAAGATGCTCAAGGACGCTGACCATGGGGTCCGGGTCCATGCCGCCGAGGCAATCCACGACATCAGCGGCGACACCAAACTGGTACTGCCGGTGCTGATCGAAGGGTTGAAGCACGAAGACCCGTTCGTCCGCGGTGACGCCGCCCATACGCTCGGCGAGATCGGGCCACTGGCCAAGGCCGCCGCTCCCGCGTTGAAGGCACTGCTCGAGGATGAGAACGCCGGCATCCGGGTCCACGCCGCTGAAGCCCTGGTGAAGGTGGACAAGGGAGCGGTGAAGGAGGCGATCCCTGTCCTGATCGAGGGGCTGAAGAACGAGGACAAGACGCTGCGCTCGGAGGCTGCAGAAGCCCTCGGCGAGATCGGGCCGGATGCGAAAGAAGCCATCCCCGCCCTGACGCCACTGACGAAAGACAAGAACAAGGATGTCCGCAAGACCGCCGCCGACGCCATCCGAAAGGTTCATGGGAAATGACCCAGGAAGTCGAAGAGAGTTAGAAGGCGATCTGGTTGACACGACTAAACGAACTTGATAACTGTCTGCATCCGAATGGACTACTCTCGTCCATTCTTAAACGGAGATCGGTTGATGCTTCGGGGGCTGGTCGCACTTTACCTGATCGTCGCAACACTGGTGGGGCCACGGCTCTGCCTGTGTCCGGCATCAGTTACCGCTGCCGCCCCGAACGCCCCGTCGATCCCAGAGAACACTGTTCCTCGGTCGTGCGGTTGCTGCAAAACTTCAACCGCGACTCCAAGCACCGCTACACCATCCCCCGGGCAGCAATGCCCAGATCAACCCTCGGTCCCCTGCCAGTGTCAGTGCGGTAAGCAGGACACGGCGGCCACCGTTAGGGCGGTCGGGCGAACGGCCAAGTCGTCCGTGGATCACGACGGGTTCCCCGGACCCGTTCCCAGTTGCGGCGTTCATTACCCGGCTCCGATCCAGCACGTCTTCAGTGTCGATCACGTCCGCGATCTCCCGTTCTACACGACCCACGACATCCTCTACGTCTTCCACCGCCTCCGCTGCTAGTGCGACCACTCCTCTCGTTTCACCCCGCAATCTGCGGGTCTGAAGCCCCCCGTCCGATCTGCCGGTCCTGACGACCACGGCATTGATCCAGTCCCGCACCGCCCGTCACGCCGCATTCCTTCTTTGGAAGCGGGACGGCGGCGACGACACGAACAACGGCAGGGCCGAGCATGACAACGCTTGAACACTGGCTGCTCGCCACTGTGATCGCACTCCTGGTTGGGGCGTGGCACGCCGCCTATGCCGCCCTCTATCCTCAGCCCGACCGTGAGTCCCCGTTGCCCCCGGTTCCCCGCCGTCGTCGCAACAAGCGATCCGCCCGACCATGTAGGCGGGCGAGGCGAGCGTGGCAGGTGGTTCGTACTTCCCGCGGCGGCTAGTGATTTTCCGCCGTGTAGACATTCGAGGAATCGCTGATGAATACGCTCTTGTCGCGGGGCGGTGGTGCTGGCCCGCTGCTGGCCCAAAGCCCGCCGTGCGTCCTTGTCGTGGACGACGAAGACACCCTTCGCGTGATCCTCACGCGGGAACTCCGCAGGCGGGGGTTCGACGTGTATTCGACCGGCTCAGGGGCCGAGGCGGTCGAGATGTACTGCCGTTCGTCCACCCGGATCGACGTTGTCCTGATGGACATGAACATGCCGGGGATGAGCGGACCGGACGCACTCGACGCGATCCTGGCCGCGGACCCGTTCGTGCGGTGCTGCTTCATGACCGCCGACGACCAGCCGGGAAGGCATGCCGCACTCTTGGCCAGCGGGGCGACGGCGGTTTTCGGAAAGCCGTTCGCTTCGGTCAAGGAATTGTGCGAGACGCTGAAACAAATCGCCGGTGAGTCGGACTCACTGGTCGAGGGGAGAGCGAAATGGAGAAGTTGATCCAGGGGTTGCGGCACTTCCGCCAGAACGTGCTGTGGGAGCGGAAGGAACTCTTCGAGCGGAGTACCCGGGGGCAACGGCCCCTCGCCCTCCTCATCACCTGCTCTGACTCGCGGGTGCTGCCCGACACGCTGATGCAGGCCGACCCGGGGGATGTGTTCGTCCACCGGAACGCCGGTAATTTGGTCCCGCCCCCGGACACCCCGGGCGGCGAGGGGGCGTCCGTCGAGTACGCCGTCACCGCCCTGGGGGTGACCGACATCATCGTGTGCGGACACTACCGCTGTGGGGCGGTCAAGGCACTCCTCAATCCCGCCGACGCGAAGGACATGCCGAAGGTAGCCGACTGGCTGGCCCACGCCTGCGACGTGTGTGCCGCCGTGAAGCGGGATCACCCCGGGGCGGCCGGAGACGAGTTGTGGGACCGTGCGGTCGAGCGGAACGTCCGGGTGCAACTCGACAGCTTGTCGAAGCACCCGGTGGCCGCCGCCGGGTTGGCGGCCGGCACCCTGCGGCTGCACGCCTGGGTTCTTCGGTTCGAGTCGAGTGAAGTCCTCGCCTACGACCCGTGTTCGGCCAGCTTCTCCCCGCTTCTGGACATGCCGGTCGTCCACCCCGCCCTGCCGGCCCACGGCCCGGACCACCCCACCCAACCCGCCGTGCCGTTCGAGTCACCGCCCGAAGCCACTCGACCGGGATGGGCATCCGGTTTGCGACACGACCTTCCGGCCTCCCTGGTGGTGTTCCTGGTTGCGTTGCCGCTGTGTCTGGCCGTCGCGCGGACCAGCGGACTCCCCACGGAAGCGGGGATCATCACGGGGATCGTTGGTGGCATTCTGGTTGGCCTTCTCGGCGGCAGCCCGCTCCAGGTTAGCGGCCCGACAGTCACCCAGGTTGTCATCCTCATCGACGCGGCCCAGCGGTTTGGACTTGAGAGTTTGGGGAGCATCGTCCTACTCGCGGGGTTGCTCCAGGTGGTGGCAGGGTTCTTGCAACTGGGTCAGTTGTTCCGGGCCGTCTCACCGGCGGTCGTAGTCGGGATGCTGGCGGGGATCGGGGTCGTGATCTTCGCTCAGCAGTTCCACGTTGTCGTGGACGACCCACCGCAAAAGCAACCCATCGCCAATCTCCTGTCCATCCCACAGGCGGTGTGGTGGGGCATCACCGACGCCCACAGTGACCACCCCGAACACCAGGAGGCTGCCCTGATCGGGCTGCTCACGCTCACCACGCTCCTACTGTGGCCCGTCGTGGCAATGGGACGAGTACGGTCGGTTCCGGCCGTGTTAATGGCGGTTGTAATTGCAACGGCTGCGACGGCAATGCTTGGATGGCCAATCCAACGGGTCACCTTCGAGGGGCTTTCCTCTGCCATTCGGTTGCCCGACCCGTCAGCAACCATCGGACTGGTCGCTAGCGGTGCGGTCTGGCTGACGGCGGCGACGATTGCCCTAGTGGCCAGTGCCGAAACGCTCCTGAGTTCGGCAGCCATCGACCAGATGCACCGGGGGCAGAGAACTCAGTACGACCGTGAACTCACCGCTCAGGGCATCGGAAACGCCGTGTGCGGCGTGTTGGGAGCCTTGCCCGTAACTGGTGTGATCGTGCGCAGTGCAACGAACGTCAGGGCCGGCGCTCGAACTCGTTTGTCCACAATGTTCCACGGCGTTTGGCTACTGGCGTTTGTCCTTGTGGCCCCCGGCTTGCTTCGTCTCATCCCAACCGCGGCTCTCGCTGCCATCCTCGTTATGGTTGGCATCCGACTTGTCGAGGTTCGGGCGATTCGGTCACTCTGGCAAGACAGTCGAAGCGAGGCGGCAATCTGTGTCGCAACGGCCGCTGCGGTCGTGATCGTGGACTTGTTGACGGGTGTGATGCTTGGGGTCGGACTTTCAGTGGCGAAGTTGATCTACACCTTTTCTCGCCTGCGTATCCGCCGCCGGGGCGATCCAACAACCGGACAAATCACGCTCGTCTTGGAAGGTTCCGCTACGTTCCTACGCCTCCCGAGATTGGCGTCAGCACTGGAGCGTGTGCCGAGCGGCGTTACGCTTCACGTCGATTTGGCGGGGTTGAGTTACATCGACCACGCCTGCCTGAACCTACTCGCGAACTGGGAACGGCAACACGAGGCGACTGGGGGGAAGTTGGTCCTCGACTGGGAGACACTCCGGGCGAGGTTCCACGCGGCTCGCCCCCGGCCCCGAACAACGTCGTGACAGCGACCCATCCGAAACACGGACCGGCCCGGAACACTTGCGGGCCGCGCGATAGGAGAGTCCGATGAGACAGGTTCTGACAGCAACAGTGTGGTGGCTCGTTCTGACAAGCCCGGTGGTCGGGTACGCGGTCTACGAGTTGGTGGTCCACCCGCACCACCACCCGAACACCGGCCCCCACGGCGGGATCATTGTGGAATGGGACGAGACCCACGAGACGGTGGCCGAAGCCGTCGTGGACCGGAAGTGCGGGATCGTCACGGTCTACATCCTTGACACGCGGGCAAAGCGGCCACGCCCACTCCAAGCACGTTCAATCACGTTGACCTTGGACGCCCCAAAACCGACGGTCGTGAAGTTGGTTTCCGTTCCACGGAATTGGGATTCCCTCGATTGGGCATCCCAATTCACCAGCGGGCGTGTGTTGGAGCCGGGCACCGAATCGAAACGCGCTGGCACCATCGCCGTTACCGCGAATGGACGGCAGTTCGTTGGCAACTTTGCGATCAACAACAGCCGGCAGTGATATGTAATGTAAGGTCCGGTTGCGGAGATTGGAGAAACTTTTCTTAATCCGTCGCCTCGGATCAGTCGAATACAGAACTGTTGCCACGGATTAGTTCAAGTGTCTGGGTTTAGCATGAGGCGGTTCGTCACCATCGCCGTTGCCATCGTGCTGGTCGCCACATGCGGACCGGCACCGTGCCCTTGCCACCTCATCGCAATCCTACGCCCCGCGGCAAAAGAGGACGCACGGCTTCCGCGACCTCCTCGGCCCGCGTGCAAGTGTTGCCACGCCGACCAATCGAAGGTCAACGAAGAGACGCACACGGCTTCGGCAAGTGAAGCCGACCGAACGCCCGATCTGCCGATGCCGCCTTGCGAGCATGGCCCCAAGGTCGAATTCGGTTCGATTGGAGTTCTTGGTGAGCTTCATGTCGAAGTGGAGACGGACTGCGTTGCGGCCGCGCTCAGCGATCCGCTCTCTGGCTCACACGCTGAATTTTTGATCTCGGCCCAACAGTTCCGGCACTGTCTCACTCCCTTCCCGCACCTCCACGCACTTCGCTTCGCTCACGCCTTTCGTTCGTAGCCCTCACCGGCAAACGTTCGGCGTCACATTCACTTCGTCACTGAGGGTAGGACCATGCGCGGAATCAAGAGCCACATGCGGCATCTGCTCGTGGGGTGCGTGTTCGGGAGCTTTGGATGCAACCCAACGAAGTCGTTTCTCGACGAGCGTTTCCCGCCACCCAGTGCTGATCGCTCACCGCAAAGTCGTGAGACACCGGAATCACTCCGCGTCAGGATGACACCTGAAAGTCTCCCACCTCGGTTTCAA
>PNLP01000139.1 GCA_013823135.1 Planctomycetaceae bacterium
GTTTTCATAATGACCGCCTCGTCGTGCCTCCCGGTCAGGGCGGGCCGAATCTCACCAGCAAGGTTGGCTAGAAACATCGGCGAGTGACGGTCGAATAGCTCCTTCGACTCCCGAAGGTTCACCTCCACCGGACCACCGTCGATGAAGTGCATCGCAGGCCAGCAGAAAAACTCCGGCCGCCGAACCCGGTCCTGCGAGAACCGAAGGTACTTCGCAAAGCAGACGCGGACTGGAAAGTTCGCCTCATGAAAATTGGGTTCTCCGCGATTCATGGGGAAGTCAGATAGTGACTTTCCCAAAGCGGTCCAACCCGCGAAGGCGGAAGTTCTTGAAGTTGAGCATCCCAGAGGCCCGCCACAGGATCGCCCGCAGACCGTGGTTGAACCCTTCCGTTCGACCATTGCTGCTGCGACTGTGAAAGTGATTGGCGATCTTGTCCATCCAGTTCGACAACGTCTTGCAAAACTTCTCCAACGCACTCAGGCCCAATTTCCCAACGTCGTTCATCCACCGCTCCAACCGCTTACGACCCTCCACCGGTGTTCCAATCGCTGTGTCCTCAAAGATCGCTCGCAGTCGTTCACGCTGCTCCCACAACTGCCCTAACTTTGGGAACTCCTCACGCAACCGGGCGAATGACTCACGGTCCTCTGCCCGCATATTCTCGGGGTTCGTCAACCACCACCAACGGCTCCCTTTCAATCGCGCTTTCGCCTCGGCTGGCAACTCGCGTTGGATCTCACGGCGGGCCGACGTCAAACTGTCCTGAAAATTCTTCATCACATGGAATCGGTCGATGGTGATTCGGACTCCTGCTCCGAACGCCTCTCGGGCCGCCTCCACATAGGCGTCCCACATGTCCGACGTCACTTCCTCAACGTGCTTCAATAAGCCCTGTTCCTTCTGCTGCTTGAGGTAAACCAACACCGTCACTTTCTCACGGTTTTCCAGCACATCGAGAACGCATCCGTGATCGTGATCCACGATCACCGCGACGAATTGTCGGTGCCTTTTTTCAGAGACAACTCGTCGATCCCAATGCGGCGGATCGGTCCTGGTGGTGCTTGTGCCGCCCGTTGTTGCTGTCGTTCGATGAAGGCGTAATACCACCCCTCGAGAGTCTTCTCCGGGATTCCAAAGAACCGAGCCGCGTTGGCCACGTCGCTGTGGCGAATCAACTCGGCGGCTCGCCCCAAGAGTCGTTCGGTGGCGTGCGACCCTTCCGCCATGAACGGGATCGGCGGACTGAAACACTGTCCGCAGTGCTGGCATTCAAACTGTCCGACGCGGACGGTCAACTCGACAGCGTGCGAACCGATGGGCAAGTCGAGGATGCGATCCCGATTGCGTCGTTGCTTGATCGTGTCACCGGTTCGATGGCACTGTGGGCAGACACCAATGGAGTGTTCGGGAACCACGGTGATGAAATAGCGTTGGTGGGCAGTGTCCTGTTCCAAGTGGACGACGGCGAACCCCGGTAATTGGAGAAGATCGGTCCAGACCTTGGAAACGCTCTCGCCGTTCATGGCGAGTCTCCTGAACTGGTGATGAAACGCGGCGGTGGTCAACCCGCTGAGAATACCCGGGTCCAATCGACCAAACCGCCAGAAAACACTCTCATGTCCCCAAGAGTCGCGGTGAACCGAAAATTGTAAGTCCGCTCCTCTTCCATCAGCCCTTGGAGGCGCTCGCTCCGGTCAATCCAACCCAACATGTGCTCGGCGATCTCAACGGGATTTTTGCAGACAAGCATCTTGCACAACGAATTGCTCACTTCGAGGTACTCCTCCCGCGTGAGCTTGTTCAGCGACTTCAGAAGGCCCGGTGTTCTAGCGATGTGCCTCGAAAACAGGAAGAACCGAATAGCCGGACTGTTCGATTCGAGGAATGACTCGAAGTGGGTTATGTCGAACGGGAAGCCATCTGAGGGATTGATGGCAAGGTCGCAGATGAGAAGGAAAAGCGAGACGATCGGGTCAATGGGCGTATCAGGCCAGTCGAGTTCGGCCCAATCAAGGAACTTCTCGAAGGCAGTTATGTAGACACCACTCAGCATCCCGCCGCTCTCGAATTCCTTCCAGGCCATTTTGCCGTTGGAGGCGAAGTGCAGGTACTGGAGCTGATTGAAGCGGGCTTGGCCCTCAAAAATGTGGCGGGCACCGACGGGTGAGAGCATTACCCGAGAGCCGGGATAGTAACCCTCATGCTTCGCCTGCCGCAACTTCTCGAATCCGCTCTCCCACGTGCGGATATCCGGGAAGAATCGCTGCTCGGGATCAACCGTCGCGGTCAAGAGCCACAGGGTATGCGCGAGGCCGATCTCCAGCGAGTGACCGATGCCTACGAAGTAAGGGCTATTGATCGACTCCTCGGCCACTGCCGGCGTTGGGTCGATGATGATCCGGCGGTTCAGTTCGACATCGTGCCCGTTATTCAGAACGGTGTTTAACGCTTTCTCTGCCACCGCCGACATGCCGAGCTTGTTCGCCTGGTGAAGCCCCAGCAGGGATTTCACGGGGCCGATCTCCTGCAGCAGGGTCAGCGGGTGCGGGCGATTGACGTGTGTTTGAGCCGGGTAAGCCATGCTGAGCATGAAGCCGGTCGTCGAACCGATGTGCTGCCACCAGTGAATGGTCTCGTGGAAGAAGGTCGAAAACGCCGAAGCCACCTCCGGGCCGGAAGCGCTGGAGGCGGTCACGAAGTCGCCTGGGTGCGAATCAAGTAGGGCAAAAAACTCGGGTTTCAGCCGCACGACGAAGTGGAGCGGGTTGTATGAACCCCGCGCCCCGGGAGAGGCGTAAAGCTCATCTGCTATCTTCCAGTGCTCGTGGTTGTCCGGTTCCATAGCCGCCCCCCGAAGAAGCCTGTGCATTCCTGCCACGTGCCCTATGCTTTCGCTCGACAAGAGAATCACTTCTGTTTCGTCATTGTGCCGAAAAGGAGCGTCCGCAATCTCTCAGGGCTGACGAGCACGATGTACGGATCATTCATTCGGCTGACGCGCGACTCGAATCCCCGGAGTTTCTGTATCTGTGACCGATCGGTGAGGTCGCCGGCCAGCAACACGTAGAGTCGCTTCAGGCCGTTAGAACGGGAATCCTGAATCTGGATGAGCGTCGTGCCTGCGAAGTCGTCGCCACTGACGTCTGCATAACTCTTCAACTGCACCCCGTACTTCGTGCCGCCCCACTCGACCGACAGGTCGCAGCCCGAATCTTGAAGGGATTGGAAGATCGAAACCATCGGCTTTCCCGGAAGGTATTCGTCTGCTCTCGCCCGCAGGATGCCAAGCATCGAGTCGTGGCCTTTCCCCTTAAACTCTTTCGTCTTCCCGATTGGCGCTGCATCTTGCCACAGAAACGTCTGAATCGCTTCGGAGTGTTCCGAAAATGGGGGTACCGCTGTGGTGTCGCCAGCTATCTCTGCCCAAAGAGCCCGTTCCTTCTGCTGGAGCCAGGCATTGATCTTGGGAAATTCGATCATCGTTTTGATGCTGTCGCGATCGATCGAGAGCATTTTCGTGATCGCCCCAAACGCCTCGCCGGGATAGTCCTCGTTGTGTTTCCAGTCCGCTCCTCTCAAGAGCCTGTCCCGCCGCTGCACCCAGTCGTGCGTTCCTGTTTGAAAGCCGAGCGCAAGCCAGTCCCCCCGGTCGAAGGTGGCTACCGACGCTTTCTGGATCGCAATCATCAACCTGTTGATCAGTTGTTGGCCGTCGCCCATACCATCCCTCCACGCTGTACCGCGCTGCGTCACCGCCAAGTAAACGAAAGAAGCCTGCGCTGTAGTACTAGGTTGGATGCCGATTACCAGCGGGGTCCGATAGAGATCATCAGAACGAAGAAGTGAGGTCGCACATCGAGAATTGCCGTCACAATCGGAACCCAAGATTTCCAAAATCCCGGTGTCAAACTCAACGCCCCTTCCGACGCCAATTCGGCACAATGCTCGCCAAAGTGCGATCAGAATGCGGGAAAGCACACGCACGCAACTGGCAGATGCCATGAAGACAGTCAACGTCCTGCGGGACAAGCTGAGCAAGGCGAGGGCAATCCTCAAAGATGTGGACTAATCGACCTCTTGGGCGAAGGAAAAGCGAGACATGAAGGACATCATGAAAGAAGCGTAGCGATGTGTTTGACAATGAGATGGATGATGCGTTAAGCTCCTCCCTGACCATCACACTCGGATCGAAACCGATCAACACAACGCCGACTGGCTCGACAAACTTCGGAGCAACGGCGCGGCCACGATTCGCCGTGACACTGGGCCACTCGGCGCAACAACAGGAATTGTTCGCGATTGGGATACTGGACTGGTTCTGATCCACCAATGCAGCCGGCATGTGTCCGCATCACTTCTCGCCTCAAACCATGTCCCAGCAAGCAATTACATGCCGACAACGCAATCAAATTATGAGAGCCGCTCTCGTCCGAGGACGGCTGGCATTGTTTGATTGGGTTGTCGTGGAAATCGACCCGCCCCACCGCGTTCCGGCCGGGCGAGCCGGCGCACCAGCGGGAGGACGTGTGGCGTTCGCGGGAGCGGTTCCCGCACCTCGCCGCCGGCTTCATGTGGCTGGCCGAAATCTTGCACCGGGTCTGCGACCGAGTTCCACCCGTGACCGAGGACGAGCTCCGTGAGTTGGCCGTGTGGTTAGCGGCGAACGACGATCGGCTGTGGCAGATCGCGCTGCCCTCGCAGTTTCTCGATCTTGGAAGCGGCCGGCAGACGTCGTGTGCGAGCCTCCGGTAAAACCTGGGGCGCGGTCCACGGGTCGACGGTGCCGGGCGACTCGCCGAGGACATCCGCTACCTGAGGCAACGACACGGCGTTCCCGCAACGGCGTGACCGGGATGCCTGTCGGCTTCGCCGTCGTGATCGACCGTTCCCAATGGGAACGCTCTCAAGCAGGGGGCGGGTCGATCACCCCTTCAATCCAGCATCCGGTGATTCGCATGAGCACCGGAAGTCATAACTTCACTCCTCTCGTGAACCTCAAGCCTCGACCGATCCCGTTCAAAATCAACCAGATGCGAACATTCCGCGCGGATCATTTGACGAATTGGTGTTGATACGTATACTTACCTTTGTGGATCATGTTGTCGGGATGTTCTGCCATTTCACAAAACAATCCCTCACGAATACAACTGGTCGTCTGTGAACTTTTGCAGTAGATCGTTCGAATTTGGTTGACAGTCATCTGGCTGTCGGTTCTGCTACTCCCTCGCAAGTTGTGTTCTTCTCTACCCAGGATGTCACCGTGAGTTGCCCCTCCTGCTACCAGTCCGTGCATCCCATCCCAACGCTGACAAGTGCCGAACCATTTCCAAACTGCTGCACAGGCACCTCCGTCGCAGTTGGCACTGGAATTTCTGTGTGCATCGACCACAGTCTGAATCGCCATCTCGTTCAGTGAGCGTCTCACAGGCGTCCATCTGGAGCACCCTGAGAAGATCAGGCCTCTTTCAGGGTTTTTCCAGAATCAAGTCGTTGACGCAGCAAGGCACACAATCTGACGCATAAGCGAATCACGACATTCGTCTAACGACACTTCAAATCGCACCTTGCCAGGCAATTGGAGCCAGATCAGTTGTCGGCTTTGAGGAACGGTCGAACGCTCGCCCTGTGAAACTTACAATCCCCAGCTACGGATTTCCTTCTTCGAGGATTTCGTCGATGCGTCGCCCCAAAATCAAGCACATTTGTCTTCACGTTTCTGGCAAGTGGAATCGCCTGATCGAGCGACTGTTCGACTTGAGATCCAAGTATCCTTGGCGTGCCCGCCCCTTGAATTTGGAGCTATTAGAAGACAGGAGCATGCTTTCGGTCACCCCGACCACGTTGTCGTTGTGGGCGTCCGACTCCGATATTTACTCGGGACAATCGGTTGACCTGACCGCAATCGTGAACGGCGATGGCCCGTTGTCGACGGGGATCGTGACGTTCATGGATGGGACGAAAGTCCTCGGAACCAGTACGCTCAGCCAGTCCTATGACTCCGCAACCAACTCGTATGTTGATCGGGCGAGCCTTTCGGTCTCGAATCTGAGCGTCGGTAGCCAGTTGATCACCGCGATCTACAGCGGCGATGCGTATAACGCCCCGAGTGATTCTGACCCCATTGTTGAAACGGTCAGTCGTGGCACACCCACAACCACGCTGACGACTTCGGCTGCGAACATCTTCGCGGGTCAGTCGGTCACATTCACCGCAACGATGAGCAGCGTCGGTGTGACGCCGACGGGGATCGTGACGTTCATGGACGGGGCTCGGGTTCTGGGCACGGGCACCCTCAGCCAGTCCTATGACTACGCCACCTATTCTTACATTAACAGGGCCAGTCTCTCGGTTTCGAATCTCAGTGTCGGTAGCCGGTTGATTACCGCGATCTACAGCGGCGATGCGAACAACACCTCGAGTAATTCAGACACCATTGTTGAAACGGTGAGTCGCGGCGTAGCCAGTGCCACGCTAACAACTTCGGCAGAAAACATCTTTGCGGGTCAGTCGGTCACATTCACTGCAACGATGAGCAGTACGGGTGCGACACCGACCGGGATCGTGACGTTCATGAATGGGGGTCAGGTTCTGGGCACGGGCACCCTCAGCCAGTCCTATGACTCCGCCACCTATTCTTACATTAACCGGGCCGTCCTCAACGTGTCGAATCTGAGCACGGGGGATCACTTCATCTCCGCCGTGTACAACGGCGACGCCAAGAACACGGCCACCGCCACAGATCCTTTGACCACAACGGTGAGTGTCGGGGTGCCGACGCTCGCTCTGACGACATCGGCGACAACGATCAGTGCGGGTGAGTCGGTTCAGTTGACCGCCACCGTCAGCGGCACGGGTGTGACGCCGACGGGGGTCGTGACGTTCCTGGATGGAAGCACCGTTCTGGGCAGCGGTGTCATCAACCAGTCCTACGACTCCACCACCGGCTCCTATGTGTACCGTGCCAGCATTTCCGTCTCCAATCTACGTGTTGGCACTCACTCCATTACCGCCGTCTATAACGGCGACCGCAACAACGGCTCGAACGTCTCCAACACCGTTGCCGCCCGGGTGATTGTCGGAACCACTACGACCGCCCTGACGGCATCGAGTGCCAACCTCTTCGCCGGTCAGTCACTCCAGTTGTCAGCAAGCGTGAATGGTACGGGCTCGACGCCAACAGGGGCTGTGTCCTTCTTTGATGGGGATATGTTCCTGGGGACCGGCACCCTATCGAACAGTTACGATTCCATGACCGGCACCTATGCGAACCGGGCCAGCATTTCTGTCCCGAATCTGAGCACGGGAGATCACTACATCACGGCCGTGTACAGTGGTGATCCCCTCAACGAAACAAGCGCCTCCGACCCACTGGCCACTACGGTCAGTCTCGGGGCGACGACGGCCACATTGACGACCTCGGCGACGACGAGTAATGCGGGTGAGTCAGTTCAGTTGAACGTCACAGTCAGTGGCACGGGCACAACGCCGACGGGTGCCGTGACATTCCTGAACGGCAGCACGGTCCTCGGCAGCGGTATCATCAGTCAGTCCTTCGACTACGCCACGTGGTCCTATGTCAATCGGGCCAGTATTTCTGTCTCAAACCTGGGCGTAGGCAGTCACTCGATTACCGCCCTCTACAGTGGCGACCGCAACAACGACACAACCACTTCCGCCGCACTCACGGCAACCGTGAGTGGCGCGGGCTCTTCAAGTAGTCCCACACCCGTCGCCACGACGACTACCCTGACAAAGTCGACGGAGAGCATCTTTGCCGGTCAATCCACGTCATTGACCGCGACGGTGAGCGGCACGGGGGTAACTCCCACGGGTGTGGTGACGTTCTTCGATGGCGACACGGTTCTGGGGGTTGCCTCCCTCTACCAGACCGGCACGTCCACCTACCAGGCGAATCTGTCTCCGCCGGGGTTGAACGCCGGCGACTACGCAATCACCGCCGTCTACAGTGGCGACACGAACAGCAGCACCAGTAGTTCCGATGCCGTGAT
>PNLP01000140.1 GCA_013823135.1 Planctomycetaceae bacterium
TACTGAGTCGTTCTCTCTTCGGTTTTCTCGGTGTCTCGGTGCCTCTGTGGTTAATCCGGTATGGCTATGATCCGCGTTGCAGGCTGCGACCCCGGCACGAGTTCGCTCGACATTCTCGCGATCGACGAGAATCAGGCCGTCGCGCAAGTTCGGATCGAACCCGACGAACTGCGTGCCGATCCCACGCTTCCCGTGCAATGGCTCCGCGAGAACGGCCCGTTCGACGTGATCGCCGGGCCGTCCGGCTACGGTTTGCCACTCGTTCGCGCTGCTGATTGCACCGATGCACAACTCGAACTGATGTCGCTAGTGCGACCCGACGAACGCGCGGGCGCACCTGTTCCGAGTCTTCGAGGAACCGGGGAAGCTTCACCGTCGGGTGCCCACGGCGTCGGTGGCTTCTCGGCGATGGTTCGTGCCCTTCGCGATTCCGGCTTGCCGGTCGTGTTCCTGCCGGGTGTGATTCACCTCCCGACCGTGCCGGTTCATCGCAAGCTCAACAAGATCGACATGGGGACCGCGGACAAGCTCTGCGTCGCGGCACTGGCACTCGCCCAGCACGACAGCGACGAACCCGCTGCGGTGATCGAGTTCGGGTCGGCGTTCACAGCGATCATGATTCTGAAAGACCGGCAGATCGTGGACGGCTCCGGCGGCACATCGGGGATGATCGGGGCGCGGTCGGGCGGCGCGTGGGATGGTGAGGCGGCTTATCTGCTGTCACCACTGACGAAAGCCGATCTCTTTCGTGGCGGCGTGGCCGACGCTCCGGACCGCGACATCGGAAAGGCGGCGTTCCGCGAAGCGTTCACGAAGACCGTATTCGGAATGCTGAACGTTCACGGCATTCAGGATATCTATTACGGCGGCAACTTGCTCCGCACGGATTCGGACCTCGTTCAGCAGGCGCTGGGCGAGTTGCCGACGAGTTTCTTCCGACTGCACTACGCGGGGGATTTGCCGGGCGCATGGGTCAAGCACGCGGCTCAGGGTGCAGCGATCATCGCAAACGGCCTGGCTGGCGGCGCATTCGCGAAGGTAGTCGATTGGCTGAAGCTACGAGACGTCTCCGGTACCGCACTCGACTGGCTCACCCACCCGCGAGCCGCCGAAGTGCGGGGATGGTTTGGCGAGCGGCCGGCGTAAGCCCAGGGGTGTGGAGAACGAAGTGAGCAACACCCTGGAACGGTGGGTGATAGAATGCACGCTGCGAGCGAGTTATGCCGTTGAAGGGAGAACCCAAATGGAACTGACACTGGAAGCCTTGGCCGCCCGGCTCGCAGTCGTGGAGAAGAAACTGGCCGAACGTCAGAACACACCGCTGCCCCGCAAAAAAGATTGGCGGCGCGTCGTTGGGATGTTCACCGACAGTGAGTTGATGCGGCAGATTGATACCGAGGGACAAGCCATCCGGGAAGCAGAGCGTAATGCTGCACAGGAGGGTCAGCCCGAATGATCCTCCTCGACACCGACCACGTTTCTGTTCTCAAGTACCGCGATGGGGAGCGGTATCGCCGTCTCTCGGCTCGATTGGCAAGCGCGAGCGACGAGGTTATCGGCTTGACAATCATCACCGTCGAAGAGCAGATGCGCGGCTGGCTGGCGACAATCGCCAGAGAACGACAAGCTCGGAGGCAAATCGCCTCCTACCGTCAGTTGCATGGCTTATTCGAGTATTTCGGCGAGTTCGAGATTATCTCATTCGATGACCTCGCTGCCGATCGGTTCGACACGCTCGGCAAAATTCGAATCGGCGCGATGGACAAGAAGATCGCGGCAATTCCTGTCGCGAACAACGCGCTACTTCTCACAGCGAATCGACGAGACTTCGAGCAAATCCCCGGGCTGAGGTTCGAGAACTGGATGGATGAACCGCCCACTCCGACCAACGCTGGTTGACCCGTGAACTCGGGCCATCACTCCACCTCCCTCACACGCTGTTCCAGCACGTCGAGAATCAGCGGCTGATGCCCAAGCGGTTCCACCGAGTCGCGGTCGGTGGTAGAATGCACGCAGCGAGTTATGCTGTTGAAGGGAGAACCCAAATGGAACCAACACTGGAAGCTGTGGTCGCGCGACTCGAAACGCTCGAGCGGAAGGTAGCCCAACTCACGAAACCTACAGTCCGGCCCGGCACCGCCAACTGGGACGCGGTCGAGAAGGCTATGCGCGAGCTTGAGGACTACGACTTCGATGCGTGGCGTGAGCAGCGCGAGTACGACCTCAGGCACGCCACGGATCATCTCAAATGATACTGGTCGACACTGGTGTGTTGATCGACTACACCCGAACCCCCAGCGATCCCAAACTCGGCGGGTTGTTCCGAACTTTGCCGCTTGCTATCTGCGGGGCAGTGCGGGCCGAAATCCTCCACGGAAGTCGGAACCCCCGTGATCGAGCGCGACTTGTCCTACTACTTGACTGCTTCTCGCAATTGGCCATCCCCGAGTCCCACTGGGATACAATCGGCGACAACCTGAATGCGTTGCGAAAGAGTGGTGTCACAATTCCATTCACGGATGCCATCATCGCCACTGTTGCCCTCGCGAATGACATCGAACTCTGGACTCGCGATACGCACTTCACACTCGTCCAACGCGTGCTTCCCGCGCTAAAGTTATTTATCGAGCCGCCATGAGGTCGGACCGCGTGAACTCGGGCCATCACTCCGCCTCCCTCGCGCGTTGTTCCAGCACGTCGAGAATCAGCGGGTGGCGGCCGAGTGGTTCCGCCAGCACGAACCGCACGTCGGGGAAGCGCGCACTGAGGCGGTCGCGGGCGTCGGTCAGGTCGTGCGCGACGTGCTTTCCCGGCGACAGGAAATACGGCAGCAGGATCACGTCGGTTGCGCCGGCTTCCACGCACAACACACCGCCGGCCTCGATGCCGGGTTCCGCCAGTTCTAGGTACGAAACCTGCACGATCGGGTAGCGGCCGCGTTCCCGCATCGCGTCGGCGATGTGGTGTAGTTCCGCGTTCGCCTCAGCTCGGCGGCTTCCGTGGGCGATCAGCAAAAGGGCGGTGCGGCGGGGTGTGGACATACCCGTAGTGTAGTGTGCTCTCGGTTCCCATTGCCCGTCTGCGTATCATGAACTGCCATGAACGAAACTGTTCTCATCGTGGACGACGAGGATTCCGTCCGCCGCACGTTTCAGGAATGGCTCGCGTCGTCGGGCCTGGGCATCACCGTGTTCGCTTCGCCGGACGCGGAGTCCGCGTTGCGAATCGTCAACGAACACCCGATCGACCTTGCCGTGCTCGACTGGAACCTCGGTTCCGGTAGCGACGGGTTGCGGTTGCTCGAAGACATCGTCGAGTTCCAGCCCGATGTTGTTGCGATTCTCGTGACGGGGTTCGCGGGGATCGCCACGCCGCTCCAGGCGCTGCGAATGGGCGTCCGCGATTACCTCGACAAGAACGCCGACCTGAACCGCGAAACATTCCTGAAGGCGATCCGCAATCAGTTGGACCGCATCCGCCCGGCCCGGCACGCACGCGCGTTGAACCGCGCCGCGACCGAGTTCCGCGCTGCTGTCGAGAACGTGTTGCCGCTGGTTCGCACGACGGCCGCGTTCAACGACCCCGTTCCGTTGCCCGAGGCGGTGCGGGCGTTGCTGCGATTCCTGATTCGCGCAACGGGCGCAACCGACGGCGCGCTGCTCGTTCGGCACCTCGCCCCGGACGGAACCGAGACCACGGCAGCGTACAGCCCAACAGGCGAAACGCACTCGGCAACGGCGATTCCGTTCGCACAGTCGCTCGCGGCAAGCATCGTGAGCCATCAGGAGCCGATGGTCGTGAACGGTGCCGAGGCCGTGACGGATGGTGCCGTGCAACTGATGCCGTTCGAGTTGGGGCGAAAGTCGATCCTTGCCGCACCGCTGCCGGTGGGTGGCGGCACGTCAGTCGTGCTGGAACTGTTCGACAAACCCGCACCGGGGTTCACGCAGGCCGACCGGCAACTCATGGCCCCCGCGATGGAGATCGGTGCCGACCTGCTTCGGCAGTCGTTCGCGGAACGTCAAACGAGCCGGTTGCTGTTCGATGCAGTCGATGCGGCGCTGAAGGCTTCCACTGGCGTGACCGATGTGCTGTCGCCGGCCGAGAACCCGTTGCCGGCCGCGATGGAACGGCTTAAGGCCGGGCTTGCCGAAGACACCAACGCGACCGCCGACCCCGAGACCACGTTGCGACTCGTGGAAGCGGTTCGCAGCATCGCGGTGCGGCACGGCCCCACTGCGGTGGAACATTGCGTGCGCATGGTGACCGACCTGCGAAAGCTCCTCGACGAACTCACCGGAACGTGACGTTCGGATTTCACCACAAAGGCACGAAGGACACACAAAGGGCCACAAAGTGGAGAAGAAGTTCACAGAGATTCTTTGTGAGTCTTTGTGCGAGCTTTGTGCCTTTGTGGTGAGTGCTTCCCACACATGAATGAGCCGACGGTGTTTGACGAAATCTTCGCCCGGCTCACGCCCGACCGGCTCTTCAACGATGCGCGCGCCACTGGGGAAGGGATCGCCATTGCGGTCGTCGATTCCGGCGTCGAGCGCTCGATTCTCGAAGACAAGTTCGCCACGGCCGGCACGCCGATCCAGACCATTGAAGGTGCCGTGTTCCGCCCCACGGGGCCGCCTGCCCCCTACACCGGTCACCAGTCCAGCCCGCACGGAACCACAGTCGCGGACATCATTCTCACGCTGGCCCCGCGAGTAAAACTGTACTCGGCCGACGTGTTCGGCCCGACGGGGAGTTGCGAGGTGGAAACCGTCATCGCGGCGATTCGCCATGCCATCGACGTGTGGAAGGTGAAGGTCATTAACCTGTCGCTCGGGGTGCCGGAACACAAGCTGCAACAGCCCGCCCGCAGGCAACAACTCCTGCGAGCGATCGAAGAAGCCTACTTCCGCGATGTGCTGGTCTTCGCCGCAGCGCACAACGAACACCCGATCACCCGCAGTTTCCCGGCCGCGTTCGCCACGCCGCTCGTTTCGGTCGATAAAGGATTGTTCGCCGATCCGCTCGGCTTCGCGTATCGGCTGCACGATCAGGTCGAGTTCGAAGCGCACGGCCGCGGCTACCTCGGGCCGTTCGCCAAGGAGCCTGCCACGAGTTGGGCGACGCCGCACCTCGCGGGAATCGCCGCTCGCATCCTGTCGCTGAAGCCGGACCTGAAGCCGTTCGAGATCAAGACGATCCTTTACTGGCTGTTCCGCAGCACGAAGCAACCGCCGGAGTAGTCAAACGAAGCAACGGCACGCGGGTCACGCGGATGGTAGCCAGATGTGCTGCATCCCGAAAACTGGGCGCAGGGTAGAGTTGGGATACCCTGAGTTGATCGGGCTATCCCATGGCCAAGCCGAGAACGGTTTCAGCGGAGTAGCAAGTTTGGAGGGTTGTGTCGCCGGGGTCTGTGACTCCGGTTCACGTTAGCCCCACGAAGACCGGCCTCACAGAGGCCAGCTACATCAAAACAAAACATCTCGATTGTTCCCCTATTTGCAGGGAACTGTACTCAGTAGTGCAGCACAATCCGCGGTGGTGGCCTGTCGCCGCGTTTTTCCATCGGAATCGACAGGAACACGGTCACGATCGCGAGCAAGTTGCAGAACAACGCGAGATCACGCCAGCCGGTCTCTTCCAGGTTGTACTTGGCCAGTTCAGAATCTTCCTTGTTCTCGACCGCCGCAAGTTTCGCCGGGCTGCCGGCGGCATCTTCTCGCGCCTTCGCAAGGTCGGGGTTCTCACGCACCATCTTGCGAATCGCTCGCTCCATGCCGAAGCCATTCATCAACTGTGCGGTGACGAGGATCAGCGCCAGCGAGGCCAGCACGCCGATGAGTGCCTTTCGCCACGGCCAGATTCCGGCGATCGGTGGGAATCGTCGCGGGTCGATTCCACGGAAGCCACGATCCGCCCACGCGATCCCGGCTGCGATCATCAACAGCAGCATGTACGGGACGAGTAACGCCCAGTCCGAGGCAACCTTGTCCAGCCACGCGCCCGAACCCGGCATGTTCACTTCGAGGGCGAAGTTCCGGCTGACTCCGGCAAAGATCGCCTGCCAGGGGCTTTGCGAATACACCGGGTGGCCGCCGAGGTATGACCCCGTCCAGCGGAAGAAGGTGCAGAAGAACGTGATTGTCAGCAGCACGGCCGGCAGCCACACGATCACTTTCGGCGAGATCGTGATTCCGTAAGCGTGCGTGTATCCCTGCATCTGCGGCGTCGGTGCCGAAGCAGAGGACGCCAGCACCAACCCCGGCGGAGCGGCGTGCGGCGCGGGAGCCACGGGGGGCGGGGGCAACACAAACCCCGGCGGCGGGACGGGCTTCTCGGGCGGAACTTCCGGCGACATACGTGGCTCCGGGGCAATCGGCACTTGGGTCGGTGGGGCGATGGTTTCAGGTGGCTTCGCGGGAGGAACCGGCGGCGGTGCGGGCGTTGGCTCCGCGATCACCGCCGGGTTGTATCGTGCCGGCGCATCAAACGCCTTCATGCAGTTGGGGCACGTCACTTCTTTCCCGGTGAAGTCGTCCGCGACCGGAACCGGCTTCATGCACTTCGGGCAAATCAGTTTGATCACATGCAATCCCCGTGAAGGTTACCAGGTTGCTTCGAGTTCGCGGAACGCGGCCGGGAGATGCTCGATTATGTCGGTTGCGTTCAACGCTGTCAGCCCGAGTTGCACGGCCGCCAGGTCGCCGGCCCGGCCGTGAACCCAAGCCCCAATCGCCGCGGCATCGAAGGCGTTTAACCCTTGCCCCACGAGTGCGGCAACGATGCCCGTGAGCACATCGCCGCTACCGCCGGTCGCCATCCCCGCGTTGCCCGTTGTGTTCTGGTAAAGCCGCTTGCCATCCGTGACGAGCGAATTCGATCCCTTCAGCAACAACACGACCCCATACTTGGCCGCGAACTCGACAGCCAAGACGGCACGCCGCTTAACGACTTCTTGCACCGGCACGCCGAGGAGTCGCGAGAACTCGCCGGGGTGCGGCGTCAGGATCAGCGGTTCGGCACGTTGTCGGAACTCCGCGTCGAATGGGGCGAGCGCGTTCAACCCGTCCGCGTCGAGGATCACCGGAACCTGCGGCAAACCGCTGACAACTTCTCGAACAAACTCCGTAACGCCGGGTCGCTGCCCGATTCCCGGGCCGATGGCCACCACATCAGCAGCTTTCCCGAGCGCGATTACCTCGTCCGCGGAGCCTTCCGAGATGGAACCGTCCGTGTGGAGGCGAATCCCGAATGTCGTGTAGCACGGATGGCCGATGGCGACAATCTGCTGAACCGAAGTGGGGCACGCGACACGAACCAACCCCGCTCCAGAACGCAGCGCGGCTCGCCCGGCCAGCACAGCCGCCCCGGCCATGCCGCAACTGCCGGCAACGAGCTGCACCGTGCCGTAGGTGCCTTTGTGACCGTCGTGTTCACGCCGCGGCAATCGCGGCACCTCGCACACTGGGACGATGTCCATGGCCGTTCTCCGCATCGGTTCCAATGCGCAGGTTATACGAATGCTCCACGGAAGCGACACGCCCGCGACGATCTGAGAATGACGAGAATCGCTCGCTGTGATGCGATCTTTCGGCAAAAGTCGGATTGCTGCAAATTCTATTCCTGTAATGTCTTATACGATATCGCGCTTTCCTGAAGTGGAACATTTTCCCATACTCCAAGCGACGGAGGCGGGTGCCTCGTCTGTATTGCGGATGCGCTGCTGATTCTTCAAACAGGGTCGGCACGATTCAGCACCATCTCTACAGAGGGCTCTCGCAATGGCATCGAAGTGGCTTCTCCTCGCCCCTGTCGCGGGCGCAGTTGGCCTGGGTGTGAGCATCGGCGTGGGTGCGGACAGGCTTGTGGGCGCAGCTCCCG
>PNLP01000141.1 GCA_013823135.1 Planctomycetaceae bacterium
AGATTGCTCTCGTCCCTCTTCGCCAGCTTCGTGTGATTCTTGTTGCGGAGCGGAACCCGCTGGTGCGGGCACTCCTTTGCACCCGAGTCGGCTGGCGTTCATTCCCGTTTCACTTGATCGTTACCGTACCCGGTGCGCATCCCGTCTGTTGATGGGCCGGCGCGTTGGTTTCGCGACAGATGATGGCTTTCGCACGGTGCGAGGCCGGTTGTGTTTCCACACGACCGCCTCCACTTGGGGGCGGTCTCCTTGGAGGTCTCCCTTGAACGCTTCTGGTATCAGTTCTCCCTCGGCGGAACTCGAACACGCGCGGGCTGTCTTCGTGGCAGCGTTGTCACGAATTGTGAGGATCGCTCGATTCCGGTTTCGGCAGGTGCCGTGTCTCCACACTCGGGAAGACGCGATCTGAGAGACGGTGGCGTTGTGCTGGGTCTGGTACATCCGGCTCGTTCAGAAGGGGCGCAACCCCGCCGAGTTCATCTCGGCAATGGCTCGGTACGGTGTCCGAGCCGTGAACAGTGGGCGCCGGGCTTGCGGTCAAAAACGTGCCAACGATTGCCTCTCTCGCCACTGTCAGCAGTTCCGGCAACCGATGTGCAACAGACCGCCGGAAACTCGCATCCCGGACGAGAACGTGATCGAAGACGCTCTGTGCGACAACACGCAGACACCAGTGCCCGACCAAGTTCAGTTCCGCTGCGATTTCGGTGAATGGGAACACCGGCTTCCGACCGCGAAGCAGCGGTTGGTGAAGGGCTTGGCGCTTGGGCACCGAACCAAGGATCTGGCGACCGAGTTCGGCTTGAGTCCCGGTCGAATCTCGCAACTCCGAAAGGAATTCGCCGAAGATTACGCGGCCTTCTGCGGCGACTGACCCAGGAACCATACTCGGTGCCGCTCGAGTTCTTCGTAGCAGTCCAGACGAATCTGGGGCAACGAAGTTCTTCACGACTGCTGAACAAGACCGACACCAATCAACACCCAGCAAGGAGACGAATACAAAATCGTTCGCGCAGCCCGATCCAGCGTTCAAGATTTCTGCAGAGGAGTGTAGCCCAGTGTAGTTAATTCCTTATAACCCGACGTAAATCCCAGAGTGGCCTCAATTCCTGAAGGCGATTTCCTGCGTATTTTCAAGCCAATTCACACTCTAGCAGCGTGAGCGCCGACTGGATTAATCCCTATCGTCCGCGAGGATCACCACGACGTTCGGCTTGTCGGCCGCGAACGCCTGCCCGCTCAGGGCGAGCACGAGGAGGGTGACGATAGCTGAACTGGCACGCATGGCAATTTGGGTTATTGAAGGAGTCGCGACTGGGCTAGCTGAACCACCCAGACCAATCAAACACCTACGATTGAGATGAGTTCCGCGCGATCGACTCGTGCCGGTTGCTGGCGCTCGCCACGTTCTCGAGAACGTGGCGAGCGCATGAGGGACCTCTGCTCCAAGAATACCCTGGGCCAACCCTCGATGGCAGGCGAGGGCGATCGGCTTCATCAAGATGCATGGCTCAGGCCAATACTTCCGTCATCTTGCCGGTGCTGTCGGCGAACTTTTCCGTCGGTACATCGACAGCGTTGAGCATCGAGACGAAGAGGTTCGCCAGGGGCACCTTCTTGTTGCCCTCAAACGCGTGCAGCTTCCCGTGCTTGAACCCCAGCGCGTTCCCGCCGGCCAGGTGGATCGGGTAGTTCTTGGTGTCGTGCGAGCCGTGCGGGTGCGACGACCCCCACAGCACCACCGTGCGGTCGAGCATGTTCCCATCGCCTTCCTTGGTGTCGCGGAGCCGCTTCAGGAAGTACGCATGCTGTTGTGCACGCCAGTTGTCCCAGAGCCCGGACTCGTGCGGCCGCTTGTGGGCGATGTCGTGCGTCTGGCCCGAGTACCCCAGCGCAAACGACGCGAATTTGCCGACCTCGTTCTGGGTGGACGACTCGCTCTCCAGCATGAAGGATGCGTAACGAGTTGAATCGGTCTGGAGTGCCAGATAGAGGAGGTCATACATGCAGCGCGTGTAATCGACCGGGTCACGCAAAGGAGCGTCGAGCTTGAGCCCCTTGGAATCGACTTCCGGCAGCGGTGTCTGTGTCCACTTGCTCGTGCGCTCGACGCGTTGCTCCAACGCCCGGATGGACTCCAGGTACTCGTCCAACTTGCCCTGATCGTCCTTTCCCAGGCGGTTCTTCATGCTTTTGCTATTCTCCAGCATCAGGTCCAGTACGCTGGCCTCGCGTTTCAACTCCGCCCGAACCTCCTCGATGCTTTTGCCCGCGTAGGGCTTAAAGATGCGATTGAAAATATCCTGGGGCTTGTGCAGCGACGGGATCGGCCGCCCCGGCCCGTAGTGGGACAGCGTCTTGCAATTGCCATAAGAGCCAGTTCCGCCCTCGGTGCCCATGACTAGCGAGGCGTACCGTGTCTTGTGTCCATTGACTTTCGCCGCGAGTTGATCGATCGAGATATTGTTTGTCTTCTCCTTGTTCACCATGTCCGCGCCGGTGGCGAACACGTCCCCGGAACTGTGGCCGCCCAAGGCGTACCCGCCCGCGTGGTCGAGCCCGCGCAGGTAACTCACGGAGTCCTTGAGAGGCTCGAAGGGGGCCGCGGACTTGTTGAAAGTCAGGGGACCAGGATCTTTGCAAGGCCACCAGCTCCAGTCGTGATGGGCACCCTTCTCGCTCTTGGGTTCGTAAACCCCGTACGAGATGTAGCTGACGACCATTCGTTTGGGCAGATCCTTGCCTGCAGCGGCCCTCCCCCAACTCATGCCGTTGAGAAGGGGAAGCGCCAGTGCCGCACCGCCGCCGCGAATCAGTTCGCGACGACTCAGTTGCCAGGATTTCTGTGCCATGACTATTTTCCCTTTGGCTTGGTTTGGAAGTCTCGGAATGTTGGACTCTGGCAGATCGTTACGATCATGTCCTGGAGCTTGTAATTGTTCTGTTTCGACTGCTGATGCAGTTTTTCGATCTCGACACGATCTCGGTAAGTTAACTCTCGCCCGATGCCATATGTGAGAAGCCTTCGCAAGACGTTTTCTCCAATGTCGTCGATGCGATCTTTGAGCAAGAACGCTTTGAGTTGTTCCATCCCGTCGATTTTCGGGCCGCGAGGAACCTCGGAATCGGCCTGAACCGGCACGGTGTTGATGCGATTCAGATAGGTCGAGTAACCTGCCAGATCCATGTCGATTTTCTTGTCGAACCCACGCACCATCTTGACACTCGCTGCGGGAACCTTCGGCTGGTATTTACCGATCGCGTTGTATTGCTCGAAGGGGATCCCCCACGGATCGAGTCGGGCATGGCAGGCGTTGCAGCTTTCATTCTGCCGATGCTTGCGGAGCAGGTCCTTGATGCTCACTGCTTTCTCCGCCGCATCCCCGGCTGTGTCGGACAGGGCGGGCACTTCGGCGGGCGGAGGCTTCACTTCTTCGCCGAGAATTGCCTCGCGTAACCACACGGCCCGATAGATCGGGTGCGGGGCCGACCCCGTGGAATTGCCAACGAGCACCGAGCCGTGCGTCAACAACCCGCCCAGATGATGCTCGGGCTTGATCGCCACTGGTCGCAGTTCGTGTCCCGTCACACCCTCGACCCCGTAATGGGCCGCGAGCGGCACGTTTAAGCAGGCGAAGTCGGAGTCCACGACGTTCGACACGCCCGCGTTACGCCGGATGAGTTCCGCGACGAACGCCACCGTCTCGTCGTGCATGTAGTCGCGGATCGTGGGCCGGTAAGGTTCCTCGGTGCCCTTCCGCTCCCCGGCGGGCACAAGGTAGAGGAACCTCGGGAACAGCGCCGTGTTAATCTTCACCGATTTCAACTTGTCGATGCTCACCCACTGGGTGGTGAAGTTGTCGATGAAATCACGCGACCGTGGGTCCGCCAGCAAGCGACGCACCTGAGTCTCGATCACGGCTGGGTCATCCAGTCGATTCTGAGCGGCCAGGCGCATCAACTCATCGTCCGGCATGCTGCCCCAAAGGAAGTACGACAGCTTCGAGGCAAGTTCGTACTGCCGCAGTGAATTGTCCTCGGAGACGGTGTGGCAGAGAAACTGCGGCGAGATCAGCACCATGGACAGCGTCTCGCGCATGGCGGCTTCCAGGGTCTCCAGTTTGTCGGAGACAATCGCGTAAATCTTGGCGAAATGGTTGACGTCTTCTTCGGTCGCCGGCCGGCGATAGGCACGCGAAATAAAGCGTTTGAGGACTTCTCGGACGTAGGCTTTGGGATCGCTTTTGCGAAGCGGCGAATCAAAGAGGATTCGCGTGTGGTGCTCCGGTGGCCAGACATCAACGAGAGGAGCTTCGAACTCGATGGAGTCGATCACGGCACGCGGCAGCAACACGTTCCGCGGCTTCTGGAAACTGAGGTCATCGTTCAAGGTGCCATCGTCGTACAGGTTCTGGGGGGTGATGTGCAGGCTTGGCGGCCCCGGCTTGCCGTCCTTCCCCACGATCCCTGGCTCAACGGGGTAGTTTTCGATTCGCCCGCGAAACTCGAAGACCTGAGAGTGCTCTTTGTCGTTGCGCAGGTACGCGGTACCCACCGGCTCCATTTGGAGCATGGCGAGGTTCTGGTTCAGGTTGTAGCCCATGACCAATCGCAACGGCAGTTCCGTGGTACCCGGCGGCAAGATGGCGGAAGCCTTCACGCGAACGCGGTACTCACCCGTGGTGGGCCAACTCTTCACTCCCATTCCCGTAGCAGGTGTGCCGCGGCGGTTCCCGTAGACGCCGAGTTCGTTGGAACCCAAGCCGACGTCTGTCGCCCTGGCTTGCCATTTCATTTCCGACTTGTGGATTTTCGGTACACCGGGATCCACGATCGCGCTGGCCATCGCCCGGCGGGCGTTCTCCAGATAGCGATCCAGCTGCTCCGGACCGAGAAGCATGTACTCGGCGGTGTTGTTGAACTTGTAAGGTTTGACCGGGTCTTCGGGCAGGTTCTTGATCAGGTTTAACTTGAAGCCCAACAGGTCGCGCATCGTGTTCTGGTACTCGAAGTTTGTCAGCCGCCGTGCCGTTGGGACCGTGACCACCATGCCCGACTTGGCGATCGAATCACGCAGACCGACTTCAATCCATTCCACCATTTCCTTGCGCTGAGCCTCGTCGGGTTGCTTCCTGTCTTCAGGTGGCATCTCACCGCTTTTGAGCGCCTTGAGGATCTGCTCCCAACGCTCGACCTCGCGGCCAGTCGATATGTCGCCATCAATCGCATGGAGAGTGATCTTGCCTTTGTTCTTTTCGGGGCCGTGACAGGTGACGCAATGCTCTTTGAAGAACGGTGCAACGCGCGACTTGAACCCCTCCGGACCGGGTGGGATATCGGCGGACAACATCTGCCCACATGTTGCAATAACGGCAACGACCGCGATAACAAATCGTTTCATATCAGGCATTGATCGAGTCCTGGCGGGCTTCTACTTCTTCGTGATCGCAGCCTCGAAGGGCTTTGTCTGCGGGTCGTCGGTCCGCTTCATGTGAGTGAGTAGCTTCTTGCTCAACTCCGCCACATCGTTCGCGTACTTCGGGTCGTTGATGAGGTTCTTCCGCTCGCCTGGATCGGTGGCAGTGTCGAACAACATCAGCGGTTCGCCCTCAACGAGTTGCTTCACGCGTGCCCGGACCTTCTCGTCGGTCGAAGCGTTCATCGCGGCGAAGCTCAGACCGCTCATCGCCTCGACGCGGAACTTGTCCGGCCCGCCGACCCACGCGTGAAACATCAACGCGCGATCCCTGGTGCGGACGCACCGTTGCGCGAATGATTTCCCGCTGCTCACCGTGTTCACGTGCGTAATCACGAAGTCGCGGTCGGGTTGCGTCTCGCCCTTGAGGAGCGGCACCCACGTGCGCCCGTCCATCCCCGCCGGCGGCTTCACGTCGAGCAGTTCCAGCACGGCTGGCATCACGTCTACGCTGCTCACGAACTCGGCTCGCGTTTGCGGTTCCTTCATGCCGGGGATGCGGATCAACACCGGCGACCACGTGCCGTTGTGGTACACGGTCGCCTTCGAGAACGGAAACGCCATTCCGTGATCCGACATGAACACCACGATGGTGTCCGCATCGCGGCCCGCGGCGGCTAGTTCCTTCATCACGAGGCCGAAGGCAACGTCGAACCGGCTCACGGTGGTGTAGTACTGCGCGACCTCTTCCCGCAAACGCGGGATGTCTTCGAGGAACGCCGGGACCGTTACTTCGTCGGGCTTGTAAACCCTCGCGCCGTCGAGTTCGTCGGCCTTTGTCTTCGCGGTGATGAACGGCCGGTGCGGGTCGCAGATGTTCGCGTTGATGAAGAACGGCTTCTTCTCCTTCGCCGCGGCGGCGAGGATCTCGCGGAACTTCTCGGCGAACTTCGTCGGCTGCTTGCCAAGCGCCTGAGCGCCGACCGCGTCCCACGGGAACTTCTCGGCAGGGGCCATGTGCACGGCCTTGCCTATGGCCCCGGTGTAGTAGCCGATGTCGCTGAGAACCTCGACGAGTGTCGGCACGTCGCGCCGGATCGGGTTGAACCCGAGCGCGCCGTTGCGGTGCGGAACGCGGCCGGTCATGAGCGCCGACCGGCACGGCTGGCAGATTGGAACGGTGACGTGACTGTTGACGAATCGGTGTGCGGTCTTCGCGAACGCGTCGAGGTTTGGCGTCGCGCCGAGCTTGTTGCCGTTCCACCCGCCCGAGTCCGCGTTCATGTCGTCCGCGGTGATGACGAGCAGGTTGAGTTGTTTCGATGAGTCTGCAGCCGATGCCGCGCCGGCGGAAAGCAAAAGTATCACGGCCAGGGCGGCGAATCGCATTCCAAACTCCTATGCTCACGTCGCGGGAGGACAACGAGACACGCCGGCGCTCATTTCGCGGGCTTCGCGTCGCACAGTTTCTTCATCGCGGTCCCCATCGCCTCGCCGATGAGGTAGTACGTCTCGGCGTTGGTGTTCCAGTGGTAGCCCTGGTTGCTGGGCGACGCCGCCACGTCCCGCCAGAACGCCCGCGTGCCGACGAACGCCACGTTCCCCTTGAACTCCTCGTACTCGGCCACGGCCGCCTGCGCCTTCATCAGCGAGAGCGCCCGCGGGTGCTTCTCCTCCGGGCCGGTCATCCCCGTTTCCGCGATCACGAACGGCAGGTTCTTCACCCCGAGGTCCTTGCGGATGTCTCGAATGAAGTGGGCCATGTTCTTCTCGTACTCCTCGTTGAAGGCCTGATTCACGCGGTCGTTCCAACCCTGGTGCCAGCCGAAGCCGACCAGTTCGTACCCGCGGTCGCCGAACTCCGGGAACTGCTTCTTCAGGTCGGCCAGCAGGTCCTTGCTCCGCTGGACGACCTCCTTGTAGTACGGCCCGACCTCGCCGCCCGCACTCGGCGGGCGGAAATCCTTGCCGAGGCTTTTCCCGCCCCACGCCAGCTTGATGAGCAGCACGGGTTCCTCGTAGGCCTCGCCGACGACGTGGCCGAAGCCGAGTTCCGGCCCGATGCGGTCGTCCTTCACCCCGTAGCCCGCGGTCAACTTCCCCTTGCGGTCGAGGTAGTGAATCCACACGTCGTCACGCACCACCCACTTGCCGTCCTTGCCGAGCAGGTGCTTGAACTTATCGGCCGTGGCCGGGTCCTTGGCAACGTGTTCGAGGCTCCCCTTGCCGCCGTTCCGCTTCGGGTCGGCTGCGATGAACCCGTGCCCTTCCATGTTCGACTGCCCGGCGAGGATGAACACCTTCACCGGTGCGCTCTTGTCACCAGTTTTCAGGAACGGGAGCACCTTCAGCACCTGCTTGGGGTTCAGGCGATACTTGGTCCCCATCCCCTCGTAGAAGCCGTATCGCTCAATCATGTGTGGGAGAAGTTCAGACCACCACAGTC
>PNLP01000142.1 GCA_013823135.1 Planctomycetaceae bacterium
GCGTATAAACTTCGAGTTGCTTTTCCGACAATTCAGGGTTTGGTGTGCGACCTCGTGACACTGTGGTTCTCCAGTGAATGCGATTTCACAAACACTATTGTATGCCCAATATCCAGTGCCAATAGTGCATCTCAAGAATGCTCATGTCCTTCGGGATCCTGTTATTCGCCAACAATGATGCTTAAATGTCATCACGCTCACCCGTTTCTTAAATGTTGTCCGTGCCAAAGACTTGTACTCCCTGGCCGGGTCAATCTCAATGCAGTGCTTTCGCTGGCTCCCGAATCGTTTGCCACAGCAGTGATGAATGGCCCTCGACTCGTACTGCACCCGAATCAGAAATGTTGGTGTAACTCGTTTCTCCAGATCCTGTTCACTTCGAACCGACTCCTCACCTCCGATGTACCCTGGAACCGCGGCACGATCGCATCATCTCACACCTCGGCTCTCGATTGGAAAGTGGGCTGCCCGGCCGGGACTGCATGGGATGCGCCACGGGGTATTGCTTTGGGAGGTGGAACTGCCGCTTAAAACCGCACCTGACAATGATGCGTGTTCCCGAAGGCGACTGGCGGAGACCCGCATCGAACTCGGTCTCAGACGGGACCCGAGTCGGGCACCTCGAACAAGGGGGACAACCGGTGGTACCCGTGCGTTACGGCCGGTTATTTCCACCACCCAAACGCTCGCCGACCGTCGTGTGTGCGAAGGTAAGTACGATCGGCGATGGTAACATGCTCACAGCAAAGCGGTGGGCATGTCTCCGCTTGGACCGACGAACCCGTGAGCGTGGGTGACGGCCAAGAACAAAAGTAACCCCCCGAAGGCGGACACGAAGAAGCCGACCGCGAAGAGGGCCGACGCTGCCGAGATGGCCAAGCGGGTCGAAGACGTTCTTCGCGTCCGCCTCGATGGGTTCCAGTACCACGACGAGGTGCAATTTGCTGCAGAACAGGGGCCTGAAGGCGCGTCAGGTGCGGGAATACATCCACCTGGCCAACCCGCTCCTCATCGAACGGTTGGACAAGAAGCGGAAGCCGTGATCGCCCGAAGGCAGGCGTTGTTCGCCAGGTCATCGCGTTCACTCGGGGTGTAAGGGTTCAACAACCACACTACACCACCCACGCCGCAAGATTTTCGCAAGGACAAAGTCGGCCACTTCCGCCAGAATTTTCGAGAGTGAAGCCACATTTGTCGCGATCACTTCACTCAAGCAAGAATCTCGCGGATCACGTTCCCGCTCACATCGGTCAGTCGGTAATCGCGGGCGTTGAATCGGTATGTCAACTTCTCGTGATCGAGTCCGAGCAGGTGCAGAATCGTCGCGTGGAGATCGTGAACACTCGTCCGGTTCTCGACAGCCTTGTACCCGAATTCATCGGTTGCGCCGTAGTGCGTGCCGCCCTTCACGCCGCCTCCGGCCATCCACACCGTGAACGCATTCGGGTTGTGATCGCGGCCGAGCGAGTCCTGCGAATCCGAGGTGCGGCCGAACTCTCCGCTCCACACCACGAGCGTGTCTTCCAGCAACCCACGTGCTTTTAGGTCGCCGAGTAGCGCGGCAATCGGTCGGTCGCACGCCCGGCCACAACTGCGGTGGTTCGTTTCGATGTTGTTGTGCCCATCCCAGGGCACGTCGCCCACGCTGCCGTCGCCACCCACGCCGCGACCCGCGAAGATTTGCACGAATCGCACGCCGCGTTCCACCAATCGCCGGGCCGTCAGGCATTGCCGACCAAAGACGTCCGCGTCCTTATCACCGATGGCGTACAAGTCACGCACTCGACTCGTTTCACGTGACAGATCGAACGCTTCCGGAGCAGAGGTCTGCATCCGGTACGCCAGTTCGAACGACTCGACACGTGCCGCTAACTCAGACTCCAGGGGGCGAGACTCGCGGTGGTTCTGGTTCATCTCGCGGAGCAGATCGAGTGCGGCTCGCTGCTGGGGGTCGGTTACTCCCGTGGCGCGGTCGAGGTGTGAGATGGGTTTCGGCGTACGACCATCCATCGCGAGTGCTTGGTAGTTCTTCGGCAGAAACCCAGCGGACCAGATCGAGTCTTCGCCGCGAGGCTTGGTCTCGTGCATGACTACGAACGCGGGCAGGTTCCGCGCTTCGCTACCAAGCCCATAGGTGACCCATGACCCCATGCAAGGCAGACCGGGCCGCGTGACACCGCACGAGATTTCGTAAGCACCTGGCGCGTGGTTGTTCGCCCGCGTGTAACACGAATGGATGAACGCCATGTCATCGACATACGCGGCCGTCTTCTCGAACACGTCGGACACCCAGGATCCGGATTTGCCGTGCTGTTTCCACTGAAACGGCGACTTCAGACACTTCCCCGACGTGGTGAAAAATCCCGTCTTGGGGTCGGCCCCTGCGAGCGCCTGGCCATTCCGCTTCTGGAGTTCGGGCTTGTAGTCGAACGTATCCACCTGCGACGGACTGCCAGTCATGAACAGCCAAATGACCGCCTTGGCCTTTGGAGCGAAGTGTGGCTTCTTGGGTGCGAGCGGATCGACCGCGACCGGCGCAGGTGCAGCAAGCAACCCCTCCGAGTGCAGCAACTGCGTGAGCGCGAGCGAACCCGCACCCAACCCCGCCGTGCGAAGAAACTGACGACGCGACGGGACGATTGGCCCAAAACCAGGGTGTGCGTGTGGGTTCATGGTGATATCGCGTGTGGTGTAATGTCCTGTTTAGCTGTCGTCCCAACGGGGCGACATGCCTCAATCGACGTACACGAATTCGTTCGAGCAGAGTAGCGCGTGGCACAGGTCCGCGAAGGCTCGCGCCGTGGCGGGTTCGCCCTTGCCGTAGGTCTCGGCGAGGCGGGCCACGAACGCGCTGGCACGTTCCTTCTCATAAGCGGTTGGCTTGCGACCGAAGGCTGTGCGGTATGCCGCTTCGACTGCGACCGGTAATTCCACCGATGCAGATGGTCGCACACGCTTCGCGAGCAGGTCGGCTTGCCGGCGTACGAATGGCGAGTTCATCAGCGTCAGCGCCTGCGTGGGCACCGTGGTCACTTGCCTTTCGCCGATGCTCTGGATGGCTTCGGGTGAATCGAACAACTGAAGAATCGGCACTGGTTTGCTGCGCTTCACGGTGAGGTACACGCTGCGCCGCAGTGTTGCTTCATCGAGCGTTCCGGGGCCGTACATCTTGAGGTCGAGGTTATTGCCGATCGCGAGGAGTGAATCGCGCACAGCTTCCGATTCCAGGCGTCGCGGCGGGAGTCTCCACCACAGCTTGTTGTCAGGGTCGATGGCGCGGTTCGCGGGGATGTCGTCGCCCGCTTGTTGATACACCGCACTGGCCATTATGAGCTTGTGAATCGGCTTCAGTCGCCAGCCATTGCGGATGAGTTCACTCGCGAGGTAATCGAGCAGTTCGGGGTGCGTCGGGCGTTCACCCTGGATACCGAAATCGTTTGTCGTGGCAACCAGCCCGCGCCCCATGTGATGTTGCCAGAGGCGGTTCACAATAACTCGGGCGAGCAGATGGCCCGCACCCGTGTCGGCATCGGTCATCCAGTTCGCTAGTGCAACGCGTGGTTCGACTGCCGGCTTCTTGTCCACGGGCTTCCCGACCCATTTCGCATCCTGCTCAGAGTTGGACATCAGTACGCGGAAGAACCCCGGCGCGGGCTTGCCGTTCTTGCGACCAGTCTCGCCGCGAATGAGGAAGAAGACTTCGCCGCCTTGCTGCCCCGTGGCGAAGATCGGTTCGAGTTTCGGTTTCGGCTCCGCAGCAAGGTGCGCCAGCAGCGGAGCGTAGGCCTTCTTGGTTTCGGGTTCGAACCAGCGTGCCAGCCCAGCTACTTCGGAGCGGTTCGCGTCGGTCAGTTTCCCATCGCTCTGGTGGAGGGTGTTGGCGAGTCTCCAGCCAACAACCGTGAGCGGGTGAAACGGATGGCCGACGATCACCGTGTCGCGATTCGTGGCCCACCACAGCTCAAAACTGGAGGCAAACTGTGGCGTGCGAATAAACGCCTGCCAGTCGGCTTCGCGTTTCGTGCGTTCTGTGTCCCACTGTGCCTTCGCTTGCTTGAACACTTCCGGGTTCGGATCGATGTTTGCCGTGGTCGAACCGGTCGTGGCAAGGCACGCCAACATGCGGTAGTAGTCCTCCTGCGGCAACGGGTCGTACTTGTGGTCGTGACATCGGGCGCAACCGACGGTCAAACCCAGGAACGCAGCGCCAGTGGTCGAGATCATGTCGTCGAGTTGGTCGTAGCGAATCGGTTCGAGCGTCTTCTGCGTGGTCTGCCCGGGGTATGGGCCAGCCACGAGGAACCCCGTCGCGGTCGTGGCCTGGAAGTCGCCTGGCTTGAGCTTGTCGCCCGCCAACTGCCAGCGCACAAACTGATCGTAAGGCATGTCCTCGTTGAACGCCCGGATCACGAAGTCGCGGTAGTGGAATGCTCCCTTGCGTTCGCCATCGAACTCGTACCCTCCGCTTTCCGCGAACCGCACAACATCGAGCCAGTGCCGTGCCCAGCGTTCACCGTAGCGCTCACTTGCGAGCAGACTTTCCAGCAGTTTATTCCAGGCATCGGGAGATGCGTCGTTCACGAACGCATCGATCTCGGCCGGGGTTGGTGGCAACCCGGTGAGGTCGAAATATGCCCGGCGGATGAGCTTCTCGCGGTCTGCGGTGGCGTTCGCTCGAAGCTTCTTCTCGGCGAGCTTCGCAAGAATGAATCGATCGACCTCATTGCGGATGGTGCCCAGCGGCTCTTGAACTTGCGGTGGGGCCACCTTGGCCAGCGGCTGGAACGCCCAGAACTTGCGACCCGCTTCGATGTCGATGGTTTTCGCCTTGGTTGCAGTGCCCAGATCTTTCGGCAGTGGGGCACCCATTTTCACCCAGTTGGCCAGATCAGCGATGGTCTTGTCTGGCAGTTTTGCTTTGGGCGGCATCTTCAGTTGTTCGTCGCCGTGGCCTATCGCCTTGATTAGCAAGCTCGCCTCTGGCTTCCCCGGGAACACGGCTGGGCCACCTTCACCACCCTTGAGAATTGCGGCAGTGCTGTCGAGTTCCAGACCGCCCTTCGCCTTCTTCTCGGCGGCAGAGTGACACGAGTAGCACTCTTTCACGAGAACCGGGCGAACCTTTGTCTCAAAGAAGGCAATACCGGGGTCGTCTGCCGCGGTGCTCGTTGGCACGTTGTGCGCAAACCAGGTGATTGCCGCAGCGAGTGCGATCCAGTTCGTGCGCATGAATCGACACCTCGGTTGAACGGTAACGGCTCGGTTAGTCGGGCAGGAGGCACGCGAGTCGGTGGGAAGGTTATCCGTCGATTATAGATCGATACTGCCCACGCGGGCGACATCCGATCAAACGCATTCGCGCTATGATACTTCTATTGTGATCATTGCATCAAATCATTGCGAGGTCTTGCTGATTCGCCGCATAGCTTTGTACAAATGCCGCACAAGAAACGAGGGTGGTGACATCGCGGATTGGTTGATCTCCCTGCCGAGCCAGTCTGGTTTTTGAAGATTGTCCGAGCATCAGTCGCGTGTCTCCATGCACGAGAAGGACATCAAGTGACGAGTCCCCAGGTGAGGCAACTGGTTGCCGGAGTCATCGAGGAACACTTGAGGGTCAACGATCCGGAAGTCAGTTGTCGTCGCACCATGCGGTGGCTGGAGCCGATCGAGAAAGCACGACTGTATTTCCATCGCTCGCGTAAAGTGTTGCTCGCGTTGAAGAACAAGTTACGAATCTAGGGAAACAGTAGAACTAAGGGTATCACCTACTTCACAGCCAACGCACAGGGAACATGGGATACTACTGAGGTGGTTCTAAAGGCGTTTCGCTTGGCGGTGAAGCGCGTAGCCACGAAGAGGAGCCGCGAGAACCGTAAGTGCGAGTTTCCACGATCAGTGTGGATGCCCAGCCACAAGTTCGGCAGCGAAGATTCAACACGCGAGAGAACTTTTCTGAGAGCAAACCCGCACCATAACCGATGCCGATCGCTGGAACGATCGCGAGCGGCCCCCCGAAGATGAATGGAATGAAGAATTCCAATCGAAGTGTCATGGCGGTCAAGAGGAACACAACGGCGGCGGCGAGGATCCCCCCGGCAAGCACGCCTTTCGCCAGCATGCACCGACTCGGTCGCGGGCGGGTGTGCCTGGAAGGGTACAATTCAAGGTTGCAATCCGGACAATTCTCTGGGACGGGCGAAACCACGAGAACACCCCCACTGGGAATGAAACCTCACTGCGATTCTAACCGCGAATACATCCATGACTATCGGAGTGTGTCGTCCATAACCAAGCCAGCGGGAAGGCAATTCGATCTGGCTCCCCACCGTCACCTGGAGCGTTTGGTAAGCACGCCTTGCACCATCACGGTCCCGGCCGGGAGGTGATAAGCCGTATTGACTGAAGCTGGGGGCATCCAGTGAAGCTCCGCGAGCATGATTGCGATAGAGGCCAGCTAAACGAAGCCCAAGAAGTTGGCGGCCTTCTTGTCGTATCGGGTCCCAACCCGACGGTACTGCTTGACTCGCGAGAAGTACCGCTCGACCACGTTGCGTTCCTTGTACAGGTGCCGGTCGTACTCAATCGGCTCCACCCGGCTCTTCCGGGGCGGGATGCACGGCTCAGCACCGGCGGCCCTGATCGCAGCACGGTTGGAGTCCGAGTCGTACCCCTTGTCTGCCAGCACCGCATCGGTCGGCACGCCGGCGATCAGACCCGGCAGTCGTGGACTATCCGACGCTTCGGAGCCGGTCAACTCCAGCGTCACCGGGTGGCCCAGCGGAGTCACAGTTGCGTGGATCTTAGTCCCGAAACCGCCGCGGCTGCGGCCCAACACCTCGGACGCTTGACCGCCGACACGGTGAAATCGCGAACGCTCGAAGCTCTTTCGAGCGGCGTGCGAGTTGTGATCGGCACTTCGGGATCATCGGCGAGCGACGACGCCGACATCGAGTGAGTCGCAGTTGCAGCGGAGCTTGGAGTGACCGTCGCCGGCAACTTCTCCCTCACGGCAACATTGCTGAAACGCTTCGCCTTGGTGGCAGCGAAATACTTGCCGTCTCGTGAAGTAATGGATTACTCCAATGCCGGAAAACTGAATACTCCGAGCGGCACGGCACGCGAACTTGCCGAAGCCCTCGGCGAAGTCGGGCCGTCCGAACTGGCGTTCCCCATCGACCAGACCCACGGTAATCCGGATGCACGCCGTGCGACAATCGGTGGCACCCCGGTGCATTCGTTACGGTTGCCGGGATATGTTCTGACGGCTGAAGAGTTGTTCGGATTTTCACATGACCGGCTCACGATTCGACACGACGCGGGCAAGAGCGCGGCTCCATAAGTACACGGAACACTGCTCGCGGTGCGAGAGTGATGGGCACCACGGGGTTGATTCGTGGGCTGGATCGGTTGATGTTCGATGCCTGACAGTTCGCATCGGGTTGTCGCTGACCGCTTCAGGGCGAGGTGACGACTTCGTGAAGACGCTGATCGAGTTTCACGAGATAGTCGCGCCCGAATTCCCCATTCTCCAACCCCTCGACAAGGTGTCCCGGCAGGTTCTGCTCAACCTCGCGACTCCCCGACGCCGCTGCCATCGCGATTGCCGCAACCGTGTCCACGTCCCCACCAAATCGCACGCAGCAGCTCAGAATCGCCGTCAGGCTGTCGTGTGCCACCACCGCTGCCAGTGCCGCCGCAACGCACTCCAGGCCCGTCACGCCCACCCGGCCGGCCCACGGCTGATCCCACGCATATCCGGGCACACGAGCCGTCAGCAACGCGGGCAGCTTCTGCTTCGGCTCGGCGGTGTTGTTGTGGCAGAACCAC
>PNLP01000143.1 GCA_013823135.1 Planctomycetaceae bacterium
TCGCTGGCCAAGATCGCGGGGACTGAGGTGGTGAATGTCTCGCACCATCTCGGGGTCATGCGCGACGCTGGAGTGGTGAAGTGCGACCGCGACGGCCGGTTCATGCGATACAGCCTACTCGGGGCGACGGCCACCGCAGTGGAGATCGTGCTTACCCACGAGTCTGGCATGAGGGTTGTCATTCCGCTGAACTGAGTAGCCGACGCAAGAATTGAGGAACGCCGGAGTGGTTGCAAAGGTCAGCCAACACTGAGCGACTCTTACACCAACTTCTTACGCTAACTTGAAAGGCTTTTTGATGCTTTGCCCGAATGCCTCGTCCAAGCTGCCCTACCTCTTTGCCGTTCTATCGTTTGCCCTCACGTCTTGCGGTAGCGCCAAGAAACCGCCGCCGGCACTCGACCGGGCGACGTTCATCGAGGAAACCTCGATCAAGTTGCCGAGCAGCGCAGAAATACTGGACTCGCGGTCATCGATCGACGACTACGGCACTCACTACCACGTGATGTTTAAGTTGCCCAAATCGGCAGAAAGCGTTTTGGGTCAGGGTGTCGTGGAAGACCCGAAGTTTCGCACCAGCACGTCAATCCAGCTTCGCCAGATGGATATGGCCTCGCTCTCTAGCCTGGGCATAACGCTCAAAGATCCCAACGTGCTGAACAAGACGTACGTGGTCAAAACGAAATCAAAGGGCACCGGGGACGCCACCGCCTACACGGATGGCGAGACGATTTACGTGCTCGCCAATTTCGGGATTAAGAAGTGAGAACCGGACTCTCGGGTTGGGTGTGGTTGTCTCAACTCCCTTCGACAACACCATGAGCCATCAAGACCGGATTCGGCAAAATTGCCGAGTGTCTGCGTTCGAGTGTCAGAGCGTGGTGAGGCAAGCGACCGCCATCAAGACCGACGCGATTGCGTTGATGGGCGAGTTTTTGCATGGGGCTGAGAAGAACCGAGGGGCATCGGCAGGCGGGGAGAAGGAAGGGTCACGCGGTTCCTATCGGGAACCGCGTGACACGACGCCCACTCTCGCCGAGGTCGGCATCACGAAAAAAGAGTCGATGAACGCCCAGACGATTGCGGCACTCAAGAGCAGCGAGCCGGAACACAACCTTCGGCAATTTTGCCGAAGGTTGTAAACGCTCCCCGTTATGGGAATCCCCGTTACGGGAATGATGGGAACCGGGCACCTTGTAGAGATTTACCGAAAGGTTTGTTTGCTTGGTAATGGGTTAATCGTCTTGAGTCGTCCGTTCCGGATGGCAACTGACATTGCGCCATTCTAACGAACAGGCTACTCTCTTTGTGGCAGGTCTTGCGGGCAGACTGCCGTTACAACTTGCCCGTGTGTGTGTGTGAGGGGCTGCCAGTGGCTACCGCAATCAAGAGTCGTCTTCTCGTTCTCCGCACAGACTCCGACCGTCTTCGAGTTCTGTACGGCCCCCTGGATTATCGGAACAGGGAAGACTTCAACTTCGAGAGGTTGTTGACCGTGGTCGGCCCCGCGGCGGTCGAGCCGCCGTCTCAGGAGATGACCCGCGAGGAGTTCAACCGGTGGCGTTTCAACCTCGTGTGCGACACGGGCTACTCACTCGTCGGCGAGGCGACCAAACTCACGGCCCCGCTCGTCGAGGAGATCGAAGTCGGGGAGATCGAAGTCGGGGAGATCGAAGTCGAGGAAGCGACAGCGTAACACATTTCCTTTGTTTTCCCGTTCTGGAACTGGTTCCGGAACGGGAGCCGCTCCACCCATCTTCAAACCCGACTGTTCGCGTTGAGGGGTTCACATGCGTGCTACGATGGTACTACTGGGTACGTTACTCACCGGAGTCATGACGATGACCGCGACCGAAGTCGAGGCGCAGGAGAAGAAGGACGAGAAGCCGCTCAAGAAGCCCTACACGGAGCGTGTCGAGCTTCGACACTGGGTAGCAAACAGCAACCGTTTCAACCTGCCGATTCCTGGCGTCTCCGCCTACCGGCTCACGGACAAGGACGGCAAGACGCGGTTCGGCTTGTCGGCGTTCGACGCGACGGGTTCAGCCAACCCGAAAAGCGAGATCACGGACAAGGACGGTAAGGTCTACGTCGTCGTCCGCGACACAGGCCGCGACGGTGGCGCTATCGTCGTGGTTGTCGAGCCGAAGAAGTGAATCACGCCTGGGTGTTGAACAACAGCGAGTGATCCCGGACGTTAAACAGTGACGTTTCGTCCGGGAGGTCTGTTTGCAGGGCATACGTTCCGCCCCTCTTGGTTGCCAGATACCAGCCGTTCGAGCCGGCGTCAGCCGAAAGCGTCGAGAAGAAGTAAAGCCAGTTGTGTGGGGCGAGCGTCCTCGCTGACCACTTGTGCGTAAGCGACCAGCACAATTCATCTCCCAGCGGGTCGTATTCAACTTCTTCCTCGACCCCGAGGTACAACAGATACCCCGGAGGGTAGCCGAAAAGCGTCGTCATGTTGACGGTGCCGACGTAAGGCTTCTCGTCAATCTCGTAATCACCATATACGCGAGCGAACAGCGGTGTTCCTTCCCCCCAACAGTCGATGGGAACGCGGTGCCACTTCCTTGAGATGGTGATTGTCGGTATCGGCATCCCCAACCCGTAGGGGATGGGCTTCGTATGCGGGACCGGAGACGCGGGTGTTGGCGGGCTGGCGGCCGTTCCACCTTCAACCGTGTATTGCATCACGCCGCCGGGGAGCGAGAGGTATTGCACCTCGCTCACACTCGGCATCACCTGAACGTACCGGTTCAGTTCGGCACCCGACGTCAGCACGTCGGCATCTTCGCGAAGAGCATACGGCAACTGCTGGAACGTGAACACCACTCTCATGCGTTCGTAGGTCGGCACGGGGATGCCGTCCGTTTCTTCGCCGATCAGTTTGTGCCCGTGCGCCTCGTCGACCTTGATGCAGGCAATCTTGGGTTTGTTGGGCCACGTCTGCGGCAACATTCGGCTGATACGTCGAGAGCCCGCATTGAAGTACATTTTGGCAGCGCCGACCATGTACGCCTTGAACCGCTCGAACTCGTCGAACTTACAGAAGTACGTGGCCTTGATTGTGGTTCCATCGGGTCCGCATGTGAACGTAGGGAACCCGCCCTGGCGCACGTCGGTCGTCTCGATCTCCATCGCCGCGACCTCGGTGTTGTCAAAGTCGCGGATCGAACCGTTGTCGTTTTCGTAATAGGCGACAGCCATCTTTCAATTCTCCGTCCGGTGTCGTTTGATCGTGGTTGGCGTCGTCGTCGGCTCTTGGTGTGGGTTTGCTTCGGTCGGCGGTCAGGCGGTCAGTTCGGCGAGCGTGGCGCGTGGGTCGTCCCACACGTCGGCCATCTCGACGACGTTCTGCATCGTGAAGGTCAGCACGCTTCCCTTGCGGAGTTTCTCGGGTGAGATGAGGGGCGGATAGATGTCGTCGAGTACCTCACCCGCGTAGTTCGCCCCCATGGTCGCGGTGACGCGCAGTTTCATGTACTCGTGCTTCCAGTACCGGCCTCGACCGTGTTCGGTCTCGAAACTGAGGGTGACGATCTGACCCACCTCCAGCGGGCGGCCCTGGTTCGCGCGGCGGTCGTCGGGCTTCCGCTTGCCCATGGTTTCGAGTCTCACGGCGTTACTTCTGGTCGCGGTCTGCATCTGCGTTACCTCGGGTTGGTCAGGGTTTCGAGTTCTCTCACGGCTAGTTCGAGGGCGTCCGGGCCGTCGTCGTGCGTTCCCCCGGGAAAGTCCCGGAGTTGATCGACCAGCAGCCGGGTGTGGGGCGTGTTCCTGAACCGGATGCGATTGCGGGCGAAGTAGACTCCCAGCCGGCGGACCCGCACGAGCTTGTTCTGGGTCTGCAGGATGCCGCGGAGGGGGATCACCGCGTTCCGCTCGTTGGCGTGCCTCTGGAAGTCCGGCAGGAGCATCCCGAGTGTGCCGTTCTCCTCGACCACCAGCGAGTCGATGCGACCGAACCCCGATGCGAGGGCGAAGTCGAGGGCGCGGTCCACCATCAGGGGGATCAGTTCGTGGTGCATCGCCGCCTCACACCACATGTCGCCGCGAGTGTCCAGCCCGACGAGAACGTGGCTCTGAAAATCCCCCGACTTGGAGTCGTTTCCCTTGGACGGGTCGAGGGATTGCACCCGCAACACCATGTCGGTAGGCCAGTCGTCGAACCAGACGCCGGGGCGGTCGAACAGCTCGGCCGGGAACTCCGCACCCTCGACCGCGCTGGGGTTCCCCATGTCCTCGGTGTCGAAGGCGCTCCGCCCGATCTCGGCGAGTCGCCGCATGAGCGAGTACAGGTTCCGCCCCTCGGGCCAGAGGACCACGGCCCCGGCTTCCATCTCGTCGCGGCGGGCGTCGTAGAACGCTCTGGCGGTGGCGTCTCGGCCCTGGTCGGCCATGTTGGTCGCGAGTCGCGTCCAGTCGTCCCAGAGGTCGGCACGGTCCGGCCACCTCTCGATGGAACGGTAGACCTTCCCTTCCCAGCCGGGGGTTGTCAGCAGCCGCACGGCAACGGCCTCGCGGTGGAGCGCGGTCCCGACGCTGACGTAGGTCGTTCTCCCCTCCTCGCCGGCCGGAATGACCTCGCGGGCCATCCAGTCCCAACCCCGCTTCCGTTCGACGGGCGAAACGATGTCCCGGTTGCCCTGGCAGTCGTCCACGACGATGAGCGTCGGTCTGTCCTGGCGGTTTCGCCTGCCACGAATTCGGCCGCCCCGTGACTTCGCCTCGATCACGCACCCGTTCGTGAGCCGAACCCGCCCTGCTCGCCATTCCGGACCCGTCCCGCACGCCTTCGGGTACGCGGCCGCCAGTCGCGGGTTGCCCTCGAGTTCGGCCTTGATCTGGGTCACGAAGTCCGTGGCCTGGTCGGCGGTATCGCTCAGGATCATCGTGAAAGGTTCCGTGCCTTCAACCGCACACCGTAGGGGGTGAACGAGCGTGCCCCAAGTGCTCTTGGCGGAACCACGGGGAGCGAGTCGGGCGAGGCGCGTTCCACGGTCCCGGCGGAGCCGTTCGAGGTCGGCACAGAGTTCGAGGTGGAAGCGCGAAGGCGGCTTCTTGAGGAAGTGCGGCAGGAACCACTTCCCCCACTCGAACAGGGAGAGCGAACGCGGGTCAGCCCCCGGCAGTGGCTCGCGGTTGCCCGCCTCAATCCTGTCCAGCCGGCGGGCTTGGCTCTTGAGCCTGCGGTGTAGCCGGTCCAGCAGTGACAGCATCGGAGTTGCCCTCCATCTTCCGCAGCCGTTCTTCTTGACTCGCCAACAGTTTCAGCAGGTCTTTCACACCGGCTTCCGGGAACAGCCCTCGAAGCTTGCATTCCGAATCGAGGATGGCCAGGGCCGTTCTCAGGTCGGCGGCGTTCACGGCACGGGCGAACAGGGCTTGCCGTTGTGCGATGTGCCGGGCGATCACTGGCTTTCGCTTCTTCTCCAGCCGTTCGACGAGGAGTTCGTCGGCGGAGCTGATGTACCGCCCCACCTGACGCTCACTGACGTTCCAGCCCTTCTCCTTGGCGAAGGTAACACAGTCGTGGAATTGGGCACCGTCCAAGCGGATTTTGAGGATTTCCTCAACCCGCTCGGCAACCTCCAACCGCGACGCCTTGCACTTCTCCTCAGCCATCGTCTTGGCTCACCATTTCGTCGATCCAGGAACAATGCCAGTCGTGAAGTTTGATGTCACGGAACACGCTCAACTGTTCGCGGTTGCGGTTGCTCCGCAGGTTGGCGGACCCCTCGAACACCATCGCGTCATCCTTGGCAATGTCGAAACACACAACCTTGCAGTGCGTTCGTGCTGCTGCCAGTTTCACGTTCGGGAACGCGGTCAGTTCGCCGGTTGCCCACTCGTGCAATTCCTTGTTGTGCTCCCGGTGGAATGCCGACACGAGCAGCGTCAGTGCCATTCCTTTGCGGATGTCGAGGAGTCCGCACAGTTCGACGACGTTCCGCTTCGAGTAGCAGAGGGTTGCAATCCTGAGATGACGGAGCGACGGTAGCCTGGGGACGGTCGTGGTGATGACCTGGCACAAGTCGTAACTGCCGGTCATGAGGGCGTGAACCACTTCGCCCCGCTCGGGGAGTTCGGGGAGCAACTCCGCGGCGGTCTTGGCTGCCCTGCGGTACTTCGCCTCGGCCTTTGCCTTCAGCGGCGTGGCGTGGGGCGGAAGGTGTTGGGCGTCCCGACCGAACGCGGGTCGGGGGATGGTGCCGAACTCCAGTGGCGGCGATGCAGTGAACATCAACTGCCACCTGCCTTGCTTCCGCGTTTGCCGATCGACTTGTTGAAAGCCTTCTTCTGGGTCTTGCTCAACGCGTTGAAACCGAACGAGAAATCGGCGTTCCCGCCTCCACTCTTGGTCTTCTTCGGCTTCTTTCCGAACGTCACGGGCTTTGCCATTGGTGCCTCGGATTACTGCTGTTTTGCCAATTATACACTTAACAATACCTTTGTGTCATATTAACCGGACTCGTCTCGCTCATGCCCCTCCTCGGTTTCACGTGGTGCCTTCGATTGTCGCGCAAGCCTTGCCCCGCTTCGCGTTCTTGGGCATCAACCCCACGGAACGGATTCCACCATGCACCCTTCCATCGTCGCCGCGATCTGCACCGTCATCATCACCGCCGTGGCCCTGCGCTACGCGGCCATCGCTGCCCGTAACTGAATCGGCGGTCACGGCGTGAAGCCAGAACATGCCCTTGCCTTTGATCAGGTCAACGGCTTCGCGCAGCGTGGCGGCTCTGCCCAGTTCAACCCACGGAACACCTCGACGGGGTTTGAACAGGACGACGTACCCAGCAGGCATGGTGTTACCCTCCCGCTGGTGGTGATGGTGGTGATGTTCCGGCCGGGGTGAAACTGCCGACCAAGGCGAGCAGGGCGCGACGGATGGGGTCAGGCAGGGTCGGCCACGCCTTGATGACGCGGGTCAAGTCGGGGTCGGTTGGAGTTGCTGCGCTGGGTGCTGCGCTTGACGGGGCTGGCGTCGTTGAAGTGCTTGAAATCTCAGGCGATTCGGATTCTTGGCACCGCTTTGCTAAAGCGGCGTAGGAGTAAAATCTTACCGCGGGTTCGAATCCCGCCCTCTCCGCATTCCTGATGGCCCGTGTGGCGCAAGTCGTTGCCACACGGGCCTTTGCATTTCTGAGATCCCCTCAGATCTTCCCGTTTGTGGCAGTGTTTGTGGCACTTTGTGGCGGGAGGGTTCTCTGAGGATCGCATGTCCAAGGCCCAATCGTTCCGCGTCGGCAACGTGACCGGCTATCTCCGCGGTTGCGTCTGGTACCTCTGCTATTTCGAACAGGGCAAGCGTCGCCGACCTCGAGTCGGAACCAACCGAGACGCAGCCCGACAACTCGCTGCCCAGATCAACGCACAACTCGAAACCGGGGCCACGACCTCGCTCAGTTTCGAGCCAATCTCCATCCCCAACCTCCGGAATCGGTGGCTTGAACATCACCAGCAGGTACGGCGGTCCTCGATTCAGTCGATCAACCGTTACCGCACGGCGACCGAGCACCTGCTTCGCTTTCTTGACCAGAACACAGTCCGCCAT
>PNLP01000144.1 GCA_013823135.1 Planctomycetaceae bacterium
CGGACGGGGCGGTGAGCGTTCGGGGCAGCCAACGCCCCCGCCGGACGACAGGTTCAACGGCAGAAGTTGCCACGAGAAAACACTGATGGTGTCGTCGAAATTCTGACCAGACCCGGTCGCGATATCCACCGCAAGGTGGATGGCGTCATCGTCGTGATCGGGTAAGGGCTTGGGATCGGTGGGTTCCGCCGCCGCGTGTTCCTGCTCGTCGTCACCCGCGTCGTGGTGGTGATGGCCACCGGGAGCGTGATGGTGATCGTGCGGGGCGGCGGGCTTGGTCGCGTGGAAGTGCGGGCGGTGATCGTGACCGGGTGGTTCCTTGCCGCCGTGCGAATGGCCGAGTAACGCCGACTGCGTCAGCACCAAACACGGCAACAGGATGAGTGACACTGCGTGACGGAACATGTCTCTGTGCCCAACCGTTTCATCGAGTATCTTATCCACCCGGTCACTCACGACCAGATCCATCGTTGCGGAGGCCGCAACCGAGACACGTTGACTTCTGCCGCGATCCCGCCAATAGTAGAGGCATGGGTCGCGTTGCCCTCACACTCTGGTTCACGCTCACGACACTCCTGAGTCCGGGGGTCTGCTGTTGCGATTTCGCAGCTTCTCCTCCAACTCAATCATCCGATCCCAAGCCAGCCCCGGTAACGAAGGCGACGAAGTCGTGCTGCCACCAAGAAGCACTGCCGGGAGAAGATCACGGTCAGCCGAAGCCCGAGCCGGTCAAGCCGCCCAAGTGCCCCTGTGAACACGCGAAGCAGGTTAACGCCCTGCCGGTTGCTGGGCACGCCAACGCGGACATCTCCACGGACTTGCGGCTTCTCGACGCCCTCTTCGTCGGCATACCGATCTGGGCCGAGTACGACCTCGAAGCCCCGACCTTGATCCTCGCCGGTGCCACACAACCTGTCTTCAGGCTCGCGGGCCGCGACCTCCTCGCGGCCTATTCCATGCTCCGTTGCTGATCCATTTCTCTGACGCTCCTTGGCGTACTCCACCCATTAGCCGTCTGCGGCGTTCGTAACGCTCGCTCCTGACATCCCTCGGGTCACCGCATCGCCACGATGCGTCTCGGCCCCGTTGCGTCATTACCGACCACCAGATCGTCGGCGTCAGCCACGCGATCTCATTCCAAACGGGGAGTCGTCATGGTCCGTCAACTGCGTTTTGCCGCGTTCGGCAGTGCCCTCGCTGGCGTGGCTCTCCTTCTCGCCGGTTGCGGCGATTCCGAATCGCCGTCGTCGGAAGTCAGCAAGCAGGCCATCGCCCCCAGTAAAACCGCCCCGCAGCCGAAGGGGAACGGTGAACACGGCCACAAGCCCGGCTCTCACGGCGGAATCATCGTGCCAATCGGCGGCGACAACTACCACGCCGAGGTGGTGTTCGAGAAGGGCGGCGTCCTGCGGCTGTACATGCTTGGCCGGAACGAGAGTGTCGTCGCCGAGGTCGAGTCCCAACCCTTGACCGGGTACGCCAGACTTGAGGACGCCACCGAGTCGGAGTCGTTCGTCCTCGCCCCAAAGCCGCAACCCGGTGACAAGGCCGCGATGACCTCCCTTTTTGTCGGCCACCTGCCCAAGGAGGTGGTCGGTAAGAAGTTCGTGGTGACCGTCCCGACCATCCGCATCGGTGGCGAGCGGTTCCGGTTCGCGTTCACATCCGCTACGGAGACTGGCGATCACGACATGCCCTCGAAGGTGGCCGACGACGAGGAGCAGAAACTCTACCTCACCCCCGGCGGCAAGTACACCGTCGCCGACATCAAGGCCAACGGGAGCGTGACGGCTTCGGTGAAGTTCAAGGGACTGAAGGCTGACCACGACCTGAAGCCGAAGTCCGGCGAGAAGATTTGCCCGGTCACGCTCACGAAGGCCAACCCGAAGTTCTCCTGGGTAATCGACGGCAAGGTCTACGAGTTCTGCTGCCCACCTTGCGTGGACGAGTTCGTCGCCCTCGCCAAGGAGAAGCCGGAAGAGATCATGCCGCCCGAGTTCTACCGGAAGAAGTGAGTTGCCCCGTCACGCCATGTGGAGCGCCAAGGATGAACCAGTACCGAATCACCGCCGGGGCCGTGCTGCTCGCAACGTTGATTCTGACGGGGTGCAACGGCAACAAGGCCACCCCGCACACCAACGCGGCAACCGGCCCGTCAAAGGCAGAGGAGGCCAAGCCGGACGAAGTGGCCGTCGAGCGAACGAAACTCTCGCCCGCCGACCGCGCCTTGGTCGAGGCTCAGGAGTGGTGCGTCGTCAGCACCGAGGAGCGGCTTGGCTCGATGGGGCCACCCGTGAAGCTGGAGGTCAAGGGACGATCCGTCTTCATCTGCTGCAAGGGCTGCAAGAGTAAGGCCGAGGCGGACCCTGAGCAGACCCTGGCAAAGGTCGAAGAGTTGAAAGCCAAGGCAAAAATGACACTGAAGAAGTAACCCATCCAGGAGAGCGTCATGCGTGTCGTGTGGTTCATCGTGGCTGTCGTGGTAGCGTCGTTGCCGGGATTGGCTGGTGCCGCCGAACCGACGCCCGCCGAGGTGTTCGAGAAGCGGATCGTCCCGATCTTCAAGTCGCCCAACCCGTCGAGTTGCGTGCAGTGCCACCTCGCGGGAGTTGACCTGAAGGACTACATCCTGCCGGACGCGGAGAAGACGTTTCGCAGCCTGCGTGACCAGGGGCTGATCGACCTCGAAAGCCCCGAGAAGTCCAAGATCGTCAAGCTCATCGACATGGGCGGCAACGCCAAGGGGCCGAACGCGGTAAACGCCAAACTTCGCGTTGCCGAGCGGGATGCGTTCGTGGCGTGGATCAAGGCGTGTGCCGCCGACCCGAAGTTGAAGGCCGCGCCGAAACTGGACGAGAAGGACCGGGCACAGCCGTCCCGCCCAGTCGAGGTGATCCGGTACGCCAGGAAAGATCAGGTGTTGGAGTCGTTCGAGAAGAACGTCTGGGCGTGGCGGTTCCGGTGTATGAACTGCCACACCGAGGGGACGCCGCAGAACGACAAGTACCGCAAGGAGTACGGCGACCGAGTCGCGTGGGTGAAGAAGGGCGGCCCCACCGACACCCTGGAATACCTGATTGCCTCGAAGCTGATCGACCCGGCCAAGCCCGAGCAGAGCCTGCTGCTCCGCAAGCCGCTCGGGGAGAAGCACGAGGGCGGGACGAAGTTCGTCGTGGGGGATGACGCCTACAAGGGGTTCCGCACCTGGATCGAGGACGTGGCGGCGATCCGTGCGAACAAGTACGCCGTCGTCGCGGACCTACCGCCCGCCGACACCGGACCTCAGCGGTTCGGCACCGACCTCTGGTTGAAGCTCACCGCCTGCCCGCCCGAGTGGGGCGACAAGTTCCTCCAGGCCCGCGTCTTCGCGTGGGACGCCAAGCGGAAGGCGTGGGAGGAAACACCCGTCGCCGTCTCAGACCGAATCGTCTCCGGTAAGGCGAAGCTCTGGCAACACAGCCTGACACTGCTCGCGGCCAAGGACTCGGAACGGGCGAAGGCATGGCGTACCGGCAAGCCGTCGCTGCCCGACGGGAAGTACCTTCTGCGTGTCTACGTTGACGGCGACGGCAAAATCGCCAAGGACTGGAAGACCGTGCTGGGCGAAGCCGATCTCGCGGGTCAGGTTGAGTTCCAGGCGAAGTGGCGCGAGGGTTACAACGCGATGACTGCGGTGGACGCGAGCAAGGTTCGGAAATGACACCCAGGAGATTACCAATGCGACTGACTCTCACGATTCTGCTCGCGACCGTTCTCGCCGGATGCAGCCGGAAGCACGACGACCACAACTCGTCCGGCCATTCCGATGCCAAGGGCGGTGGGCACAAGGACGACCACGGCAGACACGGCGACCACCGTCCGTCGATGACAGCGATGGAAGTCCGTCCGCTCGGCGAGGTCAAGGCTGGGCACCCGGCGGAATTGGAACTCACCATCCCCGGTGGGTCTGGCCAGCCGCTCAAGGACTTCGCCGTCGTCCACGAGGCGAAGGTTCACCTGATCCTGATCCGCGAGGGGCTGGATCAGTTCGCCCACCTGCACCTGACCCCCGACCCGGCGACCGGGGTCTTGAAGGCCAAGCACACTTTCCCACTGGGCGGCACCTACCACCTGTTCGCCGACCACCAGCCATCCGGCAAACCTGCGGCCACGGCGGTCGCACAGATCAAGGTCGCGGGCGAGTCACCCATTGCCCCGCCGCTTAAACCCGACGTACCGGGTACTGTGGTCGGCGACGGCCTGACGGCCAAGGTGGCCATCGACGGAGCGAAGCCCGGTCAGGAGGCGACGGTGCGGTTCGAGTTGGTGAATGCTTCGGGCCAGCCGGTCACCGACCTGGAGCCTTACATGGGTGCGACGGGCCACCTTGTCGTCGTGAGTGCGGACGCCACGCGGTACGTCCACGCCCACCCTGCCGAGGGCTGGACCGGGGCGAAGAACGTGGTGGCGTTCGGGGCGACGTTCCCACAGGCCGGGGTGTACAAGGGCTGGGGCCAGTTCAAGCGGGACGGCCACGTCCGTGTTGTGCCCTTCGTCGTGCAGATTCCATGAAACACAGCAGCCCGGTCAACGCAACGGGCTGCGATGAGCCACAGGCGGTTGACGGCCTCAAGCCAAGATGGCCGAGTCCGGCTCCCGTCGGTCAAGGGGATGGAGAACCGCCGCCGGGCGTGCCGACGGCGGGGAGTGGCCCCAGAAGTCACCCGCGTCGGGCGTTCCGAAGTGGGTGGAACGTCATCACCGTTTACCAGGAGATCGTCGTGAGCCGTCGTGAAGTGCTGGCCAGTCTCGGGTCAGGTGCCGCAGTCCTCGTGGGCGTGGGGGCGGCACCCGTTGTCGCCGAGGAGAAGCCCAAGGACAAGCCGAAGGACACGAAGGACTGTTGTGCCGAGTGCGGCACCACCTGCCCGAAGTGTCTCGCCGAGTGCCTGAAGTGCTACAGCCACTGTGCCGAGATGGTCGCGGGCGGGAAGAAGGAGTACGCCGACTGCATGAAGGCGTGCCTGGACTGCACCGAGTTCTGCAAGCTGTGCATGACTATCTGCGGACGCGGCGGTGCGATGATGGCGATCTGTTGCGAGGCATGTGCGAAGGCGTGCGAGTTTTGCGCGAAGGCGTGCGAGAAGCACCCCGACGACAAAACCTGCACCGCCTGCGCCAAGACGTGCCGCGAGTGCGTGAAGTGCTGTAACGCCTGTTGCAAGAAGTGACTCCTGACCCGCCTCGACTGGTCCGCAATGTCCGAGGTCAGTGAAAGCCGCCCGGCGACGCCATGTGCATCGTCGGGCGGTATCTTTTTGCTGAATCTTCCACAGCGGGATTGACTCTGTACCAAGGTACGGGGTGTAGACTGCGGGTGGAGGCAATGACCATGCGGACAATCAGCATCGGCAAGTTGGCGAAGGCGGCGGGCGTTGGCGTCGAGACGGTGCGTTTCTACGAGCGGAAGGGTCTGCTCGACGCGCCGAGTCGGAAGGACTCAGGCTACAGACAGTACGACGACGGGGCGGTCGAGCGGTTGCAGTTCATCCGGCGGGCGCAACAGGTGGGGTTCACCCTCAAGGAAATCCAAGACCTGCTCTCCCTGCGGGACGACCCGGACGCCCGCCGCGCCGACATCCGCGACCGCGCGACCGGTAAGGTCGCCGACATCGACGCCAAGGTTCGCGACCTGTTGGCGATGCGTGAGTCGCTGGTCAGACTCCTGACTTCCTGCGACGGGGACGGCCCGGCGTCGGGGTGCCCGATCATCACGGCACTCGGCGACAAGAACGGCCCGAAGTAACCTGGAGAAATGACATGACCACGTTGAAAGTGAAGACCAACCTGCGGTGTGGAGCGTGCGTGAAGTCGATCAAGCCGCTGTTCGACGCCGAGCCGGGGGTGACGCGGTGGGCTGCCGACGTGTCCACGCCGGACAAGTTGCTCACGGTCGAGGGTGACGGCGTGTCCGGGGCCAGGGTGGGCGAGTTGCTACGACAGAAGGGGTACGAGATCGTTGGTGATGTGCCGGTAGACACACCAGCCAAGGCACGGGACGACACTCAGCCGAAGACGACCTACTATCCTCTCGTGCTGATCCTCCTGTACCTGCTGGGGGCAGTCGGTCTGGCCGAGGTGGCGACAGGCGGGTTCGACGGGATGCGAGCCATGCGGCACTTCATGGGCGGGTTCTTCCTGGCGTTCTCGTTCTTCAAACTGCTCGACGTGCCCGCCTTCGCCCAGTCATATGGCAGCTACGACATCATTGCCCGGTGGTGGCTCGGGTACGGGTACGTCTACCCGTTCATCGAACTGTCCCTCGGGGCGGCGTACCTCGCCAACTTTCAGCCAGTGGTGACCAACGTCATCACCCTCGTCGTGATGGGGGTCGGTACAGTCGGCGTCGTACAGACCTTGCTTGCCCGGCGGAAGATCCGGTGCGCGTGCCTGGGCACGGTCTTCAACCTGCCGATGAGCTACGTCACCCTCCTCGAAGACGTTCTGATGGCTGGTATGGCTGTAATGATGCTGGTGCTGGCACTCGGCCACGGCTGATCGCGGCACCAGTCATCTCGGCGTGACGCCCAATGCCCCGCCGGTGAGGTGCAGGATGTGAAACAACAGTGCCAGGACGATTAGGAGGATCGGCGTGGCTGATTATTCCGGTAGGTCCGTTTACGCGAACTTTTCTCAAGGCGACGGGGCAAGCCAGCCGATTACTGAGTTGGAGTCGTGGATTAGCTCATGTGGTCGAGTTTCAAATGAGGCGGCTTGTCACCATCGCCGTCGCGGCAGTGCTGGTCGCCACATGCGGCCCGGCCCCGTGCCCCTGCCACCTCGTCGCACTCTTACGACCCACTTCAAAACAGGATGCACGGCATCCGCTCCCTTCGCGGCCTGCGTGCAAGTGTTGCCTCGCCCATCACTCGGATGCCAGTGACGGGGCGACCACGGATGGGGCAACAAAAGCCGACCGATTGCCTGATCCGCCGAAGCAACCGTGCGAGCATGGTCCGAAGGTCGAACTGGGTTCAACTGGCGTTGTTGGCGAACTTCACGTCGAAGTCGATGCTGCCAGCGTCGAGGCCATGCTGAACGATCCGTACTCAGGCTCGCACGTTGATCTCGTCGCCTCGGCCCGACTGTCCCAGATGTGTCTTCGCCCGTTACCGCACCTCCGCGCACTTCGGTTTGTCCACGCCTTCCGCTCATAGCTCCGCTCCGCGTGTTGCTACGTCACATTCTCTTCGTCGCGGAGGGTAAGACCATGCGCGGAATTAAGAGCCACATGCGGCATCTGCTCGTGGGATGCGTGTTCGGGAGCAGCATTGGATGCACCCCGACGAAGTCGTTTCTCGATGAGCGTTTCCCGCCGCCCGGTGTTGTTCGCTTGCCGCAAAATCGTGAGACACCCGGATCACCCCAGGCCAGGGTGTTGCCGGAAAGTCTCCCACCTCGGTTGCAC
>PNLP01000145.1 GCA_013823135.1 Planctomycetaceae bacterium
CAACGGGCTGCTATGCCACTCCTGGCTGGGCGACCCTGCGACATTCGACACGGCGACGGCGGCGATCGAGACGGTCATTGCGATCCAGGCAGGCGGCATCTCGATGAACGGCGAGGATGTGGTCGTCCTCCGGGATTCGCTCAGCGACGCCAAGCACTTTCAGCCGACGCTCACCGAATGGATGAGGCAACCACCGAACCCGCAGGTGTCGTACAACTTCGATCTGGCGTTGCTGATCGCGGGATCGCACTTGGCGGATGGGAAGCATGCCCTGGCGGCGGACATTGCGACGTGGGTGCTTCAGACGATGCCCGACCATCCGCGAGCGCGTGCCATCCTCGGGATGACGCACCTGAATGCGATGCGGTACGCGGAATCGCTGAAGGAGTTCGACGCGGCGCTGGCGCGCGACGCGAACAACGTGCTGGCGCTGACGGGTCGTGCTCTGGCCCTGGAACAGTCCGGCGACGCGGTGAAGGCTCTCGATGCGTTCGGGAAACTTGTTCGGGAGCATGAGCAACCCACAGGCCCGCTGCCGTTGATTGGCCTGTTGGGTAAGGCTCGGGCCTTCGCGAAACTGGGCAAGGAAGTGGAAACGCGGCATTTGCTTGAACGCGCCCGCGAGGTCGACCCCGTTGCCGCCGACAAGTTGGCCGCGAAGCTCTTTCCCGGCGCGAGGTGATCGCACCGAACCTCAAATGTTAGGTTGTGCTTTCCCACACGCTTGTAGTACGTTCAGTATCAACGCTCATGTCAAACTGACCCACTACCGCTCATCTGAAATTGACCCACCCCATCACGCTGATTGAGCAGTTTCGAGACATTGCTCGGGGTCGGGTGGGATGGCCGCGAGCAACGTGGTGTTGGATTGGGCACGGACGCCACCGCTCTTGCTCCCGATGCTCCGCTGCCGACCGATGTCCCGACCCTGCACGGGATCATTCGACAACTCCTCGCCAGAAGCAACAACTCGAACAGCAGATTGCCGAGTTGCAGGCCAAACTCGACACGGCACTGAAACATCGTTTCGGTCGGTCAAGCGAACGACGCACACCACCGCCAGTGAACGTCGCTGATAAACCTCAGCGTTGGTGGAATGAACACGGTCACTCGCCGGTGCCCAGCCATCTCGAACGTCGCGAAATCGTCCCCGATCTCACAGACGCTGAGAAACTTTGGCCCTGCTCCGGTCTGCTCCGCGACTGCATCTGTGAGCATGAGCGCATCGGTGAGCAAACGGCGGAACAATTCGCCTTCAACCCGCCAAGGTTTTCGTTCAGGAACACGGACGAAAAACTACGCGGGGGTCACACGGCGGTAGGACCGATGCAATTCCTCAAGGATTACAAGGGTATATTCGAGGCAGACGCGATGCTTCATTACGAGGGGCTTTTCGGTCAGAACAAGTCGAGACACATGTGTTTTCGGCTCATCCACGGCGAAAGTTCGTGCCCCCGAGCGAATGCAACGATGAGCGTGCGACGGCGGCATTGGAGATATTCGGCAGGCTGTACGTGACCGGATACGGCCGTTCCAAGTGTTTGATTCCTCGGCTACGATGTTCAATCTCTCCCGGAGATGATCGCATGCCTCACGACTCAGTGTCCTCCCCCGGTTCTGCCTCGCAGCCGGATGGAACGCTTATCCAGTCACCAGAAGAGGCGGTTCGTGCAGCGACCGCGTCTTCCGTCGCAGGAGTGGTGATTCCTGGGTTCGAAATCCTCGGGGAACTCGGTCGCGGCGGCATGGGGGTCGTGTACCGCGCGCAACAGACAGGGTTGAACCGCTTGGTTGCACTCAAGATGGTGATCGCCGGAGCCTATTCCGATCCCACCACGCGAACACGCTTCCTTCTCGAAGCCGAATCCGTGGCGGCGATGGAGCACCCGAACATCGTGAAGGTTTATGCCTTCGGGGAGCACGATGGCCATCCCTACCTCGCAATGGAATTCCTGTCCGGCGGCAACCTCGCAGAGCACCTCAAGACTAGAGGTTCGCTTCCGGCGAGCGAAGCCACAATGATGGTCGCCAAACTGGCGGCAGCTGTGGCGCACGCACACTCCCGTGGTGTTGTTCACCGCGACATCAAGCCTGGAAACGTCCTCCTGACTCCCGATGGCGAACCGCGGCTCACAGACTTCGGGCTGGCGAAGGTGGGCAGATCCGACTTGAGCGTGAGCGGGCAGGTCCTGGGAACTCCTGCGTACATGGCGCCGGAGCAGGCCGCCGGGAAGATCCGTGAAGTCGGCACCGCTGCAGACGTGTATGCCGTCGGCGCTGTCCTGTACGACTTGCTCACGGGGCGACCGCCATTCGTGGGCAACTCGGCTGCCGCGACTCTTCAGATGGTGATGACATCGGAACCTGAACGGCTGCGGAAGCACAAGGAAGGAGTGCCTCGCGACCTCGAAACGATCTGTCTGAAGTGCCTGGAGAAGGAACCCGCGAAACGGTACGCCACGGCCCAGGCCGTGGCCGACGATCTGCATCGGTTTCTCGACGGGGTTCCAATCGAAGCGAGACCGGTTGGCTCGGTCGAGCGCGCGGTCAAATGGGTCAAGCGGAACAAGGTGGTTACCGCGGCGGTCTCGGCCGTCGTGTTGGCACTCCTGATTGGAACGGGGGTGAGCCTTTGGCAGGCGGATATTGCACGGGATCAGGCAGCGGCCGCGCGACAGGCTGCAACGAACGAAGCGGAGCAGAAGCGGATCGCGGATCGCAACGCGGACGACGCCAGGGACGCGGCGGACCGTGCGACCAATCAAGCGAATCGCGCGATCAAAGCAGAAGAGAGTACCCAAAAGACCGCGATTCAACTGGCGTCGCAGCTCAAGGAAACCAGACGATTACTCGACCTGTCGAAGTTGAAAGAATCCCAGGTAGACATCGATAACAACCTCCTCCTGGTCGCTCGTGACACCCTCAACAAGATTCCGGTCGAGAACCGCTGTGTCGGCTGGGGCCTCGTGAATCAGCGGCTCGATGGGAGTTCGTTCACGCTCTGGGGCCATGCGGGAGTGGTCACGTGCGTAGCCTTGAGTGAGGATCGCAGTCGCATCGTCACGGGATCGCACGACGGGACAGCAAGGATCTGGGACGCGAGAACCGGCGACTTCCTGTTCGAGTTGAATGGGCACACAGACATGGTGTTCGGCGTGGCGATCAGCGCCGATGGGAACCGGATCGTGAGCGGGTCGGCCGATGGAACCGCACGAGTGTGGGACGGCACGAAAGGCGTCAGCCTGCATGAACTCAAGGGGCACTCGAACCGAGTGATGGGAGTGGCGATCAGCGCTGATGGCAGCCGCGTGGTCACCGCGTCGTACGACAGGCTTGCCAGGGTTTGGGATGCTGTGACGGGGAACCGGCTTGTCGAACTCAAGGGTCACACGAGTTTCCTCACGAGCACGGCAATGAGCGCTGATGGCAGCCGCATTGTCACCGGGTGCTACGACAAGACGGCGCGAGTCTGGGACACCAAAACGGGCAAGAGCCTGCATGAGATGAAGGGGCACTCCAGTCAAGTCACGAGTGTGGCGTGGGGCGCGGGCGATCGTCGAATTATCACTGGTGGACATGACAAGACGGCCCGCATCTGGGATGCGAACACGGGCGAGAGCATCCTCCAACTTGCCGACCACCCGATCTACGTTACTGGTGTGGCAATGAGTGCCGATGGCAGCCGCATTGTCACCACAGCCGGGGACAACATCGCAAGAATTTGGGACACGAAAACCGGCGGCAATCTCCTGGAACTCAAGGGACACACCAGCCCGATTTTTGGCGTGGCGATGAGCGCCGATGGTAGCCGGTTGGTAAGCGGTGCGGCGGACAGGACGGCGAAAGTCTGGGACGTAAAAACGGGCACCAATCTGCTTCAAATGAAAGGAGGTTTCAGCAAGGTCACCAGTGTGGCTGTGAGCGAGGATGGGAACCTGACAGCAACCTTGTCAGACGATAACGTCGCACGGGTTTGGGATACCAGATTGGGATTGCTGCTCCACGAGTTGAAGGGCCACACCGACAAGGTGATCAGCGTGGCGATCAATCGAGACGGCACTCGCATCATCACCGGGTCCAATGATAAGGACGCACGGATCTGGGATGCTCGGACAGGGAACATGCTCGCTCACTTGAAGGGGCAACTTGTCAACCTCACGGCCATGGCTGTGAGCGCGGATGGCAGCCGCATTGTCACCGGGACTGAAAGCAACGCAGCACAGGTCTGGGACGCGAAAACGGGTGGATTGATCCGTGAGTTCCGGGGACATACCAACAAGGTGTTCAGCGTGGCAATCAGCGCCGACGGCACCCGCGTCGCGACCGGTTCTGAAGACAAGACCGCGCGGGTGTGGGATGTGAACACTGGTGCGGCCATGGCGGAACTCAAGGGCCACGATGGCAGAATCTCGGCAGTGGCCTTGAACGCGGATGGTAGCCGCCTGCTCACTGCGTCAACAGACAAGACCTCGCGAATGTGGGACGTAAAGACGGGCACCTCGTTATTCGAGTTGAAGGGGCACACGAACACGGTCTGGAGTGTGGCCTGGAGTGGGGATGGTACTCGCATTGCCACTGGGTCCCTCGATGGCACCGCTCGCATATGGGATGCAACGACAGGCAAAAGCTTGCGTGTACTCAGTGGACATTCCAGCCCGGTGGTGAGCGTGGCATTCAGTGCGGATGGAAGTCGCATCGCCTCGGGATCCGTGGACAAAACTGCACGCGTGTGGGATGCGAAGACCGGGGACAGCGTTGCTGAGTTGAAGGGCCACACGCGGGACGTTATTGGCGTGGCATTGAATAGGGATGGCACTCGCATTACGACGGGTGCCGAGGACAGGACTGTGTGGGTCTGGGACGTTCAGACATCCACGAAGCAGTTTGAATTGAAGTGTCCACTCGAACGAGTTAAAGGTGTCGCCTGGAGTGCAGACGGGAGTCGCATTTTCACGTCTGACTACGCTGTGCGAGTTTGGGACGCGACGACGGGACGCAGTGTTCTCATCGTGGATGGGCATAGTAATTCCATCCTGAGTGTGGCGATCACCGCAGACGGCACTCGTGTCGCGACCGGATCAAATGATAAAACCGCACGGATATGGGATGCCTCGACCGGAGCACCCCTCATGGAATTCAAGGCACCGGCGAATGTAACGAGTCTGACATTCACAACCGATGGTAACCGCATTCTCTCCGCAACCGATTTCAAGGTTGCATCTGTCTGGGATACGCTGACTGGCAATCGTGTCATGGAACTCTCGGGATTCGTAGAGAACAGACTAACGTGCGCAACATTAAGCCCGGATGGTGGCCGCATCGTGACCGTTACGGGTGATAAGACCGTGCAGGTCTGGGACGCGACAACGGGTACATTACTTCTCGACCTCAAGGGGCATACCAGTAATGTGCCAAGTGTCGTGTGGAGCAGAGATGGCCGCCGGATCATCACCGGCTCATGGGACAAAACGGCGCGAGTGTGGGACGCCGCGACCGGTGCCACGCTGGTGGAGTTAAAGGGTCACACGGGCAGGGTCACCAGTGTGGCCGTGAGTGCAGATGGCCGACTGATTACGGGATCAGAAGACGGGACCGCACGAGTCTGGGGTTCCAGGATCGGCAACGAGGTCGTCGAGTTGAAAGGCCACAAACGTGGCGTGTTGTGCGTCGCAGTGAGTGATGATGGCAACCGGATCGTCAGTGGGTCTTCTGAGAATACCGCGCGGGTTTGGGATGCGAAAACGGGTGTCACCCTGCACGAACTGAAAGCGAACACGATGAATGTGTTGAGTGTGGGGTGGAATGCCGACGGCAGCCGAATCGCCACCGGCTCACGGGACAAGATCGCTCGTGTGTGGGACGCGGCCACAGGGGGTCTCGTGTTAGAGTTGAAGGGGCACGTGGCCCCAGTTGTGAGCGTGGCGTGGAGTGGAGATGGGAAACACATCGTCACCGCATCTGAAGACAAGGCCGTGCGCGTTTGGGATGCCACGACGGGGACGCACCTGGCGAACGTTCCTCGCCCGGTAACCCGGACACAGAATTCCCGACTCTCGGATGGACGACTGGCACTCGCCACGGAAAATTGCGTGGTATTGGTCGATCCACGAAGAAGTGAAGAGGAACATGCCCGTCGCCGGTGGCTTGCTCGCCCGGACCCGGCATGGCATGCCGATCTCGCTCGTCAACTCGAGAAGGATGGCAACTCGTTCGCTGCCGCCATGCAGCGATCGTTCGAGCAGCATGCTCTTGGAGTAGTTGCATTCGAGACCGGTGATTTCAACCGAGCTTATCTCCACTTCGGTCTTGGACTTGCCCTGCGACCGTCGAGATGAAACAGAACCAGACCGAAACGACGGCAGGTCTTCATCGTATCCGGGCTGCTGGTAGAAACGGCTCGGGATCAACTGGAGGGGTTCACACGACTGACTCAAGATAATCATGACGGATGATTGCGAACCCATACCCACTTCGGGAGCGCCAGCAAGTCACACAATAGCCATGGGTGTCGGTGAGTTGATTCTGGCGATGTCGATCACTTGTCGGCATCATGGCATCAATCTCGCTCTGTTCTGGTCGATCGGGGACTTCTGGTGGATGAAACCGTTCCGCACCCGGTAAGAGTACCGGGCACTCCAAACCCGGGCGTGGCGATCACCACCGGTCCCGGGAGCGCTGCGCCGAGTGCCCTGGCCAGTACCGTCGCTGGAAAGGCTGCGCCGATCGAGGGGGCGACTCGCGTCTGGCACCCGGAGACGGTTCACGGAATCGTTCCCTTTGTGTCCGGGTACGAGATTCTTTCCGAACTGGGTTGCGGAGGGATGGGCGTCGTGTACCGCGCCCGCAACATGCGGCTCGATCACGAAGTCGCGCTAATGATGATCCTCGCCGGCAGCACTGCCGGTACGCAGGAACTCGCCCGCTTCCAACTCGAAGCCGTC
>PNLP01000146.1 GCA_013823135.1 Planctomycetaceae bacterium
GTGGTTATGTCACAACAACACCGATGAGTCGAAGCAGAAACTGCCGGCGTTGCTGATGGCACGCGTGCCCGGTTATGCGTGGGATCAGCCGTGGACTGGCCGGGTGGGCGTGACGGGCCTGGAATGCGTCGCGGCGGCACTTGCGGCGGTGGTCGCACACAACAGCTTGTCAGCGATCCTGACGTGCTGCGTGGAGTATGGCGGGGACGTGGACACGGTCGCGGCAATCGCAATGGCAGCAGCGTCTGGAAGTCGCGAGGTTGAGCAGAACCTGCCGGGGCATCTTGTCGAAGGGTTGGAGAATGGCGGGTACGGGCGCGATTATCTTGTGAAACTCGACCAGCGACTTCACGAAGTCGTCACATCGCCCTGAAGCGGTCAGCGACAACCTAACTCTGGGCCGCACACGCTGACGTGTAGCCCGCTGTGTGAGAAACAACCTTGCGTCGCCAGCAATCGGCAGCTATGGCTTGCTACCTTCTGGAAAGGGACTGATCGCCAATGCGAGGCTTCACGCTGATTATCGCTCTTGTGGTCGGCTTGACTTCGCTGCCATCTTGCACGTCCCTCACGACAAGCCCCGATCTTGTCTTCAAACGCAGCGCCGACCCAAAAGTCCAGAACGGCACTGCATACGAACGCGGTGTGGTGGACATCGGAGGGACTCGCACCGTTGTCCTACCGGAGGATGCGGTCGTCCGGCGTTGCCAAACTGAGGGGCGGGTCAAGTTGTACATGGCGAAGACGCTTGGCTACATGGGGCACCCTCCCAAGTCGAAGAGCATTCGGGAAGAGCGGGAGGTGATGGGGTGCGCAGTGAAGGTGGACGGTGAGTCGCTCGTGATCGCGACATACGGAGAATGGGACTGCATTGAAGGCGGCACGAGCGTGAAGCTCGTCGCGATGGTGCCGAACGGTCTTGCGGTGGAGCAGCGGAAAGGGCTATCCGGTCGGGACAGTAGCACCCTGAAAGACTGGCAAGCGGGGTATCTGGGGAGGGTGAAGAATCCGCAGGGGTGGCAGTTGGTGTGCACGGTTCCCGACCCGGCTCGCACCGCCGATGCCCTCGACAGTGGGAAACAAGGCGAGCAACCAAACGAAGGCACCGCACCTGACCGCATCGGGCGTATCATCAGTGAGGGGAATGACCACTTCCGGCGTGTCATCATAAAGGGGACAGATTCGACGCCGGTCGATGGCGAAGCTCGCTCGCTCTCCAACCTCGACTTGCGTCGTCTGCCCGAAGCCGTCGCAGCGCCTTGAAGTGGACAACCACAACCCGATGCGAACTGTCAGGCATCGAACAGCAACCGATCCAGTCCGTGAATCAACCCCGTCGTATTCATCACCCTCCGCACCGCGAGCAGCGTCCCGTGGACATACGGAGCCGCACTCTTGCCCGCGTCGTGCCGGATCGTGAGCCGCTCGTGTGGCAACCCGAACAACGCTTCCACCCCCAGAGCATATCCCGGCAACCGCACGGAATGCACCTGCGTGCCACCGATTGTCGCACATGTGCTTGCGGACTCCCGTGCGTGTTCTCAATCGCACGACGAAATTCACGCCAGACGAAGCACGTACCCTGGAAACGAGTATGCGGGAATTGCTCGGCCGATCCCGAAAGTAGTGCGATCATATCTGACTGCCTTTCTTGTACGCAGGAGGTCTGTCATGCGGCGAAGAATCGTCCTCGCTCTGTTCGTTGTGTCGCTCCTTGGGAGCAGTGCGGGCTGGTTCATCTGGAGAACGCACGCCGCTCCGCCGCCGTGGACCGATGACATGCAAGCGGTGGCGTACGCGAACAACCACTTCGCCCTCGACCTGTACGCACAACTTCGTGAAGAGAAAGGTAACCTGTTCTTCTCGCCGTACAGCGTTCACACGGCCCTCTCGATGACCGCCGTCGGGGCACGCGGCACCACCCGCGAACAGATGCTGAAGGTACTCCACATGCCGACGGACGAGAACAAGTTGCTCGCGGCGGGCGACCTCGGTCGTTTCTACGCCACTCCGAGACGCGGCTACGAACTCTCCGTCGCGAACGCTCTGTGGGGTCAGAGGGGTGACCCGTGGCGATCCGAATTCCTTGAGATTCAAAAGACACGATTCGGAGCGGGGTTTCAGGAGGCCGATTTTGCGGGAAACCCAGACGGCGAGCGTCAGCGGATCAACCGTTGGGTTGAGGAGAGAACCCACGACCGAATCAAGGACTTGCTCTCGCCGGGGCAAATCGCACGCGACACGAGGATGGTGCTGACGAATGCCATCTTCTACAAGGGCCGATGGGCTACCGAGTTTGATTCGGCAAAGACGGCGGACGCTCCATTCCACCTCGCTGACGAGACGATTGTGAAGGTTCCCATGATGCACACGAATGCGAAGTGCGGGTTGGGATACGAGCCGGATGGAACCACAATGGTCGAACTCCCGTATCGAACTGGCGAGGTGTCGATGGTAGTGATGATGCCGAGATTTCCCGACGGGCTTCCCGCGCTTGAACGAACACTGACCCCTGAAAAGTTGGCGGGTTGGTTGGGCGGACTGAAGGATCGCGCCGAGTTAGAGGTCTCAATGCCGCGATTCAAATTCGAGTCGCAATTCCAGTTGTCGAAACACCTCCAAGCGCTCGGCATGACGGATGCCTTCGCCATGAACATCGCCGACTTCACCGGAATGGCTTCCGAATTCAAGGAGCCGATAACGGCTGTCGCCCACAAGGCGTTCGTCGAGGTGAATGAGGAGGGGACGGAAGCTGCTGCTGCGACTGCCGTCGCCGTTGGCGTGAAGTCGGGCCACCCGCCGGGTTTTTACGTCAACCACCCGTTCCTGTTCCTGATCCGCGACGTGAAACGCGGCACCATCCTGTTCATGGGTCGCGTCGAGAAGCCGTGAGGCGTTCGGCAGATAACGCAACGGCGGAATTTGCAGACGCACTGGTCGAGGAAGTGGGTCAGCCGGGCGATTGACACTTGAACGACCTCGTAACGAACCACGCGACGGGTCATTGCCGGCCGACCGGCCAGCGGCGATTATGTTTGGCTGCCCGACCATCCTTCACTTGTATGTGAATCATCGGGACGTAACCTTTCCGAATCGCGGCGACCGTCGAGCGCGGCGTGACCACATCGACCGTCATTCCAGTTGGACGAGGGCGGCGAACCCGATATCCACCCGGCGACCACGCGAATAGCTCTTCTCGCCACACCAAGAATGCGTCATCTGGCTCGCCATCGAGAGTCACGAACACGCCGTCCGGCAAGCCGTCGAGTGCGGCCTCGAATCGCACCTGTTCGCCACCCGCGTTCAACCGCTCGGCGTGCAATTGCTCGTCCATTTCGACAGCGGTGGGTGACTTACTGCCATCTAGCTTTGGATTTCCCGCGACCCACGCATCCCGATATTCGCGGAACCGCCCCCGTTGGCACTCGGCACACGGTCGGTGGCCAGGTGGCCAGCGGCGAGTCCAGTTGCCTCGTCGAGGAAGAAGAGTTCGGTGTACCGGCCCGGCGTCATGATCGTTCGACTGCGGTTCTTGAACTCGGTCAGGCACAGAATCCACCGCTTCAACTGCCACGAGCGACGAATTGTTTGGGTGATGTCGTGCAGCACGCCACGATTACCCATGAGTGTGCCGCGTTCGGGGACGCCAACAATTTCACCGAACGGTGTCACACGATTCTGTTGGGGCATGGCGAACTCAGTGGTGATGTCCCCGAACCGGCTGCTTCGAGTATTTTGCGTTTCGTGAGTGACCCTGGCCGTGGTGGGTGAGCAAACCGAGAGTAGCAGACGACGCGGAACGTCTTCGACTTTTAGACTGGTTGGAATGTTGGCGTCGGCGTGTGACACGCTCGGCGAGGCAAATGTCGATGTTGAAAACTACGAATCCATCACGGCGTCACTCTTGAGACACAGGCGGTTCCGAGTTTGGTGGGCGAGTGGTCGGCTTGAGTGACGACCCCGATCCCGACGCCGCCAATGGTGTCCGCAAACGTGAAGCGACTCCCATCTTTGAGTAAACTTATCGCATCCCATTCTGACGGAGACCACCGATGGCGCAGGAGCCGATAAACGTGTTCGCTCGGATCGCTGATCCTGCGGGTGTCGTCAAACTACTGCGAGAAAGAGCGCCGAGCCTGACACTCGATGGGCCAGACGACGACTGGCAGAACGCGGTCGTTGCCTACGGGAAAGGGAAATCGAAGCGGACAATCACCATCAAGCACGACCCCGCATATTACAGCGAACCGAACTGGTCGAAGCAGATGAGCAGGATGCGGGGCTACTTCTCAGGATTCCCGGACACGGCGAGGAAGGAACGCGTCTTGCTTCTCACCACCACGTTTCGCTTCTCGCTCGCCACCGACTTTGAGCCGGATTTCGACCCTGAAGAAGACCCCCGCCTTTCTCTGCTGTTTGAAATCACACGAATGCTCGATGGGGTGTTGTTTACCCCATCGTCACTGCGGGACGCGAATGGACGCACCCTCTTCAGTGCCGGTGGTGAAGAAGACGAAGACCCGACAGCGGAGTGGCCGAAGGTTCACGGCGAGGTGTCGTTCTCCACGGCTACGGGTGCGGCGATGCACGAGATGTCGCGCCCCCGTGATCCGAGCGAAGGACCGGGCGAAGACGCTGAGCCGCCCAGTGCAGCCCGTGTCGCGAGCCGGGCGTTGGCTCTCGTGGCCGTCACCGGGCGGGCCATCTTGGAGCAGGACGATCCAAATGCGGGACACGTCCAGAAGACTTATGCGGACCTTCTCGAGTGGGTTGAGGAAATTGGGATTGGTGACGAATTCGAGCCGGACGAGCGGGAGGTGGTGAATCGGCCGCTCGGCCAACTCGCCCCACAGCAGCAAGCGAACGCGACGTGGCGACTGGAAAGTTTGGTCGTGCTGGCCTGGGCATTGAAGAGGTTCGACATACCCCCGCACGACGAGTTGGTGCAACTCAATCCGATGTGGCGGAGCCTTGGCATCCTCGACGCCGACGCAGCCCGCGAATTGTTGGCGAGGCCAGAACTCCGCTCGCGTGAGGAAATCAGCATACTCCGAAACCGCCTGTTCTCGCTCCACTGGCGACTGCGAAATTTCCTCGTCTCCCCGAAACAGATGGACTTCGCCGAGTTCGCTCGAACATGCTGGTTTGGTCCTCTTGATATCAGTGGCCTCACGCTGGTTGACGGCGACTTGGCGATCCAGGGTCTGCGGATCGACTGTGCTGACGAAGACGCCGTCGGGACGGCACAAAGTACAGCGCAAGAGCGGCATCAAGCGGTTAATTGGCTCTGGGAAGGACCGGAACGGTACTCGAATGCGAGCGTCGCCACGTGAGGGGAAGACGTAAGAGGAAGAATAAGAACTCCCTCTTACGTCTTCCGCCGTTCTCAGTTCTCAGGCAGACATCGCGATCCATCGCCCGTTAGAGCCTGAAGTCAGGGTCACGAATCCAGCCATCGTTCAAGCAAGTCTAAATGCCGAGCCGTTTCCAGGTTCCTTCGTTCGCCGTGAGACGCGAAATGCTGCCCGAAGCCATCCTCTGGTAGGGGCGACCAGTGGAAGTCGGCTTCCAACCCCAGTTCCAAAGCGGGTAATCTCTGACTGCTCGTTGTGTGCGCGACCGACCGCAGGATGCCAGGGGAAGTCCGATGCCGTTAGTTGCCTCACCGTCTGTCTGGGGTGGGAATGTCGCCTGGGTGGTGGTGTTCGTCGCCAACTTGATTGTGCCGCTCTTCTTGGGGTGGGAGGCCACCGGCGACGGCGGACGGGTCGGAATGGTAGCCGCTACCGCCGTGGTGCTTCTGCTCACGCTCCTCGTCGTGCCAAAGTGGAGCGAGTTGCGGATGATTCTCGTGGCTGGTGGCATCTTTACCGCAGTTGCTCAAACGCTTCCGCTGATCCAAATCATTGTCGGAATCATGAGCGTGCAAACCGTACGCCACTTGGGATTCGTGCAAGAATATGGCTATCGTTTGACCGAACTGGGCGGGTTTCTGGCCACGCTCTTGACGGCGTGCATGATGTTGGCAGCGGCGTTCATGTCCGGTGTGTTCCTCAGAGCGGTTGGCCGAGACGCCGATAGGCGTCGCGAGGCGATGGTGGCCTGGGGCAACCCGACGATTGGCAAATCCGGTGGAGAACTCGGTGGGCAGCAGGTTTGACGTGCGAGTCTCGATGTCCTCTTGCGGCGTGAGAACGTTCCACGTTAGCGTGCCAGAGGAAACTCGCTCTGCTCATTGCTGTGATCGTTGTCGTTCAGGAGAAATGCTGTGAGCCGCTTTCAACTGAAGCACCCGCGACTGGCCACTCTATTCGCCCTGGTAACACTTCTGGGCACGTTCGAGTTGTTCGCCGCCCTGTGCATGAATCAGGAGCCACACGCTCCGAAGCACAGCGTCGGCCCTCCCCCCATCGTGCTTGGCGTCGCCTCCACGCCCGCCCAACCGGCCTCTCAGCAACCCTTGAATGGCCAGCGGCAGTATATCCTCAGTTTGCGCATTCAGGGCGACCGCGTTTTTGCCTGCACAGCCGATGGACTTTACCGGGCGCGGTTGGACAAGAAACAGTGGGAGCCACTTCGGGCCAACACCGCTCCGGAGGCCGGTGGCCGATTCGTCGCCGACCCTCCGGGCGAGAAGTCACTCCTTTACATTGTGACACCAGGAGCCTGCCAGATGGCCTCCTTTCGGGTGCACAGCAACACCACCGTCAAAAAAGTCCAGCGTCCTGGCTTGTATCGGTCCTCGGACCACGGCGATACCTGGGAGCTTCTGAACAACGCTTATGACTTCGACACAATCGTCCACGCACAGGGCGGTCGTCTGTTTGCCCTA
>PNLP01000147.1 GCA_013823135.1 Planctomycetaceae bacterium
CTTTCAGGGCGATGACCACGTCGGCCGTCGCGAAGTCGCCGTCATTCACCCGCGATGGCATTCGCAGGTATTCGTCGTGTGGGATGCCGAGGAGTGTCAGACGAGCGACGGTCGAGCGGGACATCATGCCGTGGTTGTTCACCCCGAATTCGATCGCGAGGCCGCGAGACGTCGCCCGCCAATTCAGCCCCGCCGCAGTCGCGTGATGGTTGAACACGGCCTCAGCGTGCCGCGAGCGGTAGTAGTTGCCGGTACACAGAAAGAGCACCGTCCGCGTTTCACCCGCCATCAGGAACCTCCGTCACCCATGCCGTCGTGCCGTGTGACAACTCGCGGGGGCAGATCTCATCCCCATCACTTCGACGCCACGAGCAACTTGAGTACCTCGCTGGCGACCTGCTCGCCGAGGGCCGCCGACCCCTTCGCGTTCATGTGGACGCCGTCCTGCGAGAACAAATCGGGCTTGTCGGCGACGAGCGAGAACAGGTCGTTCACCGGAATCTTCTCCTTCCCCATTACCTCGGCGGCAGCTTGGTTGCGGGCCTTCACGCGGTCCGTCTTCGGATCAACTTGCTCGATCTTTCCCGAAACGCGCACCGGCGTCGTGCTGGCCCAGACGAGTTTGGCATTCGGTGCATTCTTGCGAAGCGTCGCGAGCAACTCGGGGATGGCCTTCGCGTACTCCTCTTCGGTGTAGCCCCAGCCGTGCATCCCGTTATTGAAGTGGACCACGTCGAAAGTGGCCTGCCCCAGAACCAGTTTCACCTCGTCGAGCAGACCGGGGTCGCCCAGGCTCTTGCTCGTCGCGAGTCGGCACACGATCGCCTTGCCCTTCAGCTTCTCTTCCACCGTCTTGTAGTACGCCCGCGTGATCGAGTCGCCGATCAGAAGAACACGCGGCTGGTCCTTCACGCCGTTGCCCGGCACCCACACGTCGAGCCACTCGATGTTCTCCCGCACGACCCGCGGCGGGTCGGCGGCGGGAGATGCAGACGCGGCCAGGCAGATCGAGGCAAGGGTCACAATCGAGACGCGAGTCATAACGGAACTCCGTGGGGAGCGGCCATCATCTCACACCGGAAACGGGCCGTCGAGCGCGGCCCGACCGGGTCGTTCACTAACCGGACGCCACGGGCTTCGAGGGCTCGATAGAAGTCGGTGTACTGCTCGACGGTCATCATCCAGCCGCGATACACGCCGGTGACGGGTTGCGGTTGTTCGGGCACGTGCCGAACAGCTCGGTCGGTTTGCCCTCGCTCGATGGCGTCGTGATCGACCACGGCCCAGGAGATGCCGACGCGGTCAGCGACATTTGCCTCGTCGGCATAATTGCTATCCGGGCGCAGTCGGTCCCGTGAATTGGAGCAGAACAGAACCAGCACGAGTGGCCTTTCGGGAATGGGCGGCGGTAATCTGATGAGGGTTTATGGCAGTTCGAGGTTCGGACAGCAAAACCGGCGCACCGCGTGACCGAACCCCCGCGTCGCTTTTCGTGTCCGGTTGCGGAGGTGTGCCATGCCGGACGTGATCGTTGAGACCGACCTGGGCCACGACCCGGACGACCTGTTCGCCCTCTGCTACCTCGCCGCTGCTAGGGTCGCGATCCGGGCCATCACGATCGTGCCCGGCGATCCCGACCAACTTGCCGTGGCACGATTGTTCGCCCGCGTCACGGGCATCGACATTTCGATCGGGGCGTCGCACCTGACGGGTCGCAAGCCGAGTTCTGGAGGGATTCATCACGCCCTGCTGAAACACTTTGGACTTCCACGCGACGCCGAAGCAGATGGCCCCGGCGAGCAGGTGGTGGCAACCGCGATGGGCCGCTTCCCCGATGCCGAACTGTTCATCATCGGCCCCTGCACTTCGACCGCTCGTTACCTCGCTCGGCCGGACGCCCGCGTCCCACGACGGGTCACCATGCAGGGCGGCTTTCTGGGCTACCACCTCCACTCGCCGACGATTCGGCTGCCCGAGTTCGAGGGGAAGGAATGGATGCCGACTTTCAATCTGAACGGCGATCGCAAGGGGGCAGCGGTGTTGATGGCGGCTCCAGTGCCGGATCGGCGGCTCGTCGGCAAGAACGTCTGCCACACGATCCTCTACGATGCTGCTGTTCACGCGAGCATGCCTTCACCGCCACGGGGCAACGCGGCTGCGGAACTCTTCCGACTGGCGATGAACTTGTACCTTGCCAACCACGCATCGAAGAAATGGCATGACCCGACTGCCGCAGTCTGTCACTTGCACCCTGAGATCGGCACCTGGGTTCGTGGTCGGGTCACGAAGATCGGGAGCGGATGGGGAACTGTCTTGGACGAGACGGGTGACCACATTCTGGCCGACATCGACAGGAACGCCCTTTGGGAAAAGTTCCGCACCTGGAAGTAACGGCAGAGGTTTCGATGCCTTCGGGGCGGTGAAGGAATAAAGACGCGAGAGTCAGACAAACTCGAACCCTCCTGGAGAATGGTTCTGGATATCCGCAACTACAACCGCCACGCCTGGGACAAGCAAGTCGAGGGCGGCAACCGCTGGACGGTTCCGGTCGATGCAGGGGCCGTCGCCACCGCCCGCCGGGGCGAGTGGTCGGTCGTGCTCACGCCGACGAAGCCGGTTCCGCGAGGGTGGTTCCCGCCGTTGGACGGGCGGGAGGTACTGTGCCTGGCCTCGGGCGGCGGGCAACAGGGGCCGATTCTGGCCGCCGCCGGGGCGATCGTTACGGCGTTCGACAACTCGCCCGCCCAACTGAGCCAGGATCGGCTGGTGGCCGACCGCGACGGGCTCAACCTCACGACGGTCGAGGGGGACATGCGGGACTTGTCGGCGTTCCCCGACGGCCGGTTCGACTTGATCTTCCACCCCTGTTCCAACGGCTTCGTGCCGGACGTGCGGCCGGTCTGGCGGGAATGCCACCGGGTGTTGCGGCCGGGTGGCGTGCTACTGGCCGGGTTCGCCAACCCCGCCCTTTACGTCTTCGACGACGCGGCCGCGACCGACCGCGGCGAACTGGTGGCGAGGCACGCCATCCCGTACTCGGACCTCACCAGCCTGACGGACGACGAGCGGAAGCGGTACACCGACAAGAACGAGCCGTTGTGCTTCGGGCACACCCTGGAGGACCAGATCGGCGGGCAACTGGACGCCGGGTTCGCGCTCACCGGGTTCTACGAGGACCGCGACCCGACACACCCGCTCGCCAAGTACCTGCCGACCTTCATCGCCACCCGGTCGGTCAAAGCAGCCTAACCCGTACTTCACGCGGGTGAATCAAGGCTCGCTCCTCGTCGTTGAAAGGGTGGCCGTCAACCTCCGGTGCGGGCGATCCCGAACGGGTTCCGCGACGATCTCGATGTTCTCGGCTTGCGTGAATGCTCTGCTTTCTTGTTCCACTTCGCCGACGCCTTCTCCGCGTCCTGTTTCACCCGTAGTCTCACGATGCGCTCGATCAAGTCGAGCGGCATCGGCTCGTCGAGCGGGAACTGGAGATTCCCCTTCGGGCCGGCGTAGCGGGCGATTGCTTTCTCGATAGCCTTGTCGCCGGAGATCGGCGGGTACAACCCGATGTGCCCCTTCCAGGCGGCGAAGTAGAAGAGGATGCCGTGCTGCCGGAAGGCGGGCATCTGGTAGCTGATCGTCTCCTCGGCTTCGGGAGCGGCACGGTGGATCGCTTCCCGCACCTCCCGGAGGACGGCTTGCACGTCGGAATGAAACTGCGAGATGTACGCGTCGATGTCGGTGGGCTTCTGAACTTTCGCCATCGTCACCCTCGTTCAACGCCCCGGTGCGTTCCCGATCATTGCTTGCGCTTCGCAGGCAGCGTCCCAACGAACTCCTCGGCCCGCCGAATCCATTCCCTCAACTGATTGTCCTCCTCGACCCCTTCCGGCTCGACCATGACCCAATTCTTCATCGGCCTACCGGTGACGTCGAAGACCTTGGCGTGCGGCTCCCGCAACGCTGCCTCACCCTCGCCGGGACCGAGGCGTGCGATGAGCGAATCCTTCCAGACGCCGACGAGCAGGTTGCCGTTGAGAAAGAAGCAGATGCCGCCGAACATCTTCCTCTCCTCGACGTTCCTGCGGCGGGTGAGGGCGTCGCGAATTCGGGCTGCAAGGGATTCGTCAAACGCCATCGGTGCTTCCTCCAGTCGAACGGTTCTTTCCCAGAAGGTAGGCACGTCGTTGATCGGTGGGAAACCGCTCGATGGCGTACCGTAGCATCGTCCGTGGCATGACGGCCCCGTGCCGATTGAGGAACCCTTCGAGGACTGCCTGGTCCTTCTTGCCGACTTCACGGAGCATCCAACCCGTTGCCTTGTGGATCAGGTCGTGCTCGTCTCCCAGGAGCACCCGGCTGATCGCCAGCGTCTCGCCGAACTCCCCGTGGCGGATGAAGTGCTGGGTCGCGATGATCGCGATCCGCCGCTCCCACAGGCTCTTCGATTTTGCCAGTACGAACAGCGGTTCCCTCGCCTGAGTCTTCAAGTGCCCGCCGACGACTTGGGGAGCCGAGCAATCCACCAAGTCCCAGTTGTTGATGAACCGCGTGTTGCTCAGGTACAGGTCATATGCTCGCATTCGGTGGGCTTCGTCGCACTTCGTCACTTGAAGCACCAGGATCATCAACGCCAGGTGACGCTCCTCATGGATCGGTGAGTTCAGGAGCGATTGGACTTCGTCCAGCGGCAACGCCCGGAACTCACGAGAAACTGTGCGGAGTGTCGGTACGTTGATCCCGATGAAGGTGTCGCCTTCGCCGTACTGCCCCGGCCCCGTCTTGAAGAACCGAGCCGCCAACTTTGCCTTGGCGGGTGAGGCGAGGGTCTTCAACTTGTTCCGGGCGTCCTCGGCCGCCATTTCCGCTTCCCTCGCACGCCTTCGGTTGGAATTTCAGCGGCCCCCGGTCGGCCGGCTCGTGATCCGCGGTCTTGCAGTGGTGTGGGAAGTCGGAGTCCCAACACTCGCCGAGAAGCGAAGACTCTGGGTTTGGTGGCGATGCGACCCCAGAACGGGCCACAGCGGTTATAGTATGCCGAAGGCCGACACGCCGCAGTTGCACACGATCCATGTTCACTCGTGCTGATACTGGTCTCGAATTTACACTGGCCGACCGGAGCAGAAGATGGCGGATGCAACGGGTGACCCAATCGAGTTGTACAGGGCTCGCGGGTTGCCCGAGGCTCACGCCCTCAAAAACTCCCTTGAGGCGGAGGGCATCGCGGCGTGGATCGACAACGAACTCCTCCAGGGTGTGGTTGGCGAACTCCCACTCGGGTGGGCCACCGCACCACGTATCCTCGTCGCTCGCACGGATGAACCGGCCGCAAGACGCATCCTCGAACACGCACTCCGGCAAGCCTCGACGGCGGGCGTCGGTGATGGTGCCGGGCTTCACTGCCTGGCTTGCGGGGCAGTGATGGGCGATGCCGATTCCTGCTCGAAATGCGGCTGGACGTACCGGGGAGAATCGAGCGAACCTGCCATGCCCCCCGGCGAGAGCAGTCCGGCAGAAGCCATAGCTCCCGACGCCGATCAGGCGATAGCAGTCCGTGCGTCTCTTGATACGGAGCGAACAACACATTCCCTGTGGGTGGAGGTGTGGGCCGTGCTTGCGGTTGGAGTCGTGCCGAACATGATGGCGGCGGTGAGCCACCTGTGCAACCCCGTGCCACCCATGCCGTACTGGCTGGATGCCTTCAACCTCTCGGTTCTGAGTGCGTGTACGATCTTCGTCACGCTGTACCTGATCGGCAGGAGCGGCGAGCCCTGGAAGCAATTCGGAGTGACCCGCCCCCGCCCGTGGGACGTGATGCTCGGGCTGTGGCTCCTCCTCGTAGCGGGGAGCCTCGCGTGGCTCGTTCCATCGTTCCTCTGGTCGGACACGGTCTCGTCAGGGAGCGGCGATTTCGCTCGACCTGGCAGCGGTGCCGACTGGACGCTTACCGTGGTGAAGTATTCGCTGTCGGCGGTTGCCGAGGAGGTCGTGACACGGGCCTACTTGATTACTCGCCTGGCGGTGTTGCTGCGCTCACGGGGTGAGGCGGTTCTCGTCGCCGCGATCGTTTTCGCCTCCTACCACGCATACCAGGGGGCGTTCGGGACGGCTCACGCCTTCGTGTTCGGCATCGTGTACGGGGTTGCATTCCTGGCCACCGGCCGTCTGTGGCCGCTCGTGATTGGCCACGCCCTCTACAACATCCGGCTGGAGTTGCTGGCAAGCTGATGCAGAGATCATGAGACGAGTCGGATGTTCGAGGACCGGGTCTGCGTGTGTAGGGGTGTTGGGCTTTGGATTTCGCGATGGGGAAGGAGTGAGCGATGGGGTCGGTCGATGCGGAATTACTCACGAAGAACGGGTGGGCAGCAGGCTTCCTGGTTGCCTCCCTTCAACTCTGCGTCTTCATCATGATTGGGTTCGTTTGGTTGACCGTCCATGCCTATCGGAGCGGGGACGCTGCCATCGGGGTGCTCTTCACCATCCTTATCCTCATCGTCGGCGGCGGGTGGATGGCAGGGGTGGTGCTTGGGCTTGTCTTCGGATGGATCTGGGTTCGT
>PNLP01000148.1 GCA_013823135.1 Planctomycetaceae bacterium
ATCAGTTCCAGGAATGAGGTTGCCGTTCTTCAGAGCTGTCAGGCTGTCGGGATGCAGCTGGACGTACTTCCCGCAAGTGCCAACTATCGATGCGGCACCCGCGGTAAGGGCTGCGGCATTTGCCGCAGAAGAGGTATCAATGCCCGCAACCTGCACCGTGCGCCCGGCGGCAGTCCGGAGACGAGTCAGGTAAGACTCCACTGCCTCGGGCTCACCACCAATCAGCAGGCCCTCATCGTGGTATGCCACTACCACCGTTTCGGGCTCAAGCATTGCTGGCGGTTCCCCAAGTCCTTCAGTGCTCATAGTGTTCCCCCTGTAGTTTTTCGCAGTGTATGCAAGGGCACAGACACTGCGCAGGGCCTTGTGACGGAGGCCAGGATGCTCGCATCGGTGGATCCGGTCTCTGTCACCGGGAGACCGCAGTTCGTTGGCGACCGATACCCTGCGAGCGGGCCCTTGCAGAACGTTCGCCTCTTGCTTTTTTGAGCGCCCAAGCGAAGAGATTCGCTAACACCCCCTGCGTGTCGGTGCCCTGTCCTAAAGTGCCCCGAGAGTCGAAATCAGGTGGGGGATTGCGGTGACGTCGCTAGCAGATTGGATGAGCGATAAGGACTTCGAATGGCGGACACGCCTGAAGCCAGTCAGGCTCGTCATCGAGACGGACTTTTCCGCGGACGAGATCAGGACCGCTCAGAGTAAGTACGGCGTGGCAGCAACGCATCTGATCCATCGTGGCTGGACGCACGATAAGATCATCAAGCGGTTCCCGGCGCTCACGCTGATGATCCTCGTCGGGCATGCAGCTCTTGCTTATGACCACGGCGCCTATTGGGAAAGCTTCTGGGACGAGCTCGGTATGTCGCGCGACGGTGACTTCGAGAACGCGATCCGCCGAAGCACTGTCGGACTGCTCGACAAGTTTTCTCTGGCGCGCTTCCCGGCAATCGAGCGGGAGAGCTCGCGCAGATTCGTCATGATGTTCGCGTTGCATGCCGGTATCCCGGTGCATTGCCTGGGCGATCTGCTCACGCTGATCAACGACCACATTGCGCAGGGCCGGCCCGCCACTGGCGCCGCAGTCATGGAGTGGCTTGAAGAGCCGGGCAAGGAATACCGAACAGACACCCTCACGATGCCCGTCCGGAACTTCCTCCATAACGGAGCGGAGTTCGCCGTCGACATCCTCGACCGAGTTATCGAATTCGTTGAGGCAACTGCCGCAGACCCCTCATTGTTCGAGGTGGAGTTAGACGCCTCGACGACCGGGCTACCGGGAGTGTTGCTTGAACAACTGATCTCTCGATTGCGGGAAACCCCGCCGCCGACTGCTCGCAAACGCACTGTCACAAAAACTCGGCAGCGTCCGGAAGTCTTGTACAACATCGACGATGACGAGATCGTTCTCGTCCTTCGCGCAGGCGCGCTCGATAATGGTCAACCTTGGCGCGTGTCATTTGATGGAGAGGTCCGCGAAGTTCATGCAGCTCGACGATGGGGTGGCGATGCACAGTCAGCGTTCGTCCGAACAGTCGTTCCTGGACCTATCCGGGAAGCAGTAGTTGTCCCGCCGGACGACTCGTTGGGCTTCGCCGTTCCTTTGGTTTTGAAGGCCGACCCTCTCTTAACGTTCGACCGGACCGGTCACTGGATTCCGCGGCGTGACGGTTTGAAGGACTGCGTGTGGGCGATCTTCCCACGCGATCATCAGCTGGTCGACGCAAGCACGCTTCGGCCGATCGACATCGGCGAAACCGGTTGCCCTGTCGGATGGCGTGGCTGGCGCAGCGCTTTCGTCGAGCTGGACCACGTAAACGCGCTGCAACTTGCGCTGAAGGATCAGCTTGTAGGTAGCGAACGCACCGTGCGAAAGGACGCACGACCCAGCTTTCAACTCGGCGACGCCGTGCCCGGAGTGCTCGCAGCGGATGGGCGAATGGTGTACAACGAGCGCCCGTGGGTCATGCTCCCGCTGTCGGAAACTCATCCTGCACCTCAGTGGAATGTTCGTGTGCGGCGGCTCGGAGACACCGAATGGATCGCCGATGAGTCATGGACCGCTGAAGACGTCGAGACGTGTGTAGATCCTTTCGACGATGCCGAAGAGCCCCAGTTGGGGCTTTTCGAAATCGTGGTGAGCGGCCCCCTTGGGGCCGATGCACGGTGCGTCATTTTCCTCGCCGAAGGGCTAGAGCTTGCTTTCGACACTCAGGTGCGCGTCCCCGTACAAGGGGGCCTCTCGCCATGCGTCGGCAACATTGACGCCGCTGATTTCTCTTTTTCCCGCAGCGGCCCATTCACATTCGGCCCTCACGACATAGAACTCAAAGTCGAACTGTCCGATACCAAGTCGGCTGTACCGTTGTTGCTACACCCTCCGCATGTGGAAATCCGAAGCGGCGAAGTCGGATCACCCGCCGGGTGGCGGATGACAGCCGACGTATGCGACCCCGAGGACTTCGTGCAGGACCGTTTCGTGGCGATTAGAGCACCCGGTGTCGAAAGCGCCAAGTTTGGCTATGTCTCTGCGGTCGGCGACCTCCTGCAACTTGACCCGACCCCGCGCAGGCGCCAGGGAGATGTGTTCGAGTCGCGGACACAACAATTCGCTGACACTGTCCGTCGTCAGCCCAATGGCCGAATTGTCGCGTCATTGATCACCGAGACTGGCCAGGTTGAGGTCACAGTACTTTTGGCTCAACCACAGCGGCTCGCTTCCGATGTGCACCTCGTCGATGGCGTTCTGGTATTCGACGGGCTTGCCACGGTTGATGACTTGGCCGTCTACGTGTGGAGCGGCACGGCTCCATGGCGTCGGGCGGAGATCATTCCTGTCGTTGCAGGCACAGCCACGCTCCCTAGCCATCTCGTAGAAGCAGGCGAATTGTTGTGCCGACTCTTCATTGATGACCCGTGGATCTCGGTCACTCCACCATTGACGCCGAGTGAGGATGCTTTCCGGGTAGAGCAGCTGGGCTGGCGTGAGGATGGCACGAGTGCTCAAGTGAAATTGTCCCGCTACCTTGTTGGTCGCCGCAGCGCGCCGATTGAGGTCGGCGCTATTCCGGAAGTCTGGGCGGCTCTGGCGAAGCTGCATTCGGATAGCAACCGCGAGCGGTTCGCCGGTCTCATACCGTTACTGGCCGATGATCCCAGAGAAGCGCTAGAATGCCTGGGCGACAGCACAATTCCGGCCGGCGAGAAGATGGCCATGCTGATACGCAGCGAGCTCGTAAATCAGGATTATTCGGCCGAGGAGACCTTCAACAAACTGCATTCGCATCCGTGGTTCGGATGCATGGTGGAACTTTCCGACCTCCCTTCGCTTTACCAACGTCGTAAAGAGGTACCAGCGGAACGCGCCGAAACTCTCGCTTACCTGCGAGACCGGGGGGGACAGCCCTTGATGGAGTTACTCCGGACGGGCAAGTCAGCCTGCATGCACCGCGCTGGTTTCGACGCAAACGTTTTCGCGATGAATGCCGTGCCGGGTAACCAGGTCGAAGCGAAATTGAGTGAGATCCAGCTCGTGCCCCGCGCCCAGTTGCACCCCGACACGCTGCGAGCTGCCGTTTACGAGGCGTTCTCCCGACGCACAGAATGGATCAAATCTGGTTGGTCTGACAACTTCGCCCAGCAGACGTCGTTCGTTGTTAGTCCGATCAGGCGAACCTCAATGCTGGCCCACGAGACCATCGCGGTGCGAAGTGATCGTGTCCGCGGAATGGACGTCGTCGAGCATCCTTGGATGCTGATGGCCGTTCAGTCGCTAACCTTGGCGTTCCTGGCCCGGCTTGAGGCTCACGGCAGGATTAGCGGGCAATACCTGAACTCCGGCTTGCTTGCTGAGTGGGCGCGTCTGGCGCAACTCTGCCCAACGATGGTGGCCAATGACTTATTGATTGCCGAGGCTCTGATGCTGTACGACCGTCGAGGTGATCTCATCGGAGGAGGGCGCCATGACTGATCGGCTGGATCCGCTGGAAGCTGCCAAACAGATCGAGGGCAGCTACAAGCGTTATCTCAAAACACTTCTTGCACCGCGCGACGAACGCTTGGCGGCAGCCTTTGACGCCGAAATCGATGTCAGCACGATGCTGATCAAGGGGCCTATCCTCGAGATGACGCCGCCCTACGAGACCGGCGCGACATGTCGTCAACTTATCGATGAGGGTGTGCTCCATCCCGAATTCGTCAAGATCAACAGCGAGGCTCTCCCTATAGACCAGCCTCTCTATGTTCACCAAGAATCCGCCATTCGAAAGTTCATCGCAGGCCGTAACTTAGCGGTTAGCACCGGCACTGGCTCGGGCAAGACGGAGAGCTTCCTCATACCGATCATCAACTCGCTTGTCGAGGAAGCGGCGCACGGCAGATTAGGGCCCGGTGTGCGAGCGCTGCTCCTTTATCCGATGAATGCCCTGGCGAATGACCAGCTCAAGCGTCTTCGTTCCGTCCTCGCCAACTGCCCTGATATTACGTTCGGGCGCTATACGGGCGAGACCATTGAAGATTCGCGAGCGGCGGAAACCGACTTCCTGCAGTCCAATCCGGGCGCCCGGCGTCGCCCCAACGAGTTGCTCAGCCGGGACGAGATGCGGAGCGCTCCACCGCACCTCCTACTGACCAACTATGCGATGCTCGAATACCTCCTTCTGCGACCTGCGGACATTGACCTCTTCGACGGGCCCTACAAGGGAACCTGGCGGTTCATCGTGATGGACGAAGCCCACGTCTACGACGGTGCCCAAGGTTCTGAGGTTGCGCTCCTACTTCGTCGGCTGAAACAGCGGGTCGCGCCTGGCTCAAACATTCAGTGCGTTGCCACGTCCGCGTCGCTGACGGGATCAACCCGCAACGACCCGCGCGGTGAAGCAATGGAGTTCGCGAGCAACCTCTTTGACGCTCCGTTCGAGTACGTCGACGGTGACCCAAGTCGGCAGGATCTCGTCGAGCCGTTAAGGAACCGGCATTCGCCCGCACCGCAATGGCGCCTCACCGGGGAGCAGTTGATGGCACTGCGGAGCGGTCAGATCGAGCCTGCTGCGGTAGCCCCTTCAGACATTGGGCTCGCTGAAGCGCTCAGCAACGAGGAGTCGATCATTGAACTGAAGGAGGCGCTCAGTAGGAAGCCGGTCGACGTACGAGCACTGCGGCCGCATCTTTGGCCAGACGACGATCAGTCGGCTGAGAAGCTGGATTCGCTCGTGCAACTCGGAAGCAGTATCCAAGACGCGGCTGGCCATCCGGTGCTTTCTGCGCGGTATCACCTTTTCGTGCGCGCTACCGAGGGCGCGTTTGTCAGCTTCAATGATGATGGGCCGCATATATTCCTCGCCAGGCACGAAGTGGATCCTTCCACTGGACGCGCAGTCTTCGAATTCGGAACGTGCACCCGCTGCGGTGCCGTTCACCTCGCGGGGGAGTTGGATCACCGCGACGGCCGGGAGTATTTTCTGCCCTCCAAAAAGGCTGATTCCTCAGTGAATTGGCTCGTCCTTGCGGATGAAGAGGGTGAGGTACTCCTCGATGAGGATGAGCTGACGTTAGCCGAAGACGAGGCCAAGTCGGCAAAGTCTGACCCAGCTACGGGTCGGCTGTGCACAGGGTGTGGCCTGCTCGCCGATGCAGCGGCTACGACGTGCCCGTCGCCTGACTGCGGCGGGGGAAAGCTCCTCACGGTGCGGGAGCACCCTCGATCGACGCGGATCATGACCCGCTGCACGGAGTGTGGTGCGCAATCGCGTCAGGGTATCCGACGACTTCGGACTGATGTGAATGCGGCACCGGCCGTGGTCACCACCGCGCTCTATCAGCAACTGCCCGAAGCAGGCGATCAAGCCGCCGATCAAGTCGGCGGCGGCCGGAAGCTTCTGATGTTCTCCGACTCGCGGCAGGCGGCGGCTTTTGCCGCGCCGTATCTTGACCGCACCTACTCCCGCATGCTGGAAAGGCGTTACATTGCACAAGCCCTGGCCGACCCGGCCGCAGCACGCAGTGAGCTCACCGTCGGCGACCTGGCGATTCTGGCCCGCGAAAAAGCGGATGCTGCAGGGCATTTTGCCAAGGGCTTAGGCAATATCGAGATCACCCAGGCCGTTAATCAGTGGGTATCTGGTGAGTTGATGACCCTCGAGACGCGTCAATCGCTCGAAGGACTCGGTCTGATGCGGGTGGCGCTGCGTCAAGATTTCCCCATCGAAATGCGCGGATTTGCCTCACTCGGGTTCACGGAAAGCGAGGCCTGGGCGCTTTTGAATGAACTCGTCAAGACAGTGCGGCTTCAAGGCGCGGTCACGGTGCTTGA
>PNLP01000149.1 GCA_013823135.1 Planctomycetaceae bacterium
TGCGCTGTCGAGGATCCTGCCCACTTCGGCGATATCGATTGCGTCATCACGGTAGGGATACACGGGCGTTATGTTTGGCTTTTCCGAAATCACCACCGGCTTGGCCCCAGCCGTGCCAGTCCCGAGGTATCCAGCTCGGTTCTCGTCGGCGCGAAGGCCGATGTAAGAATAGGCACGATCGCCGCCGATGAAGCGCTCAAAGGGCGCAATCTTCATGATCCGTGTGCACCATCGGGCGCGCGGGCTGGGCAGAAAGCCCGCGAAGTGTTCGAATAAAGCGACATCGAACGCAGTGCGGCCCGGCTTCTCGGCGACGTCGAACATCTCCATTGCTGAAACACGGTGGATCTTCACACCGATGATGTTTTCGAGCCGGTCGAGATAATCAATCGTCTCAGGTAACTCGACGCCAGTGTCGGAGAACACGTATTCGAAGTTCACTTCGGGATTGCGCTGCTTCAGGTAGACGGCAAGCGCGGACGAGTCCTTGCCACCAGACACGGGCACAATGTGCCGTGCCAGCGTATCCTTCACAGCGTCATCGACGTTGGTGGCAACCAAGCTCATCTTTTTCCCCCAGCGATCTGAAGGCCGCGGATGCGACTGTCTTCGGTTTCGTCGATTTTCACAAGCATTCTGGTAAGTTCCTCGACGCGGGCCTGTACGATTGGCCGCAGCGCTGGTGGCGGTGTCTCGGTATCCAGCGCCGCCGCCTCGATCCTTTCCCGCGCATCGCGTAGAGCGGACCTGAACTGTGCGGCCGTGCGATCATCCCATTTGTCGAGGCTGCGCTGTAGTAGGATCGAACTCAGCGCGTTGGCGAGCGACTTCGGCGAGAATCGACCGTTCACCGCCTCTACCGCCTTTCGCAATACTGCGCGATCAACGATCCGTAGGTCGTCGCGCCGGTCGAGTGAAGCAGCGTCGAAGCAACCCGCCCATGCGGTGACCGCTTCCAGCGGATCGACGCCGAGATAGGCAGTCCGGAAGCACTCTACGATCAACTCGACCGCATCCTGAGCGAACTGGTCGCGCAGATGGTCGATCTCGTTCCGCGCCGTCTCTAGCTTGGCGATCAAGCTGGGAGAAGGCCCCTTCGCGCCGAGCGCCGTGGGCAGGTCCTTCAGTAGGAGCTGGACGGGATCGGAGGAGGTGCCCACAATTCGCAGCAACCCCCTTGAATGTGTCCCGAGCTTCTGGGAGCGCCTCGATCCATCGGGAACGGTGAGAAGCCAGCGCGTCAGCGCATCATGAGCAAAACGGATGAGTTCTTCGCCCGCCGTTGGCCGCTCGAGCGCGAAGACGTAGGCGATCTCGGACAAGTACTCGACGAGGTCAGGCGTGGGGTCGAGGACCTGCACACAGAACCCCTCCGGGTTCGACACCATACTGTCGAATTGGAAGCCAAGAGTGTCCGCAACATATCGACCGTTGTCGTAAAGCGCGACTGCGCGTGAGAAGTGCTTGAACCCGGCAGCGATGAGCACAGGTATTACGGCCATCGGTACGCCCATCGGCGCAGACGCGAGCGTCGTGACGAACTCGCTCAGGTCACGATATTTGCCGCCGTTCCGATCCGTAGGCGTTCGGAAGAAAAGCGCGATGCGGAACCAAACTTCCTTAAGACCGGGGTCGGTGATCTGGTCGGGATCGGCGAATCGCGTAGAACCCGCCGGACGCAGGCCCGTGTTCTCAAGCACGGTACGATAGATAGACCCATCTGCGCTTCGATCGCCGTCTTCGTAGCCGAGCCTTTCGCGGTCGGATCGTTCGAGGATTGATCCGACGACACGGACCCGCGCGGTCTGCATCGTGCGCGATGCGGAACTCCGCATAAGCTGTTCGTTCGCGATCCTCGGCGTCTTGTCGAACCATTGGCTCAGCAGGCGCGATGCGGCCATCGGTCCGGGGCGCTCCGGCGAAACGTAAAGACGTTGCCCCTGCGAGTACCATGTCGATCCTGTAGCGCGTGGATCGAGCAGCCCGCGCAGCAGTGTGGCCAGCTCCTCGAAAGCCACCGACTGGAGCTCGTCGATCTCCGTGGTCACCATTGGATCAGACGCCACGAACTCCTTGTCGGCGCGCAGCGCCTCGATCGACGTCAGCTCGATTGAGGCGCTTTCGGCAGCGAGGGGGCGGTTCGGCACAACGATGATCGAATTGATTACGGACTTCTTCGCCAGCTTACGCGCAGCGGCTATCTCCGCCTTGTCCTCCGCGAGCACGTAAATGATCGAACCATCCGCCTCACGGCCACTGCCGGCGAGCAGGGCTCTTAACTCGTCGACTGATGCATAGCGTCCCATCAGGAAGCGGTTCACGCCGAACTCTGCATTGTGGCGGGGCGCCCGCAAATGTGGTGCCGGGAAGCGGTCCTCGAGAAACGCCCGCAGGTCGAATGCGCTCGACCGACGTTCGCGTTCCTCGCGCACTCGGATCGCGACGTCAATGTCGGCTCCGTGCCACACCGCCACATCGTCGGTATGCTTACGCCAGAGAAGCAGCTTGGCTTCGAGAAGACTGTTTACCGCAGCAGTAACATCGGCGGGGGGGGTGTCTGCGTCTGCGACTGCGAGTTCAAGTACGTCGCGAGGCAAGCGGCGGCGTTCGCCGCTACTGCCGAGCTGAAGTAGGCACGCGGCCGCGAGCAGCATTCGCTGGAGGGCAGTGTCAGCCCTCGACCTGGCGCTCTCGGTCTCGATCCAGCGCCGGTAGGTGCCGCCAATGCCGACATCGGTACGCATCGCGTCCGAGAACGAGGTGTAGACCGCCTCGATGTCGACCTTACGCGATAGGTCAGTCTCACGCAGGAAGGAAAAGAGACTTCGTTCGTTCTGACCCACGCGCGCGACCAGTGTAGGCAAGATTTGTAGCGCGCCCGGTGATAGTGGCCTCGCGTCGTTGAGAATCGCGAGCGCCTGACCCGCGTCCTCAATGCCGTCTAGCCACTTCCACTTCACAACTTCGTCGGCGATGCCCGGGGTTACGAGCGGCATGATCGCCGCGCTTTCCGGCGGGCGCATGTCCGAGACGACGTCGGCAATCAGCCGGTAAAACTCCTGACTGTCCTCGATCATGCGAAGGGGGCGAAACCGCCCCTCGATCTTCCGCCACTCGCTTCGCGACGTTTCATTGAGACGCGTTGCGTAGGCGAGCAGGTTCTGATGCAGGAGCAGCGTTAGACTCATTGTCGGGCCGGTCGCACGGGAAACGCGTTCCGCCAGACGCTGCACGACGTCGAGCTCGCCCGCCCGGCCGTCGGACACCAGTCCTTCGAGATGTCGCCCGAACTCGTCCCATACGATCGCGACATGGTCCCACCCGGCGTCGCGCATCGCCTTGCCAAAGCCCTCGACGCTCTTGGGCGGCTGCTTCATCCCTATCGCTTCGGCGATCGCCGCGATCGGCTCATCGACCAATCCCGATAGGACGACGACGTGACCCTGGAGCGATCCTGATGACCGGCTGCGCAGTGCCGCTCCCGCGTTCGCGTCAACCTGATCGACGCGGTCCAGAACCGGCACGAGCGCGCGACGGTCTTTATCCGAGTTGAAGACCAGAAGCGCCCCAACACCGGCGGCCAAGCTCTTCCCGCTGCCATAGGGCGCAATCACCATAGTCGTGGCACCAGGGGTCATGATCGCGGTGATGATTGGTAGCGCCCGGCGGGTCGGGCGATAGTGGCCAAACCGCTCGGGATGCTCCAAATCCTCGACCAAGCTAAGCGAACGGAAGAAATCGGCGCCCATCATGACGCGTCCTCTATGCGGGTGTAGTAATCGCGGAGCCACTGCTCGATCGGCCTGACCGTGGCCTGAAGGTACCGCTCGCCTGCCAAAGTCTCGACGCTAACGCCCTTCATCCACAACGCGCTGGCGGCCGCCCCGACCAATTCGTCGATGGAATCGAGGCCAGCGCAGAAAACCCGGCCCGGACTAAAACGGAGCGTTGCGAGTTGACGCAGCGACAGCGCGTCGCGGCCGGTTTCCTCGGCGAGAAGCGAGAAGCAAGCCAGGAAAGCCTCGAGCGGCAGACCGACAGGCACTCTGGTACGTTCAAACCGCTTCACGAGGTCGTGACGCACGATCAATCCGAGCTCGCGGAACGGGCACGCGCCCACGTCGTCGGGATCGACGACGTCTACTCCTGGGCGCGCCGCGTACGCGCTGAGTAAGCAGGAAACGTCCTTGAGCGCCATGGCGTCGCTTGCTGGACGCAACGCCTTTGCGCGGGTGAACTGGAGGAACGCCTCAGCGCACGAGGCGCGGTCGAAGATGCGGTCCGAATGGTCGTTGAAGAACCACGACCAGACAGTTCCTTCACGCGTCGCCAGAACGAGGTGTAGGAACCACCACGTCCCAGGCAACTCACAATAAGGGTCGTACGAGGAGACCAGATCCGCGATTTCCGATGGCACACGGCCCGACCGCGCATCGTCGCCGTCGCGGGCGAGTCCGGTCGCCTTGAGCCAGAAGCCGAGCGATTCAACCATTTTCGAGCCGAGGCCGAGATCGTCGCCAACCTCGGTATTCGGATGGAAGGCACCATCCTGCCGCATCCGCGACAACCCCTTTGGCAGCCAGCCATAGCGGACCGGGAAGGTTGCGTGGCCGCCATATGAGAAGCGCATCAGGCCTGCGCCCATGACGCCCTCCTCAGATGATTGACGGAATCGGCGATGATCGACGCCGCTTCGTCGATCTCGGCATCAGTGGTTAACGCGGAGATCGAGAACCGAACGGTCTCGAACGCATCGTTTTCCGACACTCCCATCGCCATCAGAACATGGGATGGTTCGGGGCGGCGGCTTGAGCATGCCGATCCCTGCGATGCCGCAACGCCACGGCTGTCCAGCTGGGCGATCAGCGACATGCCATCTACACCCGGGAACCGGACGCTCGAGATGTTGGGCAGGCGAGCAGCCAGACCGTCGAGAAAGATAACGTCGAGAAGCGCATCCCGCAGCTGGGCCTCCAATCGATCGCGCAAATGCGACATCCGAAGCATGCATTCGTCGATCGTATCGGCCCGCGCCTCGCAAGCTGCGCCGAATCCTGCGATTAGCGGAACAGCTTCAGTGCCTGCTCTAAGCGCGCCTTCCTGATCACCGCCGACCAGCAAAGGTGTGAGAAGTACGCCCCGCTCGGCGGCCACGATCGCGCCGACACCCATTGGCGCATGGAGCTTATGCCCAGAGACAGTGATCACGTCGGGACCGAACCCCCGTGAGAGGTCGATCGGCATCTTGCCAAAGGCTTGCGCCGCGTCGGAGTGGAACGTAGTCTGCGAACGTGACGCCAGCATCCCGGCGATCGCGGCGATCGGCTGGATCACGCCGGTCTCGCTGTTCGCGAACTGGATCGAGACAAGAAGCGGCCCCTGCGCTGACCCAACCATTGCACCAAGCTTCTCCAAGTCGACCAGTCCTCCCCGATCGACAGGAACAAATAGGACGGTCGTCCCACTGGACGCGGCACGCTCGACCGACCGGAGCACCGAGGGGTGCTCCACAGTGCTCGTGATGATCGTGTCCGCCGAGATACCTGCAAACACCGTATTGTTCGCTTCGGTGCAGCCGGAGGTAAATATCACGCCATCATCCAAGGCACCGTCCAGAAGTGATATTACGGCGTCGCGAGCCCGGGCGAGGACGGCGCGCGCACGGTCGCCGAGCTCGTGTGCACTTGCCGGATTAGCCGCACCGTCACGCATCGCCGTCACGACGGCATTGATAACATCTTCCGTCGGAATAGTGTTTGCGGCGGCATCTAAGTTAATCATTGCCACGCAATCCAAGGACACTGAATTGATTGAATGACCGGTATTCAGCACGTCATCACGCCACCCTTTGCAGTTTGATGACCTTTAGAATCGGACCCCATCACTGCCAACACCTCACCTTCACTCGATACCACAGCGCCATCGAAACACACCATCCTCAAAAAAATATCTGCAATTACCTGCACATCGCAATCACCAGTCGGAAAGCGCGACGCGGCACAGATGCGCGAGTCTCGAGAGTTCTACAGCGGTGCAACAGCCATACCTAACGTCTCCAAAGTCGAAAACCCGGGTTCGCCACACTTTCTGCCTTTTCGCCATACTACGCTGACCACAACGAGCTGTTGCCTTCTTACTATCTGATGTCTCTTTGATCTGCCTCACGAGCGCAGCCGATGATCGGTTGCCTCGCCGACACGAGGCATTTCATGAGCGTCATCCCCATTCATTCGCAAGCATCATCGCGCGGAGCGCGCATGCTGCGCAC
>PNLP01000150.1 GCA_013823135.1 Planctomycetaceae bacterium
GTCTCCTGTTGAGGGTGGGTCGGGTCTATCCTGCGAGATCGTTCCCCGTCTTGAAGGCCGCGCAAACGCGCTCAAACTGCTTCCAGGCTTGCGAGTTTCAGCTTCTTGAGTTGCTCCTTCACGTACAATCGGGCATGGTCCAGTCGGCCATTGCCGGACAAACACGCCAATTGTTTGCCGATCTCGCCGAGTTTGGCGGCGGCCTTTGCGGCATCGGCCAGATTTCGCGTGTCGGTGGATGCGAGGACGCTTTCGACTTCGAGCAGCAATTGCGTGATCCGCATCCCTGTGGGGTTGGCGATCTTCGCGATGACCTGAGCGACCTTCTGGGGCTGGCTCTCCGGGCAATCCCACAAGCAGTGCTGGGCCACTTCGAGATGTTCGAGTTCCACCGCGCTCGAGCCGTTGAGCCAGGCGAAGGCACGCACCACGTTCACCGTCTTGAACTGACGGCGATCGCCCGGCCGCACACCTTCCTTGGCCAGTTCCTTGAGGATGGTTTCGAGTGCTTCCCGGGCTTCGAGTTTCCAGGGGATCACAGCGGCCGCGTCCGACGCGGCATCGAGGTCCGCGGACGTGAGGGGATGTTCCACGCGCACCAGTGGCCGCGCTTCCCACAACAGGCGTGACCGTCCCACCGCGGATCGTACGGGCTGCACCGTCTTCCGCACCAGGAACCGATCGAAGGCCGCCGCGAGTTCCTTGCCGCTTTCCGGATCGGGCCACTCGTTCCCGGCCGCGACGCATAACCTCAGAGGCACCCGACGAGCGAGGCCATCACCGGGATCGAAGGTGCGTTCATTCAAGATCCTCAGCAAGGTGTTGAGAATGGAACTGCCGGCCTTGAACAATTCGTCCGCGAACAGGAACTCCGCTTCGGGTACTCGGCCCGTCGTCACGCGGACGTATCGGTCGGCCTTGAGTGCCGCGAGGCTGACCGGGCCGAACAATTCTTCCGGCTGCGTGTGCTTCGTCATCAGGATCGAGAACTTGGTCCCTGCGACACAGGCGAGGAGACCGTCGAGCAAGGCACTCTTGGCCAGCCCCGGCGGCCCGACCAGCAGAATGTGTTCACGGGCGAGTAGCGCCGTGAGGCACAGATCAATCTCGTCATCGCGTTCCACAAGCGTTGCAGCGAGTGCCGCGCGGACCGCAGCGAATCGGTCCTGAAGTCGATCAGCAGGCATGGAATCATCCTCTTGAGCGTGGTGATGAAGAACGGGGATCAGGAATCGGTGTTCGTGATCACGGAGATACAGGGCGAGGCTCAACGGTACGATACGTGAGCGCGGCCTGGACGAGCGACCGTGCATCGTCGAGAAACGGTTGTCGCAGAATCCAGTGCAGGTACGCTCGATCCTCCACGGCGATCCTGGCAAGCGATCGACCGCGGTACTTGCCGAACCCGAAGACCACATCGCCATCCGGCCCGCGCCGGAAGGCTCCCCCGACGTCCACATCCACCACGGTCTTGTGCACCTCTGCGGGTGTTCCAGGCAAACCGTAGCGATGGATCTGAGCGTTCAGGACTGCGAGTGCGTTCCGGGCATCGGCGATGGCTGTGTGCGCTCCGGTTCGTTCTTCACCGAGATAGAACTTCACGGCCGCGGTCAGGTCGCGCGGTTCGCGGCAACGGTACAGAGTCAGTGCGTCGAGCACCGCTCGACCTTCGAGCAGAAATGTCAGACCCGCCCGTGCGAACTCTTCCACGAGCAGTGGCAAATCAAAGCCCGTGATCCCAAAGCCCGCCAGATCGCATCCCGCCAGGAAGGCGAACAACTTGGGGGCAATGATCGCGAACGGCGGGAGGTCCGCGACATCAATGTCGCGGATCCCGTGCACGTCCGTGGCGGCTGGCGGAATGGGGCGTCCGGGGTTGATCCGACGCACGTAGGAACGAAGGGAGTGGTCCTGGCGAAGAATCAGAACGGCAATTTCGACGATCCGGTCGTTACGAACATCGGTGCCGGTTGTTTCGAGATCGATCACGCACAGGGGTCGGGTCAGGACCAGGTTGTTCGACTCGGGCGTCACGATCACCTCCGTTCAGATGAGGGGTGGATGCGGCGATAGTCCGTTCGATGACGGGGAGCGGGATGCGAGTTCCTGGTTCTGGTCGCCAACAACGACCGCAGATATCGCACGTGACCGGGGTGATACGCGTGACTCCATCCTCGGCCGGGCAGATCGGTGGTCCTCCTTCGAGTTGGGGTTGGCGGCGGAGTCGCCGGATCCGAAAGATCAGGTCGCTGGTGGCGGGCGGCACGTCATCGGGCGAGGTCATCAGCCACGCGACCCGCACCCGCGGCGGGACATCCTCAGGCATCCCTGAATCACGATCGGTCGAGTACCAGACGACGCAGTTGGGCAGTGCCGCCATCCGTTCGATCACCACGCGGATCGAAGGGACACGCCAGGAACGGCTGTAGAAATAGAAGCGCACGCGAGGCGAACGCTGCATGATGCGAAGCCAGGCGTGCGCGTACCTTGGCGAGAAAAAATCTCCACCGACATGGACGCGAACGATACGGACCGCGTTCGCGACGAGGAACGCCCGCACCCGCCGCGGGAAGTCGCGACGACGGGATAGCACGAGGTTCCGCTGGTACTTCGCGGCGGCGGTGGGGCGATAGGCTTCCGTTGCACCGGCGTAACAGTGCTGCGTGCATGTCAGGGTCATGCCGGGACACGTCTCGCTGGTTCCCGACGGAAGTGAGAAGCTCCAGATTCGATGACGGCCAAGTTTACGATTACCGCGTGTGAGCATGTGAACCCCTTGGGAAAGTATCCGGACGGGTGTCAGGTAGCGGTCTTGGGCGGTAGGACTGCATCCCGCCAGTTCTGTCAGTGCGGGTCGATGCGTAGCGGCGAAACGTGCGGAGGAGAGAATCCGATCGCGAATACTGAGATGATCAGGATGAGTCTGGCATTCCACACGGGAGGTTACTTGTCGTTTCGGTCCGGTGTGCGAGAGCAGTCTGGTGCGATCCGCAACTTACCGGCGGGTGGTGCCGAGGGCGGAGAACTGGTTACTAATTCTCGCGCAACCGCCTGAGCCAAACGGTCGAGGAACTGGTCGAGGGCACGACGAACACGCTCGAGGCGTGGGTCGCCTTCGTCAGGCATGAGTTACTCCTGCGGTTGGGAAACAAAAACGCCCCGCACGATCGGTCGTGCGGGGCGTAGTGATAGCAACATCGTCAGCAAGTGTTCAGGAGCCGGGCGAAGAGTCATCCAAAGGCCGGAATTGGTACCGTGGATGACGATGACGACGAAACTTGCTGTCGCCATCCGGCGGGGCAACCAGGAGTTGGTACGGATCGGTTAAACCGGCCGCAGTCATCATGCGGTCGAGTGCCATAGCCCTCTGGGCTGCCGTCACCGTCAGCCCGAGTTCTTCGGCAACACCGCGCTCGGTTTTGCCCGCAGAGCGAAGGGCAACGACCCGCTCGCGGAACGCCACTCTCTGTGGCGGGTCGAACAAATCCACCACTACGGTGCTGCTTATGAGCGAACCGAGCATGGGGACAGCGGGCTTCACTAACGGTGCCAGGTTAATCTCGACTTTCGCTCGCAAGACCACGGCCCCGCCATCGAGTGGCCGGTATGGGAATACGGTCACCCGCGGCACTAACTCATTCATCGATCGACCGAATGCCGGGTCATGGAAGGCGAGTTTACCAACCTCCGCCCGCGCCCGGTCTTTCAGTTCCTTGGTCGAGGGGAGTACCGGGACGTCGTCGCGTTGACCAAGCAATTCGGTCCGCTCAGCCGTGATCGCTGCCTTACGGCCCTCTAATTCCACGAGCCGCGTCTGTAACGTGGGGTTGAGCCCGATCGCCACGAGTGCGTCGACCACGTTCTTCAGTTCCCGCTCAACCTGCGCGGATTCCCGCTCCAGCCGGCGGAGCGTTTCGGTTCGCCCAGCCCGACTCGCGCCGGCGGCATCCTCGACCTTCTTGCGGAACACCTCGTCGAACTCAGGCAAGTTGTTGGCAGCGGCCAGCACGGCACGGGTGATGCGATCCGCGGCCATATGTCCGTCGAACGTCGCCGCGTTCCAGCAGTGATAATCGCGGGCACCCGCGCACATCATGTGATCGGTTTGCCCATGCCCGCCCCAGTAGAAGAGGCGACCGCACACGCCACAATTGATGTGCTGCCCTGGCCACACGGTGCGCTTCCGCGACACGCCGGCCCGCGAATCCGCCTTTGCTGCGGCACGACCGCGACCGCAATGGGCGTTGGCGGCGTCCAACTTCGCGATGAGCTTGTCGTAGCGAGCAGGATCGATGAGCTGGAGGTTGGGTGCGTGACGAAGGATACGCTCCTCGGGACGTGCCTGCACCAGGCGTGACCGGCCGGTCTTGTTCACGCGTCGGCACTTGCGTTCGTTTCGGCGTCGGTATCCCTTGAGAATGGGATTATGCGTCACTCTCGCGACCATTCGACCGGTCCACTTCTTTGAACGGGTCCACTCGCCCGTCGGAACCTTTCGCGAGTTGAGCCAATCGGCGACCTCACTGTAGCTTTGTCCTTCTTCGAGCCGACTCCACCACTCCTCGTAGATGGCATCCGCATCTTTTTCTATTCGGATATCGGCGTCGGACTTGGCCCCCGGCGGCTTGGCGTAGCCATAAGGGAAAGTCTGGAGCACTCCGCCCTGCTCGAATCGATTGATGAGGGTTCGTCTGATTCGCTTGGAGGTATCTTTGTTGCTACTTTCGTGCTTGAAGCTCGCGAAGAACGCGTTGAGCCGCCAGTTCTCGTTCGAAGTGTCGATCGAGTCATTGATCGCGATCAGGCGAGTATCGGCGTCTTCGCACATTTCGCAGAAATCCACGGCACGGTTCCGTCGGCAAATGCGGCCGATATCCTCGACGACAACGAGATCGAATCGACCTGACTCGACAGCCGCCTCGGCATCGGCGAGTTCCTTGCGGTCCAAGAATTCACCGCTCCCCTGACCCTGGATGTGAACGAAAGTAACCGGTCCGGCGTAGCGGTCGCGTACGTAGCGTTCACACAGGGCAATCTGATCAGCGAGGCTGCGGCGATCTTGATGAACGGTACTGATCCGTGCGATGATCAGCACCACCAGCGTGTGGCCGTTGCGGGGTACCACTGGGGGATCGAAAGCCGACATGATGTCGCCTCCTGGCGTGGGTGAGTGGCTCCGCCTGGAACGTGTGGGCAGGTGTTGCCCCGGCCATGGCGGACCCCATACGGGTGTTTGGACGGTCGGAGAACAGCCCCGACCATGCGGACGCGCTAGGGCACATCCACTTGGGGAACGATGACGTGTCGGGGATCGCATCTTGGTCGCACGGTGCGATCTGACGGGCAATGGCGGGAAATGAGAATAACCCTGCATGGCTTGTGGCCAGCGGGGTCGAGACAAACGTGGGGCGATCAGAGCCGACGGATGGCTAATCTGCCTTCATATATTATGACGTGAAAACAATAAATATTTAGATCTATCGTATGTGTTCACATATGCGATCGTGAGCAGGTCTCGGTCTGATGACGCACCGGAACCCTTCACGAGAAGACGACTCGACTGCTGACCAGGTAAAATTCTTCTCAACTCGGCTACTTCTTTACTACTTCATTTATTATGACACATTTAAGATAGATATTTATTAGTGTCTTATTTGAGAACATATCTTATGGAGTCCACTCCCGAACCTCGTCACCAACCCCGCGTTCAAACACCCGGACGCGATCCCGAGGCACATCGATCCGGTAGGTGCCAGAGCCAGCCGACACCACACAGTCGGCCAATGTCAGTGGGAACCCGACGGTGTTGACCAGCCTGCACTTCCGTTTGGTGACGAATTTGGGATCGCCCTCGTTCCGCTCCCGCAAAGTAAACGCGTCCACCGACCCGCCCCCCTTCGAGGCTCGCGCCAGCGCCCACAGTAGATCCCACCGACTGGAGAATTTCACCCAGTTGACCTCGATCGATTTTCGTTCCCAGTGTGCCTCACGAGGCGTCTCCACCAACACCAACCCACCGGAGTTCACCGCAGCTTCGACCGCGTCGATCGCGTCCGCTGGATCTACCTCCAGCACACGGAGGAGAGTTTGGCCCAGGTCAGCGTGAAGGAAGCCGATCCGAACCGCCACCGCGACCACCGCCTGAGGTACTGTCACACCATGCAAGTGACGCCACATCCCAACTGCTCCGCCGTACCGAGCGTACGCCGCATCAAGATTATCCCCGAGTTGTCGCCGGTCCGCTGGATCCAACCCGTAATGCCACAG
>PNLP01000151.1 GCA_013823135.1 Planctomycetaceae bacterium
CCTCATATCGCGCTGGGGCCGAGCCGAACGGCTGGCCAATTCGCAGGTCGCTGGTTCAAAGCGAGATGTGAACCCAGGAACGACGGTAACAGCTCAGAGCGCGAGCCGGTCAGGCAGAGCGAACGAGTTCGGTGCGGACGATGTCGGGAAGTGCCATCGTGAGCTTGATGCGGTTGCCGGTCGCGGCCTGAGCTTCCTTCATCGCGGCTTGCAGTTTCTCCATCACCACAGCGACATCATCCTGATGCGACTCGGCCGCGATGGTCAGCGCCACGATGAGTTCGGTGAGCGGAGCATCTGCGGGATCCATTCTGGGGGCTCCAAAATCAAGGGTGCTAAAGGTGATCGGCCTCCGACGTTGTGGGAGCCAGCGATTGTTGGGATCGGGTTGCGGATCGGACATGACAAGTCCTCACGATGGGAGTTCGGACGGGATCACCCACAGTCGATTTGGTGGGGGAGCGGCATCGCGAACATGCAGCGACATGTGGTTGCACATCACATGAAAATGATAACGTCCTGGTTCGGGGAACACCAGTCCGCGAACGTCGAAAACGTACTCAAATGGGTGCAGAGGATCGGAGTCCCCGGTGAACGTGAATTCGATCGGTGGGAGTCGCCCATTCGGCAGCACGATTCCGGAAGCCGTCCGCACTTCCGCTGTCACCCAGAACGTCCCGACTGCGTGTTCATCTTCGAGTTGGACGTACAGCGCAACATCCGGTGCCCAGAGTTTGCCTCTGTCGTCGGGAGTCAGTGCCAACGCGGCGAGCGGTTCCACGAGACTGAATGGGCGGTCGTCGCCGTCGAACTCCACGTAGGAACACAGCACGGCCAGGTTCAGCGAGGGCGGAATGCGGTGGGCCGTGAAGGCGACTCCTTCGATGATGGCCCAATTCTATCCGCTCCCGCCGTTTCAATCCGCTCCGTTTCAGTGGTGGCCGTTGCCGTTCAGAACGGGTTCCGCCAGTGGTGTGAAGCCGACGTGTCGTTCCTGCTTCGCCAGCTCGGCGCGGTTCTCGCCGAACTGATTCATCGCCCAGTCCCACTCCCACGTTTTCGTGTCGAGGTAGCGGAGAATCAGCAGATTTTTGACCTCCTCGACTTCCGCGAAGCTGTAGCCTTCCGTCTCGGCCACGGCCGTGTCGATGTCGATGCTGTCGACGATCTCCGCGTGCCAGCGATCAATCAACGCGCGACGCAACGCCGCGTCGGGCTTCTCGAAGTGCAACACGAGGTCAACTCTCCCAGGTCGCTTGAATGCCGGGTCGATCAACTCCAGCGGGCAGTTCGTCGTGAAGACGTAGACCACGCCCTCGTTCACGTCGATGCCGTCGAGAGCACTCAGGAACACGGCCTGATCGTCTGTCTCTCGCACGGTGTTTCGATCTCGCAAAGCAATGTCCATGTCGTCGAAGAAGATGATTCCGTGGCGATTGACGGCAAACAGATCTTTGACCGCCTGTACCGGATTGCACGATCGCCGCGCGGCCTGGTAAGCATCCGGGCTCACTTGCTGGTGTTCGTAACCGAGCCGCAGGCACTCGTTGAGCAGCCAGCGGCAGGCCGATGTTTTCCCGTTGCCGGGCGGACCGGTCAGGAGCAAGCCCCGTTTCGGCCGACCGCCGAGGTCGCGGATCCGTTTCAGGTTGTTCATGTCGAGATAGCCGATGGTGTTCTGCCGGAGCGTTTCGAGCTGTGCGGCAGGCATGACCGGCGGAGTCTCACCGGCGGTTCGCGACCGGCTCGCGAGCACGGCGATTCGGAACAGCTTGACGTAATCGGCCTTCGCCACGACGTAGAAATCGTAAGCCTCGTCGGTGTAGTCCCCGTTCACGTTGGCTGTGCAGTGAGCAAAGCGAATACCACTGGCCGTGTAGAGGCGGATGCCGAACTTGGTGCCCGAGTTGAAGTGTCGGTTCCGAATCCAGTCGCGGAGCAGAACACCTTCGAGCGGAACGAGCGGGCCGCGCACGGCAGCCTTGAGAAGGTAGTAGGTGTAGCCACCCGGACTGAACGCAACCGGCTCGGCGATGTTGGCGGCAGCCGCAGCGGCTTCGACGAGACGGCGGTGATCGGCCGCGTAACTGGAAAGTGGTGTCATAAGTGTCGGAGGCGTTGCGCCGGTGGTGAGTGTGGGTGCGAAAACGACACCTCAACACCCACACGGGTTCGCGCCGCAATTCTTCCATCACACCTTCGCGGTTCGATCCAGTTCGTTCACCAGCGACCGGATGAACGGCTCCGCGTCCGACACGATCCCCACGGTCTGCGTGCTGCCGCGATCCATGAGCTTGGTCACCGTGGCCGGGCTGATGTCCACGCACGCCACCTTCACCCACGCCGGAAGCAGATTCCCCACTGCAATGGAGTGCAGCGTTGTGGCCACCATGAGGCAGAACCCGACCCCCGGAATGAGCCGGCGCATGGCGTCCTGCGAGGCCAGCGAATCCGTAACCACCTCCGGCAGCGGGCCGTCGTCGCGAATGCTCCCCGCGAGCACGAACGGCACGTTCGCCTTGATGCACTCGTACATAATCCCCGATGTGAGTTTGCCGTTGTCCACCGCCTGCCGGATGCCACCGATGCGGCGAATCGTGTTGATCGTGCGCAGGTGGTGTTCGTGCCCTTCATCCGTGGGCAATCCTTTGTCGAGCGAGACGCCCAAACTGGTGCCGTAGAACGCCTGCTCGATGTCGTGCGTCGCCAGCGCATTGCCAGCGAACAGCACATTGATAAGCCCATCGCGAACGAGCTTGGCGACGAGTTCGCTCCCGCCCGTGTGAACGACCGCCGGCCCCAGCACGGCCAGTACCTTGTCGCCTGCGTCGCGGGTCTTGCGCATGGCGTGGGCGATTTCACGCACACTCACCGCTTTCGGCCGCTCACTCGACACGGGGCTGGCCATGAACTCGAACAGTTCGTGTTTGCGGATCTCGGCTTCGGGCGGGAACACCCGCGTCCCCTTCCGGCCGACGACGATTCGGTCCCCGATCTTCACGGCAGTCATCGGAATGCACCGGCCCGCACCGCCCTCGGGATCGACGAGAATACCGCAATCCATCTCCTGATCTTCCACGTCGATCCACTCGCCCTTCAGCCGAAGCTGCGTGCGGAAGTTGGTGGAGCAGTAGAACCCGTCGGGGTACGCCCCGCTCACATCGGCAACGGCGGTCTGGCAATCCGCAGTGGATGCGGGCACGGCCCCGTGCGGGTGAACCTCCGCGAGAATCCGTTCCAGTTGCTCGGCACTCTCGGCCCGAACTTCGATGCGAACGAAACTCGGGTCATCCTGGCGTTCGCCGAGCTTGAGCGTCTCAATGTGGTACTGACCTCCGCGGGAAAGGATCGCGTCGAGTACCTTGGGCAGCAGCAGCGAATCGACGATGTGCCCGGTCATCTCAACGTGTTCGACATACGTGGCAGACATGCGGTGAACCTCCGGAGAGTGGCAACACTCCTCTTGATACCCAGAATGAGGTTCCGAAACGAGTCAAGGTGGGACGATGAACGACAGCCTGGGCGACCGGATGAAGTTGTACGAGTCCGCGGAAGCAGGCCGACGCCTGATGCCGTTGGCACCCGCACTCGCAAGGTTGGACGGCCGAGCCTTCCACTCGTTCGTGCGCGGGCTGGATCGCCCCTACGACGAACGCCTCTCTCGCCTGATGATCGAAACGGCCCGCTATCTGGTGCAGGAGACGATCGCGACCGTCGGCTACACACAATCCGACGAGATCACCCTCGCCTGGGTGCCGACGGATTTCGAGAGCCAGGTCTTCTTCGACGGCCGAATTCAGAAGATGACGTCCGTACTGGCGGCGCTCGGCTCGGCGTACTTCAACCGGCGGTTGCCCGAGTTCCTGCCACCGGAATATGCGGAACGCCTGCCACTGTTCGACGCTCGCATCTGGAACGTCCCGAATCTGGTCGAGGCCGCGAACACGTTCCTGTGGCGGGAGACGGACGCGACGAAGAACTCGATCTCGATGGCCGCCCGCGCGTACTACAACCACTCGGAACTGCACGAGAAATCAGGTTCGGAGATGCAGGAACTGCTGTTCCAAAAGGGCGTGAACTGGAATGACTATCCCGCATTCTTCAAGCGTGGAACCTACCTGCGGCGCGAGACGATTCGCAAGCCGTTCCCAGTCGCGGAAGTGGAAGAGCTTCCACCGAAGCACGCTGCCAGAACGAACCCGAACCTTGTGGTGGAACGATCGGTTATCACGTGCGAGAACCTGCCTCCGCTGGCAAAGTTGGTGAATCGTAGCGGGGTATTGTTCGCGGGCGAAGCTCCTCGCCTGAAAGCAACCGTTGACGCCGGGATGCCTGGGCGGTAAGAATAAATCAATCACCGGTGCCTACCGGCGTTGGATGGTGGCTGTAGCTCAGTTGGTTAGAGCGCTAGATTGTGGATCTAGAAGTCGCGGGTTCAAATCCCGTCAGTCACCCTTGTCAGAAGTCCTTTCAGCCGAAGCGCTTAGCTTACCATCGAGACGTTCTCGGTGAGCGGCACGAACCCCTGGGTTATGCGGAATTCTTCCGCAAATCAGGAGCGTGCCATGCCCCGTCCGCGAAATGCCGTCCCGTCTTATCGTCTTCACAAGCAGTCCGGCCAAGCCATCATCACAATCAGCGCACCAACCGGCGTTCGCCGTGATGTGCTGTTGGGTGTCCACGGCTCGCCCGAGAGCAAGGCTGAATACGAGCGACAACTTGCCTTGCTGAGGTCAACACCGGTCGTCGCGTCTGGTTCAGACCTGACAGTATCTGAACTTCTCGTGGGCTTCCACAAGCACGCAGAGCAACACTACCGGCACGCGGACGGCACGCAGACCGGTGAGGCCTACAGTTACAAGCACGCGGGGCGACCACTACGCGAGTTGTACGGCGGCACCCCCGCGCGAGAGTTCGGGCCGAAGGCGCTAAAGACGGTTCGGGAGAAGATGATTCAGATTGGTTGGAGCCGTTCCCAAGTGAACGCCGCGGTGAATCGAGTTCGCCACATCTTCAAGTGGGGCGTGGGCGAGGAGCTGGTTCCCGTAGTCGTTCTCCAAGCTTTGCAAAGCGTTGCGGGGTTACAAGCCGGGCGATCTGCAGCGCACGAGAACGACCCGATCTTGCCGGTCGATGCTGTGGTTGTTGAGGCCACCCTACCCTACCTGGGTCACCACGTCCGCGGCGCGGTTGAGTTCCAGCGACTCACGGGGTGCCGCCCCGGCGAGGCGTGCGGACTCCGATGGTGTGACATCAACAAATCGAGGTCGGTGTGGACGTATCAGCCACCGCGACACAAAAACACCCATCGCGGGAAACCTCGCACCATACAGATCGGGCCGAAAGCTCAAACGCTTCTTGAGGAGTTCCCGACACCCGCAACGGATGACTACCTTTTCTCACCCGTCCGCGCAGTTGAGGAGTTGATCGCCCAGCGGGCGGCGGGGAGAAAGACCCCTAAGTACCCGTCGCACATGAAACGGAACGCTACCAAGCGGAAGGGACCGACCCGGAAGAGGCAACCCGCGGAGCGGTACACCAAGAACAGTTACGGCCGTGCCATCGACCGAGCCTGTGATCGGGCATTCCCGCCACCCCCGCCACTCGCAAAGCGGGGCGACGAATCAAACACAGCATGGAATGCACGGCTGACGCCGGATCAGAGAGTCGAGTTGCAAGAGTGGAAGAAGTGCCACCGTTGGGCACCTAACCGACTTCGTCACAGCTACGCGACTGCGGTGCGTGCACAGCACGGCCTTGAAGCGACTCAGGTGCTACTTGGGCACAGCAAGGCTGACACCACGCAGTTGTACACTGAGCAGAATGACGCCCTAGCCGCATCGGTTGCGGCTCAAATCGGATAATTGC
>PNLP01000152.1 GCA_013823135.1 Planctomycetaceae bacterium
CCGACGTTCGAGGTGCAGGAACTGAAGGTCGATCTCGGGCAGCAGGTGCAAGCCGGGCAGACGCTTTGCCTCATCGCCAACCACCAGAAACTCGCCGTCGAGGGTCGGGCGTTCCGCGACGAGACGACGCTGCTGGAGAAGAGCGTCAAGGAGAAGTGGCCGGTCGAGGTGGACTTTCAGGAAGATGCGGCGGCGGCTTGGGGCGAAGTGAACCAGACCTTCCGAATCCGGCACATGGCCAACACCATCGACCCGATGAACCGGACGTTCGCGTTTCTGATGCCCCTGGAAAATCAGTCGCGGGTAGTGGACGACGAAGGCCGCACGCAGACCCTCTGGCGGTTCCGTCCCGGCCAGAAGGTTCGATTGCTAGTCCGCGTGGAGGAGGTGAAAAACGTCTTCGTCTTGCCCGCCGACGCCGTCGCCCGCGAAGGCCCGGAGGCGTTCGTGTTCACGCAGAACGTGAACACGTTCGAGCGAAAGCCCGTTCGCGTCCTGCTCCAAGACCGGCAGCAAGTCGTGTTGGCGAACGACGGCTCGCTACCGTCCGGTATTTTCATCGTGCAGAGCGGTGCCGCCCAGTTGAGCCGCATGGTCAAGGCAGGCGGGAGCGGGGTGCCGAAGGGCTACCACATTCACGCCGACGGCAGCCTCCACAAGAACGAAGACGAAGGCAAATAAGGGAACGCCATGCTGAACGCCGTCATCCGCCTCGCACTGACTCACCGGACGCTCGTCCTGGCCGCGTGCCTCGTCGTCCTCGTGTACGGCGGCTACCTGTCCACGACTCTGCCCATCGACGTGTTCCCCGACCTCGACCGGCCTCGGGTTGTCATCCTGACCGAATGCCCCGGCCTCTCGCCCGAAGAGATCGAGTCGCTGGTCACCCAACCCGTCGAGACGGCCTTGCTTGGGGCATCCGGGGTCGAAGCTGTTCGCAGCCAGTCGAGTCAGGGAATGAACGTCATCTACGTCGAGTTCAGTTGGAAGACCGACGTGCGGTACGCCCGACAAGTTGTTGCGGAGCGGTTGGCGACGGTGACGATGCCAAGCGGCATCCGCCCGCAGATGACACCGCCCGCGTCCATCATGGGGCAGATTCTGCACGTCGGTATCCACCGCAGGAAGGGGCCACAGGGCGGCGACCTCGTAGCGGTTGGGCAGACCGGATTGATGGCCGAACGGACGAAGATCGGAGATAAGTACGCCCTCGCCGTGTGGCGTCCCCGCGAGCGTAACCGGCCCGAGGCGTGGGAACGGGTTGCTGTCCTGAACGCTGCCTGGGAAGGCGACAAGCCGGGGCGAACCGCGACGTTCCTCCACGGTGGGCGATCCCATTCGGTCACGTTCCGCACTCCCCTTGAGGAGCGGATGGATTTGCGGACGACTGCCGACTGGCTGGTCCGACCCCGGCTGCTCAGGTTGTCGGGCATTGCCGAGGTGATCGTGATGGGCGGCGACAAGAAGCAGTATCAGGTTCTGGTCGATCCGGCCAAACTCGAAGAGTACAAGGTGTCGTTGCAAGATGTCGAGGCGACGATCAAGGCGAACAACCTGAACGCCAGCGGTGGGTTCATTGAAGAAGGCCAGACCGAACGTCCGGTGCGGGTGATCGGCAGACTCGGGCCACTCCCCGACAAGGTGGTGGCCGACCTCTTGAAGGTCGTGGTGAAGGTGAATCCCGACCGAGCCGTGCTGCTCGGCAACGTCGCACAGATTGAAGAAGGCCCGGCCCCGAAGCGAGGTGATGCGAGCATCGACGGCAGCCCCGGCGTCATCCTGACCATCGTGAAGCAGCCGCACTTCGACACCCGCAAGCTGACCGACGAGGTGAAGGCCGCGCTGAAGGAGTCCGAGGCCGCACTGCCCGCCGACGTGGTCATCAACACCGCCCTGTTCCAACTCAAGAGCTTCATCGACCGGGGAGTGTACTACGTCGAGGAAGCCCTCGTCATCGGTGCCGTTCTCGTCGTGATCGTCTTGTTCCTGTTCCTCCTGAACATCCGCACCACGTTCATCACCCTGACCGCCATCCCCCTGTCGCTCGTCGTCACGACATTGGTGTTCCGCCTGATCGGGGTCATCACCGGCCAGGAACTAAGCATCAACGTGATGACGCTCGGCGGGATCGCGGTGGCGATGGGCGAATTGGTGGACGACGCCATCGTGGACGTGGAGAACATCTACCGCAGACTAGGCGAGAACAACGCCTTGCCCGTCCCGCAGCCGACCATCGTCGTGGTCTATCAGGCGAGTCGGGAAATCCGCTCGGCCATCGTGTTCGGCACGGCGGTCGTGATCCTCGCGTTCCTGCCCCTGTTCGCGCTGTCCGGTGTCGAAGGTCGCCTGTTCGTCCCGCTTGGCATCGCCTACATCGTGTCGATCCTGGCCTCACTGGTCGTGTCGCTGACCGTCACGCCTGTCCTGTCGTACTACCTGATGCCAAAGGTCGGCGGCACCCACGGGCACCGCGACGGATTCCTGCTGCGAGCCTTGAAATGGGTCGCTGGCTTCTTCATCCGGTTCAGCATGCGACGGGCGGGCATCCTTCTCGTGCTGACGTGGGTCGCGGTCGCGGTGAGCGTCTGGCAACTGACGCGGCTCGGGGCCGACTTCCTGCCCAAGTTTGACGAGGGCAGCGTCCAGGTGAACGTCGGGTTGCCCGGTGGTTCATCTCTGAAGGCGTCGAACGAGGCGGCGGTCCTGATCGACGCCCGGTTGAAGACGATGCAGAAATCGCCCGAGAACCCGAACGGCCCGGTCGTACACTTTGCCCGCCGCACGGGCCGGGCCGAGTTGGACGAACACGCCGAACCCGTGAACGTCGGCGAGTACATCCTGACCATGAACCCGGATGCTGGTGTTCGCCGCGACGAGTTCCTCAAGTCACTCCTGGCCGACCTCCGTGCGGCGGCACCGGGGGTCGAGATCGAAACCGAGCAGCCACTATCGCACCTGATTAGCCACATGCTCTCCGGGGTTCGGTCGCAGATCGCCATCATCATTTACGGCGATGACCTCGACAAGCTACGCGAACTGGCCGGTCAAATCCGCGACGTGGTCGCCGAAGTGCCGGGCGTCACACCGCCGATCATCGACCCGCAGGAGCGGGTGGACGAAGTTCACGTCGTCCTGCGGCCCGACGACCTCGCCCACCACGGCCTGAGCCGTGAGTTCGTCGCCGATTTCGTTCAGATCGCGCTGAAGGGGGAAGCCGTCTCGGTGGTACTGGAGGGGCAGCGGCGGTTCGACCTCGTCGTGAAGTTGAAGGAGCCTTACCGCTCGGACGCCTACAAGCTCGGCGAGTTGCGGCTCGACCTTCCGAATGGTCGGGGCCAGATTCGGCTCCGCGAGGTCGCCGACTTTCCCACAGCAGCCAGTGGCCCGAACCTTGTGAACCGTGAGAACGTGCGGCGAAAGCAAGTTGTGCGGTGCAACGTGTCGGGCCGCGACCTCGAAAGCACCGTCGCCGAGATCGAGCGGAAAGTGCGTGGGACGGTGAAGATGCCGGAAGGTTACTTCGTGGAATTCGGTGGGCAGTTTGAGGCCCAGCGGTCGGCAACCCGACTCATCTCCGTCCTGGCCGGGGTTTCGCTCGCGGGCATCTTTCTCGTCCTGATGATGCTGTACCCCTCGGTGCGGGTAACCCTGCAAATCTTGAACGCCATCCCGACGGCGTTCATCGGCGGTGTGCTGGCCCTGGTGATTACCAATCAAACCCTTACTGTGGCAAGCCTCGTCGGGTTCGTCTCACTCGGCGGGATCGCGGTGCGGAACGGCATCCTGCTCGTGACACACTACTTCCACCTGATGAAAGAGGAGGGGCAACCCTTCTCCCGCGAGACGGTGCTGCGGGGCAGTCTGGAGCGGCTGGCCCCGGTGCTGATGACCGCGCTCACCGCCGGGATCGGCTTGATCCCGCTGGTTGTCGGCGGCAAGAAGCCGGGATTAGAGATTCTCTACCCGGTGGCCACGGTGATCCTGGGTGGGCTGATGACCTCGACGTTCTGCGAGTTCCTCATCCACCCCGGACTGTTTTGGAAGTTCTCGGGCAAGGATGCCGAGCGACTCGTCCGCAGCGAGGGTTCCGACGCGGAACTCCTCCGGGCGGCATAACGGCACGGACGCTCAACCTGTTTTCTTCCCTCTCTGTGAAAGGACCGATGCGATGAAGTACGCGAAGATGTTCGGCCTGGGACTGATGATCGCAGCCCTGGCTCTGACCGGGTGCAACAAGAAGGCCGACCCGAGTAAGGCCGACGACAAGAAGGGGAGCAAAGGTGACGAACACGCCCCGCACGGGAAGGGGCCGAACGGTGGTGTCGTGTTCGACTTCGGCAAGTACCACGCCGAGTTGGACATCAAGCACGACAAGAAGGAGATGTACATCCTGATCCTCGGGAACGACGAGAAGACGCCCGTCGCGGTGGCGGCGAAGGACGTGGCCGTGACCACCAAGGACACGAAGGGCAAGAACGGCGAGGTCGTCAAGGCGATGACGATCAAGCTGAAGCCCGTGGACGAGAAGGACGGCAAGGCCACGAAGTTCATGGGCACCGACGACGGCCTCGGCACCGAGGCAGAACACACGGGCGCGATCACGGGTGAGATCGACGGCAAGCCCGCGTCGGGCGAGTTCAAGGAGTAGGCTGAGACAACGACGCGAGGGCTATCACCGTTACACGGGCCGGTCGCCGCCGACCGGCCCGTCGAGGACACACCATGCATAAGATCGACAATAATCGTTGGCGAGAAAATCACGACTTCGACACCGGTAATGCGAGCGGCGAGCGAGGCACCCGCCGGGTCGTCTTGCTGACCGCCACGATGATGGTGGGCGAGATCGTCGCGGGGTGGCTCACCAACTCGATGGCCTTGCTGGCGGACGGCTGGCACATGGGGACGCACGTCGCGGCCCTGAGCATCACCGCGTTCGCCTACTGGTACTCCCGCCGCCACGCCGCCGACCCCCGGTTCACCTTCGGGACGTGGAAGGTCGGCGTCCTGGCGGGGTTTTCCAGTGCCATCATCCTCGCCATCGTGGCCCTGTACATGGCCTACGAGTCGGTCGTCCGGGTGATGAACCCGCTGCCGATCAGCTACGACAATGCCATCATCGTGGCCGTCATCGGGCTGGCCGTAAACCTCCTGAGTGCG
>PNLP01000153.1 GCA_013823135.1 Planctomycetaceae bacterium
AAGGCGTTCCGTGAACTGCTACACAACGACGCTCATCCCACGCTGTTGGCGGGGATCGACTACCTGATGGCGTTCTCCTTCTCGTACCAGAGCCACTTCCACCACCGGGTCCGCGAGGTGATGGACCCACTGGACCCGAGGTCTGCCGAGGGTCTCAGCACGCTGAACGCCATCGTTGAAGCTGCCGGCAAAGATGCCTGTCCGCAGGAGGTTGTCGGGCGTGGGTTACGGGCGTTCTACGATCGCGTGGTCTGGAGCGTCCGTAAGCGGCTGAATCAAGAGTTGGAGAATGACCCCATGCGGGCGATCTTTTCGATGGTCGAGGAGACGCAGGATCGACTGGCGAGGGCCAGGGACGTTGATCGCCAGTGGGAGCGAATGCTGTACCCCTGCCGAGCCGAGGTCTGGCCGGAGGAGTTCAACCGATTTGCCGTGGCTTCGGCGAGACATCAGGAATGGCAGCATCGCATTGAGGCCGTCATTCGTTGTGCGGGTAAGTTGCGATCGGCATTATCGTGACCGAACAAGTCGTCAACAGAAAGCACCAGCCCCGATCCTTGGAGCGAACATGGCGGATCGAGTCATCAACATGATTATGCTCGGACCCTCCGGGGTCGGGAAGTCGAGCCTGCTCGCGACGATGTACCGCGAGATAGGCAGAATGAGCACCGATTTCAGCCTGAGACCGGAGGAAGCGACCCAGGACAACTTGGATGCAGCCTACCACAACCTCAGCCGAGTGATGGACCAAACCGTCTTCGCGCCCGTCGAAGGTCTCCTCCAGGGCACGCAAGGCTTTATTGAGCACCAGTTCGAGGTAGTATTCAAGGGTACGAAGGAATTCGACCTCGTTTTCCACGACTTTCGCGGAGGTGGGATGATGCGTTCGGGGGCAGACCTCGACACTCTGAAGGCGAAGGTTGCTCGCTCGCACGTGATCTTCAACGTTCTCGATTCGGTGGCGTTGATGGAAGTGTCTGACGACCCGAGGGAAGACGAACTCAACGGCCACGATCGGGTCAAAACGCTGTTGGAAAAGACGTTTCAACAGGATGAGAAGTATCTCATCGTTTTTGTGCTGGTCAAGTGTGAGACGTACATCAAGACCGCCAGTTGTCGTGAGCAACTGGCCAAGCGATTCGAGGAGCGGCACCGTTCTGTTCTCCGTCTCATCGAGAGGCTAAACGAGACCAGCCGGAACGTCGTTGGTGTACTGATCCCGGCCATCACCCTCGGGTGTGTGGAGTTCAGTCGGATCGAGAATGGCAACTTCATCTTTGAACGCACTCACAGGTCTTTCGAGCCGCGTGACGTGGATCAACCGCTTCGTTACGCATTGGCGTTTGCGCTTTCACACGTCCAAGAAGTACAGACGCTCTGGAGTGCCATCTGCAAACCGGGGGAAAGCGTCTTCAGCGCCATCATCAGGAACATGAGCGGGCGACGATCTGCGTTCGCGGAATCTTTGCGTGCCTTCTGCCGTGACCGCAACACGGGGTACAAAAAGTACGGCAACGAGTCGCTGTTGGAGGTGAAGTGATGGGCACGAACAGCCTCAAGGTGCAACCGATTGCCGCCGCCCTGCACACCCGCGACCGCCCGGAAGACTACCGCTGGTTTCCAGAAGTCGGCCAGAGCCAGTTGAGCCACGTGCTCAAGGAGCTTCACCGTGAACTTGTTGCAGATCAGGATGCACACCCGGCATCGACCTTCATTTTCCTAGAGGAGCGGTGGCGGGTCGGCTTGCTGGTCGCCAATCTCAAAACCAACAGACAAGATCACGCGCAAAGATTTATCAACGATACCCTTCTACTGGAATTCGATTCCAACGACCGAGAAACTGTTCTTCGCTTGGCTGCGGGGTTACTTGCTGAGGAGGCTTCCGCCATCCAACAACATCTGCTGGTCTATGCCGAGGCAGCGTACAAACGGCAGACGACCGGACAAGTCGGCATCGAACCGCTCGCTGTTCCTCCGGTCGCATCCATCTCCGGATCTGACGACCTGCCTTTGCAATTCCGCGTCGGGCTTCGTTCGACCGAGGGCAATCAGCACCGAGTTGCCGGACTCCTGCACCAAGTTGCCAGCAAGCCAGCCGAACGAAGGCCGTTCGTCGTCGTCTCAACCGGATTCGTGGGACGCGACAAATTGCAACAGCACGCAGTCCATGCTCAACACTTCATTGCATTGACCCGAGCATCCAGTTTCCCCGAAGGTTCGGTAGTCCTTGAGCCTGTTGCTGGTGGCCAACACCGCGTTGGCAAACCGCTCTGGATTGTGGGGTTGCTTGGGTTGTTTGGTGTCTTGATCGGTGGTTCACTGCTGATGCGCAGTTCATCGAACTCGTCAGTGCCACCGCCAACGCTCGTGCGACCACCTGAGACGCAGAACGAAGCACGCCGGGCCGCATCACTTGTGGGGATCGGAGTCACTCCTTACGGAGAGATCTGGCTGTCGGTGCTGGGCCTGGTGTCTCCCAAGCAAGATGACGCTACGCAAACTCATGGCTGATACGTAAAGGAGAGTTCGCCAAGTCCCGCGGGTGCGAGTTGTATGGACACGACCTCGCCGCACCTTCTCCAGTCGAGAAGATGCGGCTGGGTTCGGACAACGTCAAATCGCCGCCTCAACGGGTCAGCGACAGACGGACGACAGCCAGTGCGGGAAACTCGCGAACCGCAACGCGGACGGCACGACGCAACCGGCTCATGAACTCGTCGCCGGCTAGGGTCTCGCGAACTACCTCGGCCGCATCGTCGGGCAGGTCGGTCGGGATGCGGATTGTCAGGTGCAACTCGTCGATCACAACGGTCTTGGGCTTCGCCATGGTGCGGACTCCGGCACGTGTGGTTCGGGAACCGCCTCACCACACCAGGAGCCAGATCGCGACGGCGGCAAGCAGGTACATCATGTCGGCCTCCAAGGATGTTGGCTGTAACGCACGCAGGAGACTCATTTCGCGGTGGCGCTGAGCACGCCCAGGATGACGAGCCGGGTGACGACCGACCAACCGGCCAGATAGGCGAACAGGACCGTCGCCCGGCCGCCCGACAGGTTCAAGAAGCCGTACACCGCCACCCCCCAGGCGACGAGCGCCGCGAGGTAGCCGAACGGGAACGGGACGAAGCTCGTCACCACCACCGCGGCGATGGCGTAGCCGGAGACGGTCGGGTAGTTCGGGTCGGCGGTGAGGTCGGCCGATTCGGTGAACGTCGACGCGTAGCACGCCACCGAGACGGCCCACGTCGCCCAGGCCAGGAACACGAAGATCACGAGTCCAATGAGGAGAACCACGTTCCACTCCGGTTCGGGGTGTAGAGGGACGGAATGGGGGCGGGCAAGGGTGTACTCGAATGGCGAAGTGGATGAAGGAAACCGCACGGGCTGAAGCCCCCGCCCGAAGGCGGACGCTGTGACCGGCCGATTACCCCCGTTCCAACTCCGCACGCGAACTCACCCCGCCCACCCGCCGCGATCAACTCATCAGGCCGACCCGGAGAGCCGCCTTCCTCAGCCAGAACCCGGTTTGGACGCTCACCGTCGTGCAAACGGCTCCGATCGCACCGACGGCCGCGGACATGGTTTGCGGGACGAGCAGGCAGGCGACCCCGACCACCAGGCCGACGCTCGACGCGACGAGGCCAACCCGTTGAAGTGGGAAGGCTTCGCCCGTGGCCCTGCCGACCGCGACCACGGCCTCCTTGGCCGCCGCGTACCGGGTCGCGACGGCATCCTTGGCCTTCGTCGTCGCACCCGTTAGCGAGTCACGCACTGCGGCGACTTTCGCCTTCAGTCGGCTCCACAGGGAGGGCTTCGGTTCCGGGGCAGGGGCGGGTTCGGGCACGGTCGGGGCGGGCGGGCTCGGCAGGTGCGTGTGCTGAGGTGCGATCAACGCCCGCAGTTCGGGGTTGCCGATGATTTCGAGAATGGCGTCTTTCACGGCGAGGCGTGCCCCGTCGCGGCAGGCGTCGGCCACCGCTCCGGGCAAGCCCTCGGCCAGTGCGTCGATGATCGAGTCGAGCCTGTCGAGTTGGTCGCCCAATTGCTTGCGTTGGGGCTTACCGTTCATCGTGGCGGTTGCGGACATGGTCAGTTCCTCCGGTTCGGTGTAGGTGTGCATGGGGTGAAGCGTGCGGTGAGACCGTCATCATTCGACCGCGGGTACGTACCACTCCCGCCGGCGATCCTCGGGCTGGAATGCCGGGGATCTGTACGGGCAGTTGGTCGTGATCGTGTGGTCGAAGTGACGGAAGTGACTTCAGGACGGATCAAGACGAGCGAGAGCAGATTCCGCAGTCAGCAGATCGGTCGCAGCGGCGAGCACGGCCAGGGCGGCCCGAGCGAGCGGCCCGCCCGCAAACCCGAGAGCCGTGGCAAGTACCCCGACGCCCACGGCGGTGGAAACCGTACCCTGGCGTGCCAGCCACCAGCGGCCCACATGAACGCCGACCGCCACTGCCGTGGCGGCGGGGATGGCTGCCACGGGTTCCTCTTTCTCGCGGTCGAGACCGTGCTCGTACCGGGTGGGCCTGGGTTCGGTGCGAGTGTCATCGTCCTCGGACCAGGGATCTTTCGGCCCGCCCCAGTCGTCGCGTTCATCGTCCTCGTCGATCCGCCACCCCCCGCGTTTGGGAAGTCCGGGTCTGTTCACGACTCGCGGTGGCGTCGCAATGATGCGATCCACCATGGCCACCACGAGTAAGTCCCTGACGGCGGTCCCGACGGCACTGGCAAGTTCGGTTGCCAGAGCAGTGCGAACCTTCACCTTCAGTTCGGCGAGTGTCCCGGCCAGATTGTGGAATCGCTGGGTGACGAGAGTCGTCATGGCAAGCCTCCCGCTCCCAGGTTAAGTTGCTTGAGGTTGGTCAGGACGGCGGATAACACTTTCTTTTCCTTCCTCGTCTGCCGTAAGGCCGCGACAAGCCGTGTGGCCTTCGTGGTCGCGTCGGCCAGGGCGTCACGCAACTCTTCGGCGGCGAACAGCGGGTCAGGTGGGTCGCCGCGGGGTGGCGTGTGACCGTTCGTATCAGGTGGTGGCACTTCTTTGCTCCGTTGTCGTGATGGAATTGTTGGGTTGGCCTTGGTCACGGAAATCTCGGTCGACATCCTCCGCGTGTCGGCTGTGGGTTG
>PNLP01000154.1 GCA_013823135.1 Planctomycetaceae bacterium
GGGGCGCAGTACAATGCTGTGTGCCGCAACTCTAATCGCCAAGAGTGAGCTCGCTGCTGCATCCCGAAAGGGCGTTTGGTCGGACATGCTGATCTCGTGTGTTTGAACAGACCGGCTCCGACCGGACGAACACGGGCACACGATCCCGAGGCGACAGTCGGAGCCTTCGACGGGTAGCTACTCCCGGCGGTCTGCTCGCGAATCAGGTTACCAGTTTCTTGTTGTCACTGTCATCGCCAGTGGAATCAAAAACCCACTTCCTCACATGGTCCGTGACCGCCTTCAGCCTCTCGTCGCTGATTCGCTCACGGTAGACGCTGGCCATGTCGTCGCGTGCGTGGCCCATGATGTGGTCGACGGCGACTTGATCGCGAGATTCCCCGCCGACCGTCTCGAACGTGTGGCGCAACGCGTAGAAGTTCCGTTTCCCCTCGATCCCCAGCGCGTTGAGGAGTTTCCGAGTCTCCCCGGAGATTGGGTTGCGGTCTTCTGGCTTGTGCCAACTCTCGCCCTTGTAGGTGATGAACACTAAGCCCGTGTGGACGGGGTCTTTCGGTTCCTTCCGTTCTGCCAGTAGCGCCCGGAGCGCGGACACCGTTTCAGGCCACAACGGGCATCGGCGAGCGATACCCGTCTTTGTCCGGTGATAGCTCACCCACCCACCATCGAGATCGAGCGCGGAGAGGGGCAATGTGCCGCAGTCGGAGTTCCCGAAGCCGCAATTCACACCGAGTAGAACCATCGCCCTCATTGAGGTAGTCGGCTGCACGAGCACCGATTCGCCCCCCGCGTCAACAGTCGCGCCATTGACCATCCTGCGAATCTCTTCAGCCTCGAACATCTTCGGGCCACGTTTCGCCTTGTCGAGCCGGAGCGTCTTCTTGGTGGGTCGTGCGAACCCCGGACCGAACCGCACCGGTGTGGGGATCATTTCCAAGTCATACGCATACTTGAACACGCACCGGATGCGTTGGATGAAATCTCCCACGCGAACGGGACCCCACTTCTTCGCCATCCACGTTCGGAGTTTTGCGAAGTCGTCTTGCCCGAGATCCGCGATGAGACGCGACTTGCCGAGTTGCGTCACGAGAACCGTGGTCGCTTCCTCGCAGTTCTTCCATGTTCGCGGCGAGAGTTCACCTGCGTCTTGCAAAGCCTTCTTGTGGTTGAGGAAGGCGTTGGCCAGGTTCTTCACCGTGACACCCGTAGACACCTCACGGGGTTTGCGGCCGGCGTGAAGGGCGTCTTTCTCCAAGAGATACTTCGCGAGCGCCGCATCGGGGTCGTCCCAAGGACCGAAGTAGAGCGTTTGACCGCGAATCTTCTTCGCCCAACGCTTGGTTGCGTGGGGAAAAAGCGGGAAGGTGGGATAGGGCTTGCTCGGTTTGGTTGAGGTACTAAGATGTTTCTCGGGCATGTGAACCGTTCCTTACAAACGGGTGTCACTGGTGTGGTTTGGGCGGTTACGACGCCTCAACCATTGCCCAAGAGTATCGGGTGTCAGTGCTGGTGTCAACGAACGCGAGTTGGGTGAAGAAAAGACGACGTAAAGTGTTTGCTGATAGTCACTTGGAGAGGTGGCTGAGTGGTCGAAAGCACCGCTTTGCTAAAGCGGCGTAGGAGTAAAATCTTACCGCGGGTTCGAATCCCGCCCTCTCCGCTAGAAAAGAGCCCGCCTCGGCGGGCTCTTGTTTTTCCAGCGTTTTTGAACCGACACTTCCGAATTGCACTCCACTTGTCCCGGTTTTGTCCAGGGACGATCCCTGGGAACAACCGGGAACGACCAGCAACAACAGATACAGCACGAATCCATTCATCACTCTTCCTCCTTGCCGGCAACGGCTGCCGGCCCGCCGGTCCCGAACGGGACTTTCGCCATGAACGACTGCGAATCCGCGTCGCTCAACTTGTAGTAAATAGCTGCCATGCTCTTGTCCGACCGGTGCCCCAGCCAGGTATCGACCACCCGCTGCGGGATGCTCGCGTTCACCGTGAACGTTTCAAAGAAGTGGCGCAGGCTGTGAATCACGAAACCGCTGTCGCGGCCGACGGGCATGCCAAGTTTGCCGACGAGCCGCGTGAACTGTTCGTTCATCCGCTTCGCGCTCATGTGGTTCTCGCCAGCAGGGAACTTCTTGCTGGGTCCGGCCGTGAACAACCACGGCCGGCGTGTCTTCGGCAACACCACCAACACCGCCCGCAATCGCGGGTGAATCGGAACCTTCCGGGATTGGCGGGTTTTCGTCTCGGCCCCTGGGCGCGAGCGAATGTTGACCCAACTACTCTCAAGATCGACGTCCTCGGGGCGGAGCCGTTGGAGTTCCCCCGCACGCATACCCGTGAACGCCAGCACCACGAGTTCGCTCCGCAGTGGTTCGTCTGCAGCGGCAAGAATTGCGTTCAGTTGTTCCAGGCTTGGGCCCGCTTTCGGCTCCATCGGCGGCTTGTTGAGCTTGATTTCGCAAAGGGGGTTATCTGCGATCAATTTGCGACTCTTCGCCCACTTGAAGAGTTGCTTGATGATTACCCCCTCGCAGTAAATCGTCTTTTGGTGTCGTGTTTCCTTCCGCTCGGCACGATATCGGTCCAAGTGCCCGGCCGTCACCTGCCCGAGTCGCGTAATCCGGTGACGCTCGAGGAAAGCGATGAACAGAGCGAAAACGCCACGGTACTTTGCGAGCGTCTTGGGAGCACGATTCTCCGTCTTCAGCGAGGTCAGGTAATCCTCCACTGCTTTTTGCGCGGTTATTACAGGAGGTGCTTGCCGGTACATGCCTCCCGTTAGATCGGCAGCGAGTTTGGTAGCCCGCTCGATGGCGATCTTCTTGTTGCTCGTCTTCAAGGACACTTTGCGGTGGACCCCGTCTTGCCAAAAATCGGCGCACCAAATCTTCTTCGCGCCGCGGCGGAAAATCGTAATCCGTTCACCCACGCGGATACGGTTTGGCTCGTCGGCCATCAGTTCCACTCCTTTCCATTGAAAATGATGTCGAGGGCGCGGTCACGCCAGAACAGGGCGTGCTTGCCCCGTTTGCGGTACGCTCCATCGAGACGGCCTTTGGCCATCCATTCGTAAACGGTTTTGACGCTTTTGCCGAGCAACTCGGCGAGTTGCTCGGGAGATAGAATTGGTGGGAAACGCGTCGCCTGTTCACCCGTGAACGGGCTGGCAATCTCGTCCGCGCTGAGGTTCAGTTTCTTCGCACCCATGGCCGATCTCGCCGGAGACACGAATCCTTCGTGCCCGTGATCTTGCCAGTTGATGGGTGGGTGATTCGGGGTCCAAGTTTGAGAAACTTGGGACCCCGTTTGGAGGTGTTCCGGTCAGCCCTGAAGTCGGCGAATGGTCAGTCGATCACCGCGTCGACAGGTGCGAATCCACTTCCAGAGCCGATGGACGGAGTCGCCGCCGCGGCCGAGATAAGGAGCGGCAGCAGCTTCAAGAGCGGAAACGATTCCACGCGGTCCGCGGTCTTGGAACCGCCCGCGAACGGCCCGATCAAGATGAATCAAACGGAACATCTGAGCGTACAGAGCGTGATGTGCGATCCCGGCAACGCCTGGGGGGAGTCCGAGTTCCGCAGCTTGTTGTTGCTGGAATTCCCGGACACGACCAAGCAAGTCATCATCGCCCTGGAGTGGGTAGTGGAGGGGAACGAAAATGTGTATCCCGTACGCAGGGCGAGCCGGTCCCTCCGGTAACAGGTTCGGCAACAGCGGTCCTTGCGGATTGGGCAGATCCCATGTCGCCAGTTGCGTTAATCCCCACCGATCCAGAAACTGACGCAGGTTCACTGCAAACGCGGCTGTTGCGGCCGGGAACTCAGCCTCGCTGAGGTCTGAACCGTCCAAACATACAACTCGTCCCAGTGGAAAGTTGGGCCGAGTACACGCAGGCAACGCTTCGTACTCGGCTTGGAGTTGGGCGACATCGTTCAAGAAAACCGGTTCGGTGAGCAGCCAGCCAACAACCCCCAACAACCGATCGTGAGCGATGTCCGATTGGCCTGCTGCGGTTTGTATCGCTGCGCCTTGCTGGGCAGTCCAGCCATAGGCGGCGAGCAAGGTGGAATCGAGTTGAAGCGGCTGGCGAGTCAGATGATGGTAGGCAACGGTGCGAGTTCCCCACACTCCGACGATTCCGTTTGCATCACACAGCCGTGTGAATTCCCGTTCGATCTCCAACTTCTCTCCGAACACCCGCTGCAACTGCGGCCCCTGTATCGCGGCAGCAGGAATCGCATAGTGTGGCTGGTTCTCGGGCAGAGACCGCGCCCAATCGGCATGAGCCGTCCAAAACGCATTCAGAGCCTGAGTTGTCCACTGGATTGGGGATGGGCCGGTTTTGGGGGTGGTGGAAGGCGGCATCCGAAATCCTTTTCGGTGGAGATGGACGAGGAGGACGATTGATCTCTCATTCTACGGGCCAAAGTGTCTGACCGACATTTGGATTCTGATGTGTTTGTTCTGAGTTGCCGCAGTGGCTTACACCTTTTCGGCTCTTCTGCCGCAGCCAGTGTTCGGCCAGGATTCGGCCGAGAAGGTCCGCGATCAACTCGCGGGAGACGCCCGTCGCAGGTGAAGACGGCGGATTGTCGGGCATCGAGACTCCTGTAATTAAGCCGGCCGAAAGCGTGGCACAACGAGTGCGTCGCCAGCGGCAGGTAGATCGTGGGTGACTCTCGCGGGAGACTTTTCGGGCATGGACAACCGATAAGTTTT
>PNLP01000155.1 GCA_013823135.1 Planctomycetaceae bacterium
GGGGCGCAGTACAGGAAGCGAATCGTGATGCAGAGGACCGAATTCATGTGGTGCCTCCCGCTGCGTCCGTCGCATCCGTGGCGGCAGCACCTCGGCGTGCGCGAGTTGTTCGCGTCGTTTGTGCCGATCCTTCACCCTTGATGTCCGCCTGTGCCAGTTTGGGATCAAAGACGACCTCTTCACCCTTCTTCACGTCGAAGGCTTTCGCAACGGCAGTGGCGTACTTCAACGCGTCCGCCAAGGTGAGTTTCTGTGAATCGCGTTTGCCGTCCGAATGCACAAGGTTGAAGACGCGGGGTTTCTCGCTCGGCACCAGATTGCAACCCTGACGAAGATACGTTGAGGAGTTCGACAGGAACGAGACGAGCGACAGGCCGAGAATGTAGCGACGCAGTTCGAGCGTTTTCTTCGCATCGCCGCCCGCGAGCAACCGCAATGCGGCAAGACTGAGCGTCGCATCTCGACGGATTTCGCCAGTTGCGATCACGCCACCGTGAGAACCAGTAGCGGGGACGTGGACGAAGCCACGCTCGGCGTAGGCATCCTTCAGCTTTTTGTCGGCAGTTTCTTCGAGCAGTTTGGACCCGATGTAATCTGTCGCGGGGTTGAACTGTGCTGACCGCTTGAGGCGTTTCACATCGAACGCTCGAATCGTAGAAGCGACGAGGCGGGGCAACTTCGCCTGAGTGTCGCGTGAATCCCAGACGCCGAACACAAGCGAAGTCGGCGCTACGCGAGCCAGCGGTTCCGCGTCTCCTTTCAGCACGGCCTTGAAAGCATCTTGGAGTTGCTTCTGTAGCGGTGTGCAGCGGACGAGCGCATCACCCGCACGGTGGCCCGCTTCCAGAATGCTCACAGACTTCTCGCCCGCCTTGACCGCGATCTGCGGAACCAAGTGAGCGTAGTCGGGTTTGGCGAACATTGGCTCGATGCGGTTCGCTTGTGAGCCAACGCTATCGACGAGACAAACGTTCTTGTCGCCTTCTGGCGGGTCGATGTTGTATCCGCCGGGGAACACCTTTTTGTCCTCCGCTGCGGCATAGGTCGCGGGGAACAGCACGCCGTCCGGTCCTTCGACCGGTTCGAGGTATTCGCGGATCACGAGCGCCGCGAAATTGTCGGTCGTGAGCCACGTATCGAACTGGGCCAAATCACTCATCGGAACCTCCAGTAAAGGGAATTGCGGGCAGGAAACTCTTCAGGTACTTCGTGCGGTACAACAACCGGAACTCGTACCGATCCGCTCCGGCGATTGGCAACGCTCCGCATGCGGCGGGCATTGCGACTTGTATTGGTAGCGGTCGATTCCACGCGGTGTACAGGAACCGATTCTCGCCCTTGATTTCAGTGGGTCGGAAACGCTGCAAGCCGATGAAGGCGAGCAGTTCAAGGGCAGGTCGGGCCGATGACTCGATTCGAGTGAGGGCGCTGCTCGCCAGTGGGTCGAAGCTAAACCCGACATCGATGGCCCCGCCTTGTGCGCCGAGGTCGGAGTCGAAGTTGAACGGCAAACCGCATTTCGTGACGGAATACGAGAGGCAGTCTTCCGTTCGCCACGCGGTTGCCTTCAATGCGTCTTTCATCGCGGTCGAGATGTCGAGAACCGATTGCCGACCGGCCCATGTTTTGAAGCGACTCCCACCTGCGGATGCGTCGGCATACCAGTCCAGTGTGATGTTGAACGACTGCTTGAGGACAATCGGAGCCTCCCGGAGCAATGATCCGAGTTCCTTCTCCTCATCCTCAACACCGGGCGTACTTTTGCGCTCCTTCACTTTCATTGCCGTGATCTGCTTGAATCGAAGATGCTGGGCTTCATTCATCGCGTTCGTGAGGGGGCAAGCAACCAGCGCGTCAAACAACTGGCTTGGAGTGCCTTCGCAGACAATGGAAAACGTAGTCTTTTGGAACCATCCTTCAGCACCAGGCCAAAGGCGGTCGGCGAGTTCCAGCAGGCCACAGCAGGCGAAGAACTGACCGGGGTTCGTCGGGTCCACGTTTACGACGATGCTCATTTCTTCTCCTCCATAAACGCGGATGGCTTTGCACTCGCGGCGTAGTCGGCAGCTCGCAATAGCGATTCCAGATACGCCAAACCCCAACGGCCGTACTTGCGTTGCAAGTGTGCGTAACGCTGTGGCGTCTCGCGTGCCACTTTCACAGCCGCCGCGTCAGAACGTTCAGGGTCGAAGGCTTCGTTCGCGGGGAAGTGTGGACGTCCGCGCCCGTGGTGCGTCGCGATGATGTGCAAGACAAACTCTTTCAAATCACCCCATGAATCGAACTCGGGGTGTTTCTCCGTGTCGATCAGTGAACCGAACTCGTGGCGATATCTCTCTTCCGCCCTTCCGCCCTTCTTGCCAGACTTCGCGAGTTCGATCGACGGGTATTCGCGGTTGCCGAGAACAGTCTGAAACAGCTTCCGCTTCTTGCCAAGATCGTGACACTCGGCCGCAAAGATGACCGCTTTCTTGAGGTCCTCCGGCAGTGGGAGCTTTTCAACGATTCGCCGTGTGTTGCACACGACATCGTCAGTGTGAACGTTCCACAGCACCGGCAGTTTGCTGTTCTTCACACCTTCGCCGTCGCCGCCTTTTCGCAACTCGTACCACTTCCATAATCGACCCCCCGACGATTCGTCTTCCGCTTCGTCTGTGTCAGGTTTCGTGTCGATCGTGAGAATCAGCCGCATGTTGTTCGAGGCTTCCGCATTGTCCCAAACTCGTAGCCGACGTGGATTACCCTCCTCATCGTGTAACTCGCCAGACACGTCGTTGGCGTTGAGGGATTCGCTTGTGAGGAACCCGTTTGCCAAACCGCCTGCGGAAGGTGGAAGCAACACCGTCTTGTCGTTCAACTCATCCTTACCGGCTTCAATGAGCGTTCCGAGGGTTGTCACCTCAACCGAATCGTCCTCGTCGACGATCCACACCGGAGTTGTCGCTTTGGCTTTCAGTTTCTTCAAGCGGTCGAAGATGCGGTTCACGTTGTCGCCGAGCAGTTCGTGAGGCTTCAACGCATATTCGGCAAGTAGGTCTTCCGGTTCGTACTCCGTCAATAAGTCGCCAGTGATGAGTTCGACTTCCTCACGCCAAGCGACGTGTGCTTCCGGCGGTTGCCACTCCGCCACGCCGTGCAGGTAGAGTTCGACCGGGGGGCGACCGGGGAGTTTTGCTTTGACAAGCGGTCTGTTGATCGTGGTGAGCGCCCAGGAATCAAACAGGATGTCGGATGTGGGCAGGATCGTCGGCGTCGGGGCGAATGCGGCAAGGCGATCGTTCTGATCGAGGCTTCCGATCGCTGTAGGACTGCCATTCCCCTTGAGACTTTGAAGCAATGCGAGCGTATTCCGCATCTGCAGTTGAGGCGGCTTCTCGTCCTCAAACTTCGTCGGATAGATTATGTGAATCTCAGTATCGTCTCGTTCACCAAAGCGATTCACACGACCGAATCGCTGGGCCATGCTCTCGAAGGTGGAGAGAGCGCACACGAGATGATCCGCAGAGATGTTGACGCCCACTTCGCCCGCGCTTGTGCAGACGAGGTAAACCGTACCTGACTGGGGAGGAACGTCCTTGGCGCGGTTCGACGGCGGGAGGAATCGCTGGAAGACCGGCTTCCGAACCAATCCATCGCGTTCAAGCCCACGGAGCGTTCCTGTTAATTGCTCGGACGAATCTTTGGGGAGTTTTTTTACGATCTTCTCCACATCATCTACTTTGCGAACGAACACAATGATCGCCGTGTCAGGATGCCGCTTCCCACAGTTCAAAGTCAGGTCGGCAATCTCCTCGGCGTATTTCTTTTCGTCTTTGTTCTCGACGAGGTGAATCGTTTTCTTCGCGTTGATTCGCTTGTGTACCTCCGTGTTCGCGCGGTCTGCATCGGTTAATCCGAACACTTCACCTTCGCCTCGCGAGGTTGCAGTCAACTCCATCACCTTCATAGGTCTGAGGTCCTTGCAACGAGCTTGCTCTTTCTGAATGGCTTCGATCAACATCTGAAATGCTGGTTCCAGGTGAGCTTCGTCGTGAACGAGCAGCGAATCCTGACCCAAGAAACCCGCGTGCAACGGTCGCGTTTTGAAGCCGCAACCGTAGCCCGAGAACAGTAGGCGGCTCCCGATCATGTCCACGGTGCCGCAAATCACCGCCGGTCGCGACGGGTCGGCGCTCCACTCCCGGTTGTCCGCGAACTGTCCGCGAAGCGTGCTGATAGCCAACACCTCCGGAATGCCCGCCTTCGCGCGATTGGTGCGATACTTCTCAACCTCTGTGGTGGTCTGGTCAACCACCGTGCGGCGATTCACCACGTACACCAAGCGACGCGGCATCTTGTCGGGGTGGTTCGTCAGCGCGATTAGCCATACCGCGATCACCGACGTCTTGCCCAAACCTGTTGGCAAATTGCACGAGGACGGAATGTTGTCCGGGCGATCCGAAATGAACCGTTCATATAACGCCTTCTGCCACGGAAACGGCGGGTTCCCGGTCAGTACATGGAATGCTTCATCGAAGTTGATAGTTGTCATCGGGCGAACTCCATCAAAGAACAATCACCACGTCGTTCTTGTCGGAACT
>PNLP01000156.1 GCA_013823135.1 Planctomycetaceae bacterium
ACTATGAGTGACAATCTGATCGAAGATGTAGGCGGCTATGCTCGACGCCCCGTCCAACGAACAATTCTGGCTCCTCACCGGTGAAGTTCCGAGCGGCCCGTTCACGGTCGCCCAAATTCACGCTAAGTTGGCGAACGGTGAGGCGACGTGGCAAACCTCGGCATGCCCGATCAGTGGCGGCAAATGGCTTCCGTTGGTGCAGACGCCGGGCTTCGGGCCGGGGGTCGCGAATACAGAAGTTGCCGAGCTAACGACCATCCCTTTACCTTCGGAACCGCCACCTCAACCCGTCCCTGTCCCGGCACCGCCCGAAACGCGAAAGTGGTTGCTGGCTGGCAACGACTCGACGCCGTCCTCGGTGGCCGAGATCCAGGCCAAACTCCAAGCAGGGGAGTTGCCCTCGAACGCGACTGCACGGCCGGTCGGCGGCGTGGGTTGGGTGCCGGTGAATGAAGTTCCGGGGATTTCAGTCGGCGAGTCAGCCCCAAAGCCACCGCACCGACAGGGGGATGACCCGGTCCCTGTTGCAAAGCATCCAACAATGATGGCGGCAACGAGGGAGGTCGCGGCCCTCATCGTCGTCCCGATCATTTTCTTGTTGCTCTTGTTGGTGTTAGGTGGTGATCTCTGGCAGGCTGGTGTCGGCTTGGTGCTGGTGGCGTTGTCACTTCGCGGGTTGTTCGCTCCTCGGGAACGCCTCCTGAAAGTCTCCAAACGCATCGGGCCGAAGAACACACATCTGGTTCGACTGAGTTGTGTCTTCGGCTTGCTCCTGGGCGGCCTCTGGATCGGAACCCCGATCCAACGGTTCGTTGAGCGGGGCTCGGACGCGAAACCGACCCGCTCCGCCGCCGAGCAACAAGTGCGAGAAAAACTGGAACAGCGCACACAGCAGAAGGTTGATTCAATTCAACTCCGCGACGACTCGAATGGCGGCTTTGTCGGAGAAGCCAGACTCGGAGCCACGGTCTGGGATGTGAAGGTGACGATTCGAGGGAAGGAGATGAGTTGGGAGGCCGAACCGCGTGCGGTCAAGCCCGACCCGATCGCTCCCGAGGTCGAAGAAAAGGTGACCGCGTTTGTGAAGAGATTGGGGGGAAAGTTCTCTCGCGACGACCAGCAGCCAAACAAACCAATCGTTGAAGTGGACCTTATCGGCACCAAGGTCACGGATGCGGAACTGAAGGAAATCACCCAACTCAAGAATCTTCGCGTCCTGGATTTGGGAGGCACGGCGATCACGGACGCGGGATTGAAAGAACTCTCACCGCTGAAACACCTCGCAGGACTCGATTTGAACAGCACCAACATTACCAACTCGGGAATGAAGGAACTCGCCGCACTACCAAGCCTTGCCGGACTCGGGTTGGCTAACACGAAGGTGACGGATGATGGCGTGAAGCAAATCGCAACGCTCAAGAATCTCACGATCCTTGAACTTGGCGGCACCAAAGTTACCGACTCCGCGATGAAGGAACTCACTGCACTCAAGAATCTTTCCGAGGTTGACTTAAATGCCACCAAAGTGACAGACGTGGGGCTCAAGGAACTCGTCGCACTTCACAAGCTGACTTCACTCAAACTGAGGGGCACCGAGATAACCGACGCAGGCGTGAAAGAACTCCAGAATGCGTTGCCGAACTGCAAGATCGAGAAGTGACGTTCAGAGTCTTTGGGCGGTCACCCTTCGAGGGTGTTCCACAATCGCTGGGCTTCATCGAGAGTGCTCAAATGCCCGACAACTCGCCCACTGCCGATCAATACTGGCTTCTCACCAGCGACGTGCCAACCGGCCCGTTTACGGTCGCGGACATTCACGCGAAGCTGGCGAGTGGAGGGGCGACGTGGCAGACGAAAGCCTGCATGATCGGAGGGACCAAATGGGTGCCGCTTGTGCAAACGCCGGGGATCGGACCAACCGCGACAGTCGAAGGCAGTGCGTCGGTCGTTGCGGCGAACGAACCGCGAGTGGCAACAGTGCCAGCCGTGCCGCCCCCGACGGCACCCCTCCCGTCGCCACCAACCGCTGACCCTCGCGCGTTTCGATTCCGTAATGGGTTGACGGCTACAGATCTGGCGGGATTCTTGCAGACGTGTCGGGACTCACCACGCACTGCTGCGGCCCAACTGCGAGACGGTGAGTTCGGGCCGTGGCTGACGGCGATCGGAGAGCATGTGCTCGCCGCGTTCGCGGGCACTGCTCGGACGCACAGTTCTTCAGACGACGAGTGCCTTCGCTTCTTCCTGGCTCAAGCCGATCCCGCCAAGTCCGGGGCCTCAACCGGGCAATCGGGAAGCCCGAGTCCTGCCAGAGTAATTGTCGCCGTGCTTGTGCTCGGGCTGATGGCTTGGGGCGTGTACGAGTTGCTCCGTCCACTCAACCCGATGGAAGTGTGCAAGAAATGGGACGAAGCGAAATCGGCCACCGAAGCAAAGAAGTACGCCACGGCTCGAATGCACCCAGTGATGGATGCGATTGAAGCCGAGAATACGACGACCGATCCTAATAACGACTTCGAGGTGGGGCGTGAGGTTGATGGCCCTGATTCAAACACCAAACTGATTGGTTTCCGTGGTACGTGGTTCATTCAAGAACAGGGCAAACGTGTTCGCGTGGAAGGGCATGTCCGTGTCGTCCAGTCGGACGGGTGGAAAGTGGACGACATGGTTTTCACCGGGGTTGAGGGCGTCTCGCTCCCCGCCCCCTTCTCGATTGTCGATGAGCACCGTCGCTCAGTGACCCCGCCGAAGGGCACTGCTCCTACGCCAACCTCACCGAAGACCGCCACAACTCCGGGATCGGGCGAAAGGAAAAAATCGCCGGTGGAGACAGCGTTCTTCAGGGTCAAAGACTCAATCGGGTGGGGTGGGATCGTCGTGCTCATCGTCCTGTTTGTGGTGGGGAGAACCATTTATGAGGAATCCCAGAAGAAACCCAAGCAGCCGTGAGTCTATCGCAGTTGCACTCCGGCGTGCATTTGAGCGACTTCCATGCCATCGCTGCTGTGCCACGTGAACCATGCTTCTAAAGCATGGCCCGTTGCACGAACAGGGAGCCCTCAAGAGCGGAGACCAAGATGAAAGAAGTCGTTGTCGCAACGGTTCTCGCTGCCTTCGTGTTTGCAATGGGATGTGCGAAGGTCGCCCCGCAGGCGGGGAAAGCGATCGTTGGCGGCGAAAAAGCCGCCGTGAAATCCGCACCCTACATTGAGCGAAGCGGAGGGCGAGTCGCGAGTGCGGGAGCAGTCGGAGAAGTCGCACCAGGAACCGGACGGGTGGCGAGTTCAGCGTCTCGTCGGTGGGCTGACCGGTTTGAGAGAGCCGATAACGCCCAAGACAAGGCCTGCGAGGCATACGACATCCTCTGGGAGATTGTGAACTCTCCCTCCGGGGGCTCGCTGGGATCGTTCCCACGCCCCGCGAGCGAAGTCCGCCCGGTGTCCGACCAGCGTATCGTCATCGACCCTCAATCCGGGGGATATGCTCTACCTAACAACTTCAACGGGTTTAACTTCTACACGCCCAAAGGGGAGCCGTTAGGCTTCTGCGCCTACTACTCGGTCCGCGACGAGATGCACTTCTTCAACGACAAAGGGATTCGGATTGGATAGTGATTGCAACAGATGATGCTTGCAGCATCCGGGCGACAGCACACTCCCGCTGATACGTAAAGAAAGGTCTGACGCCACTGAGTGGGAAGATGCCGTCTGCGGTCCTCGGCTCGTCCCTCCTACCCATGAGATCTGGGAGGGACGAGGCCGAGTACCGCTTATCGGCAATCAGCGGGTCAGCGACAGACGGACAACGGCCAGTGCGGGAAACTCGCGAACGGCAACGCGGACGGCTCGACGCAACCGGCTCATGAACTCGTCCCCGGCCAGCGTTTCGCGAACACCTTCGGCCGCGTCGTCGGGCAGGTCGCCGGGGATGCGGATTGTCAGGTGCAACTCGTCGATGGTGACACTCTTTGCCATCAGATCAACTCCGGCTGAAGAGTTCGGAAAACCGCCTCACCACGCCAGGAGCCAGATCACGACGGCGGCAAGCAGGTACATCATGTCGGCCTCCAAGGATGTTGGATGTAACGCATGCGCGAGACTCATTTCGCGGTGGCGCTGAGCACGCCAAGGATGACCAACCGGGTGACGACCGACCAGCCGGCCAGGTAGGCGAACAGGACCGTCGCCCGGCCGCCCGACAGGTTCAAGAAGCCGTACACCGCCACCCCCCAGGCGACGAGCGCCGCGAGGTAGCCGAGCGGGAACGGGACGAAGCTCGTCACCACCACCGCGGCAATGGCGTAGCCGGAGACGGTCGGGTAGTTCGGGTCGGCGGTGAGGTCGGCCGATTCGGTGAACGTCGACGAGTAGCACGCCACCGAGACGGCCCACGTCGCCCAGGCCAGGAACACGAAGATCACGAGTGCAACGAGGAGAACCACGGGCCACTCCGGTTCGGGGTGTAGAGGGACGGAATGGGGGCGGGCAAGGGTGTGTACACATTGCGAAGTGGATGAGGGCAACCGCACGGGCTGACGCACCCGCCCGCAGGCGAGCGCTGTG
>PNLP01000157.1 GCA_013823135.1 Planctomycetaceae bacterium
GATTCCAAGCGACGGCGATCATCGTGAAGGACAGCCCAAAACCCGCTCACGTTCACGGCAACGCTGCGATAACCGCCGATCCAAAAGCGAAAGTGGCCGATGTGCAAGGGCCATCGGGCATTGTCGAGGAGAACGTACTGAAGAAGGACTGACGTCTTCAGCGATGGCCGAAAGGGTTGTGACGAACGGCGGCTTGACCACAGGGCTCGACGGCACACGCCACCCCCCGCCAAGGCGACGAGGCTGTACTTGCGGGGCTCCCGTTCGTCCTGACCCGCCATCCACTCGTCGATGTGCTCGCCAGGTTTCCCCTTGAACTGCGGGTTGGTGATGAACTTCCACGGGGCGAAGTACCCGCCACCCGGCCCGGGGGCCTTCGGCGTGTGCGGGACGTCTGCGTCGAAGCCCTGGTCCTTCGGCTCGTACCCGTCGCCGTGTCCGAGGTGCCACTTGCCGAAGTGGGCCGTCGCGTAACCCGCCTCCTTGAACACCTCGGCGAGCGTGACGTACTCGCCCTTGAGCCGGGTAAGGCTGTCGGCCTGGATCACCCGCGACTTTGGCGACCCGGCGACGAGCCGCTTCTCCAACTGGATTGCGGGTAGGTGGCAGACCGGCGCAGTGATGCCCGTCCGAGCCGGGTACAGGCCGGTGAGAATGCTGGACCGCGTCGGCGAGCACAGCGGGCTGGCCGCGTAGGAGTTGGTGAACCGTACCGATCGGTCGGCGAGCCGCTTCAGGTTGGGCGTGTCGTGGAAGGTGCTGCCGTAGGGCGTGAGGTCCGCCCAGCCGAGGTCGTCTGCCAGGATGAACACGACGTTCGGCTTCCTCGCCTGTTCCGCCGCCGGGGCAACGCCACCCAGAAGCACCAGACCGACCAGGGCGAGCACTACCGTCCGCAGCGTCAACAAGGCGGCCCTGATTCTCATGTGAGCATATCGATTTGGGTATGAGTTACTTCTTCGGTCGGTTCCGGCGGATGTCGCTGTCTTCGACCTCTGCCAACCGGCGGGTCAGTCGGTCGTCCATGTCCTTCAGCGCCGCCGCGTACTCCGGCATCCCGGCCAGGTTGGTGTACTGCCGGGCGTCCTTCTCCATGTCGTAGAGTTGCTTGCCGTTCTGCCCGTCGCGGCCGTGGCGGATGTACGCCCAGCGGTCGGTGCGGAGGAGGAATGACCCGCCGTTGACGCAGAAGGCGGCGTCGCGAACGGCGTGCTTCGGGTCGTCGAGCGTCTTCGCCAGGCTCTTGCCCTGGATGTGTTCGGGGACCGGCAGCCCGCAGACCTCGGACACGGTCGGGTAGAGGTCAACGAGTTCGGCGAACGTGTTGCAGACGCCCGGCTTCTTGCCCGGCACGGCCATGATGAGTGGCACCCGTGCGGATTCCTCCATCAGGCTCACTTTCATCCAGAAGTCGTGCTCGCACAGGTGAAACCCGTGGTCGCTGGTGAACACGACGACGGTGTTTTGATCGAGCTTCTCCTCCTTGAGCGTATCGAGCACTTTGGCCACCTGGGCGTCCATGTACGCCACCGACGCAAAGTAAGCCGCGATGGCCTTCTTCTCCCGCTCCTCATCGAGGTCGAGGTTGCGGCTGGTCTTGTAGTTGATGCCCGCCTTCGGGATATCGTCCCAATCGCCCGCCACCTTCTTCGGGAGGGTCACATCCTTCCAGGGGTACGGCTCGAAATAGTTCCGCGGGGCGACAAACGGCACGTGGGGGCGAACGAACCCGACGGCCAGGAAGAACGGCTTGCCGTTGGTCTTGTACTTCTTCAGCAGTTCACATGCCTTCTGGGCTGTCTTACCGTCCGCGTGGGCCAGGTCGTCGCCGTCCGCCTTCACCAGTTCGAGGGTGTTCCCTCCCTTGACCGGCAGCTTGCCGTCGCGGTTGTTCTCCAACAGTTCGCCGTCGCCCCGGGCCTTCCACTCCGGCCCCTGGCTGTTGAACCGCTCGTGCCACGACACGGGGTCGTCGGCCCCGTCCGCCCCGCGCTCGATATCGCCGGGCACGCCCATGTGAAAGATCTTGCCGACCCGGGCGGTGTGGTAGCCGTGTTTGGCGAAGTGCTGCGTCCAGGTGAGGCGGTCCGGGCCGATCTGCTTCCGCCCACTTTCGTAGCCCATCGTTCCCGACCCGTGCGGGTAGTACCCGGACATGAACGACGCCCGCGATGGCCCGCAAACCGGGAACTGGCAGTACGCCCGCGTGTATCGGGTGCCACGAGTTGCAAGGCCGTCAACCGCCGGGGTTGTGGCCGTGCCTTTGCGATAGCAGGACAACGCTTCCGCAGTCAGGTCGTCGGCGATGATGAACAGCACGTTGGGCTTGTCCGCGGCCACAGCCGCCGGCGTGAAGCTCGCCCCAAGGAGTACCGCGAGACCAAGAATGACTCTGTGCATGGAGAGGCTCTGGGGTGTGTCAGTTCTTCTTCTTGGTGTCGCGGAGGGGCCAGTCCGGGTGATCCTCGCGGGCACCGGCCATCAACTTCGCGGCCCTCGCAACGACGTCGGGGTTCTTCGTGGCCAGGTCGGTCTTTTCGCCCGGGTCGGCCCGTAGGTCGTACAACTCGACGGCCGCCGACGGACCGGCCTTGACGGCCTTCCAGTTACCGAAGCGAATTGCTTGCAGGCTCGGGCCGGCCTCGTGCAACTCCCAGTAGAAGTAGTCGCGCTTCGGGGCATCACCGCCCTTCAGGAGCGGGAGGATCGAAACGCCGTCGGTTTTCGCCTCGGCCGGGAGCTTCGCACCGATCACGTCGGCGCACGTCGGGAGGAAGTCCCAGAACGCCCACGGCTCGTCGCTCACCCGGCCCGCGGGCACGACGCCGGGCCAGCGGGCGATGCACGCCTGCCGCAACCCGCCCTCGTACAGCGACCGCTTGAACCCGCGGAGCGTCCCGCCCATCGTCTGGTCGAACAGCTTGCCGATCTCCGAGTTCGGAGCGAACGACGACCCGTTGTCACCCGCGACGATCACCAACGTCTTCTCGTCCAGTTTGAGTTCCTTGAGCTTCGCGAGCAGCCGGCCGACGTCCGAGTCGAGGCGCGTGACCTGGGCCGCGTAGTTCTTCTGCTGTTCGGTCCACTTCTCGTCTTTGTAAATACCCTGGTCGTCGATCTCGTGCCGCCCGTGCGGGAGCGTGATCGAGTAGTACAGGAAGAACGGTTTGTCCTTGTTCGCAGTGACCCACGTCAGCGTCTCGTCGGCGATGAGGTTCTGCGCATAGGTCTTCCCGGCACCCTTGCCGTCGTTGCCCCGCAGGTCGAACCGCTTGTCGTCGCGGTACAGGTACGCCGGGAAGTAGCTGTGCGCGTGCCGCTGGCAGTTGTACCCGAAGAAGTGATCGAATCCCATCTTCAGTGGGCTGCCGGTCGTGTCGAACATGCCCATGCCCCACTTGCCGACGCACGCGGTCGCATACCCGTGGTCCTTGAACAGTTTCGCGACGGTGTACGTGCCGGCCGGGAGCGGCTTCTGACCCTCGGGCTGAACCTCGCGGTTGGCCCGGATCGGGCTGTGGCCCATGTGCTTGCCGATCATCAGCGAGGTGCGAGAAGGGGCGCACACGCTGGTGCCGCAGTACGCTTGCGTGAACCGCGTGCCCTCCTTCGCCATCGCGTCGAGGTGCGGGGTCTTGATGAGCTTCTGACCGTAGCACCCGACGTCGCCCTGTGCGAGGTCGTCCGAGAGCACGAAGACGACGTTCGGCTTTCGCGCCGGCTCGGCTGCGGTTGCGCTGTCGATCGGAATGACCGCAGCCAGGACGACGGCAACCGGGAGCAGGAGCGATGGGGAGTGGGGCATGGCAAAACCGGTTGGGTGGTAAGTGTTCGGGGGCGGAGGTTACTTCTTCTTCGGCGCGGGCTTGTCCTTCTCCGGGTCGTGGTCCGGGTTCGGCGTGGGGAGTTGTGCGCCGACCGCCTTGCGCCACGCCTTCAACTTGGCATGCAGTCCGGCCGTCCGCTCCGCCTCCTTGGCGGAAAGGTCGGTCTTCTCGCCGACGTCGTCCTTCAGGTTGTAGAGTTCGACCTTGCCGGTCTCGAAGAACTCGATGAGCTTCCAGTCACCGAACCGGGCTGCGGAATAGGGCGTCGCCCCGCCGGGGTGGTAGTGCGGGTAGTGCCAGTAAAGCGCCTCCCGCTCCGGTGCGGCACCGCCCTTCAACACCGACACCATGCTGACCCCATCCACGGTGTGCGTCGCGGGAACTTTCAGACCGCACGCCTCGACCAGTGTCGGGTACAGGTCGCAGGTGATGATCGGCGTCTCGGACGTGTTCCCCGGTTTCGTGACGCCCGGCCAGTGAACGATCCACGGGACGCGGACACCGCCCTCGTAGGCTGACCCCTTGCCGGCCCGGAACGGCGGGTTTGTGGTGATCGGGAGCAGACCACCGTTGTCGGAGGTGAAAACCACGATGGTGTTCGTGTCCAGTCTCAGATCGGCGAGTGCCTTGCGCACGGCCCCGACGCTGTCGTCCACGCCCTCGAACAGCGCCGCGTAGGTGGCGTTCTTCTTCACACCCATCGCCTCGGCCTTCTTCGTGTACTTCGCGATC
>PNLP01000158.1 GCA_013823135.1 Planctomycetaceae bacterium
GTGCAATTGAGTTTCCCACCCAGCCACCAATGCTTCCTTTTCCGCGAGTACGGCGATAGAGAGGGCTATGATCAAATCCGGTCCACGACCGCCTGAACAGGTCGTTGAGCACCGCCCTAACCAGCACAACCGCACTCATCAGCGCAAAGCGGGGTTTGTTCACATCAGCGACCCGCGGTCAAGGAGTTGAGTCCGCGCCCAACGCAGCGTTGCGCGCACAACCGGTGTCAGCATGATCATCGGATCGGGCGCCGCCAAGGTACCAGGTGGTTTCCTGACACCACTAAGTCGGTGTTGCCGATCGTGACGTTGTCACCTTCGCGCAACCGGGCCTGGGTGATCGACACACCATTGACACAAGTCCCGTTGGCACTGTTCAGGTCGCGGATTTCAAGACCCGTGCCTGTCCTAATCAACATGGCGTGTACGCGTGATACATAGGCATCGTCGATGACGAGCTCATTGGTCACAGCCCGACCAACAGTCCCTTGCACCACCGGGGCAATTGACGTCGGCATGCCTACCGTGTCTCCGACCCCGCCGACCTCGGGAAGCCGCGGATGATGTTGCGGCCGGGTTAGTGGCGTCGTGCTGGCGGCGTGAGCTGAGGTGTGACGTGAAAGTGAGGCAGGTATCCGTATGAGCGCAGGCAAAGTACAGGGTATCGAAGCAGCGTCGTCGGTACCGATACCGAATGTCAATTTTGGTCCATTTGGACCACCAAGCGTGACGGTCTGGCGATCGCGAATGACGAATAGGCTGTGGCGAACGCCGTCGACAAATATGCCGTACCGGCTGAGGTCGACGACTTTCCACTGCGGGCCATCGAGTTGCAAAAGCGCATGTCGGCGCGAGACCCATTGGCGGACTACTGGGTCAGCGTCGCGCAGCCAGATGTCGCAGTCGCGGTGACGACCCACACTGACTTCCCCGCAGTTGAAGGTGTACCGCGCCGAGCCGAGCCAAACCGTCAGCACCCGCGCTCGGTCCTCCCAGGGTTGCTGGCGCCGCCTAGGCAGATGATCCGGTCCGATCGGTGTCACTGGACACCTTTCGACCCGATGCGGATGGTCCTTTCCGCGCTCGCACCCCTGCCGATATGGTCCCAGCGCTGAGACCAGCACAGATCTTCGATGCGGTCCTTGCAGCCCAACACTTCTCGTGACCTGGTGACCGGCGGCCAGCCGGATGCGACGCTGGGTGAGCAGCATCGAGTTCGGAACGGGGACTTGCGCACACTCTTAATCGCTTTGCGTTTCCGAGTCGTTTCGCAAAAGCGGGGTCTGCTGCGGTTGTGAGGCACGGAACTTTCCATTTCCGCTGGGTCGGGATGCTTGCTGGGGGCCAATCCGGGGTGCTCACTCGGGGTGTAGATGTCGGCCCGAAGGCCTGGCTGGTGCGAAGGCAAGACCGTCCAGGAGTCCGAGTTCCACCTCGCTGCCGCGCACGGGCGGCACGCGCATATCGGTTCGGATTGCACATTGACAGCTGAGAACCCCAAACGATGGTGGCTCGTCGCCGGTCGTCGGTGCACATCCGAAAATGGCGGCGAAAACTGCTACAACACCGACAATGATTTTCGTAACCATTTTATGCGTCCCTCGACTTTGTCATTGCTCTCATACTACAGACGCTGCCCCTAGGTGCCGGGCGTATTCGATTGCTGGCATACCTATCGCCCACCGCACGGCACAGGTTTCCTGAATAATCCGCAACCTGGCCGCACCTCGTGATTTGTTGACTTCCCGGCGATCTCAAATCATTAGCCAGGCGCCTTGGTGCCGCAGTAGTAGATCAAGGCCTTGGCGATGGCGATTTTCTATGCCGTATGCGTCCGCCGCAGCACAGGAATGAGTCAGCGCGAATGATTTCGCGTAAACAGAAACGTCGCGTGCGTACCAGTAAAAGCGATTTAGCAATCCCAAAGCGGGATTGAAATTCACTATTGCTGGGTGCAAAGGCAAGCATCGCGGAAAAGATCGGGCTGCGCATTGCGGCGAACGCACCGTCGGCCAATCGAACCGGTCCTGCCGCTTCCTGATGGGATTGGGCGTATTGGCGTCGATGGGACGAAGCAATGCGACTTGGTGAGTCAGTGCCCAGCAAAGTTTGTCCAGCGCCCACCAGATTGTTAGTGCTGGTGGCCGCGAATCCGATGGCTTTGCCGGACTCGTCCTCCTGGTGGTGGCGATTGAATTGCAGGTCCGTGGTGTCGAAAAGCCCTATCTGCGAGCGGTGCATGGTCAGCAGTACCGCGACTACACGGCTGCAGTGGGGCGCTTTGTCCCTGGGATTGGGTATCCTAACGTCGGGCAAGGCCGCGATCACCTGTAGAATCTAGCAATGGGTCGAGAACGAACCAGCAGCGTTTTTGTCGGCATTAGTTGATGCTGGGCTCTCGGGTCACCCAAATCGGCAACGCGGACGCGGGATGTAGCTATACCTAGTTCTAAGTCAACACGGACGATGCTCGCAGGGTTAGGATAGTCAATGTGCCGTCGGCAAAGAGCCTTCGCTCGCGTAAACACCCCAGCCTTTTTAGGTGACCGGCCGGGGCCGCGCTCGTTGCAGCAGAAGATTTAGTGATGACGAGGTTTGACATTCCACACTTGCCTATGTGTTCGCAGCCCAGTCGGTGGAAGCATCGAGCGGCAGTGCGGAGTGCCGGTCTCGTATTGTGCTGCGTGCTCGTTTCCGTCGCCGCGTGCTCGGTCACCAATAAAGCAGCTAGCCCGGCCAACACCGCACCGGTTGTCGATGCGTTACTTGTCGGCGTCGAAGAAGTGCGCCACATCGCCAACTACGAGGAGCTCACTGTCCGTTCCTACGCCGACGCGCATAACCCGCCGCCGGGAAATCAGAACGCCCCGGGTACCTGCCGGGCTGCAGGTATTAGCGATCTTACCTTTGCCGGTGGCTGGTCAGAGTTTCGTAGCGTGGGATATAGCGGCGTCACCCACGACATAGATCCCGGCGGTCTGGCGCTGGTTGATTCGGTGAGCCAAGCTGTTGCTATCTATCCAGACTGGCACGCAGCGCACCAAGCTCTCGATCAGCTGGAGTCCTTGCTGACATCCTGCGTCGCCCAGCATGACCCGCAGTACCAATTCACAATTGGCCACCTAGATTCTTCGACGCTAAGGATCACTGCCCCGCGCTGGAGCCATTATTACCGAGTCAAGAAATCGGCACTGGTATCGGTGGGCGTGGTAGGCATTGAACCAGTAGAGCGGATCGCCGCTGACGTTCTTCAGATCGTCACCGATCGCATCAATTAGCGTGCCAACGTCTTTCGCCTCAAAGCCGACGATCGCCGTTGGACGGCGTGTGCCGTCAGAACGGTCGTAGGACGCAAAATGCGGAAGTGAGACACCGTGCGCCCAGCTAGGTTCGCCGAGCCCGGCGGTCGGCATGAAAATGTGTGTACCCACTGGCCACTGCGCTCGCGAATGCCGCAACAGCTAACATCTGGGATCCGCTAACGACCAGACTGATGCACCCGCCCGCGGTCGCCCCGGTGACGAAGCTAAACCACAAACAAAAATATCCTAGCCACTCACCGGCCCGTCCGCCGCTGATGTGGCGCTCGATGCCTTGACCGAGTTTGACCAGTGTCCCCGTCACATAACTCAACGGGATGAATACTTCGCCGTTCTTAACGAACGAGGTGTTTAGTGCGCCGATACCAAAGGCCGCGAATAACACCGGCACAAACGAAACCTGCTTGGTCGACCACCCATCCACGCCGACGTCGACGATGGCCGCCACCAGAACCGACAATGCGGCCAGCACCGTCGGGCCATGAGGGTGACCACCCCGCCACAGGTGGCGTCGACACAACGATGCGGTGACTACGCCTGCGACAAAGGACAACAACAGCAGGCCTGCAGCGATCGACAGCCACGCTTCGTGTCGAAAAAATCCTAGGACGGCGCGTTCGCTGTTTCCGGTCATGAACGTGACGAAGTAGCCGGCGGAATGAGTGAATGCGGCCGCTCCGATCAGCCCCGCCAACGCGGCAAGAAGCCAGGACAACCGCGTTTCTCGGGTGCAGATACGGCTCTTCGCGCAGGGCTGTGGGCTCGGACTCTGCTGTCGCGCCACGGTGCCCGATGTGTCGCTGGCAGGAACCAGCGCAGCCCTTTGGCTGCCCGCTCCAACCGGCGTTCCGCAGTGGGTGCACTGGGCGGTCTTTTGTCCGATGCGCCTACGTGGCCGAATATCCGGCGCGCACTGTGCGCAAACCATCGCGTTTCCGTGTTGACTCGACCCCTCATCGTTCATTCGAAAGCGCCCCTCTCCGCCCGATTAGTGACTTGATCCGGCACGTGGAAGCCACTGATGAGCCGCTGCGAGTTGATACGGGTATCTTTCGTGGCGAACAGGGCTGACGGTGCTGAATGGCTACGGATAGGGCTTCGCGAGCCTTCGCGGTAAGCGCTTAAATCGGTCAACGGTGGCACACGGGCGCCGCGACGCGCCGTGGCGGGGATCATGATCTGTGGCGGCTGGGCGATCCGAGTTTGTTGACGACGGTTGAAAACCAGGCCAGTCGCGA
>PNLP01000159.1 GCA_013823135.1 Planctomycetaceae bacterium
CGCGCCGGCCGCGATGCGATCAGGGTCGGAGACGACGCCACGCCTTCCGATCTTTCCGGTTTAGAAGCGACAGAAGCCGGCGCCGCCGTGAAGACTCAGAAGGCCAGCATTGCTGCGCAACCCGAACAGCATTCGATCGGCGCAGCGCCCCGCGCGGGATCCAAACAAGCGCTCATTGTCGGCCTGCTGTCGAAGGAGCAGGGCGTGACAATCGATGCGCTGATCAAAGCAACCGGCTGGCTGCCGCATACAACACGAGCGGCTCTGACGGGGCTTCGCAAGCGCGGTTTTACAGTCGAACGCATCCCGCACGCGCCTGGAGCATCGCTCTATCGGATCGCGAATCGCCCCTGCCCGGCTCGGGGCTGATCCGATGACACGGTCCCCCTCGCGGCGGCGTCCGGCGGGCCTGCCGGACGCCATAGATCTCGATGCGGAGCTAGCCCGCATCACGGCGATGAACATCGAAGAGCTGCGCGAGATGTGGCGTGAGAAGCGGAAACGCGAACCTCCGGCCGCATTGACGAAGGATCTCATGGCCCGCACGCTTGCACACTGGCTGCAAGAGGAGCGCCTCGGCGGACTGGAGCCTTCTCTGCGCCGGCTTCTCGCGGCAGTCGCTAAGAAGGGCTCCGCGCCCTCGAGACGCTTGAAGATCGGTTCCGTCATTGTCCGAGAATATCAGGGCAAAGCGCAGGAGGTGCTCGTTGTGCCCGGCGGCTTCTGTTGGGAGGGACGGATCTATCCGAGCCTGTCGACCATCGCCTTGAAGATCACGGGCACAAATTGGAACGGGCCGCGCTTCTTTGGTCTGCGAGGCGCCGAAGAGTCACCCGACGCAGAGAAGACGATCCAATCACGCGCCGTGCCGACAAGGTCTTCAATTCGGCCCGGCAGGAATACGCCCGAGTCGACCATTCCCGCACAACGCTCAGGCGGCGACTCGCGAGCCGCCGCCTCTCCCGTTGTTAGTCGGGGACGCAGGGCATGAAAACAGCCGTCGCCAAGCCTCAGCGCTGTGCGGTCTATACGCGTAAGTCGACCGAGCACAATCTCGACCTCGCCTTCAACTCGCTCGACGCGCAGAGAGAAGCATGTGAGGCCTATATCAAGAGTCAGGCTCATGAAGGCTGGCGCCCCGTCGCCGATCGCTTCGACGACGGCGGATTGTCCGGCGCCTCGCTGGAGCGTCCGGCGTTACAAGGCCTTTTAGAGCAGGTCCGATCCCGTAAGATCGACATCATCGTGGTCTACAAGGTCGATCGCCTGACGCGCTCACTCGCCGATTTCGCTAAGCTGGTTGAGCTCTTCGATGAGTTCAACGTCTCTTTCGTCTCGGTCACTCAATCCTTCAACACCACCTCAAGCATGGGAAGGTTGACCCTGAACGTGTTGCTGTCCTTCGCTCAATTTGAACGCGAAGTCATCGGCGAGCGCGTCCGCGACAAAATTGCCGCCTCCAAGCGCAAGGGAATCTGGGTCGGCGGGCCAATTCCTCTAGGTTATCGAAGCGTCGACAAGAAGCTTGAGGTCGCTCCTGACGAGGCGGGACTGGTAAGAAAAATCTTCGCCGACTACCTGCGCCTTGGATCAATCGGCGAACTGGCGGCGGCGCTCGACCGGGAAGGCGTCAGACCCAGACCCCGGAAGCTCGCGAGCGGCAAAATTATCACCGCCGATCGCTTCATGGTCGGTCCGCTCGCGCATATGCTGAAAAATCGCTTTTATGTCGGCGAAATCGCCTATCGCGGCGAGATCCACAAGGGTGAGCACGAGCCGATCCTTGATCGCGATCTCTTCGACGCGGTGCAGGCGAGACTGGGCGAAGGCGCGGTCAAGCGAAAGCTCACGAGATCACGTACCTCCTCCATGCTCGTCGGTCTTCTCTTCGACGATCGCGGCAATCCGATGAGCCCGAGCCACGCCAACAAAAAGGGCGTGCGTTATCGCTACTACGTGTCTCACGCCTTATTGCAGAACCGAAAAAGCGAAGCGGGAACCGTCTCCCGCGTGTCGGCGCCCGACATCGAGCAACTCGTTTGCGACGCTCTGAGGGGGAGGCTGAACGCAAATGACGACGCCTGCGATCGCGATCTGATTCGCGCGCGGATCGAGCGGATCGTCCTCCTATCCGATCGGATCGCCGTCACGTTTCGCGAGCCGGAACTGCAAGCGGATCTATCGGACTCTGAAATTGCGCCGAACGAATTGCCCGAGCTGATGATCCCCTTTGTTCCAAAACGTGCACCCCGGAAGGGAATTGCGCATGCGCCCACCGACCAAGAGACGATCGATTCCGAAACGCGGGAGACGTTGCTGAAGGCGATCGCGCGTTCACGCGGATGGATGGAGACGATCCTTTCGGATCAGACCGCATCGTTCGACAACATCGCTGCCGACGAAGGTCTCGCCGAACGTCATGTCCGACGCTTGGCCGTCCTGGCGTTCCTCTCGCCGAAAGTCATTCAGGCGATCGCCGACGGCGCCGCTCCCTCGGGTGTGACAGTCTCCAGCCTGACACAGGCTCTGCCCCATGCTTGGGCGGATCAAGAGCGACTGCTCGGCCTCGGCTAAATCCTTCAATCACGATCTTGGCCGATTGTGACCGCCGAGCACCGTCTCGTGCCTCCGCCGTGTCTCGATCCGGAACCGATGATACAGGGAATAAACACCCGGTTCGTCGGCCGAACCGCGTCGAAGCGAACCGGTCTGCGCGCAAAGCGAATAAGTCTCGGGTGGCGGCGGTCGAAAAATCCCGGACATTGGAAAATCGCCGACTGAGACTGTGGCCGGAATTACGCCATTGAGACCGGGATTTCCGACTCAGGAAAGTCTCTGAGCCGCCGCTCCTCGCGCAAATGCCCCGAAATCCCGGCCCTTTTCCATAAGTCCGCGTCCGGTCTCAACTTCCCGGAATGTCTGGCTGGGGCGGGAGGAGCCTAACCGTGACCGTTGTAAATTCGGAAAACCTTGGTAATACTGGATGTCATCAGCTGATTTGGTGTACCATAATGGTGTACCGTTGGTGTTCTCAAAAATTAGAACCGGCGAATGGCCCTCGACAGACGATACCTCGAAAAGCACGGCAATCAGTGGCGGGTGCAGGTCAAAGTCCCAATACGAGTGAGACCCATCGTTGGTAAGGCTCGCTTGGTTCAGCCTCTCAAAACCGACAGCCTTGCCAAGGCAAACGCTATTCGCTGGAGGTACGTCGCCGAGTTCAAACAGATAATCCTGAATGCCGAGCGTCGCCTGCGTGATGGAAGCGGTTCGCTTGATAATCCAATTATTCAAGACGCTCTCGCTTATCGAGCTGAGCTAGATCGAGCAATAAAAGATCCGACATACGGGCAAGAGGTGGACCCCGACGGTGAGGTAATTGCCGATGGCCCTATGGCTTTGAGAAGTTTGATTTCGGAGCGTGCGTGCGAACTTAGCAAAGGCGGACACCGATCATCGGCTTCGTTGTTTTATAAGATCGCTTCCGGCGAGGAAGTGCTACTGACCACGTATGTCGATGATTGGATGGCCGAGTCCACGATGAAGCCACGCCAAAAAATCGATTATCGCCGAGCGCTCATGAAGTTGGACAAGTGGCTCGGGTTGAACGAATACGCTGCAACCATCGACGCAGTAACGAGAAAAGTGGCCGGAACGTACGTTACGAAGGCCTTTGTGGAGCAAGGAGTCCACTGGAGAACGACGAACAAGGACATCTCGTGCCTCTCCTCGTACTGGAAATGGCTATTCAAGAAAGGCCACGTAGGCGAGAATGTGTGGCAAGGCCAATCGTTACCGGAGAGGCGGGCCCCAAAGCACGAGAAGAAGCGGCCTTATACCGACGAAGAGATCATCACCCTCCTTTCAGGAGATGCGCCTGAATACCTTGTGGATGCGATTGCCATTGCGGCGTTATCGGGCATGCGAGTCGAAGAAATTGCGCTACTCCGAAAATGCGACGTGGTTGATAACGTGTTCGAGGTGAGAGTGGCAAAGACTGCAGCTGGAGAAAGGTCCGTCCCCATTCACCCCGCTTTGTCGTCGATCATTGCCCGACGTTGCAGCGATAAGCTCAACACGGACTTCCTCTTTCACGAGTTGCCAACGCCTGCAGAAGGAAGCCCGATTGAGCGATCACAGAAAATATCGAAGCGGTTCACTGACTACCGAAGGCGGCTCGGGATAGACGACAGGTCTCCATCCGCTAGACAGTCACGCATTGATTTTCATAGCTTCCGACGGTGGTTTGCAAAGAAGGCCGTCGATGCTCTCGACAATGGCGCCAAGGGTTTCTCGCCTTGGACGCTCGCCGAGGTCATCGGCCACTCGAAAGAGGACATGGCTCTCGGCATGACTATGGGCAGGTATGCTGGCGATACATCTCTTGCTGCTAAGCAAGCTTGTGTCCAAGCCGTGCAACTGCCTATGGGTGCAAGATGT
>PNLP01000160.1 GCA_013823135.1 Planctomycetaceae bacterium
ATGATCGGCACGGCTTGGTCGTTACAGGGCTTGTGGATCGCCCCCTGGCTCGCCGACGTCGAGCACATGAACCGGGCTACCGTTGTCGGCTATCTGTTCGTGATGGGCGTGGCCCTCGCCGCCGGTGCCCTAGCTCTTGGTTATGCAGCCGACTGGGCCCGGCGGCACGGCGCGAAACAGGAGACCTTGCTTGCCGCCCTGGCACTCGTCTTTATCCTGGCTCAACTGGCGCTGATCACTCGCCTGCCGATCCCGATTGCGCTGTGCCTGATTTTGATCGCTGCGGCTGGTGCGGCGACGGTGTTGAGCTACGCCATTCTGCCGGAGTATTTTCCCAAGGCCATGTCGGGGCGCGCCAACGGAGCGCTCAATGTCCTACACATGTTCGGCGCTTTCCTGGTCCAGTGGCTGACCGGCGCACTGATCGCTGGCTGGCCCCTGGTTGATGGACACCCACCGATGATCGCCTATCAGACGACATTCGGCATCTCGGTCGCGCTGCAAGCGTTAGCATTAGGTTGGTTCGTGTGGCCGCACTCGCAACCACGTCAGACGATGTTTGCTTGTGCACTGCAGTTTGCCCTGCGCGATGCGGCACAAGCCGCTCCGCTCCCGCCGTCCCGATACGATCTGGCCCTTGCGGAATGGACGGCACGCGTCACCGACGCGAGATCAAGCCTCGCGCTCTGGCGAGCGGCTGGGTGGGGATCTATCCTACTGACGGCGCTGCTCCTCGCGCAAGTCGCGAGCGCCGTCTGGCAGCCGGTGGCGCCCTACTATGTTCAGACCCGGTGAAGGCGACCTGAGACATTGTTCAAGTAGGATCGGCAAGAATGCTAATTGCCGTCTCACATTTCCTAATTTCAGGAACCCTGGAGCTCTTCGATCTCAGCGGCTTTGTTCAAACAAAGAAATACCCAAGCAACCGGAACCGCATCGCTGATACGCTAACTCGATACTTTCTGGATAATGCGATCAACCGTTTCTCGTCATCAATGTCGAGTGGTGTTGCAAGTTCGCCTGCTAGCAACGCCTCGGGCATCAACAGTTCGGCAGCGAAAGCGTTCGCCTCGATCTCAATCAGATCGACTCCGCTTGACGATTCCTGGTCCCGGCGCAGCATCGGATAGGTCTTATCCACGTGGACAACCCCCTCCAGTTGCTTTCTATGCAGAACCCAGTGTCCGATCTCATGCGCTATCGTAAACCTCTGTCGATGCGGGTGATGTAGTGCGTTCACGCCGATCACTGGCGCGCCGTCCTTGACGAAGATCATCCCTGAAAGCTGTTCGTCGAGTGGCCGCACCTCGATTACGGCCCCGAAGGACCTCGCGATCTTGTCAACGGCTACGGGCGCTCCCTGAATACCGGTGTCAGCAAGGACCTTCTGGGCCTGCTCTTTTGCGTTCTTCTTCCCTGGCTTCTTCATGACTTGCCTGCCTTACTCCCAGCCCTTGTTGGTCGGGCGTTACTTACTAAGTTTTCGATCTCCGCTCGTTGACGTGCTGTTACATTGCTGGTCATCGCTGGGCTGCCACTGCTCTCGGGTACGCCAATATGAACGCGCACATTCGACGGCCCATGCTCCAGTCGCTGCGCCATGGGCAGCAGTTGCCCCGCATTCTCTAGCTGGAGCGCGGTGGCAACCGCATAGAGTTGATGGACCAGCATTTTCTGACGTCCCACCTCGATATTCGCAATCGATGCCCGCGAAAGCCCGACGAGCTTCGCGAGGTCGGATTGAGTAAGACTCAGTGCTTTCCGGCGGGCAGCCACCGACTCGCCCAACAATTTGTAAATATCATCAACCACCATGCAGCTTGTGTGCATGAGGATGAGAAAGATGTCAACAATACAAACAATGTTTGCAATAAGCACCCGTTAATGTTTGTTATTGACTGATCGACCGCAATGTCGCACGTTGATGGTGCGAGTCTGATCCCTCAGATGCTCGCTCTAGCAGGAGCCGTCATGAGCAAACGAAACCAGCATGTTGTTCCTCATAGCGATGGCTGGGCAGTTCGCCCTGCCGGTGGCTCGCGCGCCTCGTCTGTTCACGATACCCAGCGTAAAGCAATCGACCGTGCGCGAGAAATTTCCCGCAACCAGGGTACCGAGCTGCTGATTCATGGCCGTGATGGCCGCATCCGCGACAAGGATAGTCACGGGCATGATTCATTCCCGCCCAAGGGCTGAGCACAGGGCCGTCGAAAGACGGTCCTTTTTAAATTCACGAGGACCCAAATTCATGATGCGCATTTCAAAACGCCACATCATTAATCCAGATCTGTACCTTGGCGGTATCCCTGACGGCGCATCATTTCGCGTCGTAACAGTGCTGCCTCAGCCACCAGACGACCAACTTACTCGCGCTGGCTTCCCAAAGCCTTGCAAAGTCGGCGACACGGTCTTGCCCCGAACTGTCGGTTCGGTGTCGCGCTTTAATGCGCGCGGACGATGGAACGTGCGGCGCGACCTCCCGAAGGAGCCTCGTTACATTCGCACGGTCTCTTGGAAATGGACCCAATATGCCGGCCGCGACAAAACCGAACATGAAGACTTTCGCGATATCGTTCGTGACTGCTATCCGCGCGACCCTGTCGCGCCGCCTTCGGTCGAACTGACCTTGGTATCCATCGACGGTCATTGGTGCGTCACGACACCTGAATTGACTAAGATCGCCGCCTCTACGGAGACCAACAAGCACTCCATTAACCTCATGCTTGAATTGTTCGGCTCGTGTGAACTCCTCACGAGCGAGTTGCGGCCAATCATCATGCCAGTCATACGCCGAGCGAATTGGCGCATCCTGCCGCCGGGCGACTATCCCTGGACCAAGCTCACAGAACATATCGCCGCCGTCATCGGCCCTAGATCGGAGGACACGCGGCGCATTATTTGGGATAGGCAAGAAACGATTAAATCGTTCGGTCCGGATGAAATCTATGTCGGTGAGGCGGGCTTCGACGACTACCTCGCCTACGTCTTCAAAAGCCGGAAGCAGGTCGTTCTGGAGAGCGTCCGCAAGGACAATGCAATCTATGTGTTCGGAATGAACTGGCAGGGTGTTTCTCAGCTCTCAAAAGCCGAAATTCTTCGCGATGGTCTCCAGCACGCTCGCATTATTCACATGAAAGGCTGGAAGACCCAACTCGCCAATTTGCTGGATCAGTCACGTGCGGCTTAAATCAGAAACAACATTGCCTAATCAGTCGGTTCGCGCCGTACCGGTGATTGCAATACTTTTAACCTGACAGCATTGTCCGCACGTTGTCGATGCCGCACGCCACTGTCCAGCGCGGCAACTCGTATAGTTCTCGAAGCAGAAATACGCATTGTTACCGCACCGTTAAAGGCGATATGTTTGTCGCGATTCAGTTCATGGCGCCCCATAACTGGGCGTCTAGGTAGCGCCTTGCAGGCGACCCGTATTTCTTATGGCGTCGAGGCTACGCTCAAGTTGGCCCTCCAGTGCTTCCAGCTGGGGTATGTCCTCGTTCCGATCGATGACATCGAGCATGGCTGCGATCAGCGCTTCCAGTGATGCCCGTGCGATTGTGTGCCTGCCATCGCAATCAGCAAAGACCATGACAGTGCCATCTGGGGTCATATCGATCTTCAGATCGGCCGCTTCAAAAACTGTGGTTTCCACCAGCCGGCGCGTGAGCCAAAGCCGAACCAGCGAAGTGGCACCATCACCCTGTCCGCAACTCGCAAGATAGCCATCGCCATCCGGCGACAACGCAAAACTCAGCGATTGATCTGACGGGGATGGCAGGGTCATCGTCAGTCCGACTTCTGTTACCTCACGAATACCTAGTATACTGGGTGGAGCTATGAAAGGCGATGGGCTGCCGTGTGGCCCATGGAACTTCGGCGGATCGTAGCTCAGAATTTGAGACGGCTGCGGCAGGACCGAGGGCTTTCCCAGGAGGAACTCGCGGATCGTGCCGGGCTCAATCGTAACTATGTCGGCATGGTCGAGCGCGAGGAAAACGCACCGACGGTCGACACGCTTGAGGCGTTAGCCAAGGCGCTGAAGGTCGAGGCTGCCCGGTTGCTGGAGCGTGAACCGGCCAACTGACGTCAGCGGCGTGCATCCCTCTACTCCCGCGTACACTCCATTCACCGCGATACATCGTTCCCGGGCTGGTGCCGTGGCCGGTATCCTGATGGCCCGATCGTTCATCAGCCACAGGAACACTGCCATGCGCGGACCCAGACGTATTCTCATCCTCGGTGCCTCCTATGGGGCGCTAATTGGAACTAAGCTTGCTGCCGCAGGGCACCACGTCACGCTCGTCGGCCTTCCCACCGAAGTCACCCGGATCAACGACGACGGCTGCCGCGTCCGTTTGCCCGTGCGCGGCGTCGAAGGCCTCGTCGAGATCCATTCGAAGACTCTGA
>PNLP01000161.1 GCA_013823135.1 Planctomycetaceae bacterium
GGTTACGCTCGATGCCAGCGGAACTCTGAAAATTCGTGCCCGCGATCCGAGTACCGGCGACGTGAAGGAAGTGACCCTGATCCGTTCGCCGACTGCGGGGCCGGCAATTCAGGTCGCTCTCGATCGGCGTGTGCTGGCTCGTGCAATCACGCTGGGTTGCCACACGCTGAAGCTGACGCCCGACAAACCCGTCGTCGCCGAGGGCGAAGGTTTCACACTCGTGGCGGCACAGCTCGACCCCAAACTCATCGTGCAACCCACAGCCGACACGCGGAGGATGTCGACCGAGATTTCGGTGACCGAGGCCAACCCAACAACTCCATCACCACAACGGAGCAAAGAAGTGCCACCACATGATACGAACGGCCACACGCCACCCCGAGGCGATCCGCCTGATCCGCTCTTTGCCGCCGAAGAGTTGCGTGACGCCCTGGCCGACGCGACCGCGAAGGCCGCTCGGCTTGTCGCGGCCTTGCGGCAGACGAAGAAGGAAAAGAAAGTGTTGTCCGCCGTACTGACCAACTTGAAGCAACTCAATCTGGGATCGGGAGGCTTGCCATGACGACTCTCGTCACCCAACGATTCCAAAATCTGGCCGGGACACTCGCCGAACTGAAGGTGAAGGTCCGCACGGCTCTGGCAACAGAACTTGCCGGTGCGGTTGGAACCGCCGTCAGGGACGTACTCGTGGTGGCCATGGTGGATCGCATCATTGCAACGCCATCGCGAGTCGTGAGCAGACCCGGCCTTCCCAAACGCGGGGGATGGCGGATCGACGAGGACGATGAACGCGACGACTGGGGCGGACCGAAAGATCCCTGGTCCGAGGACAATGACATTCGCACCGAACGCAGACCCACCCGGTACGAGCACGGTCTCGACCGCGAGAAAGTGGAACCCGTGCCAGCCGTACCCGCCGCCACCGCAGTCGCGGTCGGCGTGCATGTGGGCCGCTGGTGGCTGGCTCGCCAGGGTACGGTTTCCACCGCCGTGGGCGTCGGCGTACTCGCCACGGCTCTCGGCTTTGCGGGCGGGCCATTCGCTCGGGCCGCACTCGCCGTGCTCGCCGCTGCGACTGATCTGCTGACTGCGGAATCTGCTCTCGCCCGTCTTGATCAGTCCTGAAGTCACTTCCGTCACTTCGACCACACGATCACGAACCACTGCCCGTACAGATGCCCGGCATTCCAGCCCGTGGGTCAACAGCCGGAATGGTACGTACCGTGGGTCAAATGATGACGGTCTCACCGCACGCTTCACTCCATGCACACCTACACCGAACCGGAGGAACTGACCATGTCCGCAACCGCCACGATGAACGGTAAGCCCCAACGGAAGCAACTGGGCGACCAACTCGACAGGCTCGATTCAATCATTGACGCACTGGCCGAGGGCTTGCCCGGAGCGGTGGCCGACGCCTGCCGCGACGGGGCACGCCTCGCCGTGAAGGACGCCATTCTTGAAATCATCAGCAACCCCGAACTGCGGGCGTTGATCGCACCTCAGCACACGCACCTGCCGAGCCCGCCCGCCCCGGCCGTGCCCGAGCCCCTCCCGGTGCCGGACCCGAAGCCCTCCCTGTGGAGCCGACTGAAGGCGAAGGTTGCCGCCGTGCGTGACTCGCTGACGGGTGCGACGACGAAGGCCAAGGATGCCGTCGCAACCCGGTACGCGTCGGCAAAAGAGGCCGTGGTCGCGGTCGGCAAGGCGACGGGCGAAGCCTTCCCGCTTCAACGGGTTGGCCTCGTTGCGTCGAGCGTCGGCTTGGTGGTTGGCGTCGCCTGCCTGCTCGTCCCGCAAACCATGTCCGCGGCCGTGGGTGCGATCGGAGCCGTCTGCACCACGGTGAGCGTTCAGACGGGGTTCTGGCTCCGGAAGGCGGCTCTGCGTGTCGGCCTGATGAGTTGATTGAGGCGGGTGACCGGGTGAGTTCGCGTGCGGAGTTGGAACGGGGTAATCGGCCGGTCACAGCGCCCGCCTTCGGGCGGGTGCTTCAGCCCGTGCGGTTGCCCCCGTCCACTTCGCCATTCGTGCACATCCCTGCTCTCCCCTCATTCCTCAATCCGTCCCTCAACACCCCGAACCGGGAGTGGACCGTGGTTCTCCTCGTTGCGCTCGTGATCTTCGTGTTCCTGGCCTGGGCGACGTGGGCCGTCTCGGTGGCGTGCTGCGCGTCGACGTTCACCGAATCGGCCGACCTGACCGCCGACCCGAACTACTCGACGGTCTCCGGGTACGCCATCGCCGCGGTGGTGGTGACGAGCTTCGTCCCGTTCCCGTTCGGCTACCTCGCGGCGCTCGTCGCCTGGGGCGTGGTGGTATACGGCTTCTTGAACCTGTCCCGCACCAGATCGACGGTCCTGTTCGCCTACCTGGCCGGCTGGTCGGTCGTCACGCGGCTGGTCGTCCTGGGCGTGCTCAGCGCCACCGCGAAATGAGTCTCCCGCGTGCGTTTCAGCCAACATCCTTGGAGGCCGAGATGATGTACCTGCTTGCCGCCATCGCGATCTGGCTCCTGGCGTGGTGAGGCAGCTTTCCGAACCACACGTACCGGAGTCCGCACCATGGCGAAGAACAAGACCGTTGTGATCGACGAGTTGCACATGACAATCCGCATCCCCGGCGACCTGCCCGACGACGCGGCCGAAGGTGTTCGCGTAGTCCTGGCCAGTGACGAGTTCATGGGCCGGTTGCGTCGGGCGGTCCGCCTCGCCGTTCGGACGTTCCCGGAGTTGCACGTGGCCCGCGTGTCGCTAACCCGCTAAGGCGGCGATTTGACGTTGTCCGATCCCGGCCGCACCTTCCCCAACTGGAGAAGGTGCGGCCCAGTGATGTTTGTCCAAGTCGCACCGGCAGCATTCGGTGGTTTTCTTAACCAGGCGTGAGCACGTCTGGCAGGCGGTTGGCAATCCGAACTCACCGCCGGTCCGAGATGACGACCGCCAAGACCCCGAGCAACGGTCGGCGGGGAGCAGCGCTCACTGGCCGACGTCCGAGTGAGGAATTTCACTATGGGGGTTCACGCCGAGGCCGTGAAGCGGGACTTCGTGCCATGAAATGCAACGGCCACGCCGTAGTCTCGCCCGAGCGTGATGTGGACGTGCGGCCCGCCACCGGCGGGCCGCGTGGTGACCGGTTTTTTTAGCGTTCAGCCGGCATGCTTCGGCATGACAATACCCCGCCGAGAAGGGTGAAGACTCGTCGCTGCGAGTCGACAGGCTGGGAGGTAGCACAAGGCAGCACTCGTCAGCGCCCGCCAAGACCCATGAGGCGGCTAACTCGTCCGAAGAAGGGGACTTGTTCGATGACGCGGCGTGCGAGACCGTTACGCCCTCACGCGCCGGCGCGACCAGCGGACCTCAAGCGAGGTGCGGCGAGAGCGCTTCGTAAATGGCAGAACGATTCGCGTTACCCGACGGCGTTAATCATCCAAGACTCGTCTTCGGGTGGCGGAATGGGCTTACTCGAGGGCGGTACGACGACGCCCGATCACCAGTTGCGACCCGAGCCCTGACACTTCGGGCACTGCCGCAGATGGAGGTTCCCCCCACCGTCCACAAAACGGTACGATCCGCCTCCGCCGCACGTCTGGCAGTTCCGGAGTTGCTCGCCCGCACGCTGAAACCTTTGCAACTCTTGGCCCTGTCCCGCGGGTTGTTGTTGAAGCTGTTGCTGCCGCATGGCTTCCAGGAGAAGGGCCTGCTGAAGCTGTTGCTGTCGCTGCGTCTCCACCTGCGCGGGGGTAGGGCGAGAGGTCGAAGCGGGGCCGCCGGTGGACCCACCGATGACCTGTTCCCAGGGATCCGATCCGGACTGCCCCGCCCCCGACTGTGGCCCGACTTGCCAACTCGATTGCCCGCCCGGCGTGGTTTTGTCAGCCGAGGCTGACGTTGCAACTGGCGTCATCACCACAGGCGCATTGGTCGGAGCAGGCGGCAGTGGCTTGTCGGCGCTGCCCCCGAAGAACTTGATGGCACCAATAACCAGAATCACGGCCAGACCGCCGACCCACTCGCTCACGCCACCAGCGGCCGGCTTGTCGGTAGGGGTATCGCTGTCCGCCACGTTTACCTCCATCGTGTTGAACAAACCCGCTGGCCTGCCGTTGGGAAGCCGGTCCCGGCGGAGCATTCAGGGAAGCGGAAGACCTTCGGCCGTGTTGCGGCATCGGTAGACGGTTGCCCGCCGAGGGTTGCCGACCAAGCAAACGCCCAGCCGAGCCCTGGCAGATGGGCCATCGCGACGGTTCGCAATGCTACTTAAACACATCATTCCAGGCCGAGGGCGAGTTGTCCAGTAGGAACTAGCAAAAACAACAACAGCACCCAAGCACAAGCACGCAAACCGACAGCACTGACGGATCGGCCGCGGATGGCAG
>PNLP01000162.1 GCA_013823135.1 Planctomycetaceae bacterium
GGAAACTCTACCGATATGTCGGCCCTGCGAAGAATGGGCGTTGCCGGTGGTTCCTGATCGGGCGTTCTCGATCTTCGTTGCTCCAGACCTCACTTTTGGGTTGGTGGGCAATCCAATCGAGCAGACGGTCTGCGTGTTCGGGCAACCGCTTCTCGACGCCGTGATGTCCGGCTCGATGGCCGAATTCGTGGTTGTTCTGCGGTGCGACGGCCTGCCGGTCAACCCACCCATGATCCCCTTTCCAACCGGACAGTGGTGAGGCATCGGGCTAGGGTTCACACGTGTCGGCCGCCTGTTGGCGAGTTCACCGGGCGACCTGAGTCGTGCTTGAATCCACGGGTGCAGTGCCTCCGAGCTCAACCCGGCCGAGCCGTCGCAGCCGTTGACCGACTACCACTAGCACCACCGCCCAGGCTGTCCCGAACGCCAGTGGGGCAAGCGGCAGATGGGCCAACATCGCGAAGGCGAGGGCCAGGAATCCGGCCCCAATCACACCGCAATAACCCCAGAAGTTGGCCGCCAAGGAGAAGAACGCAAGAGCCGTCAAGCACGCGAATCCAGGGTAGAACTTCCCCACTTCATGGTGGGCCATGCCGATCATCGCCCACCCGGACAGCCCATAGCCGAAGCAGGCCAGGAAGTACCCTCCCCAGACTGCCCAAAGTTGTCGCTCGGCTGGCCCACGAGGCCACAGATCTCGCCCTCGGAAGTATGCGATCAGGCCCAGGAAGGCGAATGCCTGAACTGCCCGCCCCCCCATTACTGCGGCTGCCGGCCAGTTGCTCTCCAGGGCAAGTGTGTTCCACACCTCGGGGAAGAGCATCACCGGGGCGAGGGCCAATAGAAGTGATCCGTAGGAGGCGAACCGTTCGTGTGGCTGAACCCGGTCGATCGCCCCGGCCAGACGCCCGACAACTCCCGATCGGGCGGCCGACACCGGATCACCGTCGAGGAACCGCTGGATGTCGTCGGCTAGGGTTGCGGCAGTCCGATACCTTCGGGCTGGGTCCTTCTCCAGGCACCGAAGTACGACCGCGTCCAGGTCGCGAGGAACGTCGGGACGAACGACCCGTGGCGGGACCGGATCCTCGGTCACGACGAGGAGAATCGTGTCGGTCGCGGTTGGGCCTCGGAACGGGGGACGGCCGGTGAGCAACTCGTACAGTACCGCCCCGAGGCTGTAGATGTCGGCGGCCGGGCCGATTTCTCGAACGCCTGCGGCCTGCTCGGGCGGCATGTAGCTCGGCGTTCCAACGATCACGCCGGTCCTGGTCAGCCCGGCGTCCGAACCGGCGTCGAGTCGTTTGGCAAGCCCGAAGTCGGCCACCTTCGGTTCGCCATCGGCCGTCAGCAGAACATTCCCCGGCTTCAGGTCTCGGTGGATCACACCGGCATCGTGAGCCGCCGCCACGCCGCGCGCGACTTTGAGGACCGTGTTGGCGGCGACCCTGGGGTCGAATGGCCCGTCGGAAACGGCTTTCGCAAGGGTGTCACCGGGGCAGAGTTCCATGCTGTAAAACGGCCGGCCATCGTGCTCCCCGACCTCGAAGACTGCCACGACATGCGGGTGCTGAAGACGGGCTACGGCCTCCGCTTCCGTCCGGAATCGAGCCACCTCGGTTGGGCTGGCGTGGCTACCTGTGAGAACTACCTTGAGGGCCACCTCGCGGTTCGCCCCCACCTGACGGGCACGGTACACGACTCCCATGCCGCCCCGCCCCAACTCCCCCAGAACCTCGTACCCCGGAATCACCGCCGGTTCGTGCCCGGTGCGTCTATCCACCCTGTTCTCGTGCGACCCTGGTACGGTAGGTACTTCATCCGCCGAAACGGGGTCGGTGGAGACGTGGACAAGGGTGGAAGCCGTATCCGAGCGGAATGGTTCGGTCATGTGGTGCAGGCTCACGGTCTGTATCGGTGAAGTGTACCCGACCCAATTCCACGCAGCCAGACGGAGCGGCGAATCGGTTGGCTCCATTTGGGCTCACCAGAGTCGCCCAGTCGTGATGAGCGTCGTTGTGGGCAGCCAATCTCTCGAAATTGGATTCTCGACAACAGGGGTCGTCGAGAGTTGAAAACCGACTCGGTATACTGCCTGCGTCTTGTGGCAGTAGTCGCAGGTGCAGTGTGTTGAAGAAGCCCCTGATGTTTCGGGAGGTGATCAAAGTCAACCTTCGCCGACCTGGCTGGGGTGCCGAACCGGCTTTTGCGACGCTTCGGCACCCCAGCTAGCCGTCGAAACGGATGGCCAGCACTCGCGAGTCGGGTCGAAGAAGTTGTTCGGGCACTCCGTCGTACCACTTCGGCTTGATGTAGGCCGACGCCAGGATGTTGTAGGTTGCGACTGTGAACGCCATGGCACTCCTCCGTTCGGGTTAGAATGACGGAACCCGAAACTCGGAACCCAGAATGTCGATCGCCGATTCGTCCCAGGAGACCACGGCATCGTACGGACAGTTGAACACCCACAACGGGCAACCAAGACGCATGCAAATCCTTCGCACGCACCACGTCGCGGTCATCTGCTCGGATTACGAGCAGTCGAAGCAATTCTACACTCAAGTCCTCGGCCTGGAAGTCGTGGCCGAAGTCTACCGTACCGCACGCGACTCGTACAAACTCGATCTCAAACTTCCGGACGGGACTCACATCGAGTTGTTCAGTTTTCCGATCCCGCCGAAGCGACCGAGTTACCCCGAGGCGTGCGGGTTGCGGCACCTTGCGTTCGAGGTCGCCGATGTCGAGGTCGCAGCGGCTCATCTGAAGTCGCACGGCGTCGTCGTCGAGCCGGTGCGAGTGGACGAGTACACCGGCAAGCGGTTCACCTTCTTCGCCGACCCCGACGGACTCCCGCTGGAACTCTACGAGCGGTGACACTTACGCTCCTGGGTCCGGGTTCCACCAGCACGGCCCTTTGTCTCGCATTGCCCGCGTGGCTCGATTGCAGATGGAAGACATCTGATCCTGGGTCAGTGGAGAGAACGCTCGGGCAGCGGCGAACGCAGCGTCTTGCTCGTTCGGGTAGCTCATCCCGAGCAGTGACACGTCGGGGTCGAGTGTCAGCGTGTAGTGCAGGCACTCGGCGACGGTAATCCGGGGAAACACGGCCTCACTCTCGTCAGACCCGCCGCTCGACACCTTGCCGCGTGGTCGCTGCTTGAGGGGCTGGTTGTAGCCCGACGTGTCTCCGAGCAGTTTGCCCGCTCCAAAGGTCTTGAAGCACACCGTGCCGATCCCAAGTGACTTCGCCAGTGGCAGAATGTCGCTGACGTACCGTGAGTCCACGAACGGCCCGACCGGGAACATCACGATGTCGCACACGCCAGTCGTTACGGCCACACGCAGCACCTCGGGGTTGTGCGACGAGATCCCGCGAAACCGACACTTCCCGTTCTTGACTGCATCTGCCAGTTGATCGAACCCGCCGCCGGGGTGGGAGAGCCGGTCAAACCCTTCGAGCGAAGACAGCCCGTGGAACACGAACGCATCGGCGTGGTACAGTTCGAGGCGGCCGAGAGAACTGTCGATCTGCGGACCAACCGGATCGTCGTGGTGGTCGACCTTGTCGATCACGAACACGCGGTCGCGAAGTCCACGGACGGCCCGACCGACTATCTCTTCGGAATACCCGTCCTCGTAGTTCGGGGCCGTGTCGATCACGTTTAACCCGGCATCCAGTGCCCGCCGGGCCGTCGCCACACACGTCTCGATCGGAATGTTACGGTCCGCCATGTCCCCAATCCCGAGAACAGTCGCGACGAACCTCGTTCGACCGAGTTCGCGTCGAGGTGTGAAGAGTTTAGCATCAGCCATGACCTTCTCCCTTTCGGCAACGATCCCCAGCAAGGCCGCGTTCTGGCAGTGTCGGAGACCCGTCGGTCTGGGCGTCATCGAAGACATGCCCGAGGTGTCCACCGCACCGCCCGCACACGATCTCATCACGAATCATCCGGCCGCTGGGTTCCTCTACAATAACGAGCGGCTCATCGGGCGATACGCCATCGCTCATCCGCGAGTGGAAGCATTATGCAGATCATCTTGTACCACCGCTCTTACCCCGTCGCGGATGCACCCGTCGCACTGTCTCTCGTCCCGCATTCCGACCGGCAGCGGCACACTTTCGCGGTCGGGGAGAAGGTATACGAAGCGGAACTGCGGGAACTCTTGGTCGTCGTACCGGACGACGCAAAGCTTGACGCCCTGAAGAACCTGCTTTGTTGGGCCGGTGACAAGGGG
>PNLP01000163.1 GCA_013823135.1 Planctomycetaceae bacterium
CAAACGCATTCAAATCCCCTTGAAACCCGAGGATTTTCAATTCTGAGCCATCTCATGTCTCGACTCGATGCGGTGTATCATCAGTGATTTACTGGGGATAGTGTCGCTCCCCTAGTTCTGCCAGGAGATGAAAGAGACGGAAATCTTCGATTCCAAGGGGATTTGAATGCGTTTGCCCTGCCATTGTAGCCGGGACCGCGGGGTGACGACGCATCTTGGTCACCCTCGACGCGAAGACCGGCAAGGAGAACTACCGCGAGCGGCTCAGGTGCGCTCAACTCGGGCACGTGTACGTGAGCAACAACGACGGGGTCACGTTCGTCGTGAAGGCTGGCACGGAGTTCGAGATCGTGAGCGCCAATAACCTCGGCGAGCGCATCACGGCGTCGCCCGCGATCACCGGCGACGCGATGATCTTCCGCACCGACTCGCACTTCTACTGCATAGGCACCTCACCGAAGCGGTGAAGCGGGTTTCAGCGGTCGACCCAGTCGAGTTCGGCGACGAGCGGCAGGTGGTCGGAGGGTTGGTCCGGCGAGGGCAGTTTAGTGTCGTCTGTGATCGCCGGTGGGTCGAACGGATTGGAGCGGAGCCCGACGGTGTGGAACACGTAGTCGATCAGTTTCGCCTTCCCGGTCGCCGCGAACGTCCGGGCGTCCGGGCGGTAGGCGTGGGCGAAGGTGAACCCGGCGTCCCGCATGACACCGATGACCTCGTCATCTGGCGTGTAGTTGAAGTCGCCGCACACGACCCAGTCCCGGCACGGCGGGTCGAAGGCACGACATGCCTCGATCAACTCCGCGACTTGGCGGTGGCCGAGGTGGGCGTCGCGGGGCGTTCTCGGTGCGGCCCACTTGACGTGCGTGCTCGCGACGCCGAGTGTTTGCCCATCGCGTTCCAGTGCCGCGAGAAGGGCGACGGACCCGGAGTGAATCTCCGGGCCGCCCTCCCGGTCGTGGTACTCCAGTCGCTGCGTCCAACAGGCCGCGAACACCGCAGTGCGGTAGAAGATCGCAGAGCCGTCGGGACGGCCCCGACCCTTTCGCTCGTACAACCCGGCGTAGCCAAGCGGTTCGAGGTACGCGGCGACCACCGCGAACACGTCCGGCTCGACCTCTTGGAGACAGGCCACGTCGGCGGCGAGTGCCGCGACGCTTCGGGCAACCGCTGGCAACCGCCACGCGGGATCGAGGAGGTGTGCGGGCACCCCGGTGTACCACTCCGGCTTGATGTACGCCGATGCCAAGACGTTGTAGGTCGCGACCCTGAACGGCATGTGATTACCTCAACTGAACTGTCTTCCCGACCGCGGAGGGTCTAGACGGGTCTACTTGTCCTTCTCGCCCAGGAGCTTCAACGCCTCCTCGACGATCTTCTCAGCCTCTTCCGTCTTACCGGCCTGGATCGCCGGGCCGAGTCGCTGCATCACCCCGGCGATCGTCGAGACATCCTGACTGGGTCGTTGGGGGAATCGCGAACGGATCATCGCGATGTCGCTTCCGCCCGGAACTGCTTCTTCAGTCGCAGCAGTCGGAGGTTCACCATGTCGGCGACGTAGACGTGGGCGTCGGTGGCGTCCACGCTGTTAGGGAACGCCAGCGGGACGCCCTTCACGGGGACCAGGTCGCCGGGCAACCCTCCGGTCGAATCGCGGTTCCCGTAGGTGCCGAAGTGGAGGATCTCGTTACCCGCGTTGTCGATCACAGCAACCCGCTGCGCGATGTTGGTCGGGTAGTAGATGCGCCCGAACCCGTCGACGCCGAACCGGGGCGTCCGGGTGATGCAGTCGGTGTCGAACGCACCGTACGGTACGTCGTAGATGACCGCCGGGTTGGCGGGGGCTTTGGGGAAGAGGTTGCCGCTCTCCAGCGTGCCGGTCGGGGCGAACTTGTGGATGCGGCCCACGGCACCCGCGAACCGATCACCCTCGAAGCCGGGCAACACGGCCGTCGGCTTCATGTCGATGTACCCGACGTAGAGATTCCCCTGGAGGTCGAACCGCACCCCGCCGGCCGCGTCGGGTAACTTGGCGACGGTCGTCGCCTCCCACGGCACCTTCGCCGCGGTTCCCGCGAACACCCGCAACCCGTACTTCGGGTCGCCGACGACCGCGATGTTGCCGTTCGGGGCGACCGCGATCCCCTTGTCGCCGTTGCCCGTGAAGCACCACTCGTAGTGGAACGGGGGCGTGAGCCGGTTGGTGCCCGTGTCGCCCCAGTTGGCCGGCGGGCAGTCGTCTTTGTCCAGTTGAAAGCGGGCGACCTTGCCGACCGAGTAGGAGGAGCTCCCGTCGGCCAGGGTGCGGGCGTAGACGTGCCGGTTCCGCGGGTCGATGGCGATGCTCGCCGTCTTCAGCGGCACCTTCACGAACCGCGGGTTCTTCCAGTCCCCGACCTTCCAGACCCCGGCGTGGTCGTCCAGCAGGTACACCTCGTCGGTCTTCTGATCCACCTCCATACGGTCGAACCCCAGGCACCGCTGTGCCCCCTCGACCCGGTAGAAGTCCTTCAGCAGGGTCAGCTCCTTGCCATCGTCGCGGTAGATGCGGACTGGCATCTCGGTGTACGCGACCCAGACGTTCGTGCCCCTGTCGGTTTCGCACACGGCCAGGTGTGAACACTTGTGGCGGTCGGTGTACCCGGTCTCGGACACGCGAACGGTGGACTTCGGCTTGTCGTCTTTCCGCCAGTCGGTGAACGTGAGCAGGTTCACCTGCCCGCGGCCGGAAAACTCGTCGCCGGTGCGGGTGGTGAGGTAGAGCACACCTGTTTTCGCGCTCAGGGCGACCGCGTCCGGGTGATCGACGAGAATTTCGCGAACGAGCTTCCCCTTCGGGTCCAGCACGACGACCCGCTTGTTCAGCCGGTCGCACACGAACACGTTGCCGTCCTGGTCCACGGCGACGCCGTGGAGAGCGGCGTAACTGTGCGTGCCGCCGAGTGCCGCCCGGCGGTCCTTCGGCACCGTGAGGATGGTCTTTTCGGAAAGGGAGAAGAACACTTCGGCGGTTCGCGTCGCGAGGTCGACCTTCCACACCTGCCCGTCCCGCCAGGTGCCGTCCGCCTTGATCTCCTTGATCGTGCCGTACTGTGTCGTCGCGGCGTAGATGCCGCTCAGGTAGAAGTGCTTCCCGTCCGGCGTCTGGCAGGTGAACACCGGCCCCAGCAGCGAGTTGACGATGTGGCTGTTCGGCTCGACCGGTCCCAGGCCCAGCGGCGGACTCTTGACCAGCGGACCGGGGCTGCGCTCGGCGGGAGTATCGGGAACGGTGCCGTCGGCGTTGATCGTGAGCAACTCGAATGTCGCCCCGCCGAAACTGGTGTGCCAGAAGCTGAGCCGGGTCTTGTCCGGCGTCGGAAGCAGCCGGGCCATGCCGCCGCTAGCGGTGTCGAGGACGGTCGTTCCGAGCGACGGGTCGGTCAGGCGGTTGAACTTCGGGGTGTAGGTGCCGTCGGGCTTCACGTTGATGCCCCACCCGTTCATGGCCTTCGCGTCCTTGCCGGCGGGCGGCGGGAACACGGTTCGGAGGTAGGTGCCGTGGGCATCGTACTGCCGCAGTGCCGGCGGCCCCAGATTGCTGGAGTGCCCCAGGACGTACACCGTGCCATCGGGCTTGAGTTCGAGCCCGTTGATGCCGAACGGGCTGTGGTCGTTGTGGCCGCTCTCCTCGGAGTAGTACGCGTACGGGTCGCCGCCCACGATCCGCTCCAAGGCCACGCTCATACCGGCCCGGACCCGCACGGCCAGGGCTTCCGGCTTGGGGACCGCGACGCGGTAATCGTCCTTCCCGTCCCATTCCAGCTTTTGAGAGCGGGATCTGGCAGCGAACGGCGGCGGTGCCTTCGGCCCCAACACGCCCGCCGCCAGGTGCCGCACGACGGCCCCGTTCTTGGGATCGAGAATCGCGACTTCAACGTCGCACAGTGCGTCCAACTCGAACGTGACGGACCACGTCCCAGTTTTCGGGTCGTGGGTCAGTTCGGGTTTCTTCACCCACGCGAGCGGCTCCGCGGCGGTCGCCGACGCGGCGAGCACGATCATCACGGCAATAGCTGAATGGAATCGCATGGGCACACTCGAACGGCAGGATGCTCGCCCCGGTTTCTTCCGGGAACGAGACCAGGGACGGCTGACGCGGGGTTGGACGTAGACTATACCGCGAACCGCCCGACTCCGCAGCCGATAGACACGGTCGGAATGCGGGCCGTGTCGACGAACTAGTGA
>PNLP01000164.1 GCA_013823135.1 Planctomycetaceae bacterium
TTTCCACCGGCCGCTGCGTCACGTTCCTGGACATCAACTTCCCGGCCACCGTCGTGTTCCTTGGGGGTATCGCAGCGTCCTTCACAGGAGTCTTCTTCGCCACCTTCTCCCGCACGAACCGAGCCTTCTTCGGCTTCTCAGACGCCGACTGGGCGAGGTTCACTTCGACGTTCTCGATTGCCGCCGGGTGAGCGGCTGCCTCTTCTTCCGGTTTCTGTGTGTCTTGTCTCGACGACTTTCCCATTGCGTTGCTCCTATGGCGGAATGAAACCACCTTTGTAGATGATTTCCGACCGCCGGTAAGTACGGTCTGATCGGACTGACTGCGGCGAACTGAGCGATCGACGACGAGATCAGAGGCGGGCAAGTTGATCACGTCGCCGATTCTGCGACCTAATCGCCGCTCTACAGAGGCCAGACACACGTCGAGGGTTGGCGTCACGCCCGTCACGCCTGATTGACGCTCTTGTGAAATGGCGATACCCTCAAAACTTGCTCCCACCCGTTGCGTCGAGATTCCCCATGCACCGTGCCATCGCTCGTCTTGCTGTTCTGGTCGGCGTGCTGACCTTCGCCAATCCCACGGCTGCTCATGGCGAAAAACTGACTAAGGTCGAGATTGGCAAGCGTGGCAAGGCCGCAACGGCGTTCGTTGATGTCCCCAAAGGCGGCACCGGCACGGCATTCTGCATCCACCCCAGTGGCCTGTTCATCACGAACGAACACGTTGTTCGTGCGGGAGCGAAGGAGGAAATCACGCTCGTTCTCAACCCGTCTGTTCAGGGGGAACGGGTGTTGAAGGCCAGAGTCGTGCGAATGGACAAGGAACTCGACCTCGCCTTGTTACGAGTCGACGGTGCGAAGGAGTTACCCAGTCTGCCACTGGGGTCGATCAAGGACGTCGCAGAACTGTCCGACGTCGTTGCGTGCGGCTTCCCACTCGGTTTCGCGCTTTCGGGCGACAAGAAGAACTACCCCGCCATCTCCGTCAACGCCGGAAGTGTGACCGCCCTGCGGTACAAGGGTCGCGAACTGGAACACATCCAGATCGACGTGTCCCTCACGTTCGGGAACTCTGGCGGTCCTGTTCTCGACGAGACGGGCAAAATCATCGGCGTCGTCGTCGGCGGGCTTGGCGGAGTCGGCAAAGGCATCAACAAAGCCATTCCCGTGAGCCACCTCGAAGGCTTCCTGAACAAACCTGACGTCGCGTTCACGCCGCCTGAACTGACCCGTGAGACGCTGGCGAAACCGATCGAGTTCAAGGCGAACGTCGTGTCGTTCGTTCCAGGTGCGCCCGAAGTGACACTCAAACTGATGCTCCAGGCCGGTGACGATGAAGCCCGTGAGTTCCCCATGAAGAAGCAAGCCGACGTGTGGGTGGCGACTGCGGCACCCGTGGCGAAGACGGCAGCAAGTCGCGTGGAGATTTCCGCTCGCATTGGCACGGGTGTGGTTTCCGGGACAGTCGAAGACGCCGTGTTCAAGGTCGGCGGCAAGCCCGTGCGGTTGAGCGGCGTGAAGCGGATCGAGTTGAAAACGAAACCCGGCGTATTGCTCGCGGACGGACGCACAACGGTCGAGGGTGAGATCACGGGACTCGGCACCGTTGAACTCGACGTGGGCGGGCAAAAGCTCAAGGTGGATCTTCTGAAAGCAACACAGGTGACGGTGGCAGCGGCTCCCGAAATCGTGTCCGTCCTCGCGACTGTTGTCGCCATCGCGGAAGGCAAGGAGGTGGCCCGGACCGAATCGCGGATGGTCGTTCGGGAAGCCGCACTTCTGACCCCGGCCGACCCGACGACGGTCAAGATCACGCCCCCCGCTCTGGATGACGACAAAGTGGTGAAACGCCTCCCGGAAGTGTTCGACGACGTCGTCGTCGGGGGTGGCGGTCGTTACCTGATCTTCCACATGCCGAAGTTGAAGAAGTTGGCCATCTTCGACGTCAATGAGGCCCGCGTGACGAAGTACATCCCCGTGTCCGAAGACGTGAAAGGCCGATACGCCGCGAGTCTGGATTCGGTGGTGATTGGGCTTCGCGGGACTGGCAAGTTGGAGCGGTGGAGCCTGACGACCTTTGAACTGGAGAAGTCCTCGCCACCGTCGTTCAAGGAAGAAATCGGTACGGTCGTAATGGGGCATGGGTCGAACGGCCCGGTGGTCATCAACGGTCAGTTCTTCGACCTGGCGAACTTCAAACCCATGCCGGTCACGTACTCGGACGGAAAGGAACACCCGTCGATTGGTGGTGGTCGCATCGCGTCGGGTGACGGCACGGTGTTCGGAGCCTGGAACACCCGGAACTCGCCTGCGAGTGCGACGGCGTTCGTTCTTGAGAACAGCACCGTGAAGCGATATGACGTCGGCGACTTGCGGCACGTTGTGCCCGGACCTGACGGGCGCACGGTCTTCACGGGCAAAGGGATCGTATCGCGAACGCTCCAGTCCGCGTCGCCGGACGACGGGACTTACGGCTACTGTCTGCCTGCCGTGCGTGGAGATTATTTCCTGTCACTCTCGACGGCAACTGCCGGCAAGGGTGGCGGATTCACGGTCTACCTGAAGGGTCTGAACCATCCGGTCGCAAAACTCGACAAGGCCGACCACGGGATCTCGTTCGACGGGTGGGACCGCGAAGAAGCCGGTCCGTGGCGAAGGGTGTTCTTTGTGCCGGATGCGAACGTGATCGCCGTCCTACCATCAAGCAACGACCGGGTTGTGCTCCACAAGTTCGATGCGGACGCGGCGCTGGAGAAGTCCGGTCATGATTACTTGATCGTCACGTCCCAGGCACCACGCGAGGTGAAGGTCGGCACCACGTTCACTTACCCGATCAAGGTGAAGTCGAAGCAGGGTGGAGTAACATTCAAGCTCGACAGCGGCCCGAAGGGGATGGCTGTGTCGGCGGAAGGCGTCATAACGTGGGCAGTACCCGCAGAGGCTTCGGCGGGCGACCACGACGTGATCCTGACCGTGCGGGACAAGGCGGGGCAGGAAGTGTTTCATACCTTTCTCGTGAAGGTTGTGAAGTAAGCCGAATGCTCGGCCATAACCGGCTGCCACCTTCACCCACCCGTCATGCGGAGATAACGCTCGGCCGAGCGATTCACGGCCCCCTTCGCGTCCGCCGACACCAACTGCTCGGGGAACGCCCCGTACAGCCGGTCGAACGCGAACGGCTTTAAACTCTTCACGACCTGCTTGATCGCGGCCGGCCCGAGCGGAATCAAGTTCGGGTAGCTCCACATGAAACTGACCCACTTGCGGTCCTGGCACACGAACGGCTGGTCCCCGGACAGGACCACGCCCTTCCCGGACGCACCGACCGGCCAGTGGAGCACCTGGAACCCGTCGAAGTGCCCGCCGGTCTTCACGAGCGTCAGCCCGCCCAACAGCGACTTCGTGTCGCCCTCCCAGAACTTCACCACGTCGTCCGGTCGCATCACCCACTTCGCGTCCGACTTGTGAACGTGGACCGGCACCTTTCCGAACGCGTGACTCCACTCGACCATCGTCGTGTAGTAGTGCGGGTGCGACACCTCGATCGCGGCCAACCCGCCGAGTTTCTTGACGGCCTCGACCGTCGCGTCGTCGACGGGCGGGACGCAATCCCACAGGACGTTCCCTTCCTTCGTTCTCACCAGGAACGCCCGCTGTCCGATACCTGCCTTCGGCTGGGGGTGAATCGTGTGTAGGTCCGCTTCTTCAACCGCGAACACGTTCTTGTGCGTCTTCGCGTACGCATCGAGGGTCGTCCACTTCTGCCCACCGTGGCCGACGTACTGCCGCTCGTCCTGGCAGATCGGGCACCCGTCCGGTTCCTTCTCGGATGCGGCGAACTGGGTGCCGCACGTCACGCAGATGAAATGCTTCAAGGCAACGCCTCCTGCCGCAAGTGGTCCGACCGACCCAATAGCCACGGCCCCCGCGGTCGTATGTTTGAGGAAGTCGCGTCGGGTGTTCGGGTGCGTCACGGGTGATGCTCCGGGCGATGGGACGTGCGTTTGGCTGCCGCAATTACCGGTCGCCTTCGTTCGACGACGCTAACCCGGCGATCAACTCCAGCACCCGTTGCTCGATTTGCGGCAGGGCGACGTCGGGGGTCGCGAAGTCGATGTCGTGGACGTGCCAGAAGTCAACCTTCTCAACCCAGGCCGGATGACGCTCCACCATGAGTGGCCGATGCTCTGCCT
>PNLP01000165.1 GCA_013823135.1 Planctomycetaceae bacterium
GCTTCAATTCGGCCACGGTGTTGAGCCGTGGAGAACCCGGCCCTCACCAGGAGACCGTGATGCAAGGGACCATCGCTTCAATTCGGCCACGGTGTTGAGCCGTGGAGAACTCGTCCCAAGGAGTTCACATGGTCAAGGTCGTCAGGCTTCAATTCGGCCACGGTGTTGAGCCGTGGAGAACCGCGAAAGCTGGTCGGATACCGGGAGAACATGGAAGCGCTTCAATTCGGCCACGGTGTTGAGCCGTGGAGAACCGGGGTCGCCCCGTCGGGTTCTTCTGCGTGCATACTGCTTCAATTCGGCCACGGTGTTGAGCCGTGGAGAACTCGATGACCTTCGAAACCTCGCACTCGGAGCAGATGCGCTTCAATTCGGCCACGGTGTTGAGTCGTGGAGAACTGTAAGTGTCGGTGGATGAGGTTTTTTCCAGGTGACAGCTTCAATTCGGCCACGGTGTTGAGCCGTGGAGAACAAAAACGCGGTCGGCATCCAGTTCGAGGGGAAGAAGGGCTTCAATTCGGCCACGGTGTTGAGCCGTGGAGAACGTTTGCCGACATAGTACATTCGAGCTTGAACGTACTCGCTTCAATTCGGCCACGGTGTTGAGCCGTGGAGAACTCCGTAGCGCTGGCGCTGTCGGAACTGGACGTGTCAGCTTCAATTCGGCCACGGTGTTGAGCCGTGGAGAACCATGCCGTCCGAGAGAATGACGAAGTGCTGGCCTGTTGCTTCAATTCGGCCACGGTGTTGAGCCGTGGAGAACGTTCCGCTCTGAGTTGAGTAAGCTCTATGTGGAGCAAGCTTCAATTCGGCCACGGTGTTGAGCCGTGGAGAACGCGGCATCATTGGTCAATCAGGTTCATCTGTTTTGCGCTTCAATTCGGCCACGGTGTTGAGCCGTGGAGAACGCCATTGCGTCCCGGTGTTTAGCCCGAATTGACTACAGCTTCAATTCGGCCACGGTGTTGAGCCGTGGAGAACTTCCCCCAAGCGACCTCGGCTTCATCACTCCAATCGGCTTCAATTCGGCCACGGTGTTGAGCCGTGGAGAACAATAGCCGGGTCATGGTTTCTTTGAGTGCGAACCACTCGCTTCAATTCGGCCACGGTGTTGAGCCGTGGAGAACAGGGCTTGGCAAAGCGTTCGCCGGGTTCCTTGAAGAGCTTCAATTCGGCCACGGTGTTGAGCCGTGGAGAACATCCGGAGTACTGCACTGCTGCTGAACTGGAAGTACGAGGCTTCAATTCGGCCACGGTGTTGAGCCGTGGAGAACGCGGCTCTTGTCGACGATGCAATTGTCAACGTCGGCCCGCTTCAATTCGGCCACGGTGTTGAGCCGTGGAGAACCATCGGTTGAGCTGCACCGGTAGGAACTGGGATAGCGGCTTCAATTCGGCCACGGTGTTGAGCCGTGGAGAACCCGGGCCAGCAATGCAAGCTGTCAGAAGATTGCGGAGCTTCAATTCGGCCACGGTGTTGAGCCGTGGAGAACATGGCCGACTCGAAAGAAATGTGCGTGCGTGACGCGCTTCAATTCGGCCACGGTGTTGAGCCGTGGAGAACCCGGGCATCCCGCTTGCGGCCATGCCGGTGGGGATGCTTCAATTCGGCCACGGTGTTGAGCCGTGGAGAACAACCCCACCACCGTAGACGTTCGCCACTCTGGAAGGCTTCAATTCGGCCACGGTGTTGAGCCGTGGAGAACTCCGCGACCTGGAATGGGGTCGAGTCCCCTTCGAGCCGCTTCAATTCGGCCACGGTGTTGAGCCGTGGAGAACCTTATAGCCGTGTCGTGTTTGAACACTCCGGCAACGGGCTTCAATTCGGCCACGGTGTTGAGCCGTGGAGAACAAGGTAGAGATGCCTTGCCCCTTTTTCATGTCACGGGCTTCAATTCGGCCACGGTGTTGAGCCGTGGAGAACTGGGACGAGATTGTTGGGGAGGGCGAAGATCCGCTCCTGCTTCAATTCGGCCACGGTGTTGAGCCGTGGAGAACCGCCCTCGTTGGAACACTTGGAGAGACAACGGCTCCTGATCTCTTCCGCGAGCGGTGCCTTGTTAAGGCAACAGAAAGTCCATTTCCGGTGGAGGTGATATCCACAAACCGTTGTCATACCTGAAGGTTGCGGATCGCGAGCGGTGACTCGCCGCAACTCTCTTCGAAAATCCCGTGTTGTCAAAGACCTGTGCTGGAAAACCGTTCGCAGTCCCGGTTCATCACCTGCGCTCTCGGAACGCGTTATGTGATCGTATACGATCGGCCAAGTCGGTGTCTTGCCCCCCAAGAGGCGACAACTCCAATCCACCACCGCCACGCCGATAACTCGAAGAATATCGGCTCCGAAGGGTATCGTATGGCGTTCCTCGCAATCTGAGGATGGAGACAGCCACATGGGGTCTCATGTACGAATTCCAGGTGGGTGAGGAAATAGCTGAATTGGCGAACTGCTCTCGATCACGGATTAGGTTTCGGCAGCAAACAGGCCGAACCCACGATACCGACCGGCCCCTACGGCCAGTGGTCCGGGAATCGGGTACGGAAAACGCACTCGCACATGATACCGCGGACCAGTCATACGGTCCGCAAGCACATACCGTGTCGCCAAATCTACGCCCGCACGAAAACCCACGTTCCGCCATTCGATCTCCGCCTGCTTCGTCAGTTCTTCCGTCAGCCCCGCGTTCCGCAACGCTTGTCGAATCAACGATTCCATCACGGCGGCATCGTGAGTATCGTGGCGGTGAAGGATCACGGGCGTCACGGTAGACCACACACGCGACACGCTCGTGTATTGGCGAACCACCCAGTCGGGTGTGAGTTCGTTGAGCAACCCCTTCACTTCGCCGTCTGTTGTCACCAATTCTTGTCCCGACAATCGCCGGCGAAGCCAGTCAATCTGATCCTGAAACCCTGGTGGGGCGGCGATCAACACTCGGCGGATCGACTCCACGCGGTGGAGTGTGGAGTTGATCGTCGGCAACGGCAGAAACATGAAGCGTTGGTCGGCACGGTCGTCGGTGAGCTGCCTCGTGTCGTCCGTGGCGTTGTGTCCGTGGACGAACGATGCGACGGGATGATCTCCCTCGAACGGCCAACCGCCGCACACGATTCCGGTGGCATGTCGAACCCACGCGGCGACATCGCGACAACGACGGGCGGTCTCGAACGCCGGCGGTCGGTCGTCGGGACTGACGGAGTTGATGCGGAACGCGACCCACGATTTGGCGACTGGATCGGTTTCGCGACGATAGCCGACGGTGTTGAACGCGGTGAGTGGCGGCACGGGTCTAAAGCCGTCGTTAGAGAGGCGATTGAGGAACTTGTCGTGCTTCTCGATGAGAGCCTGAAGCGTTCCGGATCGCGGCACGCGGAGTTGTGTGGGTGTCCCGGAGTTCGCTGTTACGGGTTGCCACCGTTCGCCATCGCGTGTGAGTTTGGACGCCTCCTCTTCGGTGATGACGGCCGCATTCCCCGCGACCATATCGACACCCCAACCGAGGTGCGTGATGCTTCGCGCTGCCGAGATGAGGGTTTCACGGTGTTTCTCGATCTCGGAGTCGGTGACGGGATAGAGGAAGTGAAGACTCGTGGGTTCTTCATCCTTCACGCGAAGGCGTGAGGGGCGAACGTCCTTCTCCACGCGAAACTTCGCCATGCTCGTTTCCGTGTCGCCGCGTGCCCACGCAGCCGTCATCAGGTCGCCGGAATTATTCGGAACGTACATGCGATAACCGAACGTCTCCGTCGCAACTCCCGGTGTCACGATTGAGGGTTGAGCCGTTTCGAGCCATTGCAGTGCAGGTTGCGCGTACTCGTTGAACAGCTTGTCACGCCAACGGGTCGCTGCTGCCGCAACCAGCGATTGAAACAGTCGCAGCGGCGACGGAGGCCATTCAGGTTCGCCGTCGCTGCCACGCCCGTGAAACTGCGGCACGGGATCGAGGATGTACTGCGCCCCAAAAACTGGGCGCGGGGTAGAGTTGGGATAACCTGAGGTGAAGGAGGTATCCCATGGCGAAGCCGAGAAAGTTTTCAGC
>PNLP01000166.1 GCA_013823135.1 Planctomycetaceae bacterium
GACTCCTCGATTCAACGAGGAAGGTCGCTTGGCTCAATGTTTCGGTAGCCTGATCTCAATTCCATACCCCGGCGCGACCGCCCGCTGGTCGTAGCGTCAGAGTAAGCGATTCTGCCTCTTCATTTCACCGGGAGTGTGCTGACGAATTTTACCGCTCGCTGAACCCAATCGCGCAGTTGCTCATCATCTTCGACGCCTTCCAGGTCCACGACGACCCAACCCTTCATCGCACCCCGGCCGGGAATCTTGAACTCGCTGACGTGATCCTCCAGTATCACTTCATCTTTCTGGTCGGGGCCGAGTCGAACCAGAAGCGTGTCCTTCATCACACCGACAAGCAACTTGCCATGGAGCAGGAAGCAGAGTCCGCCGAACATCTTCTTCTCTGAGACATTCTTTGTGCGTGTGAGCATTACCCGAACGCGTGCCGCAAGTTCATCATCGAAGGCCATTGAAGACTCCGTTCTTGCGATATCTGCGAGCGTTCAGTGAATCGCATTGCGACGAAGCGACCAATGCTTCGGCTAGGAGAGTCTACCTCCGACCGGCACACCGTGATCGGGTCTCAACAAGACGACGTTGCCCTGCTCATCGGGCACACCCAGCGTCAGCACCTCCAATAGGTGCTTGCCGATCTGGCGTGGTGGGAAGTTGACCACGCAGATAACTTGCTTGCCGACGAGTTCATCTGTCGTGTAGTTAGGAGCCAGCTTCGCGAGCGACTTTTTCTCGCCGAGTACCGGGCCAAAGTCGATCATCAGGATGTGCGTCGAATGCTTCCCTTCAGGAAAGGGCGACGCTTCGAGGACGATGCCGACTCGAATGTCGATCTTCTCGAAATCACCGAACGTTGTTCCGGCAGTCATCTTTTGCTCCCCCAACTCACAGTCCGAAACCCGAACCGAAGTGAGCAATCAAAACGGCTACAGACCTCGCTCCCTTCTATTGAGTCCGCGTCCGCGTGGCACACTTCACCGGTAGAAGTCGATCCAGTTGCGCGTGATCGACTTCGGGTTGCCCTCGAAAGACCGCTTTCGGCAACGTCATCTCGAAGTACGCATCCTTCAACGGGATCAACTTTGCCGGTTTTCATGTCGCATGATGTTGAACAACAAGTGCTGCCAACGCGGACGTGTAGAAAGACGATTGCTCGCGTCTTGCAGCTATCCCAACCGCCTTCTGAACCACAGCACCGCCGCCGCAACCAGTTCCCCTCCCGCTCCGTCAACTTCTTCGGGGTGAGCTTCGAGTCGGTCCAGAAATGCCGGCACGCCGGGTCTGTCGGTTACGGTCCCCTCTACCATTGCCGATCTCGTTTCTGCCGACAGGTTCAGGAAAAGCGTTTCCGCCCCTCCCAGTAGCGGGTAGGACTCTCGCACGGGTTCGGGGTCCATGCCATCGTCTGGAACCTGTCCCATCTCGCTCGTGTCTTCGCGTGTGACCTCAAGCACAGCCGAGGGTTCGTCCCAAGTCACACTCATTTTGGGATGACCGCTGTCGTTTGGGTCAGGCAGGAAATGCACGTGGCTGATACGTTCGCTCATCGCAAGCTCCGATTTGGCTTCCCTTCTTCAGATGATTCACACTGCAATTGTACCCCAAGGCCAACAGAAACGCCGGACCAGTGCCGGAGTGGGCGAACGAACAAAAATCATCCAAAGTGAAGCCACCTCTGAACCCCCGCACATCAACCGGCGACGTTTCCCGAATTCGAGCCGTCGTACTTTCGGAAGGCGATGCACGGCAATTCGGGTGCGTTGTCGGGGCCGAGAATGCTGGGGTATTCCTTCATTGCTGACAGGTAGTCCGGAGTGGTTTTGGTTTGGAGTGCTGAAAGACACGTCGTCGGGCGGTTCGGTTCGGGGGTACAATTCCTTTGCCCAGGAGGAACGGCGATGTCTGATCCCGTGACTGCTACCCCACCCATCGAAGCCGTGATTGAAACGGCGATTTACGCCGCTGACCTAAACGCGGCCGAGCAGTTTTACACGACCGTTCTGGGCCTGCCGAAGATCGGCAACGAGGCCGGTCGTCATGTGTTTTTCCGCGTCGGCCCCGCGAGCGTTCTCCTCGTGTTCAATGCTGACGAAACGCTGAAGGGCGGTCACCTGCCGCCACACGGTGCGAAAGGACCGGGCCACTTTGCCATCGGTATCCCGACAGCATCGTTGGATGCGTGGCGAGTTCACTTGGCTGCGTGCGGGGTCGTGATCGAGCAAGAGGTGACGTGGCCACTCAGCGGAAAATCACTGTACTTCCGCGACCCGGCGGGCAACTCGGTTGAACTTGTGACTCGCGGCGTTTGGGGATTGGCGGCGGGGTGGTAAGTTGAAGCTGTTATGTGAAGAACTGTAAGGACTGAACCCGAAGAAGGACTACTCCCGCCAAGCATCCCAAACTCCGCGTGGGCTGCGTCAGCACCGGCTAACTACTACGGAGTCCGCAGGTGAAGTTCAGAATTATCAGAGGTGTATCAGGCGGCGAACTACACACCCACGCCCCGCGACAGTTCATGGCAAGGCTTCCGCATCACTCCGATAGCGACCGATTCACGCTGATCGTCTTCCGCCTCCAGAGAGACGGCCGGCAATCCGGCGTGATCTTGTCCAGCGTTGTTGAGCAGGCTGTTTCAAGACTGGGGAGTTTTCAAGGAGAACGAGCGTTGGCCTTCGGCGGCGACTTCACTCAAGAAGCCAGGGCCACGCTGGAAGTGAACGACATCGAGCCGATTTCACTTGACGACTTCCCTGGACCGATGAGTCGTACAAACAGATTCGAGGTCACGCCTAACTTGGCGTCAAAACCGAGCAAGGAATGCCAATGCCCACGAACTCGACGTTCAAGCTGACGGTTCGGATCACTGATGGCGACATCGACCCGCAGGGCCATGTGAACAACGTCGCCTTCGTTCGATACGTGCAAGAAGCCGCCGTCTCGCACTGGCGTGCCGTGGCATCGCGGGAGTTGCAGGCCGCGTTTACCTGGGTGGTTCGTCGGCACGAAATCGAGTATTTGCTGCCTGGGTTGCCGGGTGATGAGTTGATCGTGCGGACGTGGGTCGGCGAGCCTTCAGGGGCGACCTGGGAACGGTTCACAGAGATTCGCCGTGGTGACGGCGGGGACCGGGCGATTGTCACGGCGCGGACGGTGTGGGTGCTTCTGGATGCCGTGAGCAAGCGGCCACGCCGAGTCGATGCGGGTATGGTGGCTCAGTTCGGCGGACGAGACTTGCCTGCCGCCGAGTGAAGAGAGAGCCTTCTTCAACTTCGCGTTGCACCCCTTCGACGGCGGTGTGGTCCGTCGGGCACAGCACCTTCCGCCATTGCGGCAACGCGGCGTGTGTGGTGACATTTTAACGGCGACATCCGAAACTGCGAGGTGAGCCGTGCGATCCTTTCACGCTGGCGACGACCGCGTTCAACAGATTTGTTAGTCCTTAAACGGCAAGTTCCTGGTCGTCAAGCCAGTTGACGGTCCCCAGCCTCATTCCTAACCTGCTTTTTCCTTGAATTGGTACTGAGTTTCAGGAGGTTTGAGGCGATGACATTCGTGGAGGCCGTGGGAGAGTTGCGGGTTAAGCATCCGAAGGCGGACCTGAGTCCGTCGGTCAAACATGGAAAGGCTGCCAGTCGAGCAGCACGAGTCGATTTCAAGAAGGACAGGGGCGGGATGTACGTCGCACGGGACGCTGACGGGACGGAGGTGCTGGTGTACTTCAATGACGATGCAAGGGTCATCGCCTGCACCGAAATCGAACCCGACAGCCGATAGCGGACCCAGGCCGGCGGCTCTGCTCGTCGGCCACCTTCTCCAATTCGCTCTGCCTCGCTTACCCCTGTACTGCGCCCCAAAAACTGGGCGCGGGGTAGAGTTGGGATAACCTGAGGTGAAGGAGGTATCCCATGGCGAAGCCGAGAAAGTTTTCAGCGG
>PNLP01000167.1 GCA_013823135.1 Planctomycetaceae bacterium
AGCCTGAGATCACGCTTGGTTTAGGCCTAGTGACATCGCTTTCAGCCCTACTTTGAAATCGATCCAGCAGCGAATGGGATCACGGAAGAACTACTTCCGCATGGAGAGGTCCGGCGGGTGGCAAACGAGGGTTACATCGGACCTGACGGAGTTCCTTGCCGACCTCTACATGTTCTACCTGGGCACGGCGAACGCCGAGGGGCAGCCGTACATCCAGTACCACAGCTTCCCGGCCGGGTCCGCTGGTTCGGGTTGGCAAAGCTGATAGGGGTACTATCACCTGGACAATTTGGCCGGAAGGACGGTTACCCCGCAAGCCTTCGATTTTTTGGGTGGGCGGTAGGTCATTGACCAACCAACCAATCGAACAACGGTTCCGCAGGCTATCAGGAGCCACTGCGACATGACCGGGTCCGCGGTTAATCCGTTTCCTGAAGGCGTTGATCGTTTTGTCTGGCTGCGTTCGACTGGATCGTTAGGATTCCAATGAACTCGATCTTCGATTCGTCCCGACCTTGATCTACACTTCCCCGATAAGCGACCGAATCCGAGAGTTGGACAGGAATCTTACCTCGTCACGGAAGAGCCACAATGCCATTGGCAGGAACTTGACAGGCTGAGATGGAAGGCAAAACCACTCTTGCCGCACCTACACAGGCGGGCAAGAAATCAAACTGTCCACACGCGGTGGGGAAAAGTCTCGTTTGACCTCGGCGGTTCTGTCCAGTGGGCCGAAGGGTACGAGTCGCGGCGACTTACCGCGCGATTCGATGCCTACTCTCGTAGGAGGCATTGCTTGGATCCAGCCAGAGCAGGCTCCTAGCGGGGTCGCTCCTGCTTCCCGGCCGGGGTGCTGGACTTGAACAACGGAATGACAATCGGCGAACCCAAAAGTGACCCGCCACCGCGGATGCCAACCGGAGTGACCTCTACCCAGTTTCGTGCTGGTGCGCACGAAAAAGCCGCCGAGACTTTCTCGACGGCCGTCGAATCTCATCTCCCATTATCGGCGATACCCACCGTTGCCGCGATAGCCACGATAACCGCGGTTCCCGCCATAATTTCCATACGAGCCGTAGTTGCCATACCCGTAGTTTCGGTATCCATTCCCGTAGTACGGTTGGGAGCCGTACTTCGAGTAGTTGCTGAAGCTGCCATAAGGCGAGTAGGAGTTGTAGCCCATGCCAGTATTGCCGAGGATTTGCCCCTCGACCGCCCGGACGATTACGCCGTTCCCAATGGGGAGCACACTCCCACCGTAGTAGCTCTGAGAGTAGCCGTTGCCAACAATGACCTGTGCCTGTGCCGGGGAGGCATCGGCGACGACAAAAACGAATGCGGCGATAGTCGCAGGGAGAACGAAGTTGTGCATCTGATGTTTCCTCTTGTGGTTTCAGCCATGGACGATTCAAGAGATGCATCGATCGTGCCATACCCATCGATAGTGTGGAGTAGTCTTGAAACAATGCACAGCGCTGCCCAGGCCAAGCATGAGGAGTTGTAAATCGGCTACTGGCGGGGTGTGGGAATAAACGGCCTGAGTTTGTCTGCATCCGCTTTGCGGTCTGTCTGTTCATAGAGCTTGACCAACCGACGGATGGAGTCGAAATACCGGTACTGGGCGACGGGTGGGATCTGACTGATGCTCTTCTGAAGCCCCTGGTAGCCCTCGAGCAACAACGGCTCGGCCTCCTTGAACTTCTTCTGATTCATCAATGCGTCGCCGAGCATGCTCGCCGCGTTGTACGTCGTCCACGCGGTCGGCTCGTTCTTCTTGCGGACCTCCAACACCCCCACGAAGATCTTCTCAGCGTCCGCCCACTTCGCCTGTTGGAGTAGGTTCGCCCCCAGCAGCGCCCGGGCCATCACGACGTTCGCGGCATCGGGGTCCTTGCTCGCCTTGGCCGTCTCGTCGGCGACCTCCTTGCGGATCGGCTCCGACTCGGCAAATTTCCCCAGGTCCTCGAGGGTCAGCGCCCAGTTCGCGGCCGCCGTCAGGGTCATCGGGTGCCCCGCACCCAGCTTCGCCTTCATCGTGGGGACTAGTTCGGAGTATAGCTCCAAGGCCTTGTCGAGTTTCCGCTGGCTGTACACCTGCCAGGCGAGGTTGTTGCGGAACTTCAGCGGCTCCTCGTGGTCGACCCCGTGCTTCTTTTCCAGCAACTTGATCGCGTCGCGGTACAGTTCCATTGCGACCTCCTGCTGGCCGTACACCATACACGCTTGAGCCAACTCCTCGGTCTTCGCGATCACCTCCGGCGAGTCCGGACCCTTACTCTTTCGAAGTTCGGCCAGTTCACCTTCGAGCAAGACCCGGCCCCTCTCGGCGGCCCCGCCCTTGGCGTAGATCCCGGCCAGGAAGACGCGCATGCCCAGATCGCCCTGCGGCGACTTCTTGGACTGGGCGAGGTACGTCTCCGTCAGCTTGTCGAGCTTCTCGAAGTTCTTGGTGGCGACGTAGGCTTCTAGAACGTCCATGTGGACGGCGTTGCGACCGGGGTCGTTGTCCGGCAGCTCCGTAAGCATCCTCTCCCATTCCGCGATGGCCTTGTCGTAGTTCTTCCCCCGCAAGTAAGACTTGATCAACAGGCTACGGACGAAGCCGGTGTGGATGCTCTTCGGGCCGAAGTGATCGGCGAAGTTAGCCACACGCTCGGAAATAATCGCCGCCGCCTTGGCGTGATCGCCCGCCCGGTGGTACAACTCCGCCAGATCGAGTAAATCCCGAGAGTTTTGGACCTCGCCGTCGTAGCGGCCCAGGGCGCGGTAAGCCTCTACGACCGGTTCCCAGACCTCGATAGCCTCACGGAACTTGCCGGCCAGTGCTAGAGTCTGGATCAGCTCCCAGGTCTGCCGCTTGCGCTCGATCAGGTGAAAGCCCGGTTCCGCCAGAGCGGCCCGCAGTTGCTTCTCCTGGTCCTGGAGTACCTTCGGATCCTGCTTGTACCCCTCGGGGGGTAGGCCGAGGAACTGTTGCGCTGGGGCCGGGACGGTAGCACCCAAGAGGCACGCCGCCACCCACACGGATCGATACATGGCTTCTCTCCTCGGATGGTTTGTCACTTGGGGAACAGGGTCGTCCACAGATCCGGCACCGCTTTCTGGAAGAACCGGTCCGACTGATACAGGTTGGCTTTGCCGACCGCGTCGGCCGAGGCGTGGTAGCGGCCGTCAGGGGTGGCGACGATCCAGTCTTTGCCTCCGCCCACCGAGACCAACCGGCACAGTTCCTTGCCTGACTTCGGGTCCCATAGCCGGGTCGTGCCGTCCAGAGAAGCCGTCGCAATCCAGCGGTCTTTCGGGTGCCAGGCGACCGCTACAATCTCCCGCGCGTGACCCGAGAGCAGGGCGAGTTGCTTGCCATCCTTCACCGACCAGATCCGCCCCTCTCCAGCGGCGCACGTGGTCGCCACCCGTTCGCCTTCGGGGCTGAAGCACACGGCCTTGACCTCCATTCGGTGCCCCACCAGCGTCCGTGTCGGTTTCCCACTCTCGATGTTCCAGACGATGGCGTGCCCCTCGGAAAAGCTGCTGTGGCCGGTCAGGAGCGATTCGCCGTCGGGGCTGACGGCCCCGGCCAGCACTGAGGCGAAGCGACTCGTCACCTCGCGGACGGGCTTGCCCGTCTTCGCATCTAGCAATCTCGCCCGGTGGTCGTGCGAACTACCGACCCAACACGTCTCTCCCGAGGGACTCCAGCCGACGGCCTGGACGAACGACCCGCCCCCCATCGGCTTCTTCTCACCCGTCGCGCAGTCGAAGACTATGGCCTCCTGGTCGTCCTTGTTGATGAGCAACCGGGTTCCGTCGGGGCTGAGACTCATGGCCTTCACCCCC
>PNLP01000168.1 GCA_013823135.1 Planctomycetaceae bacterium
GCGAGCATCGCCGGTGCGGTCGATACTCTGATCGCCAATCGAGCGGATGCGATCGCAAGCGGTCAGAACATGGCGGACGTGGCGGGCGTGAACTGGATCTCGACCCAGAACACCAACGCCGCGTCACTCCAGGGAGAACTGGCTTCGGACGCCGCGACACGTGTGACGGGGCAATCGGTTGCGGGAATGGCAAACGCCCAAACTACGGTGCTGGCCCAATCCAGCGCAATGAATGGTTACGCTGCGGCTGTGAACGCAGACACCACGAGCATCGTCACGTCGTTGCAAACGTGGAAGACCACACTCACAGAAGCGGCGAACACGAACGCGGATGCGTTCATCGCCGCGGTGACAACGGCAACCGCGGCCGATGTGGCAGCACTGGCCACTGCGCTCGAAGCCGGGGCGGCATCGGACAAAACGCTCCGGGACACGCTGTGGACAGCGTGGAACCAAATGAACCAGGGGATCCTGACCGCCGACGAGACGCAAGTGACGAATGTGGGCCAGGAGGCCGTGACACTGGCGAAAGCGTTGGTGGCGGCACAAGCCGCATTTACCGACGCGCTGTCACGAGCGATCGGTGCCAGCGGCGTGACCGTGGCATCGGCCCAGTCAACCTTCCAGATCGCCGAGGCCGTGATTAACAACGCGCAGGCCCTGGCCAACGCCTCGGCGGAACTGGTGGTGTTACGAGACCGGGAAGTGTGGAAGTTCACATCCCCCTACGCCACGTCGAACGGTCCCGGTAGTAATCCGGGTAAGGGGTCGAGCATCTGGGACTGGGCGACTACGGCGGCTGCGGGTCTCGACCTGTTGACCGGGGGCACGTCGGACAAAATCCTGCTGTCCGCGGAGTTCGGAGCGGCACTTAACGCGAACGACGCCTTCTTCGCGGGCATGGCCGATGTCTTGACAGCGGGCATCAGCACCAAAGCACGAGCGGCGATCTGGGGCCAGTCGGCAACCCAGAATCACCAGGGCGCTTATTTCGAGGCGGGACAGTACACAGGCATTGCCATTTCCCTCGTGGGGGGCGTGTTGAGTCCCTGTGGGCTGAGTACGGGCTACAAGGTGGCGTACAAGGGTTGGCAGGGTGTGCAGGTGGTGGGGCACGGGGTCAACACGATCGAGAGCATCATCAAGGGTAACTACCTTGAGGGCGGCCTGAATGCCCTGGGAATGTTCGGGAGCTTGGCCAGTTTCCTGAAAGCCTGCTTCGTGGCGGGCACGCCGATTCGCACGCCAGGCGGTTCTATGGCAATCGAGCAACTCCAGGTTGGAGACCTGGTGCTGTCGCGTGATGAGTTTGACCCGGCGGGTCCCCTCGAGTACAAGGTTGTTGAGGAGTTGTTCGTGCGGTTCGCCCCGGTGCTGAACTTGCACGCGGGCGGAAGGATCATCGGGACGACGGCCGAGCACCCGTTCTGGGTGGAGGGCAAGGGCTGGACCAACGCCATCGACCTGCGGATTGACGACGTGTTGGTCAGCCACGACGGACAGCAGATTACGGTGGAAGGGGTCGCGGACAGCGGGCGAATCCAAACCGTTTACAACTTCCGCGTCGCGGACTTCCACACCTACTTCGTCGGCTGCGACGAGTGGGGCTTCAGCATATGGGCGCACAATGCGGAATACGCCCCGACGATTGAGCAGATTCATCGTGCTAGAAACATACTGAAGAGTAATTATGCTCGGGCTGCTCGTCCCGATTTAATTGAATGGGCAGCGGGCGTTCTCACTCGTGCCGATAAAGCATCGCTACGGGGTGTTTCGACAGCAATCACGCACAAACCAGGCAATAGTCAGATCTTGGCGGATGGGAAGCGGTGGCATCTACCTGCTGGCGAGTCTACGAACAAGATACCACTCACGGATGTCGTTGGCGATCGATTGCAATCGGCTACTTCTGCAGCGGCAAGTCGTTGGAACAGAACGATGCTTACGGCAACAGAACGGCAAGCAATCCAGCAAGCGCATGCCAACGGCAAGCACTGGTTGGGAAATCTACTCGAAAAGCAAGCGAAAGGGCGCTGGGTTGAAGATCAGGTTCGCCCACAATTTCCAGGGTTAACATGGGGCAGAAAAGGCGTCGATGCAACCGATCCTGCGACCGGGTTACGATATGATATTTTATCCGGCACAAAATCGAATTTGGATTTGCATGCCAAACGGATGCCAAGCATTATTTTTCGCATGATAGGATTTTGATCACACCGATTACAAGGGATACATTTAATTATGAACCATATTCAATATCGAACATGTTTAGGCGAGAGTATTCATCTGGACAGTGACTGCCAGAACTTTTTAGGACCTCGAGCGATTTTCAAAGAGTGTCAGATCACCTTACCCACAAATGCCAAGTCCTTGACACTGTCAGATGTCGAATTTGTCCAATGCACGATTGTCTCAGTCGGTAAGTTTGTCAATTTCCAAGGATGGTGTCGAGCGAAACTCACGAAATGCAAGTTTGTCGGACGGTTTGTGGGGAATGATTTCGGTTACTGGGAGGAACAAGGAGGGAATGGAAGCTTCAAGGACTGTGATTTTTCTGCTGCAATCCTGGACGGCTGTCGGTTCGTCGGCTGTCCTTTGGAAGGAACTACTCTGCCTAATTGGCCATGCTTTACAATTCTTGATCCGGTTGCAAGATCAGTTGGACTTGCTCAACTACCGCTGCCTGGAAAACTAGCAGTATGGGCTGATGGTCTATCGTGGTCGGACCCATCCACTGTGGCTGAAGTAAATCTTGCCACCGAGATTGCAAAGAAGTTCTCTACTACTGACGCTGATCTCAGAAAGTGCTTGGAGAATGTCGATGGTGTATTGATGTAGATCGAACATTTTGTGTAATTATTCTACACCAACCTGTCCAAAAATGATGTCCGCGGCAGCCACAGGTAATTTCAGGGGCCGGTCGCGGCCGAAGACCGGGCGAATGTTCGTTATTGAGACCGGCGGGCGGAGCAGGCGCTCGAATCAGGTGGCCCCATTTCGTCCTGTGTAATTATTCAAGGCCCACAGTCCGCAGGGATGTTCAGGGGTTGGTCAAGGTTGTCGTTCTGGCTGATGTCTCAGATTTGGGTCGGTCCGAGGTGGCAGACGGAGCCGCTATAGTGGACGTAGGTTACAACTAAACATGCGAATGCTACGGCCGAAGGAAAAGAACGGCTCTCGATACGTGCGGGTTCGACTCACCGAGCGAGCGGTGACAACGCGATGTCACTAGGTGTGCGATCAGAGCGGGTGGGTTCAGGCGGCTTCGCGGTTATAATGCTTGATGAGCCCGCCGAGTCGCTCCTTGCACCGGATCTTCCCGAACGGGAATCGCAGGACGTGGGGGCCTTCAGATCGGCGTCGGGCAGCAGCACGTAGCCGATACGTTGATGCGGTCGGGATTGTGTCTCGAGATGCTCTCTTTCGCTCTCGGTTGTTAACCGGTTTGTACTGTCAGTTTTGCCGACACTGCTCTTTGACAGTCCGGTTAACCGCGGCGCGAGTCTTTTGGGTTCGAGCGAGTCTTTTGAGTTCGAGGAGTGTCCTTCTCGCACACCGAGTGAGATCCGAAACCACCGCCGAGCACCGCGACTAACCACGCCTCAACTGTCACGAAACGCTTGAAATACCTGGAGATGATCGTGGCCGGGCTCAAAAATACTCTCACCGACATTATCGAGTAATTTCGAGGAGTGTTCTTCTCGGGGAG
>PNLP01000169.1 GCA_013823135.1 Planctomycetaceae bacterium
CGTCGTCATCGCCACTGCCATCACGGCCATCAACTGCCCGCGAAGTGAACGAACCTTCCAACCTCCCCGAGACAAACACTCCTCGAAACCTCGAAATTACTCGATGATGTCGGTGAGAGTATTTTCACGCCTCACAGCGACTATCTCCAGGGATTTCAAGCGTTTCGTGATGGTTGGCCAGAGCGTGTCGGGGTGCTCGGCGGTGGTTTCGAATCTCACTCGGTGCCCGACTGTAACACTTATCGAACTCAAAATACTCTCGCGGCGGCTGTATAGAAATCGCGTGGTGTGTGAATTTATCGACTGGAGTTGGATCTTCTCGCAGCAACATCACAACGGATCCCTCAGAGAACGAGATTCCTGATCGAGAACTGCCCCGGCCTGGGATGGAGATGCTAACCTCAGGGGAAGGGACTGCGAGGCTCGCAAGTTCAAGCATCTTGCACAACACCTGTCGCAATTACAGATTATTTGAGCCAGCGAGATTGAAAGTGGCGAAGCACTAATCGCCGGATACGCCGAGGACTGCATTCCTTCCAAGATTGTCGTGGTCGATAGAACTTGTGCCGACCAAGCGAGTAGAGATCCACCATGACAAACCCGCTGCTCCACATTCTCATTGTTGAAGGCCACCCGGCAGACGCTGATGTCCTCATTCAGGTTCTGTGCCAAGCTGGATACGAACTGGACACTGTGCGAGTGAGGACGGAAGTGGAGTACCTCGCCCACTTGGACCCCGCCCCCGACGTCATCCTCTGCGACAACAATTCGCCAAGTCTAGATGCGATGCAGGCACTCTATCTCCTCCAGGAGCGGCGGCCTGGGCTCCCTTTCCTCATTGTTTCAGACTCAATCGGGGAATGGTCTGTTGTTGAGGCGATCAAGTGGGGCGCAACAGACTACCTCCACCGGGACCGCCTGGAACGACTCTGTTCGTCCGTCGAACACGCCGTCCATGAGCGGAGGCTCCGCGAGGCTGAACGGAACGCCCGAGTGGCACTTCGGATGAGTGAAGAGCGGTATCAGGCATTGGCGGAGGGGATCCCGCACATCGTCTGGACCGCCCGCCCGAACGGCGAGATCGATTACGTCAACCAACAGACCGTGGAGTACACTGGGCGAGCGGCAGCCGATTTGGTCGGTTCGGGGTGGGAGTCATCCATTCACCCGGACGACCTCGCCCGCACTCTGCAACTGTGGGCGGAGGCGGTCCAGTCAGGGAACCCGCGGGAAAACGAATTTCGCCTGCGTCGGGCCGATGGTGAATACCGGTGGCATCTCACACGCCAATTCGTCACTCGAGACGAGTTGGGGGAGGTTGCTCGGTGGGTCGGCACCTGTACCGACATTGATGACCGCCGCTGTGCTGAGCGGGAATTGAGGGACAGTGAGGCGTTTGTGCGGGCGGTATTGGACTCGATCGATTCCCACATCGCGGTCCTCGACGTGAATGGTACGATCAGAGCCACGAACGCCGCCTGGCAGACATTCGAGACTGAATCTTGTGGCGTCAATTCCCTCGGCCGTAGCGTGGGGGCAAACTACCTCACAGCTTGTGACAACAGCGCACTCGCGGGTTGCGGAGACGCCGAGGCCGCAGCAAGGGGTATCCGGACCATCATCGCTGGCGAGTCACCTCGTTTCACTCTTGAGTACCCATGCCACTCTCCTCGTCAACGAAGATGGTTTATGCTGAGCGTGACTCCGCTCAGGGGCGCGGGCTGCGTCGTGTCGCATATCGACATCACCGAGCGGAAGGAAGCCGAGGAAGCGTTTCAGCGAGCTCAAGAGCGACTTCAACACGTCATAACATCGAGTCCCTCTGTCCTCTTTAAACTCGCTGTCGATGCCGACCACATCGGAGGTTTGAACTGGGTGAGTGAGAATGTGGAGGCGGTCCTGGGCTACCCGCTTGGCACGGCCCTGAGCCAGGACTGGTGGGAAACAAACGTCCACCCGGAAGACCGAGACCGGGTTGTTGCCGAGAGAGACCAAGGCCTGATTGGGACAGGACGAGTCTCGACCGAGTACCGATTCCGACATCGGAGTGGTCAGTTTCGATGGATCAGGAGCGAGGTCCGACTTGTACTGGATGCTACCGGAGAATCCATCGAAGCGATCGGTTCCTGGACTGACGTGACTGAACGCAGGCAGATTGAGGATCAGTATCGCCAGGCTCAGAAGATGGAAGCCTTCGGACAACTCGCTGCCGGAGTTGCTCACGACTTCAACAACCTCTTGACCATCATCAATGGCTACAGCGACATGTTGTCGGAGGAATTGTTACAGACTGATTCACACCGTGTGATGTCAGTCGAGATTCGCGAGGCTGGAGGGCGTGCCGCAGCACTCACCGCTCAGTTACTCGCGTTCAGTCGAAAGACAATCATCGAGCCGAAGATTCTCAATCTCAACGAGTTGGTGGAGCAGACTGGCAAGTTACTGAACCGATTGATCGGCGAAGATATCAAGCTCACGCTGAAGATTGCGCCGACGTTGCACCGAGTGAGGGCGGACCAGAGCCAGATTGAGCAAGTCATCATGAACCTGGCTCTGAATGCTCGCGATGCGATGCCCAAAGGCGGACACCTCACGATTGAAACAAAGAACATCGAGTCAGTGGTTACTGCCTCCCTCCTTGCTCCGACCGCTCAATCCGAACAGTTTGTTCAGGTCTCAGTATCCGATACGGGCACAGGAATGACCGATGAAGTAAAGGCCAAGATCTTTGAACCATTCTTCACCACGAAGGGTGTTGGCAAAGGAACAGGCCTAGGGCTTGCGACTGTTTATGGGATCGTCAAACAGGCCGGGGGCCAGATTGAAGTCAACAGCACGCTCGGAACTGGAACCACATTTACCGTGCAATTACCGGCTGTCTCGATTCTGAGTTCAGAACCTCGCCCAAGTGGTCTGGTTTCGCCCGCCCGCGGGACCGAGACGATCCTCCTCGTGGAGGACGAACAAGCTGTGCGGAAATACACTCGACAAGCTCTCGAGAAGCAGGGGTACAAGGTGCTCGAAGCGGCTAGCGGGGTGGAGGCAATTCACGTTGCCGAGAAACACACCGGACCGATTCACCTCTTGGTGACAGATGTCGTCATGCCTGGGATGGGCGGGCGAGATTTGTCTGAAGCTATTCGCGCACGTCTCCCGGAAGTGCGAGTTCTGTTCATGAGTGGGTACACTGATGACGCGGTTGTTCGACATGGTGTGGTGGATGCGACCGATGCATTCCTCCAGAAACCGTTCGCGCCGCTGGCACTCGCGAGAAAAGTGCGTGCCATTTTGGACACGAACGTGTGAGCATCCCCCTCCGACTCAATCGGTAAGTTTGCCGCCCGACTCGCGATCCAGACAGACTGGACAGATTCCATGTGAGAGCTTGCAGTCGGTGACCTCGACCATGTATTCCTCGACCGATTGCCAGTAGTCTTGGTCGTTGCGTACTCGTTTGCACCATGCGCAAACGGGCAACAGGCCTTGCAAGACACGAACCCGAGCGAGCGATTCCTCCAATTCACGAACGCGATCCGCCAG
>PNLP01000170.1 GCA_013823135.1 Planctomycetaceae bacterium
TCCTCGGCGAACTCAAGAAACTCGGCGTCCGTTCGGTGAGTCGCACGACAGTTGTCAACATCCTCAAGGAAGCCGGCCTCGATCCCGGCCCGAAGCGTGGTAAGGGCACGTGGGACGAGTTCGTGAGGCGGCACGCCTCGACCCTGTGGGCCTGCGATTTCCTGTCGGTGAAATCCGCCACGCTCACGGGCTTCGTCGACCTCTACTTGCTGTTCTTCATCCATGTGGGCAGTCGCCGAGCGTTCGTTGCCGGCATCACCACAAACCCCACCGGCGAGTGGACCGCCCAGCAGGCCCGCAACGCCTCGATGCAAATGGCCGATTGGGGCTTGCCCCCGAGCTATCTGATCCTCGACCACGACACCAAGTTCACCGGCAGTTTTGACGCGGTGTTCGAGGCCGAGGACTGCGAGGTCAAGCGTGTTGGGCTGATGGCCCCGAACATGAACCCGCACGCCGAACGCTTTTGCCAGACCCTACGTCGGGAATGCCTCGACCACTGTGTGCAAGGAGAACTGCCCATGAGATGAGAGTTGTCCTCTCGCGGTCGCGTTGCAGGACCTGACCGCAAACCGCCGAGGAGTCGTTGCGATTAAGAGTCGCAGCGGGGAGCTTTCTCGGAAAAGGCGTGACTCGATCGCGTCAGGTACGATCCGAAAAGGCGAACGCAAGTGAACCGTTGATGAAGTGTCGAAAAAGCAACAGTTGGGGTCAGAATCGGGGAGCAGTGATTACCCTGAGATCAGCACGGGCGGAGCCTGCCGACGGACCGTGCGACCCCCGGCATTAAGACGGCGCGAGTTCGGATCAGGCTTATGAGTGGAACCTTGGAACCTGTCGTTCCGATGCCAAGGGAGAGTCCCAAGCGGAAGCCCCGCGAGGGAGAGAGTCCCAAAGCGGAGCACAGGGCGGAACGGCCCGTAGTAGTGATGAACGTCGTGTAATGCGGCGGGAGCGAAGGGGCCGTGTCATCCGCGTCTCACCGACAGAATCAACCGCTCACGCGGGAGGAATTCATGGTTGAGGCAAAGCCGTTTGCTATTTCCAAGTGGCTTGTCTGGCGGGCTTGGCTTCTGGTCAAAGCCAATCAGGGAGCCGCAAGAGTCGACGGCGAATCGATCGCCAAATTCGAGCGGAGGTTGAAACCCAATCTCTACAAGATTTGGAATCGCATGTCGTCGGGGACTTACTTTCCGCCGCCAGTCCGGACGGTGAAAATCCCGAAGGGCGACGGTCGGGAGCGGACTTTGGGCATCCCAACAGTGGGAGACCGGGTCGCTCAGATGGTGGTAAAACTGACCCTGGAGCCTTTGGTGGAATCTTCGTTCCACCAAGACTCGTATGGGTACAGGCCTGGGAAATCGGCCCTCGACGCCGTGGGTCAAGCGCGAACACGGTGTTGGCGGAACGACTGGGTGGTAGACCTAGACCTCAAGGGATTCTTCGACCTGGCATCTTGATGCCCTCCTAAAAACGTACGGTGTTGAGAAGTCCCTGTTGGAGTTGACGCAGCATGCTCAACGTCTGCGGCTTGGCAGGGAAGAGGTACAGCTTGGTCTTCGCGTCCCTGTCGATTGCGATCGTCCCGTTGTGAATGCGATCGTACACCCAGTGACGGGAGACTTTCAACCTTTCGGCCAGTTGAGGGACGGTCCATTTTCCGCGAACGAGTCGTGGATGTGATTGTCTCTTCTCGACCAGGATTCGATGGTTCAATCGAAGCGTCTTCACCGTACTCGGCAGCACCTGATCGTGACGCGGTGATCGGAAGCCGTCACGAGTCAGTGACAATGCGATGTCATCGTCTGTCTGGCCGCTCTTGGCGGCGTCAAGGATCCGTTGTTTCATATCGGCGAACCCGGTCATTCCCTTCAACGTGCCAGTCGTGACTGGAACATCGGCCGAGGTCGTTTCACCACCCCTCCAGACGATCCGGCAGCGGACGCGATCGGCCGCCAGGCGGTGCAGGACAATCTTGTCGATGAGGCAGCGAAGCAGAGCCTTTTGCTGTTCGCGTGTGAACCGGCCTTCCTTCCACCATTTTGGCAAACTCGTCCCGGCTGCGATCAAAGCCTGACGGGTGGCGTCATCCAGTGGAGCCAGGTTCGGGGTTGGGTTCTCGTTCCGTGTGTGCTGTTCCTCAGCCTCGCGAAGTTATCGCAGCGCCGACTCCCATCGTTTCTCCAGTTCGGCGGCGACCAGGCGGTTGTCCGGGTCGGCCTTCTGGAACTGGCGTTCAGCCAGACTGGCGTGATAGCGAAGTCGCTCCAGTTGTTGCTCTCGTGCCCGGCGGACATCATTGGACGCGCGGCTGAACTCACCGAGGACGCGGTTGTAGAGATCGAGTTCGGCCGGAGTAAGGGCGGCGAAGAACTGACCGATGACGAATTCGTCGATGGACACGGCCGGCAAGTATTGGCAGACGGGTTCGCCGTGCTGCTGACGAAGGTGATTGCAGATGTACGTCGGTCGGCCCTTGTACTGCACGACCATCTTGTGCCCGCATTCCCCGCAAGTAAGTCATCCCATGCAACAGGGCCTGGCCGCGGCGAGGCGCGCCGCGTGTCTGGTTTCGCTGATACTCCCTGTGGTTGTCCCGGATCATGGCGGCGATTTTCTCGAAGGTGTCCCAGTCGATGTAGGCCGGATAGCGGTCGCGGATCAAGATACGCCACTGATCGACGGGAAGCGGTTTCTGGACCGCCGGTCGCCCCGGCGTGGTTCGGACCGAACGCGTCCGACCGTAAACGAAGGCTCCGGCATAAGGCCGGGTTGCGAAGGATCGCCCCGACACTGCTTACCGTTGCCCGTCGCCACGCGACATCGCCGAACCGATCGCGACGCGGCAATGGCAGTTTCTCGGCCGTCAGATGCTGCATGACTTTGGCCAGCGAGCGTAGCCGCAAGAACGAGGCGAACACCAGTTCGATTCGCGATTGCACTTCGCGATCGGGATGCTTCACCACGCGGCCCAATTCGTCGCGGGCCAACCCGACCGGGAGAATGAGGGCCAGTTCCCCACGGCGAGCCTTGTTGATCAGGCCGGCGGTCAGTCGTGCTTTGATGGTATGAAGCTGCAGTTCCGAGATCTGGCCCTTCAACCCGAGCAACAGACGACCGTTGATTGACGACGGATCATAGATCCCATCGCGGTCGCCGATGAGGCAATGGCGGAAGCCGCAGAGGTCGAGAAGTTGATACCAGTCAGAGCAGTTGCGGGAGAGTCGGGTGACATCGTACGAGAAGATGATGCCGACTTGTCCGAGCGTCACGTGGGTGACGAGATCCTGGAACCCGCGACGGCCCTCGGCGGTGCTGCCGGTCTGACCGAGGTCGGCGTCAATCACGTGAACGGTCTCGGCCGGCCAGCCGCACTCGGCGGCGCGTTGTCGGAGGGCGTACTGGAGGCGAAGGCTCTCCTGGTTGGTCAGGGTTTGGTGGGGGCTGGACTGGCGGACGTAAATCAGGGCGTGCCGATTCAGGTGTTCGGGTGTGATTAGT
>PNLP01000171.1 GCA_013823135.1 Planctomycetaceae bacterium
GTCTATCCTTGTGGAGGGTACACCATGTCCGAGAGCAAACGACAGGAATAGGCCGCAAGGCCGCAAGGCCGCAAGGCCGCGAGGCTGCAACGCTTCCCCGCGAACCCGTCTTCCGTTGCAGCGTTCTGCCGAATCGAAGGCGTCAGTTCCACGTCCTTCTAGACTACGCTCTTACGTTTTCCGCCGTGATCGTTCAGGAGAAATGCTGTGAACCGCTTTCAACTGAAGCACCCACTACTCGCCGCTCTGTTCGCTTTGGCAACGGTTCTCGCCATATTCGAGTTGTTGGCCGTCCTGTGCATGAATCAGGGGCCACACGCCACGAAGCAGAGCGTCCGCCCTCTCCCTGTCACGCTCGGCGATTGCGTGAAATTGGGGACAGTCGAGAACGGTCGTTTGGTGGGCTTTTCACCGAATGGGAACACTCTGGCGGTCGTCAGGGAGGGTGGTTGGACGAGCGCCGGCCCCATCCGACTCTGGGATGTTCGATCCGGAAAGGAGAAAGGTTCCGTCGGCGAAGGTTGGGACCAAATCCAGATGGTTCACTTCTCACCCGACAGCACAATGATCGCTGTCTACGACACAAATAACGGCATAGGTGTGTGGGACATCGCAACGGGAAATCAGCGTGACGCGTTCAAGCCCAGGACTTTCTTCGGAAACTGTGTCTCGTTTTGGTTTTCTCCCGACAGCAAGTCCCTGATCTACAAACACTTCGCTGAGAACTTCCCGCACGACGAAGGTGACCAACTCTTCAACATTCGGGACATCGGTGCCGGGAGGGACCGAGCAACCATCGTTGGCGAACCTTGGCTCTTCGAGTTCTCACCCGACGGCACCCGAATCGCGACAGGAACGAGTGCGGCCAGGGGAGTCAAAAGGCGGGTGATGCTTTGGGCTTGGGCGGGAGGACAACCGCCGGTGTTACTCCGAGACCATTCTGTCCGTGCGGACTCGGTTGCGTTCTCTCACAGCCTCGATTCCTTCGCGACTGCGAACACAACTGGGCAAGCTCGCGATACCACGGAAATTCAGATCGTGGACATGAACACGGGCCACACACGACTCACCTTCACGTACACCGATGAAGAGACACACATTCAGGAAATTTCTTTCAGCCGAGATGAGAAACTCCTGATCGCAAACGGTGGTGGTGGCCACCAGCTTTCCTGGACAACTCGTTCTACGTTGTGGGATATCCGTGGGACGGCGGCACGAAAAATTGGGAGCTACCCTGTTGAGCCAGGAGTGTCTTCCGATGCTGGAGTGCTTGCGGTTCAGTCACTGACCGGCAGGAGCGAAGTGCGCGTCTCACTCGTGGAGGTTGCAACCGGACAGGAAAAGGGCGCTCTCACTCAAACGGGTGACGTGACAGGGTCATTCGTCGGCACGTTCAACAATCTCAAATCCTACGCCTCCATTGCCTTCTCGCCGGATGGGCGAGTCGTAATCGTTTGGCGGCTCTTCACCGATCAAAAACGCGGTGGTTATAACGTCGCAAGAATCTGGCAGGTCGAGCCACTGAAGGAATTGGAGACTTTGTACTCCTGTCACGATCTGAGTTTTTCACCTGATAGGCGGACGTTGGTTGTCTTGACTGGGAACGGTTCATTGAGACTCTGGCGGCTCGCCTCGTCGCGGTGCTGAAACCTCACTCTGGACATCGTCGAACTCATTCAGGGTCTTTCGGCAGCTTGGGGTCAATATCCCCCTTGAGTTCGATGACCGCCTCTCCCTTGAACCGCTTGCCCTTGCCGTCAACGCCGATGAAGTACCAACGAGTCTTCCCCGCCATCAACTCCGGGGCGTTACTCCAGTTCGTCGGGTCGGAATACGCTTCGCCCTTCTTCAAAACCGCCTTCGGGCACTTGTACCACTCCGCGAAATCTTCCCCCGTGAACGGCTTGCCGTTTATGCTGCTGGGCACCCACTTCCCGTCCTGCCACGCGAAGCCGCCGAACTCAACAATGATGAGGTCGGACTCGGTCGCCGTCACGGTCGTCTTGTACCACCATGTGTATTTCGACCGCCGCTCGCTTTTGCCCGACAATGTCCCGAGAGCCACTTTCGGTTCGTGCGTGACCTTGAGGCCGGTGGGAAGTTTGTCGAGTTCTTCAAGCGTAGTGAACTTCGGCTCGTCTGCGTTAACGTGACGGGTGGTTCCGGACGACAAGGCCAGCAGGCACACGAGCATCACGGGGGCAATTGCGTTGCGCATCGGTATCACTTCTTCTCCTGTGTGCAACTCAGCACGCTGAGCAGCACTTCGGCCACGTCCTCTTCAGATTTGACCTTCGTGTAGAAACTCGCGTAGACCTTCTCTCCCACACCGACGACGACGAGCAACTCTTTTTGCTTCGAGAAGACGATTTTCACCTTCTTCCCGAGCAGCGTTTGCTCTTTGTGCCAGAGTTCGTCTTCGAGCGTCTTCGGACCGTAAAAGCCGATGTCGTAGCTGATGGTGGGGCCATCCTTCTTCACGATCTCCCCGACGACCGAATCCGTTCCTTTCTTCTTTTCGTGCGTGTAGCCCGGAAGCAACTGAATCGACATAGTCGGGGTGAGCGCGACCACCGTTGCGGCGGGTTCACTTTTGGCGTCGCCCTTCTTGGCTTCTACAGCGCGGGCCGCGTTGACGCACAAGAGGCCAACAGTGAGCAAGCCAGCCAACACCGTTGGCAGTTTGGGAGCAATCATAACTTGTGATTTCCTTGTGGACGTGATCGTTCGTGGCGAGCATTGACAACGAAGTGTCGAGCGTCAGTGTTCGGGTGAGTGACCGCTCCTGCCTGACAGTTTATGGCGATCCGGCACTTCGCCACCACATGCCCCACTGCTTGTTCTGCACGACGGCTCGCAGTGGCACTTGCGACAGCACCATGAAGCCAATCAACGCATCACCGCCGCACACCAGTGCGTTCACGACGGACACCACCACGCAGAACGTCGGGACGCTCGCGCCAGAGGACGCCATCGCCAGCGGCAACAGCGACAGAATCGTGAACGGTGCAATTGCAACAATGGTGCCCCGCCAGCACGGCATTGGCCCTTGGTAATCCGCGTATGGGATCAGACGACTGGGCCAGACACCGAGGACAGCCGCATCCGACAGCCCGAACCCCGGACACGCGATGGCATGAATCAACTCGTGCATTGCGATCCGGGCGAGGAAGAACACAGCCCCGACGAGCAATAGGATCGCAGGCACGGCCACCGCTCCCCACGAGCCGAACGGCGCGAGGTCGATTTGCACGCTGGACGTATCGGAGGGAAGGTGCTGCCGCCAGCCGAGCAGGATCAGGGCACACAGTGCGATGCCGATCACGCTGCCGACGAGGTTGAGCCGACCGGGACTGGGCATCCGAACGGGTTGCCACCCGGTATGCTCGGGGTCGAAGTCGGGGGTGTCGGGAGGGGGGCC
>PNLP01000172.1 GCA_013823135.1 Planctomycetaceae bacterium
CAGCGGGCGAATGCGGGTGATCGTTCCCTCGACCACCAACTCCCGGAGCGCCGCGACATCCGTTGGTTTCCCCTGCGTGTTGCGGTCTTCCAGGTGGCTGAGGATCACAACGCTCGCGTCGTCAGCCACGCCGAACAGTGCAATGAACCCAACCCAGACAGCCACGCTCAGATTCGACCCGAACCAATAAAGCATAACGAACCCCCCCGACGCACTGACCATGATTCCGAAGAACACAACCAGCGCCAGCCACCACTTTCCGAGCCCGAGGCCGAGCATGATGAACATAGTCAACAGGACCAGGGGCACGACAATCGAGAGTCGCTCCATCGCACGCTGCTGATTCTCGAACTGCCCGGCCCACTTCCAGTAGTAACCCGGCGGGAGGACGAGCGTAGCCTCCTCGTGCCGACCAGCCGCAACCAACTCGTCGCTCTTCCGCTTCTCCTCTTGCAGCAACCGTTCAGCATCCTCCACCACGCCGACTTCATCGCGGTCGCGGGTGTTCATCGTGACGTAGCCCACGAGCAACCCGCTCTCGCTCTTCAGTTCTTGAGGGCCGATGATGTAACGGATCTTCGCCACCTGGCCGATCGGGACGTGGCTACCCGTCGAAGTGGGCACGAGGACGCGCTCGAGGTCGTCGAACCGTTCCCGAAGTTCACGCGGGTAGCGAACACGAATCGGGTAGCGTTCCCGACCCTCAACCGAGGTCGTGAGGTTTTCCCCGCCGATGGCGATCTCAATCACGTCTTGCACATCCCGGACGTTCACGCCGTACCGGCCGATCGCCACGCGGTCGATCTCGTACCGGATATAGGGCTTCCCGACGATCCGGTCGGCGACCACGTCCGTCGCGCCGGGCACCCGCCTGAGGATCTTCTCTATTTGGAGACCAACTTGCTCGATCTGTTTGGGGTCGGAGCCGAACACCTTCACACCCATCATCGCCCGGAATCCGCTCTGGAGCATTACGATCCGGGTCTGGATCGGCTGCAACCACGTCGGCAACACGCCGGGAACGGCCGTCTTCGCCTGGAGTTCGGCGAGGATTTCCTTCTTCGTGATCCGGCGATTGCCACCCTTGCCGTCATCCACTTTTCGCCACTCAGACTCCGGCTTCAGCAGGATGATCGTCTCGATCATGCTGATCGGGGCTGGATCCAGTGCCGATTCCGCCCGACCGATCTTACCAACCACGCTGGCCACCTCTGGCACTTCGCGAATGGCAATGTTTTGCCGGGCGATCACCTCCTGAGCCTGCGTCAGCGACGCCGACGGGAGTAACGACGGCATTGACAGGATCGACCCTTCGTCAAGTGGTGGCATGAACTCCCGACCGATTCCAGGGAACATTCGCCGCATGCGTTCCCAGGCGGGCGACACCGCAGGGTCGAGACCGATCATTCGGAGGCCACCCTGAACGGGTGACGCGACGCGCGCGAACCCGAGCCAGATGGTCATCCCAAGGACGATCAGCGAGACAGGAAGACTCAGGAACACGACCTTGTGGTTCACCACGAACCGGAGAAGTGGTCGGAAGACGGCGGTGATCGCCCGCCCGACCGGGTTTTCCTCCAAGCTGGTGATGCGTTCCCGTCCAATCCGATAGACCGTCGCAGCGATCATCAGGCCCACACCAATTGCGGTTGGCCATCCGCTCCACTGTCGACCTGCCCCGAAATTTGAGTCCAGCACAAAGTATGTCACCCCCATCGACGCAGCCCCGGCCGCCAGCCCAACGAAGAGCGACCGACGACGAGACCACCGGGACTCCGTCAGCAAGTAATAACAGAGGACCGGAACCAGCGTGAGGGCCAGAATGATCGACGCAGAAATGGCGAACGTCTTGGTATACGCGAGCGGCTTGAAGAGCTTCCCCTCGGCCCCCATCAGCGCGAATACCGGGATGAACGCGACGAGGGTGTTCGACACGGCGGTCACCATTGGCCGGCCGACCTCGACGGCGGCCTCGTAAATCACCTCCCGTCGGGGTCGGAGTGGCTCGGCCGCCAGCCGACGGTAGATGTTCTCGGTCATCAGAATACCCATGTCGCTCACGTCACCGATGGCGATGGCGATCCCGGCAAGCGACATGATGTTGCTGTCCACCCCCAGGAGGTACATGACGACGAAACTCATTGCGACGGACAGCGGCAGAGTCGGGAGGATGGTCAACGAACTGCGGACGTGCAGCAGAAAGATCAGAACCACGACGGCGACCGCGATCCCCTCCTCGGTCAGAGCCTCTGTGAGTGTGGCGATCGTCTCATTGACGATCACCGTCCGGTCGTAGAACGAGGTGACCTTCACCGGCACCTGTCGGCCATTCGTCAGCGTCACTCTCAAGCCCGGTTCAATCTCCGTGATCTTCGCCTTCACACGCTCGATCACGCGCAGCGGGTTCTCGCCATATCGCATCACCACCGCCCCGCCGACCGCCTCGCGACCCGCGTTGTCGAGGGCACCCCGACGGAACTCCGGCCCGAGCGTCACCGTTGCCACATTCTTGACGAAGATCGGTGTCCCGCCTTCCTGTCGGATAACGACGTTCTCTATGTCCTGCACGCTCTTGACAAAGCCGACGCCGCGGATGAAGAACTCGAAGCCATTGTTTTCGACGGCCTTCGCCCCGACGTCGATGTTGCTTTTGCGGATGGCCTCGTACACCTCCGGCAAACCGACCCGGTGTGCGTGGAGTTTGTTCGGGTCCACGTCCACCTGATACTGCTTGACGTGCCCACCGATGCTCGCGACCTCGGAGACCCCTTCGACCGACTGGAGTTGGTAGCGGACGTACCAGTCCTGAAGGGATCGGAGTTGAGCGAGGTCGGCCCCGTCGGCGTCCAGCGTGTACCAGAATACCTGGCCCAACGCCGTGGCGTCCGGGCCGAGTGCGGGTGTAACCCCCGCAGGGAGTTTCGCCGCCACCCCGCTCATCCGCTCCAGGACTCGGGACCGCGCCCAGTAGTAGTCGGCGTCGTCGCGGAAAACGACAAAGACCATCGAGAATCCGAAGCCCGACATGGACCGGATCGTCTTTACCCCGGGCGTGCCCTGAAGGCTGACGGTAAGCGGGTAGGTAACCTGGTTCTCGATGTCCTCGGGGGATCGGCCTGGCCAGTCGGCGAAGACGATGACTTGCTTCTCCCCGATGTCGGGGACGGCATCGACGGGCGTCTCTTTGAGGCAGTAGGACCCGGCCACGACCGCGACGACCGCGAGCAAGAGGACAAGGAAGCGGTTGTCCAGGCACAAACCGATAACCGCTGCGACCATGACCTTCTCCTATCGACCGGGGCCGAATCAAACCCGAAGTTTAGACGCTTGATGCTGGCGGTAGTCCGTC
>PNLP01000173.1 GCA_013823135.1 Planctomycetaceae bacterium
TATTTCAGCCTTTAAAGCGGACAGACTTTCCGGAGGGGAGACAGGATCGACCAGCCGGTTTAGGGACGTGGTCGGGGTAGGTGAGCGCCCAAGACACATCCGTGAGAGGAACGCAGAACGGGGCCGTACCGCGGGGCAACCTTGAAGAGTTGGTCAGCAATGACGAACGAAACTCGGGTGCGTTGAAGGTGATGAAGGCGTCGAGTTTCGTGAATCGCAGGGGCGTCGAGTTTCGCGGAGGATGTTCCATGCCGTCGTTAGGCCCGAAAGTCGTCTACCACCACCATCTCCAACAACGACGCAAGCCAAGAAAGCGGTCGCGCGTCGGTGTTCGACCGGGACTGTCCGTCGAGCTCGTCCTCGAATGGGCGGATGCCTTCCAGGCCCGCTCTGGTCGCTGGCCGAAGTACACGTGGGACGGATTCCCGAATCTCGTGACGACACCTGGAACGCCGTCGATAACGCGCTGCGGAAAGGGAATCGCGGCTTGGTGAAGAGTTGTTCGCTCGCTCAACTTCTCACCAAACACCGGGGCGTGCGCAACCGAGCCGCACTTCCAAAACTCACGGCGAAGCAAATCTTGAGATGGGCGGATTCCTTCCATCACCGGACCGGTGGGTGGCCGAGGCAACTTTCCGGATTGATCGCGGACAGCCCGGAAGACACGTGGGCCGCCGTCGATGCCTCACTCCGCCTGGGGTTGCGTGGCCTGGCGGGGGGAGTTCGCTCGCCCGAGTGCTGGCGAAGCATCGTGGCGTTCGCAACCACCTCGACGTTCCCAAACTGACCGTCCGTCAGATCCTGGAGTGGGCCGATACGCACAAGCATCGCACGGGAGTGTGGCCCCGGGAAACATCCGGCCCGATCCACGACGCGCCCGGCGAGACCTGGTCGGGTATCCACTCTGCCCTTCACGCCGGTGGTTGTGGGTTGAATGCGCTCGCCGGTTCGACACTTTCTCAAATTCTCGCCAAACATCGCGGGGTGCGGCAGGGAGCACGGCTCCCGGAACTGACGGTCGGGCAGATCTTGGGTTGGGCGGACGCCCACCACGGACGCACGGGGCTGTGGCCCAGGAGTATACCAGCGGGCCGATCGTCGGGGCTGCCGAAGAAACCTGGCTTCTGGTGAATGCGTCCCTGGTTCACGGCAACCGTAGTTTGCCACGCGGTCTTTCGCTCGCCAAACTCCTGAAGAAGCATCGCGGGATTTAAGGCATCGGAGCGATTGTGCTCTCCGTGCCGTGGTCCAACTCACAAGAATTCCGCCAGATCGGTCGCAGTCGGGGGAGCAGAACCGTCACCGCTGCTCCGTCGATGAACTCTCGTCGTGTCCCCATGGGGCTACTCCTGCGATGTCGAGCGTTCGTTGGGTGTCACTTCAGTTCTTTGGCCCGAAAGTCATCGAAGTAGGATTGTCGTCGGCTTCGTTCCACAGCCCGACTTTGCCCGGCCTGGCGATTGTGTCGTCCTCGCGTCCAACAGTTTCTTGCCGTCGAGCAGGCACATGATTTCGACGCTTTCCATCCGCACGGCCAGCGTGTGCGACTCGCCTGCCGGAACCTTGATCTCGTCCTTCGTGGTGAGTTGTGTACGCTTGCCGTCCATGACCTTGGACAGCCGGTAGTTGTCTTCGAGTGGGTTGAACCGGGCGACGTAGTAGTTGTTCTCGTCCTTGTACCGCCAGACGATTCCGCCACCCAGATCCTTCTCTCCCTGACCGCTTTGAAAGCAACCGACACTTCCACGTCCTTGAACGGCGTGTCGTCGGCCCACCCCTTCGCACGCTCCGGGCCTTCGCCGCCTCAAAGTCGTGATTCACCGCTTTCGGCCCCCCCGCGATGACGACTGCGGAAACTCCGTTGGGAATACCCTTTGTTGGCGAACCAGCGAGCCAGGAATGCTCCTGATTGACGATGGTTGGTCACCGCTGAAGCGGTCGGTCGCCTCGCACTCGTTCCTCGTCGTTTGCCGTTGCCCATCGCGACACCGTTGACCACCTCGACAACTTACGTCTGATACTCCGGCGGAGGATAAGCTAAAATTTATCTCCGGCTCATCTTCCGCTCAGGCTCATCTCGTATTGTCGTCGTACTTGAGGTCGATGTGGAGGCATACCCCCGGTGCCTCGGGCTTCGGTCGTCAGCGGGAGGGGCTGGTGCGAATGAGGTTGTGGACGGCGGCGGTGTTCACGGTGGCCCTCGTCGTGGCCAGTTGACGGGCAGACGAGGAAAAACTGCCGCTCGACAAGCTGCCCAGGGGTGTCGCGGACGCGGCCGAGAAGGAAACTGAGGCCAGGAGGTGGAGTACGAAGTCACGATCGAGGTCGGCGGGATCAAGGCCGACGTGATGCTCAACCCGGACGGCAAGGTCACTCTGGTGGAGAGGGAGATCGCCGCGAAGGACGTGCCCGATGCCGTTACCAAAGTCCTCGCCGCCAAGCGCCCGAGGGCCACGACCAAGGTGGCGGAAGAGGTCGCCAAAGGTGACGGACGGAAAAGAAGCCCTCGACTTCTACGAGGTGCTGTTGGTTACCGCCGAGAAGAAAACCTTCGAGGTGAAGTTGACCGCCGGGGGCAAGATCACCGAGACCGAGGAGAAGACGGACGAGAAAAAAGAAGCTCAGAGGACAAGAAGTGCCGCGGCCAAGTGCCGCGTCGTCGGGGAGGTCACGGGCCGATGGGCATCCGCATTCTGGTCGTGGAGGACGAGGCCGAGATCGCGGACTTCGTCGTCCGGGGGCTTCGGGAAGAGGGGTTCACCGTCGAACACTCGCCGGACGGCCACGACGGCTTGCACCGTCTCACGACCGAGTCGTGGGACGTGATCCTGCTCGACTGGTGGCTCCCCGGCGTCGAAGGGCTGCAACTCCTCGAACGCTTTCGGCAGGGCGGCGGAACCACCCCGGTCCTGTTCTTGACCGCCCGCGACGCGGTGTCGGATCGGGTACGCGGCCTCGATGGCGGGGCCGACGACTACCTGTGCAAGCCGTTCGCGTTCGAGGAACTGCTGGCTCGCGTCCGGTCACTGGCTCGCCGCCCCGGGGGGCGGACATCCACCGTCCTCGCCCACGCCGACGTGACCGCCGACCTCGCCACCCAGCAGGTGCTGCGGGCCGGGCGGCGGCTCGACCTTACGGCCCGCGAATACGCACTGATGGTGCTGTTCTTACGCCACCCCGGCGAGGTGCTGTCCCGCACACGCATCTACGAACGGGTGTGGGACGAGCGGTACGACGGGGTGTCCAATACCCTCGAAGTCCACGTTATGGAACTCCGCAAGAAGCTCGAAGTTCACGGTCCCAGGATCATCCAGACCATCCGGGGACGGGG
>PNLP01000174.1 GCA_013823135.1 Planctomycetaceae bacterium
GCCCAGGCCAGGAACACGAAGATCGCGAGTCCAATGAGGAGAACCACGGCCCACTCCCGGTTCGGGGTGATGAGGGACGGAATGTGGGGCGGAGGGATGTGCACGAATTGCGAAGTGGGCGAGGGAAAGCCGCACGGGCTGAAGCACCCGCCCGCAGGCGAGCACTGTGACCGGCCGATTACCTCTTTCCAATACCGCACGCGAACTCATCCCTTCTCACCCGCCGCGATCAACTCATCAGGCCGACCCGGAGAGCCGCCTTCCGGAGCCAGAACCCGATTTGGACGCTCACCGTCGTGCAAACGGCTCCGATCGCACCAACGGCCGCGGACATGGTTTGCGGGACGAGGAGGCAGGCGATACCGACCACCAGGCCGACGCTCGACGCGACCAGGCTGACCCGTTGAAGCGGGAAGGCTTCGCCCGTTGCCTTACCGACCGCGACCACGGCCTCTTTTGCCGCCGCGTACCGGGTCGCGACGGCTTCTTTGGCCTTCGTCGTCGCACCCGTTAGCGAGTCACGCACGGCGGCAACTTTCGCCTTCAGGCGGCTCCACAGGGAGGGCTTCGGTTCCGGCACGGGGAGGGGCTCGGGCACGGCCGGGGCGGGCGAGCTCGGCAGGTGTGTGTGCTGAGGTGCGATCAACGCTCGCAGCTCGGGGTTGCCGAGAATTTCGAGAATCGCGTCTTTCACGGCGAGGCGTGCCCCGTCGCGACAGGCGTCGGCCACCGCTCCGGGCAAGCCCTCGGCCAGTGCGTCGATGATTGAATCGAGCCTGTCGAGTTGGTCGCCCAATTGCTTGCGTTGCGGCTTACCGTTCATCGTGGCGGTTGCGGACATGGTCAGTTCCTCCGGTTCGGTGTAGGTGTGCATGGAGTGAAGCGTGCGGTAAGGCCGTCATCATTTGACCCACGGTACGTACCACTCCCGCCGACGATCCTCGGGCTGGGCTGCCGGGGATCTGTACGGGCTGTAGTTCGTGATCGTGTGGTCGAAGTGACGGAAGTGATTTCAGGACTGATCAAGACGGGCGAGAGCAGATTCCGCAGTCAGGAGATCGGTCGCAGCGGCGAGCACGGCGAGTGCGGCCCGAGCGAACGGTCCGCCCGCAAAGCCGAGAGCCGTGGCGAGTACCCCGACACCCACAGCAGACGAGACCGTACCGTGGCGTGCCAGCCACCAACGGCCGACCTGAACGGCCGTCGCCAGGGCGGCGACTGTCGGAATCGCGGGGGTCGGTTCCACCTCGTAGGGGTAGGGCTCGGAGTCGCGTCGCGACGGAGGGAGGTCGTCGCGGGCGTCGGCCTCGTCGTCCCAGGGGTCGTGTGCCGCATCCCAACCGCCCCGGCGTTCGTGTTGTCCGGTTCGCCAGCCGCTGGGTTGGCTGAGTGGCGGCCGCGTTGGACTCGCGACCACGCAGTCGATTATGGCGACGACCAACACGTCACGAACCGCGGTCCCAATCGCGCCGGCCAGTTCCGTCGCCAGCGCCGTGCGGACCCGCACCTTGAGTTCGGCGAGTGTGCCCGCCAGGTCGTGGAACCGCTCGGCCATGAGGGAACTCATTGCTGTGGCCCCCCTGCATCGAGGCCCAACTGTCGGAGGTTGGCCAGGATGCTGCTCAGCACCTTCTTTTCCTTGCGACCGACCTTGAGGATGGTCACCAGTCGGGCGGCCGTGACCGCCGCCCCGGCCAGTGCTTCACGCAGTTCTTCCGCCACCAGGAGTGGGTCGGGCGGGTCGCCCCGCGACGGCGTGTGGCCATTCGTATCACTCGGCGGCATGTCGGACCTCCGTTGGGTAATTGGTGCGGGGTGTTCCGCAGGAGTCACGGGTGTCTCGGTCGGACACTTCATGGCGTCGATCCGCGGCGGAACGATCAAGGTGGGGTCGAGTGGGGCGGCGACGAGCGTGACCCCCGCGCCTTCAGCCGAGAAGGGTTTGCCCGGCGTCAGCTTCCAGGCGTGGCACCCGAGGGCGAGCGCCCGCGTCAGTAGACGCCGATCCAGAGCCACGTGAAACGCGGGGCCGTGGACGCGGGAGCGAGCCAGAATGACCTCCTGGGTGTTGTCGACACTCTCGCCCCGACCGCGGATCGTAACGGCGTCCGCCGCATCGATCGTGATCGGACGGTTCTCGTCCCGGTGGCTCGGCAGTCCGGGTAGGACGTTAATCAGCTCGGCGGCGTCGCCGGGGTCGACCTCCACGACGGTGGTGGGTTGCCGTGAAATCAACGCGGCCACATCGGGGTAACGACCCCGCGCGTCGACGGGGAGCCAGACCGCCCACGGCCCGACCGCGACCACCAGGTGGGTCTCCGTCCGACCAACCCTTGCATCCCGGATCGGGATGAGCGGCTTCGATCCGAAGACAGGCACTGCCGGCACGAGCACGTCCTCCGCGAACGGGAACGTGAAGCCCTCGCACAGGAGGGCGGCCTTGCCGTCGGTCGCGACGACCCGTCCGGCTCGTCCCTGGATCTGAACCCGCGTCAACGCGAACCGGCCGGGTTCTCGGGCGGTGGTGCAGCCACACTCGTGAAGTGCGACGAGGAACTTCGGCGTGACTGGCAACAGGTCGGGTGTCGCGGGCCGTTCATGTTGCTTGCCCGGGATGATCAACCCAACGGCGAGCGTTTGCGGCGTGCGTCCACCCGGCACGTGAAGCACGCCACGCAACTTCGACTGGCGGTCCAGTCTCACACCCTCGTCGGTGTTTCCGGACACGTCGCCCAGCACGGAACCCGGAAGAACCACCCACTCGTCACCTTCTTCCGCCGTTGCGGTGTGGGTGAGCGTCACACCATCGGTCGTGGTGGACGCGACCGCCCGCGTTCCCTCCCGGAATCGGACCACGACGGGTGGGGCCGGCCCTCGTGGCCGACCCGCGAGACAGCGAGCGAACAGGGCCCGGAAATCTCGGGCCTCGACGCGGGTGCACAACATCATGCCTGCCTCCCTGGAAGTACGTTAATCGACACGCCACCCGGCTTCGAAGAGTTCTTCGGCACCGTCGAACGTTTCGTGTGGTAACGCCAGGAACTCCTCCCACGTTGCGGGCAGCAGGAACAGGTTGGTCTTGAAGACCACCGACGAGAAACCCATCAGGCCGGCTGAGCGTGAGTCGAACACGATCCCGAGTTCGTCGTGCCCCCGGGATCGTCGCACGAGTGGCAAGAATGGCCACGCGGGCCACAGTGCCGGTGTGGAGAGGAACTGCATTGTGCGATCCCGGATTTGTGAACCACAATCTGTCATCGGAACCTCCGGACGTCGGCTGGGTT
>PNLP01000175.1 GCA_013823135.1 Planctomycetaceae bacterium
ATCCGCGCTGCCAGAGGTGTTGATGTCCGTGACGAGAACGGTGCCCGCGGCCGTGCCGTCGCTCCTCCACAACTCAATACCGTTCGTGCCGTCGTCGGCACTGAAGAACAGCGTGCCGTTCACGTTGGTCAAGTTAGTCGGGTACGAACTGCTGGCACCGGAGTTGATGTCCTTGACGAGAACGGTTCCGGCGGCCGTGCCGTCGCTCTTCCACAGCTCATAACCGTTCGTACCGTCGAAGGCACTGAAGAACAGCGTGCCGTTCACGTTGGTGAAGTTCCTTGGGTTGCCCGCCCCGCTCCCAGGGACAATGTCCTTGACCAGCGAAACGGAGGTGGGGCAGGTTCGGTCCTCGAGTTGCTCGAACCGGAGCCTCGCACGCCGTGCGTCGTTGCGAATGGGGGCCGTCTTTGTGCCGCGGATTCGTTCCGTCAGGTTCTTCAAAGAGTGGAACATGGCAAACTCTTCCAGTGAAGTTCTTGTGTGAGTGGCGCCACGCTTGAAGCGGCGGAGCGAACGCCGGCACAACGGCCCACACCTCGTTCAATAATCATCAGAGTATTTCCCCGGAACTGTTTCGCGTCAACAATTCCGGGTCATGGAGTGAGAAACAGAGTCCGACTTCCTCATAACTTCACAAATGGCGATGGTTGGCTGGGTTGCACCTGACCACAGCCGCTGTAGTGAGCAAGAAATGCTGCCAGTTCGTCGCCATTGAGGGAGTCACTGGTAGCATAAGAGGCAGAATCGCCAGCACTGGCTTCATCGGAAGTACTGCCATGACTGCAACACCGCACGACCCATCCGTGAGCAGCAACTCGGCGACGGCCGTGCGGTACGAGCATTCACGCGACTTCCCGGATTTACTGTCGCACCTTGGCGTGTCGGTGTTGGTGTCCACGTATCAGGCGGGGAAGATCCTGGTTCTGGGCGGGCACAACGGGCAACTCACGATCACGGTCCACAACTTTGAACAGCCGATGGGCATGGCGGTGAGTCCGCGTTCGCTGGCGATCGGCACCCGGCGAGCCGTGTGGCAACTCACGGCAGCAAAAGAGATGGCCGCGAGGATGGAACCGGCAGGGACGTACGACGGCGCGTACCTGACCCGCAGCGCCCACTTCACCGGCACGATTCACTGCCACGATCTCGCGTGGTGCAACGGCGAACTGTGGGTCACGAACACGCTGTTCTCGTGCCTGTGTACGCTCAACCCGGAATACAACTTCGTGCCGCGCTGGCGGCCGCCGTTCATCACCCAACTCGCACCAGAAGACCGCTGCCATCTCAACGGCCTGGCAGGCGACGGGGACAAGCCGCGTTATGTCACGGTGATTGCCTGCACCGACACGGCGGCCGGGTGGCGGGCCAACAAGGCGACGACCGGCTGCATTCTCGAGGTCCCGTCCGGGGAGGTGGTCGCACGCGACCTCTGCATGCCGCATTCGCCGCGGATTCACGACAACAAGCTGTGGGTGCTGGACTCTGGCCGTGGGCAACTGTCGCAGGTGGAGGTCGCCACGGGGAAGCTCATTCCCGTGGCAAGCGTGCCGGGGTACACGCGAGGGTTGGCGTTCCGTGGGCCGTACGCATTCGTGGGGCTGTCGCGCATCCGCGAGACGAACGTCTTCGGGGGCTTGCCGATTGCCGAGAATCTCGACTCGCTGATCTGTGGCGTGGGCGTGATCGAGTGGCAGACGGGTCGCACGGTGGCGACGTTCATGCTGCGGAGTGGCGTGGACGAGATTTACGACGTGCAGGTGGCTCCGATGCGAAGGCTGGCCCTATCAGGCCCGAACCCGGAAGTGGACGGTTCGCCGGTGGCGTGGATCGTGCCACCCACTGATCTCCGATCGGGACAGTGACCCCCTTCGCCAAGGCGAAGCAGACTTCCGTGTTGTTCAGGGTCGGGACAACGTATTCGGTGCCGTTGTTAGCGCATGCTTGACCAGTCGTTGTTCTCACCCCGAACCAGACACTTCGAACTCGGCTGGGGTAGTTACTTGGTAGGGGCCGGTGTTTCCCGACACGCCACCGCGGTGTGGCGTGGAAACGATCGCGGCCCCGCTCCTACCAAGGTGCCGCGTGCCGACACATCTCGACTCTGCTCAACTCACTGACCACGAGCGCACACGGGCGGTTGCCGCACTGCTCGCCACCGCACTTCTCCGGCTTCATCGGCCGCGAACGCCCTCACATTCCGCTCCCGTCTCGCACCCGGAAAACTCTCCGGAATCTCCTCCGAATGAGCTTGCTGTGTGCGGCGAGAAGAGCGTCACTGTCCACGCCGGTTGACCGGTACCGAGAACAGAGATTCCCAGGAGATCATCAATGGAAGTGAACGTCGCGAAAGAGGTCGCCGCGATGCAGCGGATGACCGCCAAACAGCTCCGCACCAAGTACGCCGAGGTGTTCGGGGATGGCACCAACGCCAACAACCGGACATGGCTCATCCGCAGGATCGCCTGGCGGCTCCAGTGCCGCGCCGAGGGCAACCTCTCCGAGCGGGCTCGCGTCCGGGCTACCGAGTTGGCCTGCGACGCCGACCTGCGGCTGAAGCCGACCGCCCGCACGACGCACCCGCACAACTCGCCGGTCAGGAACTCCCGCTCCGGGTCGGGCTGCCACGTGAGCGGCCACGCGGGGCTTCAGGCAAAGCGGCAGCGGGGAGTCGACCCAAGGGCTGCCGGATTGGGACACACCGGTTGGGTGCCGGAACACGGAATCAGCGTGTCCGTCTCAACGGATCAGGCGCTCACCCAATAGAGTTTCGTCTTTGCTCTGGAGGCGGCGGTGTACGCCCACCGTGCGTGGTCCCACACACCACACGGGCCCGGTTCCGCAACGAAGACGGACGCCCTGAACGCCGATCGAATCTGACTTTTGCTGGCCATGAGACTTTCGCTGCCGGCGACTTCCAGGTTTTCCCGTCGCGAGTGTACTGGGGTGATCGAACTCGCCATTCGTGACAACGTCAGGTTCGTTCACCCCGCCCCCCATTCGGGACACGCAGTTGCGAAGGACACCGAACACTCCTCAGCGGTTCGCGGGACAAGAAACGGTCGGCAGCCGTGCGGTTCACTGGCCGAAACGCTGCGAATCATGTTCGTCATCGCACCCTTCGAGTCGTTGATTTCCGGGTGTCACTTTCGTTAGTCTCACCTGATTGCATAGCCTAACGTGACGGCCTACGGGTGTCACTGCCGATGACGAGAGAGGCATTTTCACATGAATTCATCATCCGATCATCAACCAGTGGAATCGCATTCAATTGTGG
>PNLP01000176.1 GCA_013823135.1 Planctomycetaceae bacterium
CCTTCAAGGCGACGACCATGTCGGCCACCGCGAAGTCGCTCTCATTCACCCTGGCGGGCAGTCGCTGGTACTCGTCGTGCGGAATGCCGAGTGCCGTCAGTCGAGCCACGGTCGAGCGAGCCATGAACCCATGGTTGTTGACACCGAATTCCGGGGCCAGTCCACGCGAGGTCGCTCGCCAGTCGAGTGCGGCCGCTGCGGCGTGGTGGTTGAAGACGGCCTCGGCGTGCCGCGAGCGGTAGTAGTTGCCAGTGCAGAGAAAGAGCACCGTCCGCATTCCATCCGCCATGACGAAACTCCATCAGCCCCGTTCGGAATCCCAACTTCAAGGCGTTCTCACCCGAACGATTTCCTTATCGCGAATCACCAGTGCAAATCAGCGGTCGATCCCGACGAGCCCCTCGCGGTCGAAGCGGATGATCGCCCCACCTCGCTGTCGCACGCCGGGCAGGATGGTCGTCGAGCCGACCCGACAGACCAAGTCGCGTCCGTTGACCACGACACTCAGCCCACCTGCGATCGGCTGCGTTTCGTCGAACGCCCACAGAATCGCGTCCCAGATCACCCCGACCGGATTCCCGAACACGCCACCGCCGATGAGCGTCAGCACCACCGGGGATCGGTCGAGGGCAATGGCTGCGAGCAGCGTCCCCAGATAGGCCGCCCGAAGCAACTGTCGGCAAGTCGGCTCGAACGCTCGCCCGAAAGCTGACTGCCCGCCGTAGCCGCCCCCAGCCACCGTCGATGTGAACACTTGAGCGACTCGCCGATCGCCGTCCACCGCTCCGTCCCAGTCGTAGCCGAGGAGAACGGGGGCATCGTCATGAACTCCGATTCGGATGCGGTCGAATCCGGCCACCAAAGCGTCCGCCACCGTATCCGCACCGAGACCGCCGTGACTCGCCAGATACCCTCCCCGAACTGGCGACTGCTCCTGCCCAAACACATCGGCCAGAAGGTCGATCTGACGCCCGCTTTCCCCCTGCACAAACCGACTGCCGTCTCGGGCAGGGGCGGCATAGTGCCGCAGCAGGGTGGCTGAGAATGCCGAGACCGACGCCCGTGGACCTTGGGTGTAGTCGTTGAAGTATTCGGCCACTCGCACGACGTACGGTCCGGGAGACTCCAGACAGTTGAACTGCGATGCCACCTGGAAGAGCGGGCGTCCAGCGGTTGTCGCCTGGAGAGCCCCGATATCGGTCGCCGGGCTGGCTCCGTCGAGCACCCACAAACGGGCGTCACCGGGCGTGGTTTTCGCCCGTCCCCGGAGTTCCCCGATCGACGGGGTCTCGAACCGACCAGCCGGCCAACTGAAACCTCCGGCAGTCAGGGTCGCGTGACCAGCGGAATCGAACCTGAACACACCGGCTGGTTCTGCCGCGACAGCCGTCTCTGCTTGTCCGACGAGGTTGCGGTCGCCTCTACCAGCGGATGCCCGCAGGGTTGCGATATGGGCAGCGACGATCTTGTGGAGGGTTGCTGCCGCTGTCGGGTCGGCAGCTTGGGCGAGTAGCGTGTCGAGCATGGTTATACCTGATGTACGTGCGAGGCGAAGAGCCCGACTGCATTTCGTGGACCGACCGTCGTGTTCGACGAGCCACGTCACAAGCCAGAGACGCTTTTCGGCGTTGGGCGGACAGCCCAGCCGACTCGCGGGCGGATAGCTTTCGAGCCTGGGTCTTGAGTGATCGCCATCACGCCGGCGAGAAATTGGTAGTCGAATGACTTGTCGAGATACTGCCACACGAACGGGACGGCCGAGATGCTTGCGGGCAACTGGTGGTGCATCAAGCCGTGACCCCGTTTGTCACCACCGATCGGATGCGTCAGCAAGAAGTTCCGCAGATCGGTTCGCAACGGAGTGACGCGGGCAATTTGATATTCGCCCTGATTCAAGTACGGGAACAACCGCACGAGCCAGCCGCTAATGTACGGGCCGCCGCTGCGGTTCGATTCCTTGTAGAGGTTCTGCCAGAACGAAACGGTTGGCGTTCCCTTCGCCACCTTGATGAACTCGTCGAGGATCACTTCGACCTGGTGCGTCCACCACGACAGATCGTACTGCCCCAGACGACTGACCCGCTCGCGGATACGCTCCCAGTCCTCCACGGAACCTTCCAGCGTCACAGCGGGAATGCCGCACCTGGTGAGGAAGCTGTAATCGACGTAGCTCTGCACCGTGTCCATCAGCACAACTTCGGATGCCGCCCGCTCGGTTGGGCCTGTTGTGCTGAAGTCGCACACGATCAGATTGTGGGTTGCGACTCCGATGTGTTCCCGAATCTGCTTGCAGAACTCGGGCCAAACCACGGCCCAGGGATTCTCGGCCGAGCCACGGACGAAGTCATCCCGCCGCACTGTGAAGATCACCTTGCCCTCGTGTGGGACGATGCGAGCACGCAATGCCTCGGCGTTGTTGGCGACATGCCGGGCGAAGCCCTGGGCGATGGTGAGCCAGATGGCATCGGGGTTCAGCACGAGCGGGAAGTGCGACTGATACGCTCGGTCGGCGGCAGCGATAAGCGAGTGAAAGCCAGGCTGCTTGACGACCGGGGCAGTGTAGCTGTCGCACGCCTCGACAGCAGTGCCGAGCAGGTTCTCGACGGACTCCTTCAGCTGCTCCGTGGGTAACGCCTCGGTGCCGGGCGGCACCTCATCGACTGCGAAAGTGATCCCTGGCTTCGTCGTTGTGGTCATTGAAATCCCTCTTGTTGCAGATCATCAACTGTGAACTCGCTGTCCCGGCAGGCCGATGATGCTGGGGATGTTGGCGGCCTCGGGTGGCAGATCGACAAGCCCCGTGTGGCCAAGGTTCAGTGTCACCAAGCACGGAAGCCTCCACACCTCGGGTGGCAACGATTCGAGTGGATTGCCCTGCAACCCGAGGTAGGTAAGTTTCTCCAGCTTCGCGATGCTACGTGGCAACGTCGTCAGGTTGTTGCGGCCGAGACTCAGGCTTCGCAACTCGGTGAGGTTGCCAATCTCGTCGGGCAACATCGAAATCCCATTATCTGTGATCCGCAAATTCTCGAGTTGCTTCAGACCGAGGAGCACCTCGGGGAACCGGTTCAGGCGGTTCGAGTCGAGGCTGAGTTGTTTCAAGCGAATCAGGCGACCAAACGAATCAGGGAGTCTGCTCAACTGGTTGTCGTTCAGCCACAGATCCTCCAAAGCCGTCAGACGGCCGAGTGTCGCAGGAAGTTCGGTGAGGCGACACCAGTTGGCATAGAGGGTTCGCAACTGTGTCAGGTTCCCAATGTCTGCCGGCAGTACCTC
>PNLP01000177.1 GCA_013823135.1 Planctomycetaceae bacterium
AGGATAGGTCCGGCGGAATGGCCAGTGAGGAGATGGGCGGAAGAGGCTAGCACCAAGGCAGAACAGCGAGGGTTGCAAGCATGGCTGAAGCGAGGTCTCTGCCATCGGCAAGCCTGCACGAAGCGACGGAGCGGCCATAACTTTCACGGGACGAGAAACACGAAATCGCCTTGGCACGTACGAGATGTGGCCGCTGCTTAGGAGACCAGTCGCAGTGCCTTACCAGCTCAATAAGAGCATCATGGAACCGTGGGGCCGAAGCAGACAGACATGGCTGTCCGCGGCGCGCGGACATATCTTGTACGTCGATCAGGGATCCCCATTGAACGCCGATTGGCAATTCAGGATTTATTATCTCAACGCTACTAAGCTGATGCATCCCACCCTTCGAGATATATGTCTGATGAAGCAGATCTTTCTTGCCGCGCTCGGTACCGTCGCTGCAGCTGCGAGTGCCGAGAATACTCAGGTCGCAGTACAATCTCTGTTCGACACGCCGGCGCAAATCGTCAGCGAGAAAGGGGCAGTATCGGTTCAAGATTGTCAGCAGTGGTCCACCAATCTCAACTCACTGCCTGACAACTTTGCTTGGTTCGCAGATCAGACGCTTGCACAACAGCCGGTGCGGGGGGAATTCGAAACGGCGACCGAATATGCCGCCCGGGTTCAAAGCTGGAAAGTGGGTTCAAGGATCTGGCTGAATGCAGGCTTTGAAATCGATCCTGATGACTTCACCTATGATCCAGATCGTGAAGTACTTCGGCTGACCCCGACAAACGCCATTATCGGAGGCGAATCGGAATTCGACGATCTTGGGACTTACGTCGGCGCAAACGCCTTCGGGGTCACGCGGGAAGTCCGGCGTAGAAAACTTCATTCCCGGGTAGTCTCAATAGAGGGCTATGACCATGTAATGCCACAAGGACGCGAAATCCCGATGGACCGAGAAACTGCCGCGGACCTAGAGAAGAACGGGCGGCTGCATGTCCTTGGCTATTTGCGGGATACGGATGGCGAGTTCAGCCGCGGCGTGCCGACACTAGACAGGCCTTCAGATTTCACGTTGTCGCGGAAAATCTTGTTCATCGTGCCTGTTTGCTTTGCCGTCGTTCACCGGGGCCAGCCTGTCGATGGCCTGCAATGGCTATACACACCTGACGCTCCAGCGACTCCGGCAAGACTACGAGGAAACGCCGCCCAGTACATGGCGGAGGAACTAACTTCGTTTCTGCGCCGCGATACTGAAAGCGGCTCGGCCGTCTGGACGGTCAGTGTCGATGAGCTTGGTCGAGCCAGGTCATGCAGGCTAGTCCGTTCTTCCTTCGGGCCAGAGAAAGACGAAAAGATTTGTCGCATCATCGCGCGCTACGCGAGGTTTGAACCAGCCAATGTGAACGGCTTGCCGTTTGCATCCGAATTTACATCAACGATCAAGCTCGGACCTAACTGAGCACATCTCAAGTCCACGCGTTCACCCTTTCGAGAGACGATGTAGAAATTCAATCAGGCAAAGCGGCTGCATAAGGCGTTTGAAGGGCACGTAACATATCAATGGACTCATTAAATGTTGCGCTACCGCCAAGGTAGAACGGTGCCAGTCGCCAGCATCGCTGAAGCGAGATCTCTGCCATCAGCAAGTCGACATGAAGCGACGGTGCGGCCATAGCTTTCGCTTGATGATCGGCATGAGATGGCCTTGGCTCGTATCGAGATGTGGCCACTGCTCAGCCGACCAGTCGGAGTGCCTAGCAGCTGGACAAGCGCATCACGAGCCTGCTCTGCCGAAGCAGAAGGGCACGGATGCCCACGGCGACACGACCCATCCATTTCCCGCGCCGCAATTCCCTCGATGCGTATCTTAGGACCTTCCTTGCACCAGATCGGCCCGTCCCCGTCCCAGACGGCGATAGGTGTACAGATGAAGGCAATGGAACCGAGAAGAGGCACCGATCCGAGTTAGCACGCCGTTGGAGGCGACGCCTAGAGCCTAATCTCGGCTCCGAGCAACCTTTGAGAGAACCTTGTCGGCGAAAGCAACAGCATCAGCGAGTTCGGAAAGAACGCTTTGACGGTCAGAATTCGAAGGCGGTATTTCAGAACGAGCTTGAGGGCTCAGATGCCAAAAAATCGTTCCATTTCGATCCTGCAGTGCAACGCCGCGATCGGCAAGCTTGCGCATCACCAGAGTGACACCGGCGTCAGATAGTTGCCACCCACGCTTGATTGAGGATCGATGAAGCGCCCCGATTGCAGCGAGGGGACCGGCTAAATCATGGGCTCGAGAGTTGACCGGCACATCAGCCATGCACTCGTCGGCCGATTGCATCCGCTCCGCGATCGCAATCGCTCGTTCGTGCACGGCATGGGCCGCCTTCGTCCAAGATGCAATCACCTGCACGGTGCCAAGCTGGAGGTCGTCACGGAAGATGGCGCGGCTGACAATGCCGGGAACCGGGGCGGGGGAAGCCATGGTGAGGAGGGCCAGGTTGACGGCCCAGGCGCCTCCGGCCTCCGCGCCGCGGCCTGGCGGTGGGCAAATGAAGCGCCAGTCGGTCCGCAATGAGCAAAGTGCAGCAAGTAGGCGATTGTGCGGAGGCCCAGAGCGAAGGGAGACCCTAGCGGTCGCTAGCGCTGATCGCGCGTCCTCAAGCATCGCGCGTTCTTCCGGGCTAAACCGGCGACCGCTTGCACCGCGCGCGAGCTGGATGGTTTTGGCGGCCGACTGCAAGGGCCCGGCTTGTGATGCGAGGAACCCCACAACGGCCCCCGCGCGCGGATCGGTGGTGCGCAGAACATCGTCATCAGGTCTGGACGCCTGATCCGAGCGGCCATCGTCGCGAGCGCCGGCATCCCGAACGAAGGTGCGCCAAGCGATGTCGACGAGCGCGAGATCGATCGCGCGGCGCACCTTGGGCGCGAGCTGCGGCATTCGGCCATGGAGCAGGCCGGTGATCCAGAAAAGGTCCGCTTCGTCCACCCAGCATCCGTATGCTAGATTTTGGCCAAAATCTAGCAGGCTCTTGGACGGTTCCGAATGTCACTTACCATAATCGAGGCTTATGGTAAAAGCGGTCTGCCGGGGAGGGGAGGATTGGCCCCCTCCTTGTCCTCATCCCGCTGCCACCTTACCCTCGCGACGAGCGACAATAAGCGGGA
>PNLP01000178.1 GCA_013823135.1 Planctomycetaceae bacterium
TTTCACGTCGCGTTGTTCGGGGTGGTCGGAATCGCCCTTCTGTTGCGGGACGCACGACGAATCACCGCCTTGAGTGTCGCAGTGGCGGTTTCACTCGGAGTGGTCGTTGTCGGTTCAGGCCCGCCGCACCCACCCGACAACGAAGAAATTGTCGGGCGATGGGAGAGCGCCTACGGGTGGATCGACGTGACTCGTTCACGCGGAGATGGTGTGCGCCGGGTTCGACAGAACCTCCACTACAGACACGGCTCGACGGCCAGCGCTGCCCGCGAATACCGACAAGGCCGGTTGCCCCTCTTGCTGCACCCGCGACCAACGGACGTTGCGTTCCTTGGTCTGGGAACCGGATTGACGGCGGCACCGGCAGTCGCAGATCGCGACGTGGAACGGGCCGTCATAGTCGAACTGATTCCGGAAGTCGTGGCAGCGGCGCGGCTCCTCTCGGATGTGAATCTGGGGGTTGTCGATCATCGCAAGATCGAAGTTCGGACAGGCGACGCGAGGCATTACCTAAAACGCACAGATCGACGGTTCGACGTGGTTGTGGCCGACCTGTTCGTCCCGTGGGAAAGCCGGGCGGGGTATCTGTACACGGTCGAGTTTTACGAGACAGTTCGGCACCGACTCAAACCTGGCGGACACTTCTGCCAGTGGCTCGCCCTCTACCAGTTTGGCCCGGATGAGTTCGAGTTGGTTGCCGACAGTTTCGCGTCGGTGTTCCCGAACGTGACACTCTGGTGGGGGCAACTCGACGGCCAGTTCCCCGTCATGGCGATCATCGGGAGTGAACTGCCGCTTGCACCCTCTGCGACTCGTTGGGAAGCACTCCCGGAGTTGCCCGGCATAGCCGACACGGAGTTGTCGAGATTCGCGGAACTCCCCGGTTTGTATTCCGGGCAGTGGCCGGTGCGGTCGCGGCGAAAACTGAACACCGACGAACATCCCCGGCTCGAATTCGCGGCTCCGATCAGTCGCGGGTCCAACCGTTGTCTGAGCGGACCGGCTCTTCAGGCTTACTTCGACGATGTTCTCGTCGCCCTGCCGGACATCGGTGTGCGGTTCGCTACGCACGGCGGAGAAGATGTGAGACGCCGCAGAGCCGTTCAACGACTCAACCTGTTCGGAGAAGTACGGAAGTAAGTCCTGAAGAGTTGATGAAGACTTCTGCGCTGACAACAGCGTTGCGGTATGCGACAGAAGTTGGCTTCGCTTCTGCGGGTCAGGGTACAGCACACTCAGAGAAACAACCCGATGACGATCAACAACTCGACATTTCAATTCACGATTCACGGCCTGGACTGTGCAGAAGAGGTCGCGGTTCTCAAGCGAGAGGTCGGCCCTCTGGTCGGCGGCGAAGATAAACTCGGATTCGACATCCTCAATGGCCGGATGACCGTAACCGGAACGGGCGTCACGGCAGACCAAGTGCGTGACGCCGTCGCCCGGACCGGCATGTCAGCCGATTTGTGGCTCGAAGGCGGATCACCGTTGCGCGTGCCGGGGTACTGGGAGCGGAACCGGCGCACGATCTTGACTACGGTCAGCGGCGGGTTTCTCCTCGGCGGGATTGCCATTCACGCTGCCGTGATCGGGTTGCGCGCGGCGTTCACCGAAGACTCCACCGCGTGGCCCCCAGTCGGGACAGTTGCTTGCTACGTTCTCAGCATCGTGGCGGGTGTATGGACCGTCTTGCCGAAGGCATTGGTAGCCGCCAAACACCTTGCCCCGGACATGAACCTGCTGATGGTCGTGGCCGTGTGCGGTGCGGTCGCCATCAACCAGTGGGCCGAAGCCGCCACCGTCGCATTCTTGTTCTCCTTGTCGCTCGCCCTGGAAGCGTGGAGCGTAGGTCGCGCCCGTCGGGCTGTGGCTGCACTGATGAACCTCGCCCCGCCGACCGCACGCCTCGTTCACCCGGACGGTCGCGAAGAAGTTGTGGCTCCGGACAAAGTACCCGTTGGTGCGAAGTTCCGCGTGCGACCCGGCGACCGCGTCCCGCTCGACGGTCGCGTGGTGGAAGGGTCTGGCGGCGTGGATCAGTCGCCGATTACCGGTGAAAGCATCCCGGTGCCGAAAAATGCGGGCGATGAGGTTTACGCCGGGACCATCAACGGCGACGGCTTGTTGACAGTCGAGTCCACGAAGCCCGCATCGGATACGACCCTGGCCCGCATCACACGAATGGTCGGAGAAGCTCAGTCTCGCCGCTCGCCGTCCGAGCAGTGGGTGGAGAAGTTTGCTCGGTACTACACGCCCGCAGTCATGTTTCTGGCGTTGGCCGTTCTCGCCATCCCGCCACTCGCGTTCGGCGAACCATGGGGTTCGTGGGTCTACCGTTCTTTGGTGCTACTCGTGATCGCCTGCCCATGTGCCCTGGTGATCTCGACGCCAGTGGGCATCGTCGCCGCACTTTCCGCAGCGGCTCGAAACGGCGTGCTGGTCAAAGGCGGGGTTCACATCGAAACCCCGGCTCGTCTCAAGGCGGTGGCGATGGACAAGACTGGGACGCTCACGGAAGGGAAGCCTGCGGTGGTCGAACTGGTTCCGTTGAACGGGCACACCGAGGCCGAAGTTCTGGAGCGGGTGGCGGCACTCGAAGCCCACAGCACGCACCCACTCGCCCACGCGATTGTCGAGTACGCGAAGGCCCGTGGGGTGAGCATCCCGTCGGCCGAAGACTTCCGCATTCTGCCGGGCAAAGGAGCCGTCGGGCGGGTGCGAGGAACCGAGTATTGGGTCGGGTCGCATCGCTACTTGGAAGAGCGTGGGCAGGAAACCCCTGAGGTTCACGACCGTCTTGAAGCAATGTCGAAGGCTGGGCAGACGGTTGTGGTCGTCGGGAATGACCGACACGTTTGCGGATTCATCGCCTTGGCGGACCGTGTTCGCCCCGAAGCGAAACTGGCGGTGGCCCATCTCCGGGCAGTGGGTATCGAACACATCGTGATGCTGACGGGAGACAACCGAGGGACCGCAGCCGCAATCGCCGCCGAGGCCGGGGTGGACGAAATCCACGCCGAGTTGCTCCCGGCGGACAAGGTGGCGAAGATTGAAGAACTCGTCGCGAAGTACAAGTCGGTGGCGATGGTCGGTGACGGTGTGAACGACGCTCCCGCGATGGCTCAGGCGACGGTTGGCATC
>PNLP01000179.1 GCA_013823135.1 Planctomycetaceae bacterium
CGCTCGGAGTGGCCTAAGTGCGATGACTGCCACCGTCCCGGCTGCCTCATCGAATGCGGATGCTGCGGTGAGCGATACTGGCAGTGCGTCAGCGCAACGATCCCGCCGAACTATCGCAGGATCACACAGCTGCCCGACGACTTCAAAGACCTGTGACCGTGAAGCCGCGAAGATATGACGGGCGACACACTGACAACCGTCGCTCAAACAAAAGGGGGTATGGCCTTCAATCTCTGGGGCTGGCGCTACCCTGACCGTCTTTGGCCCCAGGGGCGTTTGATGTGTCATTGGAGGCCAAAACACGATAGGAGTGTCCACAATGGCCCGACCTCGCAAAAGTATCGAAGAGTTAAAGGCTTCCGGCAACTATCGCCCGTCGCGACACGGTAATCGTCCGGGAGCACAATCGCACGGGCCGGGTGATACACGTCCCGCGACCGCACACCCGGTTTCGGGCGATGTGCTCCCTCCGCCTGTGGACCTGGACGCCGCGAGTGCTGACTGGTGGCGTCGTCTCGCTGGCGTGCTTGCTGGCCGGTTGCAGGCGAGTGACGAACCGATGCTGGCAATCGCGGTCAAGTGGCTTGCCGAGGCGGATCGCTGTCAGGCTGCACTCGCGAAGGCCGAGGTGGGGTCTATCGAGCACGGGCGGATATTGCGATCGGCCGCGTCTGCGTTCGCGACCGCGAACAAGGTGCTCACGTCGTTTGGGCTGACGCCAGCGGATCGGGCGAAGCTGCCGAGATCGCCGCACGAGGTTGATAACTCGATCGAGGCGCGACGGGCCGAAGTCAGGAAGAAGTTCCCGAACTGCGAGTTCGCGGCCGGGTCGAGTGTTCCGGTTTTCAACAGATCCCACGAACGCAAGTTTGGCGGGCCACCTCCGGGGTGGAAGCCAGCGTTCCCGAAGAAAGACATAGAGGATCAACAATGACGACGACCGCGAAGAAGAAAACGGCGACGAAGGTTCGCGAGCGGGCACCGCGAAAAGCCGACCGCGAGCAGCGAATTCTTGAAACGCTGGAATCGATCGAGGGACTGCTTGGCAGGCTGATCGACAAGGTCGAGGACGTGGAGCGTGCGATAGATTTCCAGACCACCATGACGCAGTAGCCGGAATCTGAAACGGTCGCACACATCGCATAGCCCAGAGGATACAGACCCTCTGGGCTTTTCCATTTGTCAATCTCTTCTCGACCCTATCCGTGAAGTACCATTGGGTAACCGATTGGCGAATCCGATACATATTGCCGATTCTATTGGCATAGACGATGATGGAGACCCGCCGTGCATTACGAAAGAATTCTCGCCGCCGTCGCGGGTACGCCGTGGGCCATCGAGCCGAACAAAGGCCAGATACTCGCGGACTTCCTCACCAAGAAAGCACGGGGCTTGCAGATCCCGGAGCACGAGATCAAGGCCGCAGTCTCGCAGCGACGTTCCTCTGGCAAGAAGCAATCGGGCGGCTCAACCATCGTCGTGCCCGTGCATGGCGTGTTGTCGCCGCGAGCCACGTTCATGACCGAGGTGAGCGGGTTGACCAGCATGCAGCAGATTGGCGTGTGGGTTGACGATGCCGCTGCGAATCCCGACGTCTCAGCGATCGTGTTACACATCGACTCGCCGGGGGGCGCAGTCGCGGGAACTTATGAGCTAGGCGACAAGGTAGCCGCCGCCGCGAAGAAAAAGCGTGTGGTCGCGGTAGCTGACGGGCTGTGCTGTTCTGCTGCGTATTGGATCGCTGCACAGGCGAGTGAGATCGTCGTCTCTCCATCGGCCACGATCGGCAGCGTAGGAGTTTACCAACTCCACATCGACCAGAGCGAAGCAAACAAGAAGGATGGAGTCAGCGTCAGTTTCATTCAGGCTGGTGAACGGAAGACGGCAGGCCACCCGCACGGGCCGCTTGACGCCATCGGCCGCGAAGAGTTGCAGAGGGGCGTGGACGACGCCTACCACGCTTTCGTGAAGGCGGTTGCGAAAGGCCGCAACACGACTCAGGCGAACGTTCGCGAGACATACGGCAAGGGCGGAACGATGCGGGCCGAGCAAGCGGTTCGCGTCGGGATGGCTGACCGCATCGGCAGCGTGGATTCTGTCCTTGCTCCTTATGGGCTAAGGATGACGGACGAAGGTCCGGAGTACATTTCCGCGAGTGCGATCACACCGCGTCCTTCTGCGTCGTCTGGCAATGTGGGCATCGAGCTACGCCGTCGTCGCCTCCAGCTCGACAAGCAGCAGCAGGCCGCGACGACATCCACGGCGACCGCGACCAGGCCGAGCACGACCTCGCACGAGCCACACCCGCACTCGACGTTCACCTCGTACCACGAGGCTGGTCACCTGCTCGTTCGGCACCTGCTCGGGGACAGTCAGGCCACCGCGAGCATTGTGCCGACCGATACGACCTGGGGACACGTTCAGCCGGGCAAGCGGCTCGGACTCTTCAGCGAAGCGTGTGCGTGCTACGCGGGCGAAGTTGGTGGCGACTACTCGCCGCAACAACCATCCGCCGGCGCTCGCCCAAATTCGGGCGACCAGGAGCAGTTGAACAAGCTCGGGCTGGACCCGGCTTACCGGTACGTCGATGCACGAAACGCGGCCCGGAAACTGGTCGGCAACAACGTAGGGGCACTGCACGCTCTGGCTGGCCAGTTGCACGCACGCCGCACACTTTCGGCGAACGAGACACGCGAGATCCTTTCGGGCTTCTCGCTGAACCCGTGGTGAGTCACAGCGACCACCACACACCACTACTCGAGGACTTGAACATGCTGATCGGTGAACCAGAAATGCACGCCGTAAACTTCGACCCCAAAGAGGCACGCCGCAAGGGGCAGGCCAACGTGCCGTTGACCGTATCGCCAGTGCCACAGTTGCCGGGGCAGACGCTGTCGGCACTCGACTTGATCAAGAGCCGCGTGGCCGCGAAGCAGTCAAAGGACCACGTTGCCGCGCTCGCCACATACCGCCCACTTGTGCGAAAGTTGGCCGACGGCACATACCTGACCGCGACCGAGGTGGAGGCCC
>PNLP01000180.1 GCA_013823135.1 Planctomycetaceae bacterium
CCGTGATCGTGTCGCCACCGTTGCGCTCGGTCGCACGCAGCCGACGCAGGCCGTACACCCCGCTCTTTGTTCGACCACTGCGGTGCCTCGGCGTAGAACCTACCTATCTCAGTGTGAACACCCGCCCTTGCAGGCCGTCCGCGTGAACAAGTAAAGCAACCAGATCCTGGCAGGTGTGCTCGTCGTCGCGATCGCGTTCGTCTCGCTCCTCATCCGCTGGATGAAGGAGAAGGAGAAGTCGCCGGCCGAGCTGCCGCCGGCATCCGAGCCCGGCGAGGGCCAGGGTGGCTTGTTCTGGGACGGGGCAGAGTCCGTGACCCTTCAGCGAATTGAACTGCCCGTGGTGTGCTATTCGGGATTTCGCTGCATGTCGATAACGATCTCGTTGACCCCGGCCCGCACGTCCACGGTCAGTCCGCTGGTTTTGGGGTCACGATACCTCTCCGGTATGTTCGGGTAGTCACGCTTCGCCGGCTGCGTGATCTCACTCAGGGACTGCCCTCCTGGAAGCGGGGGGCGAACGGCAAGCCGGTACGTGCCGGTGGGCAAGTTGCGGCCCTGGTGGGAGGCCACCACGAACGAGCCGTCGGGTTGCAGTGGGGAGGTGAGTGAAATCCCCTCCGCCTCGTTCTCGACGACGACCATCCCTTCCGGGACTGGCTGGCCCTGGAACGTGACCCGCCCCCGGGCCTCTTGGGGTTGCGGGCGGTCGCACCCACCCGCCACGACGACCGCCGCCAGGACCGCCGCCCACTGCCAATTCCGTGCGTGCCGCATCTCATCCCTCCGTGTTCGGATTTCGTTCTCGCCTCGTAGGCCGGTCAATAGTCGCCAATCACATTCCCGTCATCGCGGTTGGCCAGGTTCTTCAAGGTCTGCAAGGCTACGCCTGCGGTGAGGATCCGGACCGACCCGTCGCACAGCATGGCGTGCGCACCGCCGGGGTGGACCGACTGGATCGGGCGGTTCGCCCCGACCAGGTCCATCACGCCAGACTGGTTCCAACGCTTGTCATTCACCTGGTAGCGGACGGCGGTGTAGTTGAAGGACCAGGTCTGCGTCTCGCCGACCGCCCCGGCCCCCATCGTGAACCCGTGGCCCCAGTCGCTGCGGCAATTCTGCTTGGCACCGGCGGAGTCGAGACACCAGTCCGACTGTTCGCCCACCACGATGGTGTTGGACGTTCCGTCCGTGACGTCGGCGAACCGAGTTGTCTTGTTGGGGAGGAGGACGCCTCCGAGGGACCGGATGCCGGCGGAGGTGCCGTTCACCAAGGCGTTCACGGCCGTTGAGTGATCAATGCCCCCGGAGATGGCGGTGTAAGTGGGCGAGATGACGCCAACAGGGCCGGGGGGCGTGGCAAAGGTCAAGGCCCACTGGGAAAGGGGAGACGAGGGGCAGGTGAAGAGGCCGCTGATCGTCTTGCCGCTCACCAGATTACCGTTGTCGGTGTTGGCCGCCGGGTTCCCGCCGTTAGCCCCGTAAACCAGGCCCGTGCTGTTGTTGTTAACCCCCACAAAATCGAACTTGGTGAAGAGGCTGCCCTGCTCGATATACGGCAGGATCGCGACCCCCCAGGAGTGGCCCCAGGCGTTCTTTGGGGAGGTCACTGCGGAGGACGGAAACTTGTTCATTGCGTCGTGGTACGCGTGCAGCGCGATGCCGAGTTGCTTGAGATTGTTGGAGCACTTCGCACGTGCCGCGGCCTCCCGGACCTTTTGCACCGCGGGCAGGAGCAGCCCGATGAGGACGGCGATGATGGCGATCACAACCAGCAACTCGATCAGCGTGAACGCCGACCGTCGGATCGACGGACGAGTCATGGGAGAGACTCCGGGAGAAGAAGGATGACGCGTCTTGGGAGTAACGAGCCACCCGGAATGAAAAATCGCTAGCTGTGGATGGACTCGCGCGGGCGAGGGGCAAACAACAAGTAGTATGCAGACCGTGGATTGTGTGTGCAATTGGAAAACGCCCGGCAGATCATCGCACCTCCGTAACCCGCACCTCGGACCACGGCGGAACAATCACCCCGTTCACCACGTTGCCGCGGTGGTGAATCACACGCAGCGTCCCCCGCACCACGAACCGCTCACCTTCCTTCACATCGAACCGCGTTCCACCTCGTCGTCGCGATCGGCAGCGCCCACCATTGTTCGCCCGAGGAGCATGTACGCGGACTTCGCAGCGATCAGCGACACGGTGACCGGCTTCCCGTCGAGCAGGCGGGCACGTTCGAGCGTCATCGCGCCCAGGTCGAGCGGTCGAAAGTCGAGTGCCAGAACCGCGCGAATGATGGCGAACATGGCTTAGCCCCTCGACCTCTTCGCGATCGGGACGTATTTCCGGCGTGCGACCCATTCCCGTGCGTGATCCTCGGACTGAGCCAGGGCCGCGACGTTGGCCGGGTCGAAGAACACCACGGCATTCCGGGCCGTGCCCTTGACCCTTGGGAGTGGCACAAGCAAGCCTTGAGATCGGTAAGACCTGATGGTTCGGGTCGATACCCCCAGCAGTTTCGAGGCTTGCTTGCTGCTCACCCGCAGCGGATCGACCGCTTCACGCCGAGGTGTGAGCACTCGCACCTCCAAACGCTGCAGCCGGTCAATGATCTCCAGGAGCAGTTCCCGATCGGTGCGGGCGTCAGTTGGCATGTCAGCGCATCCCTTCCATTGTCACCATTGCAACGACAGACCGACGTAGAGCACAATCAACACCACGACGACAACCCACACCCAAAGCGTGAGAGTCGTCGCTGATGCCGGCGGTTGGCCATCGTGTTCGTCGTCGATGTCGTTCACTTCTTCCTCTTCTTCAAGCGAAGCTCTTGGGGCGTCGGGGTACTCAGTTCAGCGGAATGGCAACCCTTGTGCCAGATTCGTGTGTGAGCACCAGCTCCACTGCGGTGGCAGTCGCGCCGAGAAGGCTGTATCGCATGAACCGGCCATCGCGGTCGCACTTCACCACTCCAGCGTCGCGCATGACCCCGAGATGGTGAGAGACATTCACCACCTCC
>PNLP01000181.1 GCA_013823135.1 Planctomycetaceae bacterium
ATAAAGCCGGCGATGACCTACTCTCGCGCTGGACGCACTACCATCGGCCCCAGGTTCTTTACGGCCGTGTTCGGAATGGGAACGGGTGTTGTCACCTGGGTATAGTCACCGGCAAGTCGCTGGGTGGCGGTTGTCTCGTTTTACGGAGATTTCCTGCCACCGACGTATGTCGTTGGCAACTTGGTGATTCACGAAGCTGACACGAGCGAGAAAGGGAACAATGCGGCCAAACGTTCGACTGTTAGTACCGGTTAGCTGAGTGGATTGCTCCACTTACACGTCCGGCCTATCGACCTGGTGGTCTACCAGGAGTCTTCGCTTTCGCGGGAAATCTGATCTTGAGGGAAGTTTCACGCTTATATGCCTTCAGCGTTTATCCCGTCCACACGTGACTACCCAGCGCTGCGGCTAGCGCCACAACTGGAACATCAGAGGTGTGTCCCTCCCAGTCCTCTCGTACTAGGGAGAAAGCCTCTCAAATTTCCTCCGCCCACAGCAGATAGGGACCGACCTGTCTCACGACGGTCTAAACCCAGCTCACGTACCACTTTCATCGGCGAACAGCCGAACCCTTGGGAGCTTCTCCACCCCCAGGATGTGATGAGCCGACATCGAGGTGCCAAACCTCCTCGCCGCTATGAACGCTCAGAGGAGATAAGCCTGTTATCCCCGGAGTACCTTTTATCTGTTGAGCGATGGCCCTTCCATCCGGGACCACCGGATCACTAAGGCCGACTTTCGTCCCTGCTCGTCCCATCGGACTCGCAGTCAAGCACCCTTATACCTTTACGCTCGATGCCCGATTGCCAACCGGGCTGAGGGTACCTTTGCACTCCTCCGTTACCTTTTAGGAGGAGATCGCCCCAATCAAACTGCCCATTTAGCACGGTCCCTGTTGCTACAAACAACAGGTTAGAATTCAAACACAACAAGGGTGGTGTTTCATCGTCGACTCCCCGCGTACCGAAATACGCGGTTCATAGTCTCCCACCTACACTACGCATGTTGGGTCTAAACCCAATACCAAACTGCAGTTAAGGTTCACGGGGTCTTTCCGTCTAGCTGCGGGTATGTCGCATCTTCACGACAACTACAATTTCACCGAGTCTCTCGTGGAGACAGTGTTCCGGTCGTTACGCCATTCATGCAGGTCGGAACTTACCCGACAAGGAACTTCGCTACCTTAGGACCGTCATAGTTACGGCCGCCGTTTACTGGAGCTTCGGTTGCGAGCTTCACCTTACGGCTAACCCTCTCCCTTAACTTACCAGCACCGGGCAGGCGTCAGTCTGTATACCGCGGCTTACGCCTTCGCACAGACCTGTGTTTTTAGTAAACAGTCGCCAGAACCTTTTCACTGCGACCCTCAAAGAGGGCAATCCTTTTCCCGAAGTTACGGATTTAATTTGCAGAGTTCCTTCACGAGAGTTCTCTCGAGCGCCTTAGAATATTCATCTCGCCTACCTGTGTCGGTTTTAGTACGGTTTCTGGCACGGTTTTCTTGGCTGTTTCTTGGTCGATATCGGGATCTTAAACGCCCTGAGGCAATCTACTAAGCCTACACAACCTTGAACCAGCGTCCCGTCTTGTGCCAGGAGCGCAGGAATATTAACCTGCTCCCCATCCGCTACGCCTTTCGACCTCGCGTTAGGCACCGGCTAACCCTGGGCGGATTTACCTTCCCCAGGAAACCTTAGGCTTACGGCGAACGGGATTCTCACCCGTTTTATCGTCTACTCATTCCGGCATAGTCACTTGCATGCGCTCCAGGGCTCGTTGTCCGTACCCCTTCACCGCACACGCAACGCTCTCCTACCATAGTATTGCTACTATCCACTGCTTCGGTGTCGTACTTGAGTCCCGTTCATTATCGGCGCAGGACTCCTCGACCAGTCCGCTATTACGCGTTGTTTAAATGGTGGCTGCTTCTAAGCCAACATCCTGGCTGTCTCGGGAATCCAACTTCCTTTCGCACTGAGTACGACTTAGGGACCTTAGCAGGTGATCTGGGTTGTTCCCCTCTCGACGATGAAGCTTATCCCCCACCGTCTAGCTGCCCGAACTTGGTACAGTGGTATTCGGAGTTTGGCTTCGACGGGTAGCCGGGTAGGCCCCCGTTCGAAATCAGTCGCTCTACCCCCACTGCCAACTATTCGAACGCTAACCCTAAAGTTATTTCGGAGAGAACGAGCTATCTCCACGTTTGGTTAGACTTTCACTCCCCCACACAGCTCATCCCATCGGTTTTCAACCCAAATGAGTTCGGTCTTCCATGAGATGTTACTCCCACTTCATCCTGGCCATGCGTAGGTCACGTGGTTTCGCGTCTACCGCACCCAACTTAACGCCCGTTTAAGACTCGCTTTCGCTTCGGCTTCAGGCCAAAGGCCCTTAACCTTGCTGGTTACGGTAAGTCGCCGGATCATTATGCAAAAGGCACGCTGTCAGGCATTCCCTTGCGGGCATAGCCCTCCAACCGCTTGTAGGCATGTGGTTTCAGGTTCAGTGTCCTCCCCTTGTCGGGGTTCTTCCCATCTTTCGCTCGCGCTACTTGTTCGCTATCGGTCACCAGAGAGTACTTAGCCTTGCGGGATGGACCCCGCGGATTCGGACTCACTTTCACGTGTTGAGTCGTACTCAGGATACCGCTCAGTCTTCGTTCCTGTCACTTACGGGACTTTCACCCTCTGTGGTCGGCCATTCCAGACCGTTCTGTTAGGAACTCAGAATCTTAAATGCGGTCCTACAACCCCAGATGGTTACCCACCTGGTTTAGGCTCTTCCGCTTTCGCTCGCCGCTACTTACGGAGTCGAGGTTTCTTTCTCTTCCTCCAGGTAATGAGATGTTTCAGTTCCCTGGGTTAGCTCGGGTATTCCGGGATCAAAGCTCGTTTGACAACTCCCCCGGACTTTTCGCAGTCTTCCACGCCCTTTAGCCTTCTGGTGCCAAGACATCCCCCACACGCCCTTACTAGCTTGGCCGCATTGTTCTCTCCCTCCACTCGTG
>PNLP01000182.1 GCA_013823135.1 Planctomycetaceae bacterium
TCCGTGTTCTTTGCGTCCTTCGCACCGAGCCGCACCTTGCGGACGTGGAACACCTTCGGCGACCCCGACTTCAGGTAGTCCTTGTCGCGGACGAACACGACGTGGCAGCACCCCTCCCAATGGACCGCGTCGTTCGGAACCGAGACGACTTCGGCTTCCTCACGCAGGATCACACGCCCCGAGCCGAACGTGTTCGCTATCTGCTTCCGTTCAGGGTCGGCGAGGTCGGCCCGAACTTTAACCGTGCGGGTTTTCATGTCGGCCTGACTGCTTCGCCACACGATCTTCCCGAGTAGTTCCTCACGCCCGTTGTCGGGTTTGAACCGCACCGGGTGGCCGATGTTGACGCGGCGTGCGTCCTCGCCCTTCAGGTCGAACGTGAGCCACAGCGACCGGGTGTCCACGACCTCGAAGAGAATGCGTGCGATGTCCACGACTTCCCCGACGGCCATCTCCCGCGACACAATCAGCCCATCCGTCGGCGTGACCAATGGCAGCAGATTCGTGGTCGCCGATTTCGCGTCGAGCGATTTCGCGACATCGGCTGGGATGCCGAGGAAGTGGAGTTTTGTCTTGAGTTGGTCAGCAGTCAGGGCTCGCAGTTCCGCTTACTCGAAAGGCAACCCGAGATTCGTGAGCGACTGGCAGCCCGCAGAAAGCCGTATCTCGGCCTCGACAAGAGCCGCTTCAACCTCGCGAAGACGGGCACCCGAGACGGCACCGCCGGACTGCTTGACACTGGTGAGCGTCTCGGCCTTCAACTGGTGCCCCGCGAACGCCTGGAGCAACTCGGCCTTCGCCTTCCCGACTTCGGCGGCATCGACCAGGGCCAACAATTCCCCGGCCTTCACGTCCTGGCCGAGGTGCTTGAAGACCTTCCGCACCGTACCGGGCGAGCGGGCCGAGAGGTGAGCGACACGCGACTGGTCGTACCCGATCTCGCCCGGTGCCGAAACGAACTCGACTGCCGGGGCGGTCCACACCGGCTCAACGGTGACACCGGCCTTGTCGGCATCGCGAGCCGTGGCGAACTGAATGCGGCGGTGGTGCGAGCGACAGATGGAGTTGTTGCTGGGCCGGTCGGTGAAATCCAGTGCCCGCTTTGCTCGGTCGAGGTCAGAGGCGGTGACGACGGGTGTCTTCGGGAGTTGGGCCAGTTCCGGGTTGCAGAGCGTGCATTCGGGTACGCCGTGCAGTTTGCACCACTCCCGCAACGCTGGCCTCGGCAACAGGTCCGGGTCGCACTCCACGCAGATGGACTCGGGGACGTTGTGTTCCCCGCACCAGTCGTCCTTTTCTTTGACGTGGCCGTTCAACTCAGAGAACTTGGGCAGTTTCCAGCCCGAGTGGTGGCCCCACCAACCCACGGCCCCGGCGACGACCACGACAAAGAGGGTCGGGATGCTCCCCGCGATGGAGCCGATGGCTGACCCAACGAGTCCCCGTTGGCGGGAAGACTGTGGACGTGGTTCGGCCTTCGGAGCAGGCGGTTCCAGTACGGCACCGCCGGTGACAGGCTCGCTCATGCCCGACTCCCTTTTCGAGTTCGTGAATCACTGCACGAGGACGCACAGCAAGGCACCGCGATCATGCGGTTGGTTACCGGCAGCCAACATGCGGAATGGTGTTTCGCGGCCCGACGGCGAAGCTGCCGTGGACCGACGCGGAAGTGTCGTAGACCTAAATGACGAGCGAACAGTGGGTCAGGTAGAACGGCGGCGAAGACGGCCAAGTCGTTGACGTGATGGTTGGAAGAGTGGCGAACTTGACGACTTCAATGGGCAGAAGGGCAACAACCTCGACCGGTGGCATGTCGTGGTCGAGGGACTGGACCGGCTCGACCCACTTGAAACAATCGACGCCCGGAGAGGCCGGACAGCCCGGAGAGTGCGAATCGTCTGGAATCGGGTCAGGGGAACTCGGCTCGCCCGTCTTCGTGGGCAATGCGGGTGAGCGTTCACTGTTGCAATGGCGGCAGGTGCAGTCGGATGAGGGCGTGTGCGAGACTTCGACCGGAATCGTTGGGAGGGAGCCGGGCCGTGCGAGAGTCCGTGACCCGGCTTTGCAGATGCAAAAGCCGGTCGGTTGAAGCAGTGGCAGGCAGGCCACCAGCATCAGAACTCGGACCAAAGTTGCCAAACGGGTGATTCCTCGCTCAACGGTCGAGTACGAGTGAAGGATACCGCCACGGTTCAGACACGTCAACCGCACGGGGCGACGGCTTCCGGGCTTACGGCAACTCGACTCCGAAGACATTGTTAAAGCGACTCGTGAAGTTCGCTTGGGAGACAGTTGCTGCGAGTATTACCAACTGCTCCGAGTTGAGAACGAGTTTCAGTCGGCTTATCACGTCCTCTCCGACGCGGCCTTCACGAGTCCATTGTTCCGTGAACCGAAGTACGTCCTTCTCGGCTTCGGTGTAAACATCGCTCAACTCGAATTTGTCGAGTTGAGCGATGTGCGAGTCCGTCAGTCCTGCCTTCCGACCAAGGATTTCGTGGTAGTGCCGACAGACGTGGCAGTCGGTCATCTGAGTCACCTTGAGGTACGCAAGCTCACGCACCTTCGGATCAAGGTCGCTTCGGATTGCCTGGGCCATCATGACGGCAGCCGAAAGGACTTTCGGAGCGTGCGCGAACGTCCGGTACATGTTCGGCACCTGACCCAACCGTGCTTCTAAGCCTTCAAGCACCGCTCGGGCATCGGGCTGCGTTTGGTCGTTCTTCAGTGGAGGCAGAGTCGGCATCGTTTGATCTCCAAACAGATTCACGCGAGTCGCGGCATCACGGACGACGCATCAGTAATCCCCAATGCCACGAACAACAGCAAAGTGACTCGTAGCGGACGAATTCCAATCCCGCGACTTCGCCCCAACTCCGACACTCTTCTGCGGTCGGTCGAATGTCTGGCGACGGCCCCCGTGGCGTTGGGATGTCCCGCCGCCAGTGGATGATCCCCACCGTGCCGTTCGGCTTGAG
>PNLP01000183.1 GCA_013823135.1 Planctomycetaceae bacterium
GGCACTCCCGAGGAAGTGCTGACCGACAACGGCACGCAGTACATCACCTGGCGAGGAAAGGGTGCCTTCACTCGCGAGTGCGAGAAGCGTGGCATTCAGCAGATCGTGGCAAAGCCCCACCGGCTCCAGACGCTCGGCAAGATCGAGCGGTTCTGGGGAACGCTGTGGCGGGAGTGTGTCGAGACCGCCGTGTTCACCGACCTGGGCGACGCACGCCAGCGGATCGGGCTGTTCATCGACCATTACAACTTCCAACGCACCCATCAGGGGATCGACGGAGCCACTCCCGCCGATCGCTTCTTTGGGGCGGCCGAGGAAGTCAAGCGAACGCTGGCGGCGCGGGTGGCTGCCAACTCCCTGGAGTTGGCCCGGCAAGGTGTGCCGAAGTCGCCGTTCTATCTCACGGGTCAGGCAGGCGGTCAGCCCTTCAGCGTGCATGCCGAGGGCGAGCGAGTGATCCTCACCAGCGGCGACGGACGCCAGGAGATCGACCTGTTGCCCACACGGCCGGCAACCGAGGTAACGCCGGCGACGTTGCCCGAGCCGGTTTGTCCGAACGGAATCGTCTCGATCACCGGTGACGGATTCGAGGACCCACCGGCACCGGGTGAATCGAATCTCGACGAGGGACTCGACCACCTGTCGGACAAGACCACACCACCGGAAGGGGGTGCGTCGTGACCAAACCGACGACACCTCACAAGGAACCCGAGACGAGCAAGGAGGCCAAGCGGATGGCGATCGCGATCCTGGATGTGATGGCCGGTTCGCGGACGCCCCAGCAAGCCGCCGAGGCACTCGGCGTCTCGTTGCCCCGTTACTACCAACTGGAAACACGGGCACTGACCGGTTTGCTCCTGGCGTGCGAGACGCAACCCCGTGGGCGACGTTCCAGTGCGGAAACCGAACTGGCGAGTGCCCGCAAGGAAGCCGATCGCCTCCGTCGAGAGTTGACGCGATACCAGTCGCTGGTGAGGTTGACGCAACGCACGGCGGGTGTGCCCGCGCCGACGCCCACGAAGGTGGGCAAGCGGAAACGGAAGCCCGTCGTGCGGGCGATGCGGCGGGCCGAGGAACTTCGAGTCCGGGCTGGCTCGGAGCCTCCGGGTGAAGGAGGTCAGGGGTAAGTGAACCACCATCGAGCCGGGAGACCCCCGGCTCGATGGCTTCGGGATGAGAACCGAGTCACTTCCTCCTCAGCATGGTTTCGCCGCGACTTCCCTTCACCGGAAGTTGAGGGAAGTTGCGGCGAAACCATGCTGATTCCGTCCCTGGCGAAGGTCGCCCGCACGGAAGCGTGACAACGGACTCGTCGGACATCACTGCGGACTTTTCGGAGGTGAACGATGCGGGGACGAAAACCGATTGGGCCGAACTTGGCCGAGCAACTGGCAGGCTCCGAACTGGCGTGCCTGCGCATGCGAGTGATCCTTGAGACGATCGCGGGAACGTGTCGCGTTCAAGAAGCTTGTGAGCAACTGGGAATCTGTCAGCAGCGGTTCGAGCGACTCCGCTCGATGGCGATCCAGGCGGGCATCGCGGCGTTGGAGTTGAAGGCTGTCGGGCGACCGACCAAGGTCCTCTCGGAAGCCGAGGTCGAGGTGGCCCGCTTGAAGGAGCGGGTCGTGGAACTGGAAGCCGAACTGGCGATCACCCACATCCGGGTCGAACTCGCCACGAACCTGCCACGACTCGGGGCCGCGGCAACAAAAAAATCTCAACCCCGGTCGGGGCGGACACGGAAGTCGGAGCGATCCCGCTCGCGACCGGGGACCGCCTCGAAGCCGTGATGATCGAAGCACCCTCTTCCTCCCCTCCCGGGTCTGGTGAAGCCTCAGCAAGTCCAGCTGCGTCGTCTCACCGACATGGGGTGAGCGACAGCGAGTCTGCCAATCCGGTCCCTCCTCGTGGCCCACATCATCGCTTCGCCCGCTTGCGGCGTCGCGGTTCGGGCCATCAGCATGCCCAGCGAAAGGCCGAGCAGATCACACGCCGGCGCGTCGCCGACATCGGCTCACATCTCGTCGCTCGTGGCTGGTCGTGGCTCCAGGTCGCGAGTCGTTTACCCATCACCGATCGAACACTCCGACGATGGCGCGTCAACCGAATCAAGTGTCGATCGAATGCCAGCCTGATTGGTCGTCCTGTTGCGAGATCGGTGTGTTGTACCCGCAACGAAGTGATCCGCTTCCTGGATGAGCACGGTCCTCGCGTCGGAGTGGCGACACTGCGTGAGTGCTTCCCCGCGATGACGCGTTCCGAGTTGGCCGATCTCCTGCGACGTTATCGGCGAGTGTGGCGGAGACGAAACCGCGTCCCCTTGCGTGTCCTCACCTGGTGTGTGCCCGGCCGCGTGTGGGCGATCGACTTCAGTGGTCCGATGTCCGCCATCGAGGGCCGTTATCCTTATCTGATCGCGGTTCGTGATGTGTGTACGGGCCAGCAACTGCTGTGGCGACCCGTGGAAGAAGCGACGGGTGAAGTCGCCCGCGACGCACTCACGGCACTGTTCGCCGAGCACGGCCCGCCACTGGTGCTCAAGAGCGACAACGGCTCGCCGTTCACGGGACATGCCGTTCGGCAATTGTTGAAAACGCACGGCGTGGAGAGCCTGCTCTCGCCACCCTACTGGCCCGCGTACAACGGCGCGGTGGAAGCGGGCATCGGTTCGCTGAAGGATCGGACCGAAGCGAGCGCCGCACGAGCGGGGCATCCCGGGTACTGGACCTGTGACGACGTGACGCGAGCACGTCTGGAAGCCAACGCACTGGCTCGCCCCAATGGCGAGAACGGTCCAACTCCGGATGAGCAATGGCAACGTCGAACGCCGGTCACGGACGCGGAACGAGCAGCGTTCCGAACGGCCGTCGAGGAGATGCGAACCGCGTTGGACACTTGTAGTGAAGCAGAGGAAGCGGTAACGTCAGGA
>PNLP01000184.1 GCA_013823135.1 Planctomycetaceae bacterium
AATTCCACCACCAATTTTCCGCCGATAAGCGGACAACATTCCCTACAGGGCACAACGGTGTTCAACACCGACCAAGGAGTGCAGTTCCCAGGCGTCAATCGTGCCCCGCCAGAACTGGACTTTCTCAGGACGGTCTCTCGGCATCACACAGTCCTCCCGGTTAGGAAAACTCCCAGACTACCCGACGCCGCAAGGCGTCGATTCACCGAACGGATACGTTCAACCGGTCGGGAATTCCGACCGGCAGAGTTCGCAAGCCGTAATACACTCCCCTTTGCTTCTCTTCATTCTGCCTTGTGTATCGCTTTCGTTCTTGCCCCCCAGACTCTGGCCGGGCGAGTTATTGGTACCCGTGGCGGTGGGCGTCCCACGTCATCCACTTTGCCGGGCCAGCGCGAACTCGGAATACGTGGATCCGCTATTTCCCCCGAGTAGCCTGTTCGTGTTGTGGTGCAACATGCCGAATCCGACAAAATAGTTCTCACGGCCGTTTCTGCGGCGCATCTGTCGAAGCAGGAGGCCGGGTGGGTGACGTGGACCACGAGTTGGAAACCGTGCGCCGGGCACAGACTGGCGACCGCGAGGCGTTTGCCACGCTGGTCGATCGGTACTGGAACCCCGTTCGCAACTGGCTCGCGGCACTCTCGGGGCAAGTCCACACGGCCGAGGATCTGGCACAGGAGACGTTCCTGAAAGCCTGGGCCGCTTTACCGAAACTCGCCGCCGGGGAAACGTTCCGGGTGTGGCTGTTCCGGATCGCACGCAACGAATACCTCGCCCTGGTTCGTTCGCCGCGTTCGCTCAAACGTGACCCACTGGCGGAATCGCCCGACCCAGCCGCCGGGCCACCCGAGCAAGCCGAGGTCAGAGAGGCTGCGACCGCCTTGCGAGCCGCTGTCGAGAAGTTGCCCGAGACGTACCGATCGGCGTACCTGCTTTGGACCCACGAAGAGCTACCGTATCCCGAGTTGGCCCGCGTTCTGGATGTGAGTGAAGAAACCGCCCGATGGCGGGTGTGCGAAGCCCGACGAAAACTCGCTGTGGCGATGCGACGGTTCCTGGGAGATGAACGGCGATGACCTGTGGCACTGCGGAACCCTGGTTGCTTGCCGCCCGCTCGGCCGAGGCGTTGCCCGGCGAAGTGCGTCAGCACCTCTCCACGTGTTCGCACTGTTTGGGCCTGTCCTCGCAACTCCGCAAACTCCACGACGCCACTACGAAACTGATTCCGCTCGCGAATTCCGCCACCCGCGCCCGACTCGATGCGGCACTCTCACGCACCCTCCAAGAGCAGCCGCCCGTGTCGGTCCCTCCTCGCACGATGCCACGTTGGGGCGTCCGGGCGGTTGTGGGGATCGCTGCCGCGTTACTTGTGGCTGGTGGGTGGATTGGCGGGCGGATGACTTCGCCCAAACTCGTTTCGCAGGTTGCGACCGAGCCACCCAAGCAAGACTCAAAACTCGCGCCCAAGCAACCGCCAATCCCAAGCCCACAACCCCCGGCGATTTCGCAGTACGCACTCGCGCCATACCCCGCTCTTGCTCCTGGTCTGGTCGCGAAGGTTGCCCGTTATTCCGTGAGTGTCGCGACCGACCCGTTGCCCACATCGCAACTCGACGCGTTGAACAACCTGGCAGGGGAGGTTCGAGCCGATGCCGTGGGGCGTGCCGCCGCGGGCGACCTCGAACAACTCCCGCGTCTCGTTGGCCTGCACGAACGCATTCTGAAACTGGGGGTCGCAAGACAACTCACCCGCATACCAGAACAAGCCCGCACAGCCGTTGGGATTCGCTTGAGCGAGGGGTTGAACAAGTCAGCAGAGGAAGCTGCGACCGTGGCCGGTCGGTTGCTCCCCGTTGCTGCGGAGTTACTGCAACCGCTGATCGCGTCGTGCCGCGAAGTCGGGCTCGCCGCTCGCGACAACAAGCCGCTCCTCATCTCGCCCGCGTGGCCCTCACCCGCGACGCCGTTGGAATCGCTCGTCGCGCAAACGATCCGCACGGCCGAGGCCGAAACGCCCCTGTCCCGCGCCGATGAATCGTCGCAACTCGCTGCTGCGCTTGCCCACGCTCTCACCGTGCTGGCGGTTGCCGACATGCCCGACGATGCGGCACGGGTGGGCGGGGCGTTCGACTCGGTTCTGGAAAATGGTGTCGCTATCAACCTGGAGCGTGTGGAAGCCGGTGACCCATCGGGCAAGCTTCGCAAGGAAGTCGCCGACGTGCGAGAGCGTGCCGGCCGGGCAACCGACGTTCTCGAACGGAACTTGTCGAAAGCGCCGCCCGCAGCGCGTGCTGGCCTGGAACGAGCGCTCGCCGCTTCCGTTCGCGGACGTGGCAAGGCGACTGGCAAGCCGGCCGGTAAGGGCAACGGACCAACGTGGAAGAAAGACGACCACCCTGGGAAAGGACCGCCTGGGTGGTCCAAGAAGCCGTGAGATGCGCTTCGTCAGCGAGACGTACACGATCAACGATTTGAACTCCATCACGATTCGGAGCCTTTCATGTTAGTTCACCTCTCTCGCACCCTGGCAGCGGTCCTCGCTGTTGGCGGATTGTGCTCGCTCTCCGAGTCTGCGGCGGTCGCCCAGTTCGCTGGTGGCGCGAAGATCGGTGGGGCCGGGGTTGCCGCTCCCAAGCCCGCTGTGGTTCCCGCGCCACCGGCGGGAGGTGGTGCGAAGGCACCCGCGGGCGGTGTTCCCGCTCCTGCTCCGGTTGGGGGCGTGATCGGGGGCAAGCTCGGCGGCAAAGGTGGCAAGGCTCCCGCTCCCGTCGGGATGGCGAAAGCCCCTGGTGGCGGGATGGCTCCTCCGCTGGGTGGTGGTGGCATCGCCGGTGGGATGAAAGCCGGTGGCGGTCTTGTGGCGGCTGGAAACAAGGGCGGCATCGGC
>PNLP01000185.1 GCA_013823135.1 Planctomycetaceae bacterium
CGGCCAGAGCCGCGAGTGGGTCTTCCCTTCGGAGGCGAAGCGGGCGTTGTCGCTCCGTACGCTGGCAGACTGGGTCGTCAGGCCACGGTTGCTCAAGGTGTCGGGCGTGGCCCAGGTCATCATGATGGGCGGCGGTCGCAAGCAGTATCAGGTGCTGGTAGACCCCGCACTCTTGAAGGAACACGAGGTCACCCTTCAGGACGTTGATGTTGCCCTGCGGGCCAACAACGTGAACTTCACCGGCGGGTTCGCGGACACGGGTGGGGTCGAGCAACCCATCCGCGTGATCGGTCGCCTTGGCCCGCGACCCGAGCAGGTGGTCGCCGACCTGAAGATGATCGTCGTCAAGGTGCCCGAGCCGAGGAAGGAGGAAGGCCAGAGTCCGGGCGTGAAGCCCAGCCCGCCACGACCGGTCCTGTTGGGGAACGTCGCTCGCATTGCGGAAGGGGCACAGGTGAAGCGTGGGGATTCCAGCATCAACGGATTCCCCGGCATTGCAATCACCGTCTCCAAGCAGCCGCACACCGACACGCGGGCGTTGACGGACACCTGTAAGACCGCGTTCACCGAAGTTGAGCCGTCTCTCCCGGCTGACGTGATTCTCGAAACCGGCCTCTACGAACTCCGAGAGTTTATCGACCGTGGCGTTTACAACGTCGCTGAGGCACTCGTCATCGGTGCGGTGTTGGTGTTGATCGTCCTGTTCCTGTTCCTGATGAATTTCCGCACCACGTTCATCTCGCTCTCCGCGATCCCGCTGTCGCTGGTCGTCACCGTCCTGGTCTTCCGCCTCATCGGGATGGTCACGGGCGTCGAGTTGTCGATTAACGTGATGACGCTCGGCGGGATCGCCGTCGCGATGGGCGAGTTGGTCGATGACGCCATCGTAGACGTGGAGAACATCTTCCGCCGACTGCGGGAGAACAGCCATGCACCGCAACCGAAACCGGCACTGCGGGTGGTCTACGAGGCGAGCGTCGAGGTTCGCACGTCGATTGTCTTCGGCACCGCCGTTGTGATCCTGGTGTTCCTGCCGCTGTTCGCACTGTCGGGCATTGAGGGCCGGTTGTTCACGCCGTTGGGCATCGCCTACATCGTTTCGATCCTCGCATCGCTCGTCGTGTCGCTCACCGTCACGCCGGTTCTCGCGTACTACCTGCTGGCAAACTCCAAGGCCGTTCACGCCGAACGCGACGGGCCACTCGTTCGCGTTCTGAAATGGGCTGCCGCGTTCCTGGTTCGGTTCAGCATGCGTTGGGCCGGGTTGCTGCTCATCCTGACATGGGTACTGGTCGCGTACGGCGGGTGGCGGCTGACGACCATCGGGGCCGACTTCTTGCCCGCGTTCGATGAAGGCAGCGTGCAGGTCAACGTGACCCTCCCGGCTGGAGCATCGCTCACCGCATCGAATCAGGCGTCTGCGTTGGTCGATGCCAAACTGCGATCCTTCCAGAAATCCGCTGCTAACCCGGACGGCGAGGTGTTGGCATTCCTTCGCCGGACTGGTCGGGCCGAGTTGGACGAACACGCCGAGCCGCCCAACGCCAACGAGTTCAACGTGGCCATCAACCCGGACTCGGGAAAGTCTCGCAAGGAAGTAATCGCCACGCTCCAGAAAGAGATCAAGGATGCGGTTCCCGGCGTGGACGTGGAAGTCGAGCAACCCCTCGCCCACCTGATCTCCCACATGATTTCCGGCTCCACGGCACAGATCGCGATTAAGGTGTACGGCGACGATTTGGACACACTTGAAAAGCTCGCCAACCAGATCAAGGCGGCGATCAGCGGCGTTCCCGGCGTGAGTTCCCTCGCCGTCGAGCCGATGCGAAGGGTGGACGAAATTCACGTCAAGCTGAAGCCCGAGGAACTCGCCTTCCACGGCGTTGACCGGGCTTACGTCGGGTCGTTCGTTCAGACTGCCCTCAACGGGGAGGTCGTGTCGCAGGTCGTCGAAGGGCAACGCCGGTTCGACCTCGTCGTGCGGTTGGACGAACCGTACCGTGCGGACGTGGCGAATCTCAAAGACCTCCGAATCGACCTCCCGAACAACCGGGGTCAGGTGCGACTGCGGGACTTGGCCGACGTGACGCCACCGACCGGTGGTGACGCTGGTGCCAATCAGGTAAAACGGGAAAACGTTCGCCGCCGAATCGTGATCCGGTGCAACGCCGCCGGTCGCGATTTGGCGTCTGTCGTCGGGGACATCGAGAAGGCCGTGAAGTTGGAAGTGCCGATGCCCGAGGGGTACTTCGTGGAATACGGCGGGCAGTTCGAGAGTCAGAAACGAGCGACCCGGCTCATCGGCATCCTCGCCGCCGCGTCGGTGGTGGGCATGTTCTTCGTGCTGTATATGCTCTTCCCGTCGCCCCGGATCGTGTTGCAAATCCTCAACGCGATCCCGACGGCGTTCATCGGCGGCGTCTTGGCTTTAGTCATCACGCAGCAAACCCTCACTGTGGCGAGCTTGGTCGGGTTCATTTCGCTCGGCGGAATCGCCGTCCGCAACGGCATCTTGCTTGTGACCCACTACGTCCACTTGATGAAGCACGAGGGCGAAGCGTTCAGTGAGAAGATGGTGCTTCGGGGAAGCCTGGAGCGGCTTTCGCCCGTGCTGATGACGGCATTAACGGCAGGCATCGGCCTGATCCCGCTGGTCGTCGCCGGGCAGCAACCGGGGCGTGAGATTCTGTACCCGGTTGCCACGGTCATTTTGGGTGGACTCATCACGAGTACGTTCTGTGAGTTCTTGATCCACCCCGGTCTGTTCTGGCGATTCAGTGGCAAGGCCGCTGATCGGATGGCACATGCGGACGACAAGGCCGACGGGTTGGACGACCCACCGGCACCACACGAACCAAATCCACCGCAC
>PNLP01000186.1 GCA_013823135.1 Planctomycetaceae bacterium
CCCCATTCGGGCGACGGCGGCCTCAAGCTCCCAGTGGGGGTGGGCCCACGGGTGAATGGGATCCGCCGCGGCAACCCAGAGGTCTGCATCGACGATCAGATCGTTTGGATCGCTGTTTTCGATCGAACCGTGGTGGGGTAAAAGATAGGTCGAGACGAGGTCGAGTTCCGCCCCATAGCCGCGTCGGAACGCCGCGATGTCGGCCGATTCCTTCAAGTGCGCGTCACCCGTGCCCAGCCAGCCGATTTTCGTAAGGGGATCGGACGGGAGGTCGTGTATGAGCGCGATCGCGTGGGCATCTATAGGGTTCAAAGGCCCGGAATAGAGGCATAGCGACGTCAGATTCTTGTCTCCGAACGCTTCCTTATAGGCACGTGCCAGTGCCGTCCGCTTCGTCGTCACCATTTGCTTCCGGACTGCCGTGCGCTGAACCTGCCGGCCAAAACTGCCGACTGGCCAAGTGAACAGCGTTTCCACACGCGCACGAAACCGGGCCACGTCAGCTGGATCGGCCCGGCGAACCCATGGCAGAAGCTTCCAGAAAAACGAGCCCTTGGTGTCCCCAACCGCCATCGCCAGATTGCGTATCTCGCGGACTTCGGTCGCTCCCATCCGCGCGATCAAGGCTGTCGAGGCCGGGCGTTGAGGGTCGTCATAGGCGCCGATCAGCTTGGTCTCGGACGGGCCTGCACGATCGAAGTCGGCCATGATACGGTGTTTGAAGGCCGGAGTTGGGGCGTCTGGGTCGATGCCCGGTCGATCCAGATCAAGTGGGCCTTCGTCGTCATCGCCTCGAACCAGGAGGATACGCCGCGGCCCGAATTGGGCGAGAGTTCCCACAGGGTCGAACACCATATTGAGGAAAAAGCTGTCGATCCGCCCGCCATTATCGTGCGTTTCCGCAGCGGCCTGGGCGAGGGCGACGATGCGTTCGTCCATATCGACGAAGGGCAGCATAATGGTGTCGACCCGCAGTCCGTCACCCGCTCGCAAAAGATGTGGAGTGCCGCAGATATGGTCCCGGTCAAAATGCGAAAGCACCAGCAAATCCAGTTTGCGACTGGATCGCTGTTCGATGAGAGCGTTGATCTCGCGGTGGACGTGACGCTTCGGCTCGGCACCGCAATCATAGACATAGAGATAGTGGGCGCGAGCAAGCACGGATCGTGTATCGTTGGGACCGACATTCGCGCACCGCCGCAAGCCGCCGACGTGGAAGCCGCCCTGGCCAATAGGCATCTGCCGACGAGCATGCAGGAATAACTGACCCTCTTCGCGCGCGATCCGGCTTATAAAAGTGTGGGGCCTGTTGGATGAGTAGCGCATCAGGCCTCCCAGACCTTCGCACTCTCGCTATCATAGAAGCTATAGCCCGCGTCTGATCCCGCGATCTTCTGGTATTTGGAAAGTAGGCCGTCGAGCTGTTTCAGCTTGTCCGCGTCGGGTTTATAAACCCCGAAATAAATGTGCTTTACCTCTGACGCAAATATCGCCTGATAAATGTGCTTGTCATTCTCGTCAGCGCTATGGCCATAGACGAACACAGTCGCAGCGTTTCGGCGCAGCATGTCGTAGCAGCGCCGAAGATAGGCAACCGAGTTGATCCTTCGCATCTTCTGGGCGCTGGTGCCCTCGGCCACATAGACAGGAAGGCGTCGTCGCTTCACGATGGTGTCGCTGATCGTCGCAATCACACCATTGCCTCGGTCAAGTGCCTTGATGATATCGCCGGTGCCGTCGTCGAACAGATGCAACCCGCCGTGTATGTTGAACAACTGGCAGTGCGCCTCTTCGGAAAAAGGTCCGCGGAATTGGCCTTGGTCCGAGCCGAGCCCGAACCCGTCCCGCAAACGCCCTTTCTCCAGATTAACCCAATAGAGCAGGAGGTCGTAATTCAGCGAAAAGACGCTGGTGAAATGTCCAAGAAAAGCGGCGCTGCTAGCGTAATCCAGATCGCCGCGGTGGGTTGGATGGGTCTTGTTCAGCGCGTGGACGAGCGCTTCACGCACCTCTTGTGCGTGCGCTTCCAGCTCATCGGCGTGCGCTTCTTGAGCATAGGCCCGCTCGACGATGGCTGCATCTTCAAGTGCGCGAACGACCGCCTCGAAATCCGCCGTGCCAAGGGCGTCGAACAGGTTCCGAATGGGTTTGCCGGCTTCAAGGTCTGAGGCCGCGAGGAGGCTCGAATAGGTGAAATATTTCGCCGAGAATCCGTTGCCGAGCAACAGCGCACGATCCTCGCCATCCGTTTTGTTGATCGCGTCTTCAAAACTCAGGAGCGCGGGCATAAAACTCTTTCTGCACATGGACCATCTGGCGATGGCGGATCGGATCGATTGAAGTAGTTATCTTCGCCGGCAACAAGCATTCCATTCTGGAGTTCATCGGCCGGTTTAGCAATTGTCATCTCCTGACGGCTAATCGCTGTAGCCGAGCGCCGGAAGGTCGACCGGCGCTCACTCGCCGCACCACAGACAGAAAAGCGAACCGTTCACCTCTCAGAACGTCATTAGGGAGCCTGAACGGCCACTAAGGGTGTCGGAACCGGAATTCGCCAGCTTCGCGTCTTTATGGCACCTATCGCGGCCCAGCCACTTGAAAGCGGACCGACCGTAATCGGCCGTCGCTGTGCGTGGTCAGTCGGGCAACCGCTAGGTGTCGGGTATTGGTGAAAAACCTGCCGCTGAAAACGTCGCGAGGGAACGATCGATAAGTCCCAGCTTTCGTCATTC
>PNLP01000187.1 GCA_013823135.1 Planctomycetaceae bacterium
ACTCACCGATCAGGAAAAGGCCGACCGTCTGCACGTGGAGTCACTGCTCGCCGGGAAATCACGCCCCATACGTGAACTCTTCGAGCGGCTTCGACCACACTTTGAGGGCGACGGGGCGAAGGTGAAGTCGACAGAGACCGAGGGTGGTGACATCCGGTACTACTTCTCGCGGGTCAACTTCGCCGACATCAGGTTCCGTGAGACCAGCCTCGTGCTGAGGCTGCGGGTCGGGGCGGGAGCGGTCGCTGACCCAGACTTTGCCTGGAACAAGGGGGAACACGACTCGTCGGACATCGGGCGTGTGCAGCTCCGCGTGGGAGAGGCGATCCCCGTCAATGTGATGGAGTGGGTCGCACGAGCAAAGGCGTTTACTCGAAGCCGACACGGATAAGGTGCCGCTGGACGCCGACAACAATCGCTTGTCCTATGACTGCTCAAGCCGGAGCCGGGATTCGCTCCGGGGAGGGGGTGAAGACCACACGAAGGCGGTCGCGGATCAACTCCTCACGGGCTGCGACGAACTCCTCGAATCGGTCAAATTCGTACAAGTCGGGCTTGTCGGGGATCAGGTGGCGACGCCGATAGTCGGCGTCTCGCGTCAAGAGCCACTCTTTGAACTCGCGGTCGGATTTCGCCTGGTTCTCGTGCGGCAAAAGGAGCTGAAGGTTCCCGATCCGGTCGGCGAGCGCCGCGTACCGTTCCTGCTTTTGCGCGGACAGGCCGGAGGCGGTGAGCCGCTTCGGGGTGAAGTGCGACCGGGGGAAAATGTGATCTTGCTGGAACGCCATCGAGCCCCAGGAGTTGTCGTCGTATAGAAGCGACAGGGCCAGAAAAGTCGCCCGCCGCCCGTAAGTGATCTCCAGGAAGTTCTCGATCGCAGCGTCGTCGAACCGTGATGTCCGTCCCGCTTTCGCCACCTCGGCGTTCAGCGCGTCGATCGGGAAATCCGGCTTGTCGCCGTGTTCCTGAAGAACCCGCCGGATGTCTTTGAGGATGTTGTCGGAGGCCCCGCCGAACACGCCGTTGAGCAGGGCCGCGGTTAGCCACCTGCGAATGGCCGAGGCGTTTCGTACCGCCCCGGCGTCGGTCGCCGACCGCAGTTCGAGGTTGGGGTGCTGCGCCATGTAGTAGATCACCGGGATCTGGGCGTTCGCACTGGTCAGGTTGTCGCGGTCGATGCCAAACCAGTTCACGAGGTTCACCCCGGCCTCGATCGCCGCCTTCACCGCCTCCCACTTCCGCTGGATCAGCGCGAGGTTCTGGTTGCTAAAGGTGTCCACCTTGTACTGGACCGGCAAGTCGGCCACGACGAGGCTGGTCTTGAGCACGAAGTCCTTATCGAAGTCGTTCTTACGGGCGAGCTGTTGGTTGATGCGGTCCACGAACCCGTAGATCTCCTCACGGGCGTTCACGCCGGCCCACTTGGACGTGACCATTGAGAGCAAGAGGTCAGACTTGCTGAGCTTGGTCCCTCCCTCGTTTGCGCGGACGAAAATGTCGAGGACGCGGTCGTAGTCCTGGTCGTGCTCGGTGTAGTAGGACACCGACTCGTTCTTCCAAACCGCCCGGTACAGCCGGTCCAGGTTCTTCTCGAACACCCGCTGCTGCCCCCTCGTCGTGTCGTCCGGGAGTTTGTCCCGCTCCTCGTACTTGAACTGCTCAAACCGATCCTCGCTGTCGAAATCGAGGATCTCGCTCACCCGAAACCACTGCCGCCCGGCGTCGCCTTCCGGCCGCTGCGGGAGGAAGGCGAACCCGTACCGCACGCCCAAGTCGCCGTCGTCGGGCTCCCGGTCGGGATCTTGGAACAGGTCCAGGTAGAGGTGGTGTCGGACCCATGCCGCCGGGTCGCCCTGCCGCTTGTACTTCCGCTTCAGCGTGTACGATCCCTTGAGCCCGATCAGCAGCGACGTGAAGCGCTGCTGCCCGTCGAGGACGAGGGCCATCTGGGGCAGGCCCGCGGTCGCCGCCAGTTCGTTGTGTGTTTCGTTCGCGTGGAAGTGTTCGATGAAGCGGTAGACATCCCACCGATCCCTGTTCTCCGGTTTCAGATCCCAGAGGAGAAAAGTGCTGAACGGGTAGTTCCGCATGATCGAGTCGAACAACTGGACGATCTGATCGGGTCGCCAGACGAATTCCCGCTGAATGGCCGGGAGGAAGTATTGGACGTTGAGACGGCTGACAGCAGTGGCGACGGTACAGGCTTGGTACGGCACGGGCGCGGTCCTCGAACGGATGCGGTAGTAAGGTGTGACCGTCAGGATAAAGCGGCGGGGCGTTCGTCGCCACGAGTAGATTCCCTCCTTGCCAGAACTTACCAAACAATTCCAAATTAGGGGCAAGTTATGTTTCGACCGGCATGCGTCAGCCATGTCTGCCTAAATACACCCTATCAGATGTGTCAGAATAATTGAGGGGCGGCTTAGCTTCCGCCCTCCGTTCATCGCCCCCGGACACGCCTCTTTTGGTGCGTTGGGGGCGCTGCCGTTCCCACGTCTCGTTCCCCACCCACGCGAAGGAGTTCTCGGAATGAAGCCGTACCGCCCG
>PNLP01000188.1 GCA_013823135.1 Planctomycetaceae bacterium
GCCGAGGAACACGCCTGTAAATCAGCGTCGAAAAGGAACACAGTTCAGCGTCGAAAAGGAACACACCGTAGCACAGCCTCCGCGAGCGACCGAATGGTCGCCGTGGGAGGTGAAGGATGCTCACGGTGGACAAATACGCACAGATCCGAGAGGCCCGCAGCAACGGTCTCTCCATCCGCAAGATCGCCCAACAATTCGGGCACTCGACCAAGACCGTTCTCAAGGTCATCGGCCAAGCCGAACCCAAACCATACACACTCAATAAGCCACGGCTCGCTCCCATCTTCGGAGCCTTCCGACCGTTCGTTGATGACATCCTCGAACAAGACCGAACCGCACCACCCAAGCAACGACACACCGCCATCCAGATCTTTCGACGACTCGTCGCCGACCACGACTTCACCGGCAGCTACGACCTGATCCAACGATACATCAAGCAGCATCGGCTCAATCGCAAAGAGACCTTCATCCCGCTCGAACACCCGCCCGGCCATCGGCTCGAAGCTGACTTCGGCCACATCTACACTGACTTCCCAGATGGTCGTCGCCAGGTGCCCGTGCTGGTCGTCACCTGGAGTTACTCCAACTGTCCCTTCGCACTCGCTCTGCCCACCGAACGCACCGAGGCCATACTCCACGGACTCGTCGAAGCGTTCGCATTCTTCGGCTGCGTGCCCCGCGAACTCTGGTGGGACAACCCCAAGACCGTCGCCACCAAGATCCTCAAAGGGCGTGAACGAAACGTGCATCCGCGATACGTCGCGTTGGCGAGCCACTACGCATTCGCACCTCGCTTCTGCATGCCCGCGACACCGACCGAGAAGCCGCGAGTTGAGAAGCGAGTTCAAGATCTTCAACGCCAGTGGGCCACGCCCGTCCCGCGAGCCACCGACCTCGATGCGTTGAATGTTCACCTTCGTCAGCAGTGCCTGTTGGCACGCGAACGAATGTGCAGTGACAATGCGTTGTCAGTGGCCGCGATGTTTGAGCACGATCGCGTCGCGTCGTTGTCAGTGCCGCCTCATCGGTTCGATGCGTGCGTGATCCAACCGGCCCAAGTGGACAAGTATCAGACCGCTCGGTTCGATCGCAACTGTTACAGCGTGCCGCGTCGTTGGGCGTTCCGCACCGTGAGCGTGAAGGGGTACGTCAACCGCGTGGAAGTGATCGGTGACGGAGCGATCGTTGCCACGCACACGCGGAGTTACGGCAGTGGCGACAACATCCTCGATCCCCTTCATTTCGTGGGGTCTTTGGATCGCAAACCTGCCGCACTCGATCACGCTCCAGTGTACCGCGACTGGCAACTGCCCGCCGCGTTCGCGGACCTTCGCCGAGTGTTCGTTGATCGACATGGTTCACTGGCGGGAACACGACACTACATCAGCGTGTTGCAACTGCTCGCCCTCCATCCCATCGACCGCGTTGAGAACGCCATCACCAGTGCCATGGCAGGCGGACAATTCGACGTCGCCATCATCATTGCCGCGATCAAATGCCAGCCCAGTGACAATGCAGTGTCACTCAGTGACAACGCACTGTCACTGAATATTGCCGCCGTGACAGTGCGGCCACCCGACCTCGCCCAGTTCGACCGTTTGTTACCACGTTTCACCGAAGGAGATGCCGATGGGAATCGAGACCACGCCGCTGTTGTTGAAGGCCAACCTGAAGCAACTGAGGTTGCCGACGATGTTGGCCGAGTGGGAGAAACTGGCTCGTGAAGCCACCGCGAAGAACGAACCTTATGAGGGTTACTTGCTGCGACTGACCGAGGCCGAGGTGACCACACGCTCGGCGAATGCCCTGGCGGCTCGCATCCGCAATGCGTGCTTCCCGGTGGTGAAGGACTTCGACACGTTCGACTTCACGGCGATCCCGTCGCTGTCAAAGCAGAAGGTGTTGGAGTTGTCTCGTGGCGAGTGGGTGGAGCAGCATTACAACTGCTGTCTCATTGGCAACGCCGGAACTGGGAAGACGCACGTGGCGACGGCGTTGGGTCAGGCCATCTGCCGTCTCGGCAAGCGGGTGAAGTTCGTGACGGCGGCGGGTATGGTGACGCAGTTGGAAGAGGCTCAACAACAGCATCGGCTGGATCGGCTGTTGAGCCAGTTGGAACGACTGGACCTGTTGATCATCGACGAACTGGGTTACCTGTCGTTCAGCCGTGGCGGTGCCGAACTGCTGTTCCAGGTGTTCGCGGAACGGTACGAACGGCGAAGTGTGCTGGTGACGAGTAACCTGGCGTTCAGCGAATGGGGCAGTGTGTTCCAGGGTGATCGGATGACGGCGGCGTTACTGGATCGTCTGACGCATCGCTGCCACATCTTCGAGATGAACGGCGAGAGTTATCGCTTCCGCGAGTCCATGACGGACAAGAAAGAGAAAGCCCCCAAGAAGGCCAAGTGATACCATCTCAACAAACCCTTGGTGTGTTCCTTTTCGACGCTGAACACGTTTTCCTTTTCGACGCTGATTACC
>PNLP01000189.1 GCA_013823135.1 Planctomycetaceae bacterium
TCAGCCTGAGATCACGCTTGGTTTAGGTTTAGTTGCTCACGCGGGTCTGCCTTCGTGCGAATCTCTTCTGGCAAGACTCGCCCGAGTGGATCGGTCAGCAACCGAGACATGATCTTGCGACGGACCTCCTCGACCATTAACTCAAGGCGTCGATCCAGGACGTCGGCAAGGCGATGAGTCAAGAATGCACGGAGGTGATGCTGTTGTTCTTGCACTACTGCGGGCCAAGCGCCCAGGTCGGCGTTCTGAAGTTTCAACTCCTCTGGTGTGGGGACAGGAACCTCTGCCCTCGCCGCGATGCACGCTTCATCGACTGCCGCTTCAAACTCCCTCCCCATGCCACTGCTACGGATGAGTTGACTGTACTCGTCAGTCAACTCGTCGAGGTTGGCCTTCAGTCGCTTCATGAAGGAACGAAACAACTCACCAAACCTGTGGTGATCGCCGCTGCCGATCGTATCTTTCTGCAAGTAGTCCCGCATCGGCTGTGCCAGTGTGACGGTCTCGTTGGCAAGATTAGACAGGTGGGTTGCCAGCACAGCCGTTTGTCGCTGGTCGATCCGCTCCAGGTTCTCCTCCAGGTGCCGTAACACTTCAAGGAAGACACCTTGGTGCACGGTCTCGGGCTGTCGGCAGTTCACCGTCAGCAACCGAGGTGAACTCCCGATATGCAGCGGTCGGGATTTCAGAATCTCGACCATCCTGGCGTTGCTGCCGTCCTGTTTCAGGTTCAGGACAACGAACAACCAATCCGCCAAATCCAGTTCCGGCACGGCCTTCTTGATTTCGCTGAACACTTTGATGTCGTTGGCAAACCAGTCGTCCCCCGTGTCCGCAGGCAACTTGACCAGGACGATGGCATCTACTTCTCGTTGCAGTGACGTAACGAGTTTCTCACTATGTCCCTTCGCGATCTCACCGAGGCCGGGAAGATCCACAATGGCAAGCCCCGTCACATCGCCGTTCGGGAACGGCACGTGGATATTCGCACACCGGACGGCGAGATATCGCCGCCTCCCATCTTCCTGGGAGACGTAATCTCGCACTTCGTCGAGGCCGACCCGTTTTGGTGAATGAGAGAGGTAGGGTCGGTACGCCGAGATGCCCGTGTGCAGTTCCTTGAGCTTCTCGAAAACCGCGTGCTGCTCGGGCTTCTCGAAGTGTGGCCGCGAAAGTACACCACGCTCGAACTCGTCCAGAGTTACGGGCGGGTTCGCAAGCCCCAGTTCCTCGTAATAGGCATGGACGATCTCACGCAGAAACTCCGACGCGGTGTAGAACTCGATCTCGGCGTGCGGATCGTCCGTGCGGTGAAGGATGCGGCTTTTCGCCCCCGTGCAGGGCAGACCGTCCGAGGTCGGAATCACGCGGTCGTCGAGGCCAGAGATGGCTTGCAGGATAGTGCTCTTCCCCTGCCGGGCCTTGCCCGCCACACCGATGTTGATGGTATTCTTGCCGAAGCGCACCAATAGGTTCGCGGCCCTGGAGATCCCGTCATTGACCTGCGTTGTCAAACTGTCGATTCCGGTAACCAGCGAAGCGGCCCGCTGGCGAAGATCCGGGAGTGCGTCGCCGCTGGCCGAAGTGTTGGTGGCGAGTAGCCGCAGATGCTCCAGGTGCTGGCCGAGATCTCGGAGATCCTGTTGTACTGCCTCCAGTTTCGGCTTTTGACTCTGTCGCTTGGACAAGACACGTTGGATGAACTCTCGCAGCTTGCTCATGAATTTCACTCAGGGCAGGAGAGTGGCCGTTCCGGGTTCCGCGATGAGTCGATGATTGTGGCTGTCGTGTTAATCTGTTGAACGCGCAACGAGGTGAAACGCAGGTCGGGTTCTGTCAGTGCTGTGCCTGCACGCCGTACCGCAGGGCGATTTTCTCCACCTCGAAGTAACTCGCGGAGATCGCTTTCCTGATCCGAGCGACCTCACGGTCTCCCTCAGTGGTAGTGGACTGGTTATTGATGATCGCGGAACCCAACTCGAAGAACGCGACCAAGTCGCCGGTATACCCGTCGTACTTCTCCATGAACGGTAGGAGTTCTTCCCAGGCGTACCTGTGCTTGAGAAATGCTTCCTGGAAATCAACTGGGCATGCTCGCAGGTCGATCTGCCGCAGTGCTTGCAGGTAATCTCGCACGGCCGCGAGTTTGTCGGTTTTGGCCGCTTCCCGGAACTTCTCGCCAGCACTTCGATCTTGATTCAACGCGGCTCGGATCGGAGTGGCGTAGTCAGGGGTCTGCGTGTGGGTGGTCGCAGGTTCATCCCTTTTGCAACCGCTGCTCACGGCGAAAGCCAGGCCGATGAGAAAGAAGTTGCGGAGGATTCGTCGATATGCGTTCGACATGGGTAATGCCCTTTGCCGGTCCATCGCGGCGGTTGGTACGGCGACTCCGAGCTTTCTGGCATCCTGATGGCTACGCGTTGACGTTCAGATTCGGCCCGATTGTCACTCATAGC
>PNLP01000190.1 GCA_013823135.1 Planctomycetaceae bacterium
GGAACCGGAACCAGGGAAACATTCGTGCCGCCAAGGCCGAACTCGGGATGGCGATCCAGTCGGTCGGTCGGGTCGAGAACGAACTGGTGGGCCGGGTGGCGGCGGCATTCCAGACCTACGCCGCCGCACGGCAACGCGCGGAACTGTACCGTGTAGAAATCCTGCCCCGTGCGACCGAAACCTATGACCTTTCGATGAAGGCGTTCAAGGGCGGGCAGTTTGAATACCTTCGGGTGATCCAGGCACAGCGTGCCGTGGCCGAGGCGAAACTGGAACTCAACAAGTCGCTGGGAGACGCTTGGCGGTCGGCAGCGGAGTTGTCGGGGTTACTCCTTGAAGATTCATGGCCGGGGCCGCTTCTCGCACCGCCCAAGGGTCCGGTCGTCATGCCGATGCCGAAGCCCCTGCCACCGAACGACGCACCCAAGAAGTGAGACGGTCGATGTTGACTTTCGTGGCCCGAACTCGGATAGTTTGCGATAGGAGGAACGGATCGTGACACGGTTACTCGTCATTGTGCTGACTCTGATGGGGCCACTCCCCATTCGGGCCTGCACATGCGCTGCGACCCCAACCACATGTAGCGATCCGAGTTGCCCCACTGCTCCAAAAGTGAAATCCTGCTCCTGTGGGCATCACCACGATTCCGCCGAAGAAGCGGAGTCCACCAGACCAACGGAGACTCCCGTCGAGGGCTTCGCGGCGAGTCACTCCCACCCGCCCGAACACCAGTCGGACTGCCCGACGGTTCAGCATCGTCCTGCTGCTGACGCGATGGGCCAAATCGAAGCTCGCGACGTGACCCCGGAAGCGGCTCCCGAAAGTATCGTCGCTGTTTCCGACCCATTCTTCTCGACTCGGCACCCGGTTGGGCCAACGGTTCCCGACCGAAGAATGCCCTCAAATCCCCTCTTCATCACACTTCTGACGCTTCGGAATTAACTCACTTCCTCGGATCAGTTGCTTGATGCGATCAGTCGCGTCGGCGTCACTGTTTTCACTCCCACAACTTCGTCGTTCGCGCTCTGGCTACAAGCCCGGAGGGGGCCATGCGTTTCTGGAAATACTTGTCGCCCGTACTCGCCGTCCTGGCGGTTGGCGGTGTTGCGTTCGCCGCTTACGCGACTCGCGAGCGTTGGCTCCCACACGTCTTCCCGATGAAGCCGGGGGCGAAAACTGACGGGCACGACGCGAAGGCCGAAGGGCACGACGACCACGCTGGCCACGACCACGGCCCTCGTGGCGACCGGGTGAAACTCAGTCCCCAGGCCCAGGCAAACCTCGGCCTCGACAAGGACGGGGCAGTCGATTCGCTCACCCCGACCGAATACTGGCGGCGGGTGCCGGTTCCCGGCGTGATTGTGGACCGCCCTGGCGAAAGTGATCGCGGGGTGACCTCGAAGGTCGCCGGGATCGTGACCGAGATCAAGGCGCGGCCCGGTGATACCGTCAAGGCTGGCGACCCACTGTTCACGCTTCAACTCGTCAGTGAGTTCTTGCAGGGCGTCCAGACGGACCTCGCAAAGGCCGCACGCGAACTGGAGTTTGCCATCGCGAAGCGTGATCGGGTTGCCTCGCTTGTCAAAGCGGGCACGCAGTCGGGTGCCGTGTTGATCGAGGAGGAGAATCAAGTCAAGCGGGTGGTCACGCAAATCCAGGCGTACCGCCGACAACTCCAGGTCTTCGGCATGACCCAGGAGCAAGTGGACCGGGCCGAGAAGGGCGAGGTCGTTACCGCAGTGACGGTCTTCGCACCGGCAGGGCCGACGACAGGTTGGTTCCCGTTCCCATCAGCGGATGACGATCTGCTTTACGAGGTGCAGGAACTGTCGATCCAGCGGGGGGCACAGGTTCAGGCGGGCCAGACGTTATGCCTACTCGCCAATCACCAGCGGTTATTTGTCGAGGGGCAAGCGTTCGCGTCCGAAACGAAGCCGCTCGCAGCAGCAGCGGCGAAGAGTCTGCCGATCCGAGTTGAGTTCCCTGGAGAAGCACCCGGAGACTGGCCCGAGGTGCCGCCGCTGGTCATCCACCACATGGGGTCACCGCCCGCCGCCGGAACCACGTTCCCGTTCTACCTGCCGCTGGAGAACCAGTACCAGCAGTTCACGCAAGGGGGGAAGGATCGCTTCGCATGGCGATTCCGACCCGGCCAGCGGGTGCGACTGCGACTGCCCGTCGAGAAGATCGTCACGCTCGGGCCGGACGGGAAAACCGAGTTGCTGCCGTTCGTGGTTCCAGCCGGGGCGGTCGTGCGTGAGGGGGCCGAGGCGTTCGTGTTTGTGCAGAACGGCGACGTGTTCGTGAAGAAGGCCGTGCAGGTCTTGTACGAGGACCGGAACGAAACCGTGATTGCCCGTGGCGGGAACGTCTCGGGTGCCGACTTCGTCGTCCGAACTTCCGCT
>PNLP01000191.1 GCA_013823135.1 Planctomycetaceae bacterium
CGGTGGATGCCTTGGCGCTGAGAGGCGAAGAAGGACGTGGTACGCTGCGATAAGCCTTGGGGAGCTGCGAACGAGCTTTGATCCAGGGATTTCCGAATGGGGAAACCCACCTTCGACCTTCTGTATTGTGGGTGCAGGCGCGAGCCTGCATCGACAATACAGTTGGTCACATGAAGGTATCAAATCCTGAATCCATAGGGGTTTGAAGCGAACCCGGGGAACTGAAACATCTAAGTACCCGGAGGAAAGGACATCAACGAGACTCCGTCAGTAGTGGCGAGCGAACGCGGATCAGGCCAGTGCCTGTTGTGATTTTACCGGAACGGTCTGGAATGGCCGGCGAGATGGGTGACAGCCCCGTACGGGACGGATGAGCGACAGGACTCGAGTAGGGCGGGACACGTGAAATCCTGTCTGAACATGGGGGGACCACCCTCCAAGCCTAAGTACTCCTCAGCGACCGATAGCGAACCAGTACCGTGAGGGAAAGGTGAAAAGCACCCCGACGAGGGGAGTGAAACAGCACCTGAAACCGGATGCTTACAAACAGTGGGAGCCCAAGGTTCGTCCTGGGTGACCGCGTACCTTTTGTATAATGGGTCAGCGACTTAAAGTTACGAGCGAGCTTAAGCCGATAGGTGGAGGCGCAGCGAAAGCGAGTCTGAACAGGGCGTTCAGTTCGTGGCTTTAGACCCGAAACCGAGTGATCTAGCCATGTGCAGGATGAAGGTGGGGTAACACCCACTGGAGGTCCGAACCAGTGCCCGTTGAAAAGGTCTTGGATGACGTGTGGCTAGGGGTGAAAGGCCAATCAAACTCGGAAATAGCTGGTTCTCCGCGAAAGCTATTTAGGTAGCGCCTCGCGTGTATGTCCCAGGGGGTAGAGCACTGGATGGGCTAGGGCCGCCCACAGCGGTACCAAACCCAACCAAACTCCGAATACCTGGGAACTTGCGCGGGAGACACACGGCGGGTGCTAACGTCCGTCGTGGAGAGGGAAACAACCCGGACCGACAGCTAAGGCCCCCAATTCGTGGCTAAGTGGGAAAGGATGTGGGACTCCCAAAACAACCAGGAGGTTGGCTTAGAAGCAGCCATCCTTTAAAGAAAGCGTAACAGCTCACTGGTCTAAATAAGGGGTCCTGCGCCGAAAATGTAACGGGGCTCAAGCCACGAGCCGAAGCTTCGGGTGTGTTCGTCTTCGGATTGAACACGCGGTAGCGGAGCGTTCCCTAGGCCTGCGAAGGAAGACCCGTGAGGGCTTCTGGAGGTATGGGAAGTGCGAATGCTGACATGAGTAACGACAAAGAGTGTGAAAGACACTCTCGCCGAAAGTCCAAGGGTTCCTGCGTAAAGTTAATCTGCGCAGGGTTAGCCGGCCCCTAAGGCGAGGCCGAAAGGCGTAGTCGATGGGAACGGGGCGAACATTCCCCGGCCAGCGGATGGTGACGGATGCCGTGTATCGTTCGAGCTTATCGGATTGGTCAGGCGGTGAAGGGGTCCCAGGAAATAGCCTCCGCGTGAGACCGTACCCGAAACCGACACAGGTGGACTGGTAGAGTATACCAAGGCGCTTGAGAGAACGATGCTGAAGGAACTCGGCAATTTGCCTCCGTAACTTCGGGATAAGGAGGCCTCTGTCTTGGGCAACCAGGGCAGAGGGGCACAGACCAGGGGGTGGCGACTGTTTATCTAAAACACAGGGCTCTGCGAAGTCTGTAAGACGACGTATAGGGCCTGACGCCTGCCCGGTGCCGGAAGGTTAAGAGGAGAGGTGAGAGCTTTGAATCGAAGCCCCGGTAAACGGCGGCCGTAACTATAACGGTCCTAAGGTAGCGAAATTCCTTGTCGGGTAAGTTCCGACCTGCACGAATGGCGTAACGATCTCCCCGCTGTCTCCAGCATCGGCTCAGTGAAATTGAATTCCCCGTGAAGATGCGGGGTTCCTGCGGTCAGACGGAAAGACCCCGTGCACCTTTACTGTAGCTTTGCGCTGGCCTTCGTGTCGGCATGTGTAGGATAGGTGGTAGGCTTTGAAGCCGGGGCGTCAGCCCTGGTGGAGCCGTCCTTGAAATACCACCCTTGGCGATATGGTGGTCTAACCGCGACCCTTGATCGGGGTCCGGGACCGCGCATGGCAGGCAGTTTGACTGGGGCGGTCGCCTCCCAAAGCGTAACGGAGGCGTACGAAGGTGGGCTCAGAGCGGTCGGAAATCGCTCGTCGCGTGCAATGGCATAAGCCCGCTTGACTGCGAGACAGACACGTCGAGCAGAGACGAAAGTCGGTCATAGTGATCCGGTGGTCCCGCGTGGGTGGGCCATCGCTCAACGGATAAAAGGTACGCCGGGGATAACAGGCTGATGACCCCCAAGAGTCCATATCGACGGGGTC
>PNLP01000192.1 GCA_013823135.1 Planctomycetaceae bacterium
ACCCCGACCGTTGCTCGTGCCATTGCGGGGGCGTCGTTCACCCCGTCACCGACCATCGCCACCGACCCGTACTTCGCCACCAGTTCTTCGATCTTGGTCACCTTGTCAGCGGGAAGCAACTCGGCGTGGACCTCGTCCACCCCGGCCTCGGCAGCGATTGCGGCTGCGGTCCCCCGGTTGTCGCCCGTCAGCATCACGATGTGTTCGATACCTGCGGCGCGGAGATCAGCCACCGCCCGCTTCGACTCGGGGCGAACTCGGTCTGCCAGGGCAATGAACCCGCAAACGTGTCGGTCGTTCCCGACAACCACAACTGTCTGCCCGGCCCGAGACATCGCCTCAAGTCGGTCGTGAACCTCCGGGTTTTCCTGCCCCCGCTCCTCAAGGTAGCGGTGCGACCCGACCCAATACTCGGTCCCTCGCACCCGCCCGACCGCACCCTTGCCCGGCAGGATGCGAAAATCCTCAGCCGGTGGTACGCTCACGCCCCGTGTCTTCGCGTACTCGACGATGGCTCGGGCAAGCGGGTGCGTACTGTGGGCTTCGAGTGCCGCCACTCGCTCTAGAACTTCGGCCTCGGTGTGCCCGTTCAGCGGGACCAGTTCGACGACTGCGGGCTTCCCCTCAGTGAGCGTTCCGGTCTTGTCCATCGCCACGGCCTTGAGTCGGGCCGGTGTCTCGATGTGAACGCCGCCTTTGACCAGCACACCGTTTCGAGCCGCAGCGGAGAGTGCGGCGACGATGCTCACTGGCGTCGAAATCACGAGCGCGCACGGGCAGGCGATCACGAGCAGCACGAGTGAGCGGTAGAGCCACGGACCCCAGGGGTCGCCAAACGCGAGTGGTGGGATGGTGAGAACCGCCAGCGCCAGGAGCATGACCGCGGGCGTGTAGTACCGGGCAAACTTCTCAACCCACTGCTCGGAGGGGGAACGGCGAGACTGTGCTTCTCCGACCATTCGCGTGATGCGTGCCAGGGTCGTATCGGATGCGGGCTTCGTGGACTCGACCGTCAACAAGCCGTCGCCGTTGATGGTTCCGGCGTAGATCTCATCGCCCGCGTTTTTCGGCACCGGGACGCTTTCCCCCGTGATCGGCGACTGGTCAACGCCGCCAGAGCCTTCCACTACGCGACCATCGAGCGGGACGCGGTCGCCCGGTCGCACGCGGAACCTCCCACCAACGGGCACTTTGTCCGGAGCCACAGCTTCTTCGCGACCGTCCGGGTGAACGAAACGTGCGGTCGGCGGGGCGAGGTTCATCAGAGCCGCCACAGCCCGACGGGCACGACCAACGCTCCACGCTTCCAGGGCAAGCGACAGGGAGAACAAGAATGCGACGGTGGCGGCTTCGGCCCACTGATTGATGGCGACCGCTCCGCACACGGCGACGACCATCAGCAAATTCATGTCCGGGGCGAGGTGTTTGGCGGCAACCCACGCCTTCGGCAAGACCGTCCAGACGCCCGCCACGATGCCGAGAACGTAGCAGGCAACTGCCCCGACCGGCGGCCACGCGGTGGAGTCCTCGGTGAACGCTGCACGTAACCCGATCACCGCAGCGTGAATGGCAATCCCGGCGAGGAGGAACCCGCCACTGGTCGCGGTCAAGATCGTGCGTCGGTTCCGTTCCCAGTACCCAGGCACACGCAGCGGCGACTCGCCTTCAACCCACAACTCGGCCGACATGCCCGCCTGGGCGACGGCATCACGCACTTGGTCTGCCGTGACGGCCGCTCCGGTTACGGTCATCCGGCCGTTGAGGATGTCGAATCCGAGTTTATCTTCGCCGCCCACCAAGGGGCCGACCTCTCGCTTGAGGACCGCAACCTCTTCCGCGCAGTCCAAGCCGTGAATCGTGAATTGAAGCGTCGGGGTGTTAATCGCCATCGGGTTGTTTCTCTCGGTGCGATGTGGGCGACAAATGGCAGAATCCAAACTGGCTTGAGCTATCCAATTGCCACGGTACAGCTAACTCGCCCCTTCAAGGAGACGGGGTCACTCCCGGTTCACCGAACAGGTTGAGTCGTTGAACGGCCCGGCGGCGCTTCGTGTCCTGCCCGCCGAGCGTTGCAAATAGCACACCCCTATCAGGCAGTGCGACGAGAACATTGTCGAAGTATGCCCGAAGAGTTGGTCCGCTCAGGCAACGATTGGACCCCCGACTGATCGGTGCCGCGAATTCGAGCCGAGGATGTTCGTCGGTGTTCAGTTCTCGCCTCGCCCGCACCGGCCACTGCCCGGAATACAAACTGGGAAATTCGGCGAATCTCGACAATTCCGTGTCGGCTATGCCGGGCAACTCCGAGAGTGCCTCCCAACGATCCGGAGAGAGTGCAAGCGGCTGTTCACTTCCGATGATCGCCATGACGGGGAACTGGCCGTC
>PNLP01000193.1 GCA_013823135.1 Planctomycetaceae bacterium
CTGCCACGGGTTCCTCTTTCTCGCGGTCGAGACCGTGCTCGTACCGGGTGGGTCTGCGTTCGGTGCGAATGTCATCGTCCTCGGACCAGGGATCTTTCGGTCCGCCCCAATCCTCGCGTTCTTCGTCCTCGTCGATCCGCCATCCCCCGCGTTGGGGAAGTCCGGGTCTGCTCACGACTCGCGATGGCGTTGCAATGATGCGATCCACCATGGCCACCACGAGTACGTCCCTGACGGCGGTCCCGACGGCACCGGCAAGTTCGGTTGCCAGGGCGGTGCGAACCTTCACCTTCAGTTCGGCGAGTGTCCCGGCCAGATTTTGGAATCGCTGGGTGACGAGAGTCGTCATGGCAAACCTCCCGATCCCAAGTTGAGTTGCTTCAAGTTCGTCAGTACGGCGGACAATACTCGCTTTTCCTTCTTCGTCTGCCGCAAAGCTGCGACGAGTCGTGTGGCTTTCGCAGTCGCGTCGGCCAGGGCGTCACGCAACTCCTCGGCGGCGAACAGCGGATCGGGCGGATCGCCTCGGGGTGGCGTATGACCGTTCGTATCAGGTGCTGGCACTTCATTGCTCCGTTGGAGTGTCGGAATAGTTTGACCGGCCTTGTTTGCCGGAATCTCTGTGGAAGTCTGTCGTGCATCGGGTGTAGGCGGCACGATCAGGTTGGGATCGAGGGGTGCAATCACGAGTGCGAATCCTTCGCCCTCGGCAACGACAGGTTTGTCGGGGGTGAAACTCATCGTGTGACAGCCCAGTGCGAATGCACGGGCCAGCAGACGCCGATCGAGAGCGACCTGAATGGCCGGCCCTGACGTCGACGACCGGATCAGGGTTACTTCCTTCACGTCGCCGGTACTCGCGTCGCGGGCACGAATTTTCAGAGTCCCACAGGCATCAAGCGTGACGGAGCGATTGTCTTCTTCCCCACCGGGCAGTGTTGGCAATACCTTCAGGAACTGGAGAGCATCCTTCGCGTCGATGCCCGCAACTGTAGGTGGGTGCAGAGGAACCACCGAGGCGACATCCGGATAGCGTGCCTTGGTCTCGATCGGCAACGAGACCATCCACGGCCCCGCTGCAATCGAGAGGTGCGTTGGTGTACGCGCCACGGACACGTCCCCACCGCGGATCAGCGGCTTCGCTCCGAAGACAGGCAACGCAGGAATGAGAACATCGTCCGCGAAGGACAATCGGAACCCGGTCCAGAGAAGTGCGACTTTCCCATCCGTGCCGATGACGCGACCCGCCTTGCCCTGAATCTGGATTTTCGAGAGTGCGTATCGGCCAGAATCTTTCGCGGTGGTGCGTCCGCACTCATGCAAGGCCAGGAGTAACTTCGCAGAACTTGGCGATAACACTGGTGTGGCTGAAATCTCGTGTTGTTTGCCGGGCAGGATCAATTCCACAGGAAGCGTGTGGGGTTTGCTTCCGCCATGCCACCGCACAACGCCACGCAACTTCGACTGGCGTTCCAGGGTCACGGCCTCGTCGGTACTCCCCTCGACCTCGGCGAGAACCGACGCGGGCAGAAGCACGAAATCGTCGCGTTCGTGGGGTGCCGGGGTCGAGTGGGTGAGAGTTACGCCAGTAACGGAAGTCGCAGCGACGGACCGAACCCCGTCCTTGATCTGGACGACGACGGGCGGTGCCGGTCCCCGTGGTCGCCCCGAGACGCAGCGAGAGAAGAGGACTTGAAAGTCCCTCGCCTGGGAACGGGTCAACAGTGTCATGAAATGGCCTCGCGTGGGTTCAGTCGACAAGCCAGCCGGCCTGGGCCAACTCCTCGGCGGTGTCGAAGGTTTCGTGCGGCAACGCCAAGAACTCGTTCAGGCTGGCCGGCAACGAGAACAGGTTTGTGAAGTGCACCCTCGCAGAAAGCCCCGTCAAACCTGCCGAGCGTGAGTCGAACAGGACGCCGAGTTCTTCCCGGCCGTCGGAGCGTCGAACCAAGGGCAGGAAAGGCCACGCCGGCCACAACGCCGGCGTGGCGACGAAGAGCACGGTTCGATCTCGGACTCGTGAGACGCAACTCGTCATGGAAGCCCCCAGGGATGAAAAAGGCCGACTCCACCGTAGGGTCGGCCTCGCACCGCGAGTGGAAGTCAGGCGGGAACGGGTTCACCGGCGATCTGCTCGACTTTCTCGCGGAGTTCCTGTTCGGCGGTGGCGAGTGCCCGGTCGAGACGCTCCTTCTCGCCCGTGAGGTACTCGGCGTAGGCGAGTACCTTGAACTTCGTGGAACGAATCTTCTCGGCGGCACGTTCGAGGGTGTC
>PNLP01000194.1 GCA_013823135.1 Planctomycetaceae bacterium
CGAAAGCCAAGGCCGACGCTGGGTATCGGTTCTACACGCTGTGGGACAAGGTCTGCTGTCTGGACGTTCTGGCCGAAGCGTACCGGCGTTGCCGCGAGAACCGCGGGGCACCGGGCGTGGATGGGCAGACGTTCGAGCAGATCGAGTCGGCTGGCGTGGTATCGTGGCTGGCGGCGTTGCAGGAGGAGCTACGGCGTAAGGAATATTGTCTGCAGCCCCTCCTTCGAGTGTGGATAGCCAAGAGCAACGGTGGCCAGAGGCCACTGGGCATACCAACTATTCGCGACAGGGTCGCGCAGATGGCGGTGTTGCTGGTCATCGGGTCGATCTTCGAGGCGGACCTCTGCGACGAGCAGTACGGTTTCCGTCCTGGGGTCGATGCCAAGATGGCCGTGCGGCGGGTGTACTTCAACATAACCGATCGGGGTATGCGAGAAGTGGTGGATGGAGTTCCCCACGGATAGTGGACAGAGTTTAGCGGTGGATCGGGTTATACGTTCGTTCATATTCCACTGGAACAACATACCCCAGCGTTGAGTGTCGCCGAACGCGGTTGTAGAACGTCTCGATGTACTCGAAGATGCTCGCCCTCGCCTCTTCCCGAGTGGCGTAATCTTCGTCGTGAACCAACTCCTTTTTTTTCAGGCTCGCAAAAAAGCTCTCCATTGCGGCATTATCCCAGCAGTTACCAAGGCGGCTCATGCTGCACGTGATCCGCTCCTCGCTCAGACGACGCTGGTAGTGCTCACTGGCGTACTGGCTCCCACGATCCAAGTGGGCCAACAAAGACGAAGACGAAGACCCCTTGAGACGACGGGACAACGCCATCTCCAACGTATCCACGACCAACCGGCTCGTCATCGTTGCGTCCATCGATCAGCCCACCACCATTCGACTGAACAGATCCACCACCACGGCCAAGTACAGCCAACCCTCGCGAGTGGGAATGTACGTCACGTCTGCGACCCATGACGTGTTCGGCTCCTCCACCTCGAACGCTCGATCCAACAGGTTCTCGGCCACCGGGTGGTTGTGGTTCGAGTCGGTCGTCTGCCGGAACTTCCGCTTCGTTTTCACTGCGATCCCAGCCTCTCGCATGATGCGGGCGACGGTGTTCTCGCAACACGGCACACCCTGGGCGACGAGTTCGGCGTGGATGCGAGGACTACCGTAACGCCAGTGCTGTGCACATCTTCGACCACGCACAATTCCCATGAATTTTTTGATGATCGCGTCGTTGGGAACCACAATCTCACCAAAGACAGATTGTATGGAAACGCGAAAACGCTGGAAACTCAAGGGTTTTCAAGTCCTCCAAGATGTGCACAGCACGGCCGTAACGCTCCTTCATCTGAGCGTGAATTTCGGTCACCTGCTCGGTTAGTTTCTCGTGTCGGGCTTCGGTCATGCTGGCCTCGCGGGAGAGCCAGGCGTAGAAACCCGAGCGTGAGACTTCCAGGACTCGACAGAGCAGCGTGACGGGCCACTCGTCTCGGCGTTCCTCGATCCAGGCGAAGATCACTTCATCTGGGTGGCGAAGAACGCTGTGGCTTTTTTTAGGATGTCGCGTTCCATCTCCAGGCGTTTGACATCGGCCCGGAGACGTCGGATTTCTTCCTCGACGGGTGTGAGGTGGCCGGAACCCGGGAAGGCATCGACGCCCTTCTTGTGGACAGCTTTCTTCCAGGAATGGAGGAGGTTTTCGCGGATGCCGAGTCGTCGTGCGACCTCGACGATGGAGAGCTTCTGTTCGCTGATCATCTTGACGGCCTGGAGCTTGAACTCCGGTGTGTGAACCTTGCGTTTACCTGCCATCGGTGTGTCTCCTCTTGTTCAGAGTTTACACCGCTTTCCCACTGTCCACCATTTGTGGGGAACTTCAGGACGCGGACCTGTCCGACTACTTCAACACGATCCCGCAAGGCCCGTTGATGCGGTGTCTGAGCAGGAGAATCGCGGACGGCAGCGTGCTGTCGGTCGTGAAACTCTGGCTTCGGGTGCCGGTGGTGGAGCGGCATGGGCGGAGCGAACAACGCACTACGGTGGCCGCGGATACCAACCGCGGCACACCTCAGGGTTCTCCGGCTTCACCCTTGCTGGCCAACCTGTACTTCCGGCGATTCGTTCTGGCGTGGAAGCAGTTCGGTCACGAGCAGCGTCTCCAGGCCC
>PNLP01000195.1 GCA_013823135.1 Planctomycetaceae bacterium
CCCATCGACCACTCCTAAGCGCGCTCAAAAGAGCACGCTAAAGAGCGCTCACTACCTACTCAGACAAGGCGGCCCCCGCCGGATGGATACGTCTCAACGCGCAGGTCGAGTGCAGAAAGTGCCACCGTGTCGTGATCGTCCCGGCGTCTCGCTTGCGGGATTATTGCTTTGCCAAGTCGATCCCGATGAAGCTCGGGATCGTTGAGACCCACATGCGGTGCAGTTGCGGGCATCGAGGCGCCAAGATCGATGCCACCGGGGTACGTTTGGATTGAGCGAGCTATTCCTTGATTCGCTTCATTTTTCCTATGAATTTCGCTCCCCGGTCGCGGATGCGTTGAAGCCATGAGCGTTGGTCAGTGTCCCGTTTGATCTTCTGCACCAGAGCAATGGTTTCAGCGACAGTCACAAAGGCATGGTCTTCGCGCATCCTGATGCCTTCGCGGTGCTCAGCGCGGTTGACGAAGCTCATTCCCTGAGTGCGGTCGCCCGCGCCCATCACGAACTCGTAGGCGATGTTGATCGGGATCAGTTCATCAGGCGGCAGCTTGGTGAGCTGCTCCATTGTGGCGGGTTCCCAGTGATCTGTTGCCTCGCGGTAGATCCGGGTGAAGATCGACGCCTTGGTCAGGTCGCGGCCATATTCGGGAGTCCGCGCGTATAGCTCGTCGAAAGCTTGCACGTCGTTCGGTCTGGGAGGCATCTGGAGATTGCCGTTAAGACCGTAGTGATCGACGAGGAATGCAATGTCGTCTTCGCTCAGTCCGAGGTAAGCGATCATCTCGTCTAACGGCTCGGGGTCTCCGATAATCTGATATTGGCTTTCGGGAAGATTGAGCAGCCTTTGCGCTGCAGCGGCTCCTTCCGCCTCTCCGATCAGTGCAGCCGCTACGTTCGAAGCGAAGATGTGGTTTGGTATCAGATTCCCGGCGTCGGTTGTGACGCTTCCCCAGCCCTTTGAAATGGCGAAGAGGAACACCGCCAGGCTTTCTCGAGTGGCCGCCTGCTGCGGCGACGGAGACTGATCGTCAACTTTTGGCATGGCCCATCTCCCTTCCTTGGTGTCGGCTTAGTCTGGTCGAAAGACTATGGCGACTGTCCTGCCTTTCATTGCCTCGGCGATCGTGTCTGTGAGTTTCCTTGAGGCGGGGTTTGGCCGCATCAGTTTGCGATCGCCCTGGGGTACGATGTCCGGTCCGGGCCAATTGAACAGGTTCATCTCCTCGATGACGACGTTGCAGTCCTCGGGCAGTCCGAGGGCAGCGCGCTCCCGCGGATGAATGGGCACTCTTGCTCCCATCGAGGATGTCGAGATCGGAAGAACGGACACCAGGAACAGCTCTTCAATCTTGCGAACTTCCCATATGAGGCACGGCCTGTCCTTGGACGCATTGATTTGACCTGCGGCATCCTCGCGGTGCCAGAGATAGCCGTAGTCGATAATCTTTCCGGCCTCAGGCGCTTGTCGGTTCGGGTTGCTTTCGCCTTTTTGCTGCTTTGGGCGCACTGGGCTCCTCGCCGTCGTCTTCGTAGCTGTCGGGGGCGTCCGGGTGGTAAGTCGGGGACGCGGAGGTGAGTTCTTCGATGACATCTTTCAGCGACTCCGACTTGAGGGCGCGCGCCAGGAGCTTCCTGAGCGAGCGATATTCGTCAGCTGGCACCATGACCACGCGGACTTCACCGTGGCGTTCGAGGCCGACAGCTCGGCTGATGGCTTCGTCGTAGTAGTATCCGACCCGCTTCGAGAAGGTCGTGGTGCTGACGGTTTCACGATACGGTTGCGACATGGGTTTTCTCCTGGGGACCGGCCTCTTCGAACTGTTCCATGGGCGATGCCCGGATGGTCGCCATGTGCTCGTGGGGTGTCCTGCCAATCCGTATAATCCGGACTCTCCGTATTCAGCAACCCCCTTCCCTTTTCGGTCGGCCCCAATAGCACCAGGCAAATGAAGAAGGCCCGCCCGCGCTTGTGCGCGAGCGGGCCTTCCCTTTGGCGATCGGTTCGGGTCGCAGTCGCCGATCGCCGGGGGCTGATTGGGCGTCAGGCTCCGGCGGTTTCCAGTGCCTTGGCCTTGCCCTTGGGGGCGGGCGCGGTGCTTTCGCCGAGACCGTCGCCCGAGGCTGCGGCGCTGTCAACGCCCGTGCTGGCGGGACCGGTCGTTTCC
>PNLP01000196.1 GCA_013823135.1 Planctomycetaceae bacterium
AACCCTTCCACAGAGCAGTTGTTGTGCTTATCTGAGGGGCATTGCGATTAGGCCGGCTGACGGTTGCATCCGAATGCAGCTTCGACCCGCTGGGTTTCTTCCGGGTCGTTGTCCCCGCAGAACGAATGCCACCCTTCTTGTAACTCACGCCGAACCTGACTGATGCGGGCCTGCGTGACCCGGAACACAGCCGCCAACTCGTTGGTGCGGTGCCCCTCAATCATCGCGTCCATCAGGATTCGGCTACGCTCCCCAAGCGACGCCCGCCACCGTGGGAAGTCGAGCCGGAACTGAACCTGGTCGGGGACCGGGGTCTGCGTGTTGTCGATCAAGGCATCGTCGAACACTTTGGCCGTCATTCCCGATGTGACTGGCAGCGGAGAGACGGTGAAGTTCCGCATCCGCTGGCAGCGCGGGGACAGGGCGTCGCGGGCCTTCTCGCTCCCGCACAACCGCCTGCCGCTGTGTGCCGCTCGGGCGGCCAGTGCGGCGAAGGTGTAGAGGAACTCGGCCCGGCTGCGGCCCTTCCGAGAAAGCCCGATGTACCACTTCCAACACATTGCAATCGCTTCGCAGACGAGGTCTGATTGACGATCCGAACAAGAGATGTGCTGCAAGTGGACCCGGACGGTGTACTCGATCTTCGGCAGCAATGTGATGAATTCGGCCTGAAGTGCCTTGATGGACTCGTGTTGATCGAGGGTGGGCTCGTTCATGGGGTGACCTCCGTGGAGACCGCCCCCATGCTGGAGGCGGTCGTGTTCGAAAACACAACCGCCCCCGCACAGTGCGAGGGCGAACAAGTGGCCGACGGCAAAGCGACAAGCCGGTCGCCTGAATGGCTTCCGAGAACATCCAGCAGAGCTATGCCGATGGTGCCACTGTAGAGTGACGGGAAAATGGCGAGAATTCACCCCGGTGGCGTCGCAAGTGCAACGGAAACAGACTTGCCACTGAATGCGACGTGATGAGGTTCTTTATGGGTTCCTACCGGCCTCGCACGGGTTCAGCCCTACACATTTTCCTCCGTGTTGCTCGGCCACGTCTCATTCGCCATGACCGCCACGGATGGCAGCGTGTGCCCCCACCACTCAAAAGGGTTCTCGGACATTCCTACGAACAGGGCTTCGATTTGCGTCTGGTGCCCGAGAAGATGTACGCCCCCTTCGACTGGGCGATGCCGGGCCGCGTCTTCGTGAACTCGATGAGCGACTTGTTCCACGAGGGCATCCCCGATGAGTATGTCCGAAAAGTGGCCGACGTGATGGAACACGCATATTGGCACTCCTACATGGTCCTGACCCAGCGGCCGGAACGGATGCTGTCGATGCTGACCGGTTCGCTGCGTTCGGCTGCGGAGCGGGAGAGCATCCTGTGGGGAGTGTCAGTTGAGAACCGGAGGCACGGGCTGCCACGGATCGACCTCCTCCGACAATGCCCGGCCCAAGTCCGATTCTTGTCGATCGAACCGTTGCTCGAAGACCTAGGCGAACTCGATCTGAGTGGGATTCACTGGGTGATCGTGGGTGGTGAGTCGGGACCTGGATTGACGCCGATGCAGGCTGACTGGGCTCGCTCCATCCGCGATCAGTGCGATGCAGCAGAAGTGCCATTCTTCTTCAAACAGTGGAGCGGGCTTCGGCCGAAAACTCAAGGTCGGGAACTTGACGGTGTTGAACACAATACGTTTCCAACGACGATTGGGTCAGTACCCGTCGAGAAAGCAGCACGGGATTTCAGGCGGTTGATGGTTCAGCGGGCTCACGGTGCAACAGTAGACAAGCGGTTTCGACTACCCCGACTTGAAGATGACTTCCCGTACGGCTTCTAACAGACGGTATGTTTGATGCCCGTTGACTTACGCGTGTGGGGCTGAAATACGCCTCACACGCCACACATCGACCACATGCTGGCTTTGAACACCCGGACCTACGCCGTCGGAGAAGGTTGAAGTCCTTCGTAGACAGATCGATTGGCTCCAGTTACTGAGTTCGTGGTGGCGCGTCGATTGTCCATAACTTGTGTCAAGCTGATATTTTGACTGATTTGAATCATTATTGGTCTATCAGTGGGTTAGTCATGAAGGGCGTGTAGCAGCGACAACCTCGTTCCAATGGTGTAGCTCCTGGACTGCCGTCAGCTTTCCATC
>PNLP01000197.1 GCA_013823135.1 Planctomycetaceae bacterium
GGGTTCGCGTCTGATCGGCAAATACGACAGCGTCGTCGCCTACGGCCAGAAGCGCGCCCTCGTCGTCTGGCAGCGCATCATCCGCCCCGACGGCTCATCAATCGTCATCGACAATCTGCCGGCAACCGACACCGCCGGTTATGCGGGTCTCTCCGATGACGTCGATCTGCATACCTGGCAGCTGTTGAAAGGCATCGGGCTTGCCACCGTTCTCGGGGTTGGTTCGAGCCTCGCGTTCGGCTCGGGCAGCGGCGACAGCGACATCGTCCGGGCGCTTCGCGAATCGACCGGCCAGACGACCAACCGCGCAGGCCAACGGTTGATCGAGCGCGAACTCAATGTGCAACCGACACTCACTGTCCGTCCTGGCTGGCCGCTCCGCATCATCGTCCACAAAGACATCATTCTCAGCCCCGTTTTAAATTGAGCAACACGACGCGAATGGAGACCACGATGCCGATTATTGGGACATTCAAATCCGACAAGGACGGCTATTCCGGGAGCATCCGAACCCTCACGCTCAACGCCAAGGTTCGCATCGTCGCGACCGATCAGAAGCCGTCGCCTCAATCGCCTGACTTCCGGATTATCTCAGGGACGACCGAGATCGGCGCAGCCTGGCGCCAAACTGCCGAGGATCAAACGTCCTATCTCAGCGTCCGTTTGGACGATCCGTCCTTTACCGCGCCGATCCGCGCCGCGTTGATCGAAAAGACCGACGACGGAATTCTGCGGCTGCTCTGGCGCCGCGAGAAGCGCGACGACAGCGGCTGATCCCAGCCGCGCTTAATCCCTGAACTTTGAACTCTAGAACGGAGCATTTCCATGCATTTCCGCAAACGCCTCGCCGTGTCTTTTCGACAGTTAAAGCGACTCCAGCGCTCGTTGAAGCGTCCGGAGCAACTTGCCGACTATCCGCTGGTCTCAAGCGAAAAACTCCGGTTTGCCGACACCGACCGCAACGGCCACGTTTCCAATGCGGTGTTCGCCGTCTGCTGCCAGAATGCCCGTATGGAGTTGCTGTCAGATGCTGAGCGAACGCCGGTCCCGCCCGAGGTTCAATTCGTCCTTGGCCGCTTGGACCTCACATTCCGCCGCGAAATGCACTGGCCCGGCACTGTGCAAGTTGGAACACGGGTTGCTCGCGTCGAGCGGTGCACCGTGCATTTGGCGCAGGCCTTGTTCGTGGGTGAACGATGCGTGGCCATCGCAAAATCGGCCGTTGTCTTGATCAACAAGGATACGCGCCGGCCTGAGCCGCTGTCATCCGAACTCGCCGCGCATATGACAGATTTTTCTGGCCCTGCCACAAGGAACAACAACCTTCTGCTTCAGGCGCGACGCGCGATTGCTACATGGCCGGTTCGGACATGACGCTTCAAGACATCGGTGCCATCCGGCCCGGAAAGTGGCTTGATGACGCCGCCGTCCCGATACCGTCCAGCACAATCGAAGGAAGGCGGCAGACCGGGTGGACTGCCCGGCCACTGACCGAGTTCCAGCTCGTGGTTTGCGTCCTGGGCCCGTTCGCGTTCGGGTACTTCCTGTCGTACGCCTTCCGGACCATCAACGCGTTGCTATCGGGCGCGTTGTTGCGAGAGCTGCACATTGGCCCGTCCGAACTCGGGTTACTGACGTCGGTGTATTTTCTGGCGACGGCGGTCATCCAACTTCCGGTCGGCGCCCTATTGGACCGCTATGGTCCGCGACGTGTTCAAGGGCCATTCTTGCTTGTTGCAGCGCTTGGCTCGGCCATCTTCGCGCTGGCCGACGGACTGGCAGCCTTAGTTGTCGGCAGGGCGCTGATCGGAATCGGAATCGCCACGGCCTTGATGGCCGGCTTGAAGGCCGCCGTCCTATGGTTCCCGGCCGAGCGCATCGCCTTCGCCAACGGATTGGTGGTGATGATGGGAGCTTTGGGCGCGGTTGCCGCCACGGTGCCCGCCGATCTGCTGATCGCCGAAATCGGCTGGCGGGGACTGTTCTGGGCATTGGCGGCGTTTTGCGTCCTGTCGTCCGTGCTGATCGTCTTGGTCGTTCCAAGGACGCACGACCGCCCACCCGCGCTACCCAGCGGTTCATCGGCCGGTCTTATGGCCATCTACCGGGATCGGCGATTTCTCCGGCTTGCGCCGCTATCGGCGCTG
>PNLP01000198.1 GCA_013823135.1 Planctomycetaceae bacterium
ATTCCAGAATGAGGTGGACCGACACCGGATTCGCGGGTTACTTCCGACCCGGCAGGACGTCGAGAGACTTCCCTCGTTTGGTTCCGGCCTTCGGTGGTTCCACGATCGCGGGCATCCAGCCCACGAACCGGGCGAATGTGCTGGTCTTCAGGAAGGTCACGATTTGTTCGCGTACCTTGAGCAGATCGAAGTGCATCGGGCAATGCGGCCCGTGTCCGCAGTAGTCGGGTCCGAACGGGCAACTCACGTTGTCTTCCAGTCTCTCGAACAATGCCACGACATCGTAGAGTGTCACGGCCTCTGGAGCGCGGGCCAGCCAGTAGCCACCGCCCGGCCCGGGCGAACCGTGTACGATTCCCGCCTGCGACAAGATGGTGAGCACCTTCGCCACAACGGGTTGGGGCAGCAAACGCTTCTCGGCGATCTCGGCCGAGTTCAACTTGACCCGCTTGTTCGGGTCGTACACTTCCGCCAGTCGGCTGACTGCGGCAATCGCAGTCTGCGCCGTCTTGCCGTACGGGGTCATGACACACTCGCGGCGGGGTTTGGTGGGTCGGTTGCAGTGGTGGGCGTTGGCGGATGGGCCATCTCGTCCGTGAACACGGCTACGGCCACTTTAAGCATTGCTGTCAGGATGAGTAGGCCGAACGCCCAGATCCCCGCCGTGATCTTCCACTCCGTCAGGCTCGGGGTGTATTCGACAACTTCGTGGAGCGTGGACGGAATGAACCCGGGGATGATGAGGCCCATCCCCTTCTCGATCCAGATTCCGACAACGCACATCGCACACGCTGTCATGCGCGTCCAGCTTCGTTCGAGTGCCGCGGGCGTGAAGAACAGCACGGTGCCGACCACATTCAGCACAATCGACGACCAGATCCACGGCACCAGAGCATGCTTGCCGTGGTCGCCGAAGAACAAATACTGCGCCGAAGCGACGTGGGCACCGCCCGTGTAGAAGAGCGTGAACAATTCGGAGAACAGCATCAGCAGGTTGATTGCCGCCGCAACACGGATGATCTGCACGAGCAATCGAGCGGGACCGGGAGCGACCGGAAGCTCAGTCCCGATTCGGATGGCCCGCATCACGATCAGGATGAAGGCCGGTCCCGATACGAACGCGCTGGCCAGGAATCGCGGAGCCAGCAGAGCCGTGTTCCAGAACGGCCGCCCGCCCAGTCCGCAGTAGAGGAACGCCGTGACCGTGTGAATGCTGATCGCCCACACGATCGAGAGCATCACGAACGGCACATACCACCTCGGGTTCGGTTCCTCGCCGCGGAACCGCGTGTAGAGCAAGTAGCCGACCACGTGCAGGTTGATGAGCAGGTAGCCGTTCAGGACGATGATGTCCCACGTCAGCATCGACATCGGCCAGTTGAACTTGCCGATGCCGGGGATCAGGTGCCAGAACCGATCCGGGCGACCGAGATCGACGACCACGCTGAGCGTACTCATGATGATGGCGGCGATGGCAAGGATCTCGCCGACGATCACCACGTCGTGCATGTCGTGGTCGCGGTAGAGATACGCCGGAATGACCATCATCACCCCGCCCGCCGCGAGGCCGACACAGAACGTGAAGTTCGCGATGTACAGGCCCCAACTGACGTGATCGGTCATGTTGGTGCGAATCATGCCGTCGCGGACTTGCACGGCCCAGGCGTTCGCCCCGACCAACGCGATCGCCGAGAGGACGAACATCCAGGCGAAGAAGACTCGCCCGCCGTCCGTCGCCACGAGCAGCGACTGCCGCAGGAACCGGAAATACTTGACCACCCCTTCGACGTTCATCACAGCCCTCATCACTTGTCGAAGAAGTAGTAGAACCGAGGCTTCGTGCCGAGTTCTTCCTTCAGCACGAACACCCGCTTGTTGTCCAACACCCAGCGGATTTCGCTGTCCGGGTCGAGGACGTTACCGAACACCCGCGCCCCGGTCGGGCACGCCTCCAGGCACGCCGGCAGTCGCCCCTCGCGGGTGCGGTGCAGGCAGAACGTACACTTCTCCATTACCCCTTGAGGGCGGGCTCGGTTCGAGAGATACCCCTGGTTCGGGTTCACTTCGGCGGCCGGCACCTCGGGCTTCGTCCAGTTGAACCGGCGGGCGTGGTACGGGCAGGCGGCCTCGCAGTAAC
>PNLP01000199.1 GCA_013823135.1 Planctomycetaceae bacterium
ACGGTGCGGTGGATTTGGTTCGTGTGGCGTCGGCGGGTCGTCCAACCCGTCGGCCTTGTCGTCCGCGTGTGCCATCCGGTCTGCGGCCTTGCCGCTGAACCGCCAGAACAGACCGGGGTGAATCAAGAACTCACAGAACGTACTCGTGATGAGTCCACCCAAAATGACCGTGGCAACCGGGTACAGGATCTCACGTCCCGGTTGCTGCCCGGCGACGACCAGCGGGATCAAGCCGATCCCTGCCGTTAACGCCGTCATGAGCACTGGCGAAAGCCGCTCCAGGCTGCCCCGAAGTACCATCTTCTCGCTGAACACCTCGCCCTCGTGCTTCATCAAGTGGACGTAGTGCGTCACGAGCAAGATGCCGTTGCGGACGGCGATCCCGCCAAGCGAAATGAACCCGACCAAGCTCGCCACCGTCAGCGTTTGCTGCGTGATGACGAGTGCCAGCACGCCGCCGATGAACGCCGTCGGGATCGCGTTGAGGATTTGCAACACGATTCGGGGCGACGGGAACAGCATGTACAGCACGAAGAACATGCCCACCACCGACACGGCGGCCAGGATGCCGATGAGCCGGGTCGCCCGCTTCTGACTCTCGAACTGCCCGCCGTACTCGACGAAGTACCCCTCGGGCATCGGCACTTCCAACTTCACGGCCTTCTCGATGTCCCCGACGACGGACGCCAGGTCGCGCCCGGCGGCGTTACACCGGATCACGATTCGGCGGCGAACGTTTTCCCGCTTCACCTGATTGGCACCGGCGTCCCCGCCGGTCGGCGGCGTCACGTCGGCCAGGTCACGCAGTCGTACCTGACCACGGTTGTTCGGCAGGTCGATCCGGAGGTCTTTGAGGTTCGCCACGTCCGCTCGGTACGGCTCGTCCAGCCGCACGACGAGGTCGAACCGACGTTGCCCTTCGACGACCTGCGACACGACCTCGCCGTTAAGAGCGGTCTGGACGAACGACCCGACGTATGCCCGGTCAACCCCGTGGAAGGCAAGTTCTTCGGGCTTCAGTTTGACGTGAATTTCGTCCACCTTGCGGATCGACTCCACGGCCAGCGAACTCACGCCGGGGATGCCGGTGATCGTCGCCTTGATTTGGTTGGCGAGCTTCTCCAGTGTGTCGAGGTCGTCGCCATACACCTTGATCGCGATCTGGGCGGTGGAGCCGGAAATCATGTGCGAAATCAAGTGAGCGAGCGGCTGCTCGACTTCTACGTCCACGCCCGGAACCGATTCCTTGATCTCCTTCTGGAGGGTGGCGATCACTTCCTTGCGAGACTTCCCCGATTCCGGGTTGATGGTCACGTTGAACTCGTTGGCGTTGGGCGGCTCGGCGTGTTCGTCCAACTCGGCCCGACCAGTCCTGCGAAGGAACGCCAGCACCTCGCCGTTCGGGTTGGCAGCGGATTTCTGGAAGGATCGCAGTTTCGCATCGACCAACGCGGAGGCTTGATTCGATGCGGTGAGCGACGCACCAGCCGGGAGCGTGACGTTCACCTGCACGCTGCCCTCGTCGAACGCGGGCAAGAAGTCGGCCCCGATGGTTGTCAGCCGCCAGCCGCAGTACGCGACCAGCACCCAGGTGAGGACGAGCAGCAACCCGGCCCAACGCATACTGAATCGCACCAGGAACGCGGCAGCCCATTTCAGGACGCGAACGAGTGGCCCTTCTCGTTCGGCGTGGACGGCCTTGGAGTTCGCCAGCAGGTAGTATGCGAGAACCGGCGTGACGGTGAGCGACACCACGAGCGACGCGAGGATCGACACGATGTAGGCGATGCCCAGCGGCGTGAACAACCGGCCTTCGATGCCCGACAGTGCGAACAGCGGGAGGAACACCAGGATCACCACGGCGGTGCCGAAGACAATCGACGTGCGAACCTCGACGCTCGCCTCGTAGACCACCCGCAGCGCGGGTTTCGGTTCCGGCAAGTGACTGTTCTCCCGCAGGCGACGGAAGATGTTCTCCACGTCCACGATGGCGTCATCGACCAACTCGCCCATCGCGACCGCGATCCCGCCCAGCGTCATCACGTTGATCGACAACTCGACACCGGTGACCATTCCGATGAGTCGGAAGACCAGC
>PNLP01000200.1 GCA_013823135.1 Planctomycetaceae bacterium
TCGGCATCAGTTCCTGGCGCAGTTACTCGATACGCCCGAATACCGGGCACTCCACACCCAGACGCAACTCGACGATACCGCGGCGTCGATTGCGGCCGGGCACTTCGCCGAGCAGTTTTCTCAGCTCGCAAAGGAGGATACCCGAGAGAAGTCGAGTGAATCGGCGTCCGCAGGAACCGCGAGTGGTGATCTCGCTAGCGAAATGTCCGCGCTGCGTGCGGTGGGCAAGGCCGTTGCCGAAGCCGAGAAGGAGGTGAGTGAACTCCAGGAATCGGCCGCGGCCCTGGGAATGGGGCCGGGCGAACCGGGGAGCAACGATCCGAAAGCGATCGCGGAGTTGTTCAAGCGGGTGCGGCGTGACCCGAACCTGACGAAGATCTGCGAGCTGGCCGGTCGGTTCCGTCGCGTGGCCCAGAGTAAGCAACGACAAAAGGTTCGTCACGGCCTCGACGACGTGGTCGGCGTCGAACTCGGTGGCGACGTCGGTCGTCTCCTGCCGTCGGAACTGGTGAAGTTCGTGGTCCCCGAACTCGAACTCGACACCCTGCGACGACTGGCCGAGCGCCAGCTCTTCTGTCGGGAAGTTCGTGCCGTGGAGCCCGTGGGCCGGGGACCAATCCTGGTGTGCGCCGATGAGTCTGGTTCGATGGCGGGTGCCAAAGCCCAAGCGGCCAAGGCGCTCGCCCTGGCGCTGGCGTGGATTGCACGACGCCAGCGCCGCTGGGTCGGGCTGTGTGCCTACAGCGGAGATACGGGAGAACGCCTGCTGGCGTTGCCACCGGCCCGGTGGGATGAGTCGGCGCTATGCGACTGGCTCACGGCCTTCATCGGCGGTGGTTCTGACATCGACGTACCCGTTCGGGAACTTCCCCGGCTGTACCGCGAGGTCGGGGCACCACCCGGGAAGACCGACATCGTGATGATCACCGACTGCAAGTGCCGGCTACCCGCAACGGTGCGCGATGCGTTCCATGCCTGGAAAGCATCCGTATCGGCACGGGTTCTGACCCTCGTCATCGGTGACACTCCCGGCGATCTCGAACACGTCAGCGACGAGATCTTCCGCGTCTCCACTCTCGACCCATCCACTGACACCATCGGGCGAATCCTTTCGATCTGATCGCCTCGACGTGGTCGCGAATCGTGTCCCACGAGCCGGTGGATGGTCCACCGGCTCGCCGTGTGGCTACTTGAAGGAGTTCGATCCATGACTGCATCTGTTCCAATGCCCGTTCCCGTGGGAAAGGGAACTCGACTTCTGGGTGAGGTGATCGCGTGGGCCTGCCCGGGCCTCAGTGTGACGCACACCGCACTGGTGGCGGCGCTCGAGGTGGCCGATCTCGATCCCGGGGTGGCGCGGGAACTGGCACCACGCCATGCGTTTGCCCGGGCATGCCGGGTTCTCTCGGACCAGCGGATCATTCGACCCGTGGCTGAGGATGCCAGCACCATCACGTTCCAGTTCACGGCCGAGAGTCGCAATGATGACAAGTTCGAGTACACCCTGGAGACCATGATCTCGCTCGACAAGCAGACCGGTTCCGTGAGTTGTGAACTGCCGGGTCTGGCCACGCTCGCCCAGGAAGAACTGGATCGCTGCATCGCCGTACGGACCGGTTCGGATGTCACTCGTGTGATCCAGAAACTCTTCGAGCGGCAGGCCGATCTCTTCCCAATTCGGCCAGGAGGCGGCTGCTACTTCACGCCGATCCGGCACGCCGTGTTTGTGGACCGGATCCAGGATCTGTTGAATCGCGTCGGTGGTCGGTTGCTCCGGTTCCCGGTGCCGGTGGGGACCACCGAGGGCGATCGGAGTGTGACTCAGGCCGTGGCGGACGGACTCGCGGCGGTGGTCGCGGAACACCGACATGCCGTCGCCCTGTTCGGCAGCGACACACGCGAGGACACCCTGAAACGCGCCGCCGAGAGGATCCGCACCACGAAGTACAAGTTGAACGCCTACGCCGAGTACCTCGCGGGCGAGAAAGAACGCCTCGACCGGGCCGTGGCGGATGCCGAAGCGGAACTCCGCGACAAGGTCGAACAGATCGCGGGCGAAGCCGTTCATGCCTGAAATTCGCCCGCTCC
>PNLP01000201.1 GCA_013823135.1 Planctomycetaceae bacterium
AGACTGGTAGGTTTTCTCGAATCGTGGTGCGGCATCCATCAACGCCGCCACCAGTACAGGGTCGAACTGCCCAACCGATTCGCTCACCATCATTCGAATGGCACGGGCATGAGACAATGCCGGTCGATATGGCCGCCGCGATCGCAGGGCGTCGTAGACCGAAACGAGGCTGACCATCCGAGCAGCCAACGGGATCTGGTTACCCGCTGATCCATCCGGGTAGCCAGCACCGTCCCACCGCTCGTGGTGAGACTGGATCACTTCAACCGCAAGCGATAACACCGGCAATTCGGAAGGACAGTTTGACGCCGTCGCCTTAACCCATTCAGAACCCATGACGGGGTGCGTCTGGATGATCAACCGCTCATGAGTGTCTAGAACTCCGGGCTTGTGGAGGATGGATTGAGGTACGGCCATCATCCCGATGTCATGGAGTGGAGCCACGGTCTCAAGGAGAATGAGATACTGTTCGTCCTTCAATCGGCTGTGCTGCCCTTTGTCGGGTGCCGCAGACGCCAAGGCCCTTACATACCGTCCGAGTCGCCCCGCATAGCCCGGACTGAATGATAGTATGTCACGGAACATATGCCCGCAGAGATCTATCACCACGCGAACCGGAGAGCTCGGTGCCGGATCAGGAGCTGGCCTCAAACTTGGGGGCAAGGGTGTGCGAGTCATATCAGCAACGCCCACACGCATCGTGATTGCCGCAGCACGCGCTGGTTCGCTGCCTCTTCGTCCAAGAAGCCCGCGGACTCGGGATCGGAACTCGGCGCGAGAGAACGGCTTCGCCAAAAAATCATCCGCGCCTGTGGCCAACATCCCACCAAGTGACTCCGGTGGGATCACTCCGGAAATCAGGAGGATCATTGGTCGGCGATGCTCGCGGACATCATTCCGAATCAACTCGATCAGCTTGTCCCCAGACAATCCCGGAAGATTCACGTCCAAGACGATTAGATCCGCCCGTCCCCGTACCAATATCTCGCGTAGCCCATCCCCATCTCCTGTGTCTGAGATCACGAACTCGTCCCCAAGATAGAGACGCATCAGCCTGCGGAGAGGCACATCATCATCGACGATCACGACTTTAGCTTGTTCGGTTTCAGTCTCATTTGGAGCGTGATCTATTACCTGGGGAGCCCATCGACTCAGCCCAGCAAGGGTGATCGCAACAACTTTCGCACTCGGTGGACGCGCATCCGGATCGGTACGGAGCATTCGGTTTAAGAGCGTGCAAAGTTCCTCAGGTAATTCCGGTCGGATTTGTTGAATGATTGGAGGCGATGCTGTGAGCCGAATTTGGAGATCACGGAGGAGATTTCCAGATTCAGGGTAGGGATCTCGCCCAGTTAACGCCCAGTACATTGTGGCCCCGAGGCTGAACAGATCAGCACGAGCATCGACCGCGTGCGGGTCCTGGGCCTGTTCTGGGGCCATATATCCGATCGTGCCCAACACAGTTCCTGGCTCAGTCAACTTTCGGTGTGGGTGCAGTGCCAGGCCGAAATCCAATAATTTTGCCTGCCAATCAGGGGTAATGATGATATTTGAAGGCTTGATGTCCCGGTGAATGAGTCCACTCCGGTGAGCCTCCGCCAGAGCATCTGCGACTTGTTGGAACAGTTCACAAGCGCGGTTCACGGACAATGGGCCACGGCTGTGTACGAAACTGCAAAGATCCTCACCGTTGACCAACTCCATGACATAGTAATCACGAATGGGACCGGTCGGATCAGGAGAGAAACTTCGGCCCGCGTCGAGGCAAGACACAAGATTCGGATGATGGAGTCGCGCCGCTGCTCGTGCTTCGGCGTGGAACCGACGTAACAGGCGAGGGCAAGTATCAATCGTGTTGACGAACACCTTCACGGCCACGTCACGTCGAAGGTGGACATGTTCCGCACGGTAGACGACTCCCATTCCTCCACGACCGACCAGCCCAAGCACCCGATACTGACCCAGCATGAGATTCATGCTGGCCCCATCACGAATCATATCCGACTGAAAACCCGTGAGCAGATGGAGTGAGACAAGCTTTTCTAGCGCAATT
>PNLP01000202.1 GCA_013823135.1 Planctomycetaceae bacterium
CCGGACAATCTCCCCAGACCCGCCGACGCTGCATCCCCCGCTACACCCGCCTACACCCCATTCACCGCGATACATCGTTCCCCGGCAAATGGTGGTCGGGCACTCTGAAGCGACCATTCGCCCGGCATTTTTTGCCGTGCGTTATCGCGTTGGAGCATCTGCGTCGTGTCACCCGAGGACCTGCCAGCCCAGGAGACGACCAGCGCAGGCCAAGCTGTGCCACGGGCAGATGCGCACCTTCGAGCTGAGCAAATCCAGCAAGCGATGGCGTCGATCCGAGCGCTCGCCATCGTGCTTGCGCGTCAGGCCGCTGGGGAGGATGATGCTACCGAACGACAGGCGACCAACACCGGGGCAGAACCACAAGATCCGCACAATGGGTCGATAATCTCGGATGGCGGTTGACGCCCAGATCGGACGCAGGCCAGGGCTAGCATTGAGCCCGCTCCGCCGCTAACACGCAGGAGGCTCACATGCGCGCGGCCATCTATGCTCGGTTTTCCAGCGATCTGCAGGATGAGCGATCCATCATCGATCAAGTCGCCTTGGCGCGCAAATATGCCGAGTCCCGAAGCTTTATCGTTATAGAGGTGTATCAGGACGCCGCCATTTCCGGTGCCTCGACGCTCAATCGGCCGGGATTGCTCCGGTTGCTAGCTGACTCCTCGGGCACAAAGTTCAACGTCATCGTCACCGAAAGCCTCGACCGTCTCTCGCGGAGCCAAGCCGATATTGCGGCGCTCTACGAAACATTGACCTTTCACGGCACGCGGATCGAGACCCTCGCCGATGGCGCAGTGTCAGAAATCCACGTCGGCCTGAAGGGCACGATGTCGGCGCTGTTCCTGAAAGACCTTGCGCAGAAAACCCGGCGCGGTCAGATCGGTCGCGTCAAGGCTGGCCGCATCCCTGGCGGTAAGAGCTACGGCTACGATATCGTCAAAGACGCAAGCGAGGAACGAGGCAGGCGCACCATCAATGACAGTGAAGCCGAAATCGTTCGAAGGATTTTCCTCCTGTACGCTGAGGGCAAGGGGCCGCTCGCCATCGTGGGCGACCTCAATCGCGATGGCGTAGCCGGACCGCGTGGCGGCCGGTGGAATGCATCGGCGCTGTTGGGTAATCCGAAGCGTGGCAATGGCATCCTCAACAACGAGCTGTATCGGGGAATAATCGTCTATAACCGGCAGCGATTTGTAAAAGATCCGGCCACAGGCAAGCGCGTGGCGCGAGAAAACCCGGAAACCGAATGGCTTCGGCAGGACGTGCCAGAGCTTCGCCTGATCGACACTGAAATATGGGATCGAGTGCAAGGGCGGCGCGCGGTCAGAGGCGGGCCGCAGCTTCATCATCGGCGGCGTCCGCGCCGCCTTTTATCGGGTCTGCTGAAATGCTCATGCTGCGGCGGCACCTATACGGTCGTCCGCGAGGAGTACATGCGCTGTTCGACCTTGCAGAACTCAAAGGCCTGCACGAACACTCGGACCGTCAAGACGGGCGAAGTCGAAAGCCGCGTACTGGTTGCTCTGCGAAATCATCTCTTGGCGCCCGACATTGTGGCCGAGGCCGTTGAAACGTATCGACAAGAGCGGCAGCGGCTCCAAACTGAGCACCGCAAGAAGCGCAATGACATGACGCGCGATGTCGCGATAATCGAACGCAAGCTCAAGACGCTGCTCGACGTCCTGCTGGATGGAGGAGGTGACCCGCGGACCATCAGACATCAAATGTTGGAACTTGAGGCAGAACAAGATCGAATCAACGCCGAGTTAGCGGCAGGCTCGGATGCCTCACCTGTGGCGCTGCATCCGCAAGCCGCCGAGCGATACAGGAGCAAAGTCGCGCAAATCCATGAGGCGTTGACGAAAGGTGACGTCGCGTCACGAGAGGCAATCACCATTCTTCGTGAGTTGATCGACCATATCCTGGTGACGCCGACCGAACGACCCGCTCCAGTTGAATTACGGGTTGTCGGCAATCTTGCGGCGTTACTTGTTGAGAACACCCCCAGAACAGGGG
>PNLP01000203.1 GCA_013823135.1 Planctomycetaceae bacterium
AACTCCGAACAATGCCGCGGTCACCGCCCTGACCAGTGCAGACACGCCCAAACCACACCCACCACGATCTACGGCTGCAGTACTAGACTAGAGCAAGCATCGCCGCATTGTCTTCCGAGAGCGTGTGGAGCAGACTCTAATACACGGTCCAATCGACGCGATGTTCAGGCGGCGCGGTCGGGCGAGCACACAAGCAGCGTCAACGCCAGGGAGAGCGCAGGATGGATTCACGGGAAATGGTCGACAATCCCAAGCGGATGCAGGCTTGGAACGATCGCAATATCGAAGAATTCCGATCAAACAAGGGGAAACTCGCGTCGTTCGGCGACGCACCGCTGTTGATCTTGCACTCGATCGGTGCGAAGTCGGGCAGTGAGCGGCTCAATCCGATGGCATATCTCCGTGTCGATGACGACTGGGCAGTCTTTGCGAGCAGGGCGGGGACACTGAAGAATCCGGATTGGTATTTCAACCTCAAGGCTCAGCCCGACGCGTCCATCGAGATCGGGACCCCTACCGGTGTCGAAACGATCGCGGTGAGAGCGCGGGAGGTCGTGGACGCCGAGCGCGACGAAATCTGGAATCGGCAAAAGCAGGAAGCTCCTGGATTCGCTGAATACGAGCACCAGACGGAGGGACGCGTCATCCCGGTACTGTTGCTGAGCCGTGTCGCCCAAACGCCATAATGGTGCGTTAGCTGCAAACCGCCGTACAAACTCCTGGCCAAGGATCGTGATGGCCAAGGATCGTGACACGAGGCGGTGTTGTCGGCTGTTGAATAATACGGTGGACCAATCGGTCGGCGTGCAAACTGCTAAGGTATTGGGTGCAAGGGTATCCGTAACACACTGCTCGTCGCGCCCAGCACCCGCACCCTTACACGCAGGACCACGAACGCGCAGTCAGATTGCGGGTTTGTCGCCTGTCGGTAATTGGCGCTGCGCGCTGGCTATAATGATGAGCAGCCCTTAAGCAAGCCCCGAAGACGCACTTAAGCTCGCAATTACGTTACCGTCGGCGCATCTGCTAACGAAAGGTTGCCTTGATGCGAATTGGAATTCTCGGCGCCGGCAGCCTCGGCACCGCGATCGGGACCAGATTGGCCACTCACGGACACGATATAATGGTTGGTTTTTCGAAGACTTCCGAAGGGGTGACGAATGCTGCGACCGCCATCGGTGGCGGGGCGCGGCCCGGCGCGCCGGATGAGGTTGCCGCTCACGGGGAGGTTGTCCTCTTGGCGACGCCATGGACGGTCACGTTGGATCTGGTCGCCGATCTAAGGTCGGTTTTGTCTGGGAAGATACTTTGGGACACCACCAATCCGTTGGCGCCGGGTTTCGGCGAACTGCTGATTGGCACGACCACCTCAGCTGGGGAGGAGGTAGCCAAGGCCGCCCCCCAGGCGGTGGTGGTGAAAGCTATCGCCCCTTTCGCAGAGCAACTTCGAGGCCAGTCCACGATCATCGCAGGACGTAAACCGAGCTGTTTCGTCTGTGGCGACAACGCCGAGGCGCGTCGCACGATCGTTTCTCTAATCAACAACATCGGCGCTGATCCAGTTGACGCCGGACCTCTGCAGCTTGCGCGGTTCAACGAGCCCGCCGGAATGCTTCTTGTTAATCTCGCGTTTGTGCAGGGCTATGGCCCGGGGATCGGGACGGCGCTCCTTCGTGAGCGTTGATGACGTAGAAATTCATGACCGTGCAGGCCCGGAGTTCAGAACCCCGAACGGCCACTGGGCCGTGTGTGCAGGTAACCGCCGAGTTGCCAAAGTGAATCACCTGTAAGTATATGCAGTGCTGGCCCGGTGCTGGCTTACAGGATCGGTGTCGCGGTCCTGATCGCGATGTGACTCGTGAGTCGCCTGGCCCGATGAACGGTGCTCTTTCCAGGATCTATCCGTCCGTTCATTGGCGGCGACGTGTCCGTGGCCATGAAAAGATACCCACTGGTTGAAGTGCTCCCCGGAAGTTGGACTCTGACTTCGAGAGCTTAA
>PNLP01000204.1 GCA_013823135.1 Planctomycetaceae bacterium
GCCTCGTCCTCCACGACCAGAATGCGGATGCCCATCGGCCCGTGACCTCCCCGACGACGCGGCCAAGTGCCGCGTCACTTCTTGTCCTTCTGAGATTCTTTTTTCTCGTCCTTCTTCTCCTCCGTCTCGGTGATCTTGCCCTCGGCGGTCAGCTTCACCTCGAACGTTTTCTTCTCGGCGGTGACCAACACCACCTCGTAGAAGTCGAGGGCTTCTTTGCCGTCCGTCACCTTGGTGACCTCTTCCGCCACCTTGATCGTGGCCTTCGGGTACTTGGCGTCGAGGGCTTTGGTGACGGCATTGGGCAAGTCCTTCGCGGCGATCTCCTTCTCGATCAGCGTGATCTTGCCGTCCGGGGTGAGCATCACGTCGATCTTGATCCCGCCGTCCTTGATCGTGACTTCGTACTCCACCTTCTCGCCCTCGGTTTCCATCGCGGCCTCGACCAGTTCGGCCTTCGGGAACCGCTTCTTGACCGCGTCCGCAACGGCCTTGGGCAGTTTGTCGAGCGGCAACTTCTCCTCGTCGGCCCGCCCACTGGCCACGACCAGGGCCACCGTGAACACCGCCGCCGTCCGCAACATCATTCGCATCTGCCTCTCCCGTTGAAGGCCCGAAGCCCGAGGGAATGCCTCCAATTCGATCTCAAGAACGACGACAATATCAGACGAGCCTGAACGCAAGATGAGCCGAAGTTAAATTTTACCTTATCTTCCGCCCGAGTATCCGACATGAGGCATCGAACGGCCAACGGAGTCGTGACATGAGTTGGCTACACTTAGGCGTTGCTGGCCGCGTTGTTCGCCGGGATCACTGCGGTCTTGGCGAAGGCGGGGACGAAGGACATCGAGCCGAATCTGGCGACGACGATCCGCACGACGGTCATTCTGCTCCTGGCCTGGGGCATCGTGCTGGTCGCTGGCAAACCGGAATGGAAGACCTTGTCGGGCAGGGCGACCGTGTTTCTCGCGTTGCCGGGAGTAGCAACGGGGTTGTCGTGCTAGTTCCGGGGGTTGCACCTCGGCGAAGCCTCGTCGGTCGCCCCGGTGGACAAGCTGAACGTCGTGTTCGACATCGCCCTGGCTGCGATCTTCCTGGGCGAGAAACTCGTTTGGCAGCACTGGGTCGGGGGCAGTTTTGTCGGGGCGGTCGCGTGTCGGCAGTTGCAGCGGCAATATTGTCGGCTGCGACGTGGACTAAGGGTGCGTGGACATCGGTCGAAGGCGGGTCGCCACCACAACGACACTGTGTGTGATCCTGAGTGAACAAATGAACGACTCACTCGCTATCGTCCTCCTCGCCGTCGTCGGTCTTGCGGCGTCGATCCTCTCGGCGATCACGGGCTTCGTCCGTGATGCCGCGACTCGCCTGTTCGGGGTGGAACTGCCGTGAGTATCGAATAGCGAAATCATCAGGGATTTCCGCGAACGGGCTGACATGGGAACCGGACCACGAATCGACTGCCACCACCGGGGCGACCTTTGACGCCGATCCTGCCTCCGAACGCGGTCACGATCCTGGCCGCGACCGCGAGGCCCAAGCCCACGCCGCCAATGCCCGCCCGTTTAACCTCGCTGCCACGGAAGAACGGGTCGAACACCCGGTCAATATCCTCGGCGGCGATCCCCCGCCCCCGGTCCTCGACCACGATCACCACAGCGTCCGGCTCCCGAACGATCTCGATGCAGACCGGCGAACCGGAATCGCTGTACTTGAATGCGTTGTCAAGCAAGTTATCCAACGCGTGTCCCAGAAGTGACGGTTGAGCGAAAATCATTATTGACCCATTCACCGGTGCCTCGACCTGGAGGTTGGCGAATCGTGGATGGCCGGACCAAGACTCGGCCAGAAGGTCGGATAACCAGCGAGTGAGATGAACTTCTTCCAAGCCCGGCATCCGAGCGTCGGCATCAGCCCGTGCCAGGAATAAGAGCATCTCGATTATCCGCCGTAACCGCTCTGCTTGAACGACGGAGGTGGCCAGCACCCGCCGGT
>PNLP01000205.1 GCA_013823135.1 Planctomycetaceae bacterium
CGAGGCTCGGAAGGAAGTCACCGGCCACGAACCCCCGTTCGTTGGCGAACTCGTGATCGCCGCCAGTTCCGTCCCCGGCGAACATCTCCTTCCAGCTTTCCTCGCCGTGTTCGGCCAGAAGTATCCCAACATCCGGGTCCGTGCCGCTGTCAGCGACAGCATGGCGGTCATCGGGCAAGTGGAGCGGGGTGAAATCAGCTTCGGGTTGGTCGGGAAGAAAACCGACAACCCAAATTTGGAGTTCCGCTTCCTCGCGAGTGATCGGATGGCACTGGTGGCACCGACCGGCCACGCACTCAGCAAGAAGCGGAAAGTCACCGTCGATCAACTTGCCACTCATGCCTTGATCCTGCGTGAAGCCGGGTCCGGACTGCGGCACTGCTTCGAGAAGTCGTTGGAGAGGGCAGGGAGGTCGCTAACCGACCTCCGAATCGTCCTCGAACTCGGCAGCAACGAGTCGATCAAAGAGGCCGTGCAGCGTGGCGTCGGGGTGGCCGTGCTTTCCGTCCTCGCCGTCCAGAAGGAACTCAAGACCGGCACCTTGCACGCCATCGAAGTCAAGGACATCCACTGCAACCGGGACATGTTCGTGGTGCAGGATCGAAGGCGAGTATCACCACTTCCCGCCCGTCTGTTCCTGGCCTTCCTCGCCAGCAATCCCGTCGCCGCTTCATAAGTACGGCTTATGGGTGTGCCCTCGGGTATTACCCAACATCTCTCACGCACCCCAGCCGCCCCCGGCTACCTTGCGGTGGATAGGTCGCCGCTATCGGGGGGATGCCGCCATGAAGTCGTTGCTGTTCGCCGCTTGGGTCGTTGCCCAGTTGCCGCTGGTGTCGGGACGGGCCGACGAGCCGACGAAACACCCGAAGGAGGCCGAAGGCCACGGGCTGATGGTCCGACGGTCGGAGGTCATGAAGAAAGACCCCATCGCCGATCTCGGCGTGGCCCGGTATTGGGCGGTCGAGAAGAACAAGGACGTGTGGTCGCTGCTGGTCGAGGTCACCGGGACGATCCCGCTGCACTTCCACCCGGACGGCGTTCACCGCATGTACATCCTCGAAGGCAAGCTCCGCTCCACGGTTGGCAAGGAGACGATGGAGATGGGGCCTGGGGATTACATGCTCATCTCGAAGGGCGTCCGGCACAAGTTCGAGAAGGTCGGCGAGGCGAAGGCATACTTCGTGACGGTTGACACGCCGCCGATCAACCCGGCGAACAACGTGTGGCTCGAACCCGCCCCCAAGAAGTGAGGACGCCGCCGTGGAAAGTTCGTGACGGTTGACACGCCGCCGATCAACCCGGCGAACAACGTGTGGCTCGAACCCGCCCCCAAGAAGTGAGGACGCCGCCGTGGAAAGCGTGAACGAGATCAAGGACAAGATCAGGCAGCGGTTCATCAAGGTCGCCCTCAACCCCAACGCCACGCAGCGGCATCCCACTGGCCCGGCCAGCGCCAAGAAACTCGGCTACGATCCCGCCGAGATCGACGCACTGCCCGCAAGCGTGACGGAGTCGTTTGCAGGGGTCGGGAACCCGCTCGGCCTCCACGACGTTCGCCCCGGCGACACTGTCATGGACATCGGATGCGGTGCCGGTGTGGATAGCATCCTTGCCGCTCGAAAGGTGGGGCCGTCCGGTCGTGTCGTCGGCGTGGATATGACGCACGAGATGGTGGAGAAGGCCCGTGACAACGCCTTGGCCGCAGTCGTCCACAACGTGGAGTTCCACCAAGGCGAGGCTGACCACCTGCAGGTCGGCGGCGAGACGGTGGACGTTGTGATCTCGAACGGGGTGTTCAATCTGTGTCTCGACAAGCCGAAGGTGCTGGCCGAAATCTTGCGAGTTCTTCGCCCCGGTGGCCGGTTGCAGATGGCCGACATCCTGTTGAGCGAGGCGCTGACCGATGAACAGGTCGAAAAGAAGGGGGCGTGGTCCG
>PNLP01000206.1 GCA_013823135.1 Planctomycetaceae bacterium
GTAATGGTTTGTCCGGCGGGCGAGGCGGCTTCCCATTCAGGTCAAGCATCTTCAACAACTCATTCGGGTCCATGGGTCTCCTTGCGGAAAAGATGTGGTTGAGTTGCAGCAAGTTGAGAACAGCGGCATGTCATCGGCCATCACAGAAGGCCGCGTAGTCAGCGGAGAACTTTTTTCGGAGTTGCGAAATGCGGGCTTCGCTCAACCCGAACTCGGCTGCGAGATCTTTTGTGCGGTGACCGAGTGCAAGTCCCTTCACCAACCTCTGCCTTGCGACGGGAAGCCGATGTTCCCAAGCCGTGAAGTCGCACCGGAACTGAACTTGATCGGGCACCGGCGTCTGCGTGTTGTCGCAGAGCGCGTCCTCGAGCACGTTCTCGTGCAGAATGTGCACCCTCGGCAGACTGGAGACGCACAGTTGCCGACGCTGCTGACAGCGACGAGACAGAACATCGTTGGCTCGTTCTTGACCGCAAGCCCGTCGTCCGCTGCTCACGGCCCTGACCCCATACCGAGCCAGAGCACCGATAAACTCGGCAGGCTTGCGACCCTTCCGCACCAAGCTGATGTACCAGATCCAGCACAATGCCACGGTCTCACAGATCGCGTCTTCTCGGCTGTCGGAACACCGCAGGTGGCGAAACCGGAATCGAGCGATTCGCAGAATGCGAGTCAACGCATCGACGAAGGCGGCCTGCGTGTGTTCGATTTCCGTGGACGGAGCGGACATAAGAGAAGCGTTCAAGGGGTGACCTCCCAAGAGACCGCCCCCAACGCGGAGGCGGTCGTGTGGAAACACAACCGCCCTCGCACGGCGCGAGAGCTTGCAACGCTGGGCGAAAACACAGCAAACGTGGAATGTGTGCGAAACGGATCAGACGGCTTCGATGCTGGCGAGCTTGAGCTTCTTGAGTTGATCCTTCAGGTAGACGCGAGCCTTCTCCACCCGCCCGTTGCCGGACATTGACGACATTTGGCGGTCGATCTCGCCGAGTTTCGCGGCGGCCTTCGCAGCGTCGGCGAGATTCCGCACATCGGTCGCGCCCAGCACGCTTTCGACTTCGAGCAGGAGTTGCGTGACTCGCATCCCTGTCGGGTTGGCGATCTTCGCAATGACTTGAGCGACTTTCTGCGGTTGTTCCTCTGGTGAGTCCCACAAACAATGTTGAGCCACTTCGAGATGTTCGGGCCGAACTTCGTCAGCACCGTTCAAGAACGCAAAAGCACGAACGACACCAACCGTCTTGAATTGCCTTCGGTCGCCGGGTTGAACCCCTTCCTTGGCCAACTCATTCAAGATGGCTTCGAGCGCACCCTTCGCTTCGTTCGACCAGGGCAGTGATTGCGCCCCCCGCCGTGCTTGTTCCACTTCAGTGGGCGTGATGGTGGACGAGAACTTCGGCGTGTGGTCAGGCGTCCAGAGAAGCCGTTCTCGTCCCCGGCGGGAGCGAATGGGCTGAACCGTGCGCCGCAGAAGGAACCTGTCCGAGATCGCGGCGAGTTCTTTGCCGGTGTCAGGCGACGCCCACTCATTCGAGGCCGCGACAACGAGTTTGAGCGGCACCTTGCGAACGATGCCGTCGCCCGCGTCGAAGGTGCGCTCGTTCAGCACTTTCAACAGCGTGTTGAGAATCGCACTCGACGCTTTGTAGATCTCATCGAGAAAACCGTAATCGGCTTCAGGGAGTTTGCCGCTGGTGACACGCACGTACTTGTCTTCCTTGAGGGCCGCCAGACTCACTGGCCCGAAGCACTCCTCCGGCGTCGAGTATTTCGTGAACAGCATCGAGAACTTCTTGCCGCCGGTCCACGACAGCAGCGAGTCGAGCAACAACGACTTGCCACAACCTGGCGGGCCGACCAGCAACACGTGCTCGTTGGCCACGAGAGCAGTGAGGACGAGATCCACCTCGTCCTCACGTTCGATCAGG
>PNLP01000207.1 GCA_013823135.1 Planctomycetaceae bacterium
GGGGCGCAGTACATTGATCGAACTCCAACAACTTTCCATGAACGCGTTGTCGTAGCAGTTGTCCGCCCGACTCATGCTCTGCTTCATCGAGGCACGACGCAGCACGGCTCGGTACTCCGTGCCCGCGTACTGACCGCCGCGATCTGTGTGATGCACCAGGTCCGCCTTCGGTTGACGCTCCCGAATCGCACGAAGCAACACGCCCAACACCAACGACTCCGTCATCGTCGCGTCAATCGACCACGCCACGATGTCACGCGAGTACCGGTCCAGCAACGCGGCCAGGTAGCCGAACCCGCCGCCACGCAGCGGCAGGTACGTGATGTCGCCAACCCACAGTTCATCAACTCGCGTCGGCTCATCCCCATCGAGCAACAGGTTCGGACTGTAACCCAGCGTGTGACGCGAGTCGGTCGTCCTCGGCACGAACGACCTCGGCTGAATCGCTCGCAAACACTGGTTTTTCAAGACGCCCGCGACTCGCCTTGCGCTGCACACGATGTCTTCGTCTCCCAACTCTGAGGCGATGCGTCTGGCCCCATAGCGACGACGATGCCGCACGAATATCTCCACGATGGCGGGTGTGAGTTCGTCGAGTTCCTGTTCGCGAGTACCGGGTTCTCGCGTGAGCCAGTCGTAGTACGCCGAGCGACTCACTTCGAGAACGTCGCAGATCGTGACCGTGGGGACGCTCGTATCCTGAGCGATGGTCTTGATGGCGGCGTAGATATCACTCACTCGTTGCGGCCGAAAATGGCGAGTGCTTTTTTTAGGACGTCTCGCTCGCGGGTGACGCGAAGCAACTCGGCTTCGAGCTGCTTCACGCGATCTTCGAGCCCCGAAGCGATGGGGCCGGCATGTTCGAGTTGTCGCGCCTTCCACTTGTAAAGGAGTGCGGAATCGCTGAGACCGAGCCGTTGGGCCACGCTGGTAGCCGTGTGCCCATCGAGGAGCATCTGGACAGCTTCGCGTCGGAACTCCTCTGTGAACTTCCGTCGAGCCGGGGTCGGTGCTGGTGGGGTCGCTTTTCGGGGCATCGTCGAACTCCTCTCGCGATGACCATCTTAAGCAGTTGGGCTGTCCGTCAAATCGTCAGCACCTCATCGAGTCCGAGATCGCACGCGGGGGGATGGGCGTGGTCTACCTGGCACGCCACCGACAGTTGAACCGCTTCGCCGCCGTGAAGATGATCCTCGGCCCGCGACACGCCGACGACGCGGCCCGGGTCCGGTTCCGCCTGGAGGCGGAGGCGATCGCCTCGCTCGAACACCCACACGTCGTCCGCGTGCTGGAGTTCCGCGAGCAGGGGCATGATTCCGTTCTCGTGATGGAGTACCTCCCCGGCGGCAGCCTGGACACGCGATTCCGGCAGGCCAAATTGACTGCCGAGGAGGCGGCCGACGTGCTGCTCAAAGTCGCACGTGGGGTCGCGGCTGCCCATAACCTTGGGATCGTGCACCGCGATCTGAAGCCGGGCAACATCCTGTTCGACGCCGCGGGCGAGCCGAAGGTCGCGGACTTCGGACTGGCGAAGGGGCCGACCGGTGCGGACCTGACGGGGACCGAGGCCGTGATGGGCACCCCCGCGTACATGTCGCCGGAGCAGGCCGCCGGGCGAACGAAGCTCGTCGGCCCTCCCGCAGACGTCTGGGCCATCGGTGCCATGCTCTACGAGGCGGTCGCCGGTCGGCGGCCTTTCCCGGGCTCTTCGTCCGTCGCGGTGCTCGCCCTCGTGCAGTCCGTCGAACCGCCGCCGCTCAAGCACGTGCCCCGCGACTTCGCCACGATCGTGAACCGCTGCCTCGCGAAGGAGCCGGAGCGGCGATACCCCTCGGCCGGGGAGCTGGCGGACGACCTCGAACGCTTCCTGCACGGCGAGCCGATCC
>PNLP01000208.1 GCA_013823135.1 Planctomycetaceae bacterium
CTGGAGCCTGTACAACGGCAAGGTGAACAAGGGCGAGAGCATCCGCGCCTTCCCGCTGAGCAACTGGACCGAACTCGACGTCTGGCAGTACATCTATCTTGAGAGCATCCCGATCGTGCCGCTGTACTTCGCCGACGTCCGACCTGTCGTCGAGCGCGACGGCACGCTCATCATGGTGGACGACGAGCGGATGCGGTCTCGCTTGCGGCCCGGCGAGGAGCCGATGATGAAACGGGTACGGTTCCGCACACTCGGGTGCTACCCACTCACCGGGGCCGTCGAGAGCAGCGCAACGACGCTTCCAGAGATCATCGAAGAGATGCTGCTCGCCAAGAACTCCGAGCGTCAGGGCCGCGTGATCGACCACGACGAAACCGGCTCGATGGAGCAGAAGAAGCGAGAAGGGTATTTTTGAGTGGTTCGCCATCGCGGCCGTGGCCCGTTGAGACCCCAACGTTCCGCGGATGTGTGTTGACCCCGAAGGGGTCGGACAACATTAGCCCAGGGTTGCGGCGTTTCGCCGCGCACCCTGGGTACGGTGACACGACAAGACCTTGTTTTGCACCCTGAAGGGGTGCGACAACGAACGGATGCGGAGACCTGCCGCACCCCTTCAGGGTGCAAATCCATTGGCGATTCTGGACCCAGGGTGCGCCCGAAGCGGCGACCCTGGGCTATGTTGTCCGACCCCTTCGGGGTCAAGCACTGACAACTGATCACTGACAACTGAGAACTCCCGATATGCAGACGGTCGATCTAAGCCAAGAAGACATCCACACGTACCTCGCACGCCACCAGAAAAAGGAACTGCTGCGGTTCCTGACCTGTGGTAGCGTCGATGACGGCAAGAGCACGCTCATCGGTCGGCTTCTGCACGACACCAAGATGATCTACGAGGACCAACTCGCCGCCGTGAAGCGAGACAGCGAGAAGGTCGGCACCACCGGTGCCGGAGAGATCGACCTCGCACTCTTGACCGATGGGTTGAAGGCCGAGCGCGAGCAAGGCATTACCATCGACGTGGCGTACCGCTACTTCTCGACCGACCGCCGCAAGTTCATCATCGCCGACACGCCCGGTCACGAGCAGTACACCCGCAACATGGCCACCGGCGCGTCAACGTGCCAACTGGCCATCATCCTCATCGACGCCCGCCACGGCGTGCAGACGCAGACCCGCCGGCACTCGTACATCGTGTCGCTGCTCGGCATCAAGCACGTCGTTGTCGCCATCAACAAGATGGACCTCGTCGGCTTCTCGCGGGAGGTGTTCGAGCAGATCAAGGACGACTACACAGGGTTCGTCGCCAAGCTCGGCCTGGGCGACATCACCTTCATCCCGATGTCTGCCCTGAAGGGCGACAACGTTGCAACCCGCAGCGACAAGATGCCGTGGTACCACGGCCCGGCGCTGCTCGACCACCTGGAGACGGTGCACATTGCCAGCGACCGGAACCTGACCGACATGCGGTTCCCGGTGCAATACGTCATCCGCCCAAACCTCGACTTCCGCGGCTTCGCGGGCACGGTCGCGTCCGGCATCGTACGCAAGGGCGACGAGGTCATGGTGCTGCCGTCGGGCAAGCGCAGCCATGTGAAGTCGATCGTGACATACGACGGCGAGTTGGAAGAAGCATTCGCCCCGCAAGCCATCACGCTGACGCTGACCGACGAAGTGGACGTCAGCCGCGGCGACATGCTGGTGCAACCGGACAGCCCGCCGCACGTCAGCAGCCAGATCGAGGCGATGGTGGTGTGGATGGCCGAGCAACCGCTCGTGCCCGGCAAGACCTACACGCTGAAACACACCACGCGGCAGGTGTCGGCGGAGGTCGTGTCGTTCCGGTATGGCGTCGATGTCAACACCCTGGAGCACA
>PNLP01000209.1 GCA_013823135.1 Planctomycetaceae bacterium
TTTGGTCAACGAACCGTTCTTCACAGGCATGCTCCTCGTTGGTTCGTGATTTGCGGTCGCGTTCACTTCTTCCCCTTCTTCGGTGCAGGCTTCTTGCGACCAGTGTTCAGCGAATCAATGGCTCGTGGGAACGCATTCTTCGCCAGCCACTGCACCAGCCACCGGCGTGGCACCAGCCGGTGGCGTGCGGGCTTCGACCACGGCAGTTTGCCCGAGGTCATCAACTCGTACAGTTCGCTGCGGGACAGGCCCGAGAACGCCACGGCCTCGACCACGCGGATGGCACCCTCAGCCCAAATCTCGTTGGGGTCGGTGGGTACAATCCGCAGTTGGGCGAGATCGTGCTCCAACACGTCGAGGCGTTCGGTAATGCTTTCGAGAATGCCGGGCATCGTCGTCAACCCCACTTCGGTTTCCCATTTTGAGCCGGCATTGTGTCAGGGACGATGAGCCCAGGATGTGACCGTTCCTGGGTGAGCTTGACCAGGTACTGCACCAGGCATCGACGCGGCACCAGTCGCTCGCGAGTGGCAACGGAGTAAGGCAACTCGCCGGACCGCATGAGGACGTACAACTCGGCGCGACTGATTCCGCTGAACTCGGTCGCGTCCGAGATGTCCATCGCCCCGTCGCACCACACCTCCTCGTCGGCCGAGAGTCGGCGAGAGCCTGCTCAATGCGAGCAAGGCGGTCAGAGATGTCTTCGAGGATGCCTGGCATGGATCACCTCCCGCGGGCCGCGATGATCGCGGCCGCGACGCTTCCCAGCGATGGAAGGACGGTGAACGCGACCACCGCCCAAGTCGCTCGCAGAATCTGCTTTCGCTGAAGTTGCCCGTGATGGATGCGAATGGCCGCTTCGACCAGCCCATGGATGTATTCAGGTGAAAGTTGCGATCCCTCATCGCCGCTGGCAGTGAGGTGCCGGGCGATCAGTGCCACGGAGTCACCCGACCGGCCGGGGTATACGCGGAAGAACTCCGGGTGCCGTCGCGACAACTCGCACCAGTTCTCGCCCGAGGTGGGTTTCTCCTTCAACGTCTCCACCAGGGCGTTCTCACCACGGTGAACGTGCTTGTCCAGGCCCAGAACTTGGATCAGTGCGATCACATCTTCGAGCCGACCGGGCTTGAGATACTCGCGAGATTGGTGCTTTCTCGACCCGAATAAGCCCCACAACATGATGAACTCCGTCGGCGGCTTCCCACAAGAACCGCTGCCGTCGGGGGCGAATGCCGACGTGGGTACAGAGGAAATGCAAAAGCACGCTAGAAACGGAACGCTATCCGATCGTTGTAATGCACACAAGAAGATTGTCACAGCAAGTGCGGACACATTTGCCCGGCCGAGTCGCGTTCACTTCTTCGGCTTGCCTTTCGGGGTCGGCTTCTTGGGCTTGGGCTCGGGCTCTCCCGCAGGCGGAGTTGCCTCCGCACTGAACGCGGTGCAATCCACGCCAAGGGCATTCGCCAGCTTGAGGACAAGGGGCCAGTTTGGCTCTTGCTCATTACGCTCGAGTTTCGCGAGCGTATTGGCGTGAACCTCTGCCTTCTCGCCGAGTTGTTTCTGCGTCAGTCCCTTCTCTTCTCGAATCGCCTTGAGTCTCTCACCGAACCCGCTCGGCGCAACATCGCCTCGACCCGCCATATGCGATCCTCCCGAGTAAATTATCCTCTCTAGGATTGAATTAGAATCCTCTCTAGGATAGTATTCAACAATCCTCACTCGGATACAGTATCCGACCGTGCGGATTCCACCAAGCCCAGCACGAGGCGCACGCTATGACCGGCACCTTCATCGAACTCCTTCCGCCCACCAAGTCCACTCCCCGCTCGGGCATCCGCTGGACGCCATCCACCGATACCGCTGGCTCT
>PNLP01000210.1 GCA_013823135.1 Planctomycetaceae bacterium
GTAATCCTTCTGCAAAGAGGAAACAGGAATCCGACCGCGATGTATGGGGAGCTTAGAGATCAAATCTTGGCCATCTCAACCGCGTTCGGTCCCCGGCGACACCCTCTAGCGAGACTCTGCACTCATGTGACCCCGGACCGGAGATAGAATCAGCCCGGATTTACACCTGCGGCGTTGCTCATCCGTTCTGACACCGCGTCTGCATGAAGCGTCCGATCAGGATCTTGTCTCACTTGATAATCTTGCACTTGGGCAGCGACTTTTTAAGTTCCGCTGCACACCCATCCGTCACCTTGGTGAAGCCCAAGTAGAGTTCGGTGAGGTTCGTGAGTTTGGCGACTTCCTTCATCCCAGCGTCCGTTACCTGCGTGTGGCCCAGGTTGAGTGCAGTTAGCTTTGGTAGAACGGCGAGTTCCTTGAGTTCCGCGTCCGTCACTTGCGTCGCGTACAGTTCCAGTTTGGTCAGGTTTTGAAGAGGTTTGAGTTCCTTCAGCCCCGCGTCCGTGACCTTCGTGTGCGACAGGGAGAGATTGGTGAGGTTCGTGAGTTTGGCGAGTTCCTTCAGACCAAGGTCAGTCACTTGCGTGCCGCCCAAGTCAAGTTTGGTGAGCTTCGTGAGTGGTGCAATCGCCTTCAGCCCTGCGTCCGTTACTTTAGGGCTGGTCAGGTAGAGAGTGGTCAGATTTTTGAGAGTCGCCAATTCTTTCACCCCATCATCCGTCACCCCCGTACCGCTCAACGTGAATGTGGTGACTTCTTCGGGTTTTGTCGGGCGTCCACCGCCACATGCCGAAGCAGCATCAAGGGAGTGGAGCAGGTTGATCTCACGCAACACACTCAGTGTCTGATCCGTCAACTCTTTGGGGTTGAACCGGAGGCTGGTCAGCTTTGTGAGAGGTGCAAGTGCTTTCAACCCGCCAGCCGTTACCTTTGTGCCGAGTAGGTGAAGTTCATTGAGGTTTTTGAGATTTGCGATTTCCTTCAACCCCGCGTCCGTCACGCTGGTGAAAGCCAGGGAGAGTTCATTGAGGTTTTTGAGATTTGCGATTTCCTTCATACCATCATCCGTCACCTTCGCTCCACTCAGGTCAAGGTGAGTGAGGGATGTGAGTCCCTTCAGTCCTGCACCCGTCACGTTTATTGAGCTATCCAGGTGGAGCGTCGTGAGGCTTTTCAGAAGTGCGAGTTCTTTCAACCCCACCCCCGTTACCTGCGTGCTGTTCAGGTAGAGAGTGGTGAGTCTCGGAAGCTGTGCAATTTCCTTCAAGCCCATGTCCGTCACCGGGGTGAAACTCAAATGTAGCGTGGTGAGGTTTGTGAGTTCCTTCAAACCATCACCCGTCACTCTCGTATCGCCAAGGTTAAGTGAAGTGAGATTCTTGAGAGTAGCGACATCCTTCAGATCCTCGTCGGTTACCGTCGAGTATTGCAGGCCGAGGTAAGTGAGGTTCTTGAGAGGTGCGAGTTCCTTTATGCCCACCCCAGTCACTCTCGTATAGGGTAAGTCGAGTGATGTGAGGGCCGTTAGAGGTGCGAGTTCCTTCAAACCAGCGTCCGTCACCTTCGTTAGGCCCAGGTTGAGTTTGGCGAGATTTTTGAAAGGTATAAGTTGCTTGAGATCCGCATCGGTCACCTTCGCTCGGAACAAATTGACGTCGACGACGGAACTGTTAGGTTGTTTGTCGTCGCGGATGACAAGGCCACCGAGTTTCTCCACGATTGTTGCTGCCTTGTTCTCGACTTCGGCTGCGGCTCTGGCTTCTAGCTCTTCCGGACTCAGTTTCTTCGGTTCCTCCTTCTCGGGCTCTCGTTGCGTGGCTGGAAGGGTCG
>PNLP01000211.1 GCA_013823135.1 Planctomycetaceae bacterium
TTTTCTCGCGCCGAGTTCCGATCTCGAGTCCGCGGACTGCTTGGACGAAAAGGTAGCGAACCAGCACGTGCTGCTGCGATTACGATGCGTGTGGGCGTTGCCGATATGACTCGCACTCCCATGCCCCCAAGTTTGAGGCCAGCTACTCATCCGGTACCGAGCTCCCCTGTCCGCGTGCTGACAGATCTTTGCGGACAGATGTTCCGCGACATCCTGTTATTCAGTCCAGGCTACGCGGGGCGACTCGGACGGTATATCCGGGCCTTGGCTTCAGCAGCACCCGACAAAGGGCAGCACAGCCGATTGAAGGACGACCAATATCTCAATCTGCTTGAGACCGTAGCCCCACTCCATGACATCGGGATGATGGCCGTACCTCAGGCCATCATCCACAAACCTGGGGTTCTCGACCCTCATGAGCGGTTGGTCATCCAGACGCACCCCGTCATGGGTTCTGAATGGGTAAAGGCCACCGCGTCAAACTGTCCTTCCGAAATGCCGGTGCTATCGCTTGCGGGTGAAGTGATTCAGTCCCACCATGAGCGGTGGGACGGTGGTGGCTACCCGGATGGATCGGCGGAAGACCAGATCCCGTTGGCTGCTCGGGTGGTCAGCCTCGTATCGGTCTACGATGCCCTGCGATCACGGCGACCCTATCGACCGGCATTGTCACACGCCCGCGTCATTCGAATGATGATAAACGAATCGGTTGGGCAGTTCGACCCTGTTCTGGTGGCAGCTTTGATGAATGCTGCGCCACGATTCGAGAAGACCTACCAGTCTCCACCAGACTGCATTTCTTCGAACTGATCCGCGTTGTGGAGTGACGATCATGGTGCCCCGATCAACGGTGGGGTTATCCGCGATCTGTGTTCTCATTTGGTTCTGCCTCACAGCTGCTGGGTTCGTGGCATGGGAACAGTACGAAACGACACCCGGTCGATCATCAGCGGCTCCCAGACCCCGCTCCCCATCAGGTTTCGACTGGGAAATCGTCATGTTCATTCACCCACATTGCCCCTGTACTCGGGCCAGCCTGGCGGAACTCGACAGGTTTGCTCATGGAGTTGGGCCGTCCATTTTAACGCGGGTTGTGTTGGTGATCCCCTACGGAGCCCCGGCAAACTGGGAACAGGGCCAAACCCGGGACACGTTGAAACAGTCTGGGTTGCTTCAGGTAAGTTGCGACGTTGGTGGGGTGGAGGCGCGGTTGGCGGGAGCGACAACATCAGGCGTCGTGCTCGTGTACCACTCAACTGGACGGGTGGTCTTTCAGGGAGGGATCACGGGTGCTCGAGGGCGATTGGGCGATAACCCCGGCAGGCAGGCACTTGGAGCAATAATCGCAGGTGGGGAGCCGCAGACTCGAAAAACACCCGTTTTTGGATGCCCACTGTTTGATGCGGTGGTGTGCGTCAGGCGGGACGAAAGCGAGATGCCATGCAAGCGATGACGCTGGCAAAATCCGAACCGCTCGAATTCTGCATGGGTGTGGCCCACACTGGCCGAGTAAATGAACTCGTAGAACAGGCGTTTACTGCCGTTGCCCAACGCACGGATCGGCTGTTCGTTCGTCTGTTGGTTTTTCAGTGGATTGCCGCAGTGGGGTTGGCGATCTGGGTGACTCCCCTCACCTGGGTCGGGACCGATCATTACACTCACCCCCATGTCTGGGCCGCTGTAGTGCTCGGGCTCGCGATTATTAGCCTACCAATATGGTTTGGCCTCCGGCAGCCAGGAGCAATCCTCACACGACATGTTATTGCGATTGGACAGATGCTCATCGGCTCCCTGCTCATC
>PNLP01000212.1 GCA_013823135.1 Planctomycetaceae bacterium
GCCACTGGCTAGGGCCAAGCGCCTCAGGGCTTAGAACTTCGACTTGAGACCGACCGACAGAATATCAACGCTCGACTCGGCGGTTCCTGTCCCGAGCGTAGCCGGATCGCCGTTGGCGGTGGTACGGGCGAACGTGCTATCCTCGACGAAGACATGGCTATAGGCGAAGTCGAGAACCGTGGTTTCGTTCCACTTGTAGCTGGCGCCGATGGAAGCCCAGATGCGGTCGGCATCCGGCAACTGCAGCAGTCGTTGCGAAGGTTCCTGGATCGGCGAGATCTCATAGGCACCGCCAGCGCGAAGCGTCAGCTTCTGGTTGACGTCATACTCTCCGCCGAGGGAGAACAACCAGCCGTCCTCCCACTGCAGGTCGACGCTCACAGGCCTTCCGGCCGCCAACAGCGGAGCACCGGTTGCGGCCAGCAACACCGGCTGGTTTCCGGCCCGGCTCCATTGGGTCCATTCCACGGTACCCGACACGCGCGCATGCGCCGCTACGTCTTGTGTGAAACTCAGAGTGACCTTATCGGGCGTGTCGATGTCGGCGATGATAGGAGTGTCAGGGACTCCGCCCGAAAGTTCGAAAAAGCCTTCAAGGCTGTGAGTGACCGCCGAACGCCAACCCAGGCCAATCGATGTGCCGGGCGTGGGCTTCCAGTTGACGCCTAGTGTCCAACCCACGTCGATGCTGTCGCCCTGCAGATTCGCGCGCAATCCCCCACCGATCGGGCCGGTCGTCGTCTGGAATTTTTGCAAATCGAGGAACTGGATTTGAAGACCGGCACCGACACTCACGCCTGGCAAGATCTCGTGCGAAATCGTCGGGGTCGCGTTTACGCTGAAGAGCTTGGCGCTCGTATTATAGATCGACCCGACCCACTGCCTGTTGTCAGGCTGCGTTCCCAAGCCGAATTGCGAATTGATGCCGAGAGCGAACACTGTCGACGGACTGTGGCGATAGGCGATGTAGCTCGCCGGCACGACGGCATCACGACCGATGTCGACGCTGCAGTCGCCGACGCCGCACAGACCGGACACGGGCCCGCCCGTGATCGTCGTCTCAGAGTTCGGCAAAATCAGTGCGTAGTTTGATTCTGCTGTGATGCCGGCCCCGACATAGTTCGAGGCCGCCGGGTTCCAGAACATACTCGACAGGCTGCGACCACCAGCGGCAGCACCTGCGAACGACATGCCCTGGAAGTGTGTCGACTGTTCTCTGACTTCAAAGCCACCGGCCAGGGCTGCGCCTGCCGTCGCCGCGAGCGCGGCCGACGCCATCGTAACCTTCAGTGCCGCCTTGTAGCTGGTCTTTCCGAAGTGCATGTTCGTCCCCCCAATGATCCCCAACCAGAGCTTCGTCGCCTTGACATGCGAGAAATGCAACCCTGACCGCCAGCGCCAGACCGCGCCATCTGATTGACAAACTCTAGAATGTCGATTGGTTGCGGCTCAACAGGAAACCGAGGGTTGCTCCGTAGGCGTTGACTATATTTTAACCGTTGTGTGTTTTTCGCATCACTCGGCCGCCGAGTGTGATGATCGCGACGTCCGTTTCATTCTTGCGGCGAGTTCGGAGACCGACTTCGCGATCTGAATCAGATAGGAATCAATGGTTTGCCAGTGACCTTCCGGCCGCGGAGTTGGCTCAACGCCCGCTGCAGAATGAGGCGAGCGTCGCGGCCGCGACGCCAGAGCTTTGTCCAATCTGCAATGTTCCGGATAGCCTTATGGCGGCAAAGAAAAAACCGGTCCGGGCGGACCCGAACCGGTTCTTCAGCCAGCCTGATCGCGCTAC
>PNLP01000213.1 GCA_013823135.1 Planctomycetaceae bacterium
CAGAATTTCCAGACAACAGGTTGCTCAATCTCGGAAACTGGACGCGGAGCTGATCGACCGACTGTTTGAAGCCGGTGCAAGACGCGTGTTCTTCGACAAGGCCTACGTTGATCCGACGAACCAAGCATCAGACGCCGCTTTCGAGAACGCGTTGCGACGAAACCCAGAAACATACATCGCGGTAGCGCCCCCAATAGAGGAGGGCGTGAATGACTTTGCCGCGCTCATACCAAGCGACCAGTTCAGGGAAAGTGGTAAGCTTGCATCTATGGAGGGGCAGTCTGCCCCATTCAACCTCGGATATCGCTTCCCAACCGAGTCCTCCTTCGAGGGGAAGGTCATACCATCGATCTCTGCGGGTCTCGCGGAATATGAGGGGCCGGCAAAGGAGTACCGACTCGACTTTGGAATCGATATTCATTCGATCAAACGGGTTAGCTACATCGATGTTCTCCAAGGGCGCGTCGAGCGTAGCACGCTCGAGAACGCGAATGTCGTCGTCGGACAAACCTTCACCGGCACGAGTGACATGCACTATGAGCCGTTGGGAGCGAAGATTCCAGGGGTGTACTTCCATGCGCTTGGGGCACACACTCTGCGCGAGGGTGTTCCGGTGGACCTTGGCTGGATGCCCGCCCTACTCTTCTCGGCAGCAGTACTGCTTTGGCAAGCGAGGCAGATAAAGCCAAGCCGCAAGGTAAGCGCTGCGGCAATCGCTATCCTCATCACCGTGCCGCTCGGCCTAGATTACATATCGGTCGGAATTGAAGTTTTCCCAGCGATTTTGTGCATTGGCGTCGGAGCGGTCAGACTGGATCGTCTCGCTCAAAAGATGTTTGATGAGGCGACCGGGTGCCTACGCGTAGAAGCGCTCGAGCAACTCCAACCTGACAAAGATATGAGCGTTTTTGCCCTAAAGATTAGGGAGTTCTCATTCATCACTAGAAATTCCTCTGACCGGGTGATCACGAAGTTCATAGACGAGGCAATCAAACGGCTTTCAATCACTGAGACAGCGGCTCAATTTGCCTTCCACAAAGATACTATCGTCTGGCTGCGTCCAAGACTTCAGCCGCATCAATTAAGCGACCACCTTGAAGGGCTTCACGCCCTGTTCCGGACGGGAGTGGGCCATGCTGGTGCAACGGTCGACATCGCAGCACATATCGGCGTCGACGAAAACTGGGAAGCAAACATGCGATCGCGGATCGCGACAGCCATCCAGTCTGCTGAAGATGCTCTCCATGCCGGCACACATGCCATCGTTGCTGACTCCGAATATTTGGATCAGCGCGACAAGCGGCTCTCGCTCTTGTCCGACCTTGATGAGGCCATGGCTCGTAACAGCGTTCAGATAGCCTATCAGCCCAAAATCGACTTGAAGACCGGGCGAACAATCGGGGCCGAAGCTTTGCTGCGCTGGACACACCCTTTGCACGGAGCGATACCCCCTGAGGATGTGATCGCGATGGCCGAAACTCACAAGCGGATCGACGACCTCACGATCTATGTCATAGATACTGCGCTCGCCGGTGCCAGGCTGGCACGCCACATAAACCCGGACTTCCACATAGCGATTAATATGTCTGCGGTTGCGCTGACGCGGGTCCAGCTGATCTATGACATGACGTTCCTCATGTCGAAGCACCGTGTGCCTGCCGACAAGATCATCCTCGAGGTCACGGAGACTGCACCATTGGATGACCGCCGCGTTGCGGCAGTGATGGCCGGGCTGCGCGAATTCGGGATCCAACTTTCGATCGATGATTTCGGCACAGGACAAGGGGCTCTTAG
>PNLP01000214.1 GCA_013823135.1 Planctomycetaceae bacterium
GAGGCTGGAACTGACGCGCGAGTTCCATGCGTGCCTTGACGAGATCATCGACATCGCCATCCCCGTACTCGCCGCGCCGAGCGTTGAAACGGACAAGATCTTCTAGCGTCGGCATTCCATTGGAGAACAGGTGGTCGGGATACTCAAGCAACTCCTTCTGCCTCTCGTTACACACAGTCATGCGCAGGTCAGTATCGTAGACCGCTATCCCGCCTGGAAAATTTTCGAGCACGCCGTTGAGGAGCCGGTTGCGCTCGTCGAGATCGATATGGGACTTGACAGCCGAAGTTATGTCGAGCCTTACCGAGATATAACCCTTGACTCGCCCGCCTGAGTCAATGAGCGGCACAATAAGAGCATCGACCCAATAGAATGTTCCGTCTTTTCTTCTGTTCTTGACCGGCGCTCGCCACACTTTGCGGTGCGCGAGTGTGCGATACATCTCATGAAAAAATTCAGCTGGATGGTGCCCAGAGTTTAGGATTCGATGGTTCTGACCGAGCAGTTCCTCACGCGCATAGCCGCTGATACTCACGAATGCGTCGTTCACGTAAGTAATCCGGCCCTTCTTATCGGTAATCGAGACGATTCCCAGTTGATCCAAGAGCGACCAGCAGTCTGAAGACGCCAGCAATAGCGGGAGCGGGCGCTTCTGTCTCCTGCGGTTCGGCGACTTCGCATCGCAGCCTGCTGGGGCCACGAAATCCAGAATCTTCATTGGCTTTCCGCCTGGCTTCGACCAGCAATACGTACACCAACAGACCACCCGGTTTGAGGTGATTCATACGGCTTGGCATAGCGTGGCAGTTAGGAGGGCCAGATCATCTGGTGGGGCAGCGTGCATTATGCGCTTGTTCGAAAAGAGTTTCGAAATGCTGCGTCCGATCAATTTCACTCGACATTGATGAATTATTACTGAAGTCTAGTGCATTCGGCGTAAAAACCCGCACGATAATTATCGCTCGCGGGGCCGAATTATTGGACTACGCCGGTCCTTGTGAGTGATGCTGCTTCTGGTGGAAGGCCGGCCTTGGCCGCCAACCACGGGGGAGCAATTGAAGGTGCCAGCCGATACCCATCTCCTGTTGCCAAGCCAGGCATCGCGGTCGAGGTGAACTCGGTGCCGTTGTCGCTCACGATCAACGCCGGCCGGATACGCACGGCGATCACCGCGTCGAGTTCGCGCGCGATGCGCTCGCCCGACCAATAGCCGCGACCGCTGGGTAACGTCATGGGTCGTGGACGTTCACCTTTGGCAACCCGGCGCTCAAGCGACTTAGTGTGGCACCCGAGATATTCCGCCAACTCGCGCTTGCCGACGATCTCAGGGAGCGCACTTGCGTTTCGTGTTTGGGCGGCGAGAGCGTTGCGCTCGGGCTCGGGCTCGGACATGGCGCTCCCGTATGCGCTTCGAGTCAGTGACGCCCTTAAAGGCCGAGACGTGCCATCGGGTAGAAAGGGGCCAAGGATGAGCCGAAAACACAGGCCATGCCGTGTCCCGGCGGGCGATAGAGCGCCGAGAAGGCCCAAATGCCCACAAGGATGCCTGACCGGCGGCGCCGTAAGTCATTAATTTTGTTGATGTATTTGGTGCCGCTTGCGTGACTCGAACACGCGACCCCGTCATTACGAATGACGTGCTCTACCGGCTGAGCTAAAGCGGCTGACCTATGCGAATGTAACGCACGGAGCGACGTCGGGATACCGCGTGCCGCCCGTATTGGCAAGCGGTTGCGCGCTTCGAACCCGAGCGACCCCGGCCAAAGGACGAGATTATCGCCGATTTGAGT
>PNLP01000215.1 GCA_013823135.1 Planctomycetaceae bacterium
TTTCGAGCAGTTCGACGAGTGTTTCATGTCGGGTCGGTAAGCCCGAAATCGGTCAATTGACGATCGGCGCACCCTTTCCAACCACGACAATTGATCACGCGAAGATGCAAGGGGTATGATTCTTGCGGCCAGACATCAAGCGTGACGCAAAATTGTTAAACGTGCTTTTAGAGTTGTACGCCGAATGCGTTCTGGACCGCCCTCGACTCGACTTGAGGGTAGCTCGCCGCGGACCGAAGGGGGACGCGAGGAAGTTGATCACGGGATAATCTGTTTATCCGGTTGCGGTCGCCGCCTCGTGTGGCACGCGGGTGCTGTTTGACTTAGTCGGCGAGCACCATCTATTGCGTGTGGCCCGACGAATTGCCTGATCTGCCGTCCGCAACGCATTCATGCTCCGAACTGCGAACGCGGAGTTTGTGTGGGGGCGTGGACGCGTTGGCAGTTACAATCGACTCAACCACCAAATACTCACTCCACCAATCCCACCATGAGTCACTTACGCCACGTAGAGCGACGCACGTTCCTGACGGCCGGGGCGTTGGCCGTCGTTGGCAGTTTCGACTCGCTTCCCCTCGTTTCAGCCGCCGATGCCACAGCGGCCTCACGGGTGGAGCCGGAACTCGCTCCGAAGCCTGCGGTGCTGGAGAAGCTCGCGGCACTCAAGCCGAACCAGGCGGTGTTGCTGGGCAAGGCCGACGTGGTCGGCGAGTTCAACGACACGGCGAAGAAGTACGACCTGCACAAGACGGGTCCGAAGGGTCGCGACTTCACCATCAAGATGTGCTGGGCACCGGATCGCAAGCGGGCATTGTTCTGTGGTGCGAACCACGGCGTCCCACACCGGCTCAACGACGTGTGGGAGTTTGACCTGCCATCGCTCACCTGGGCCATGCTCTCCGCACCCGACCTGCCACGCGGGTACGGCGACCTCGGCAAGGACACATCGGACTGCGAGTTCAAGGACGGCATCCTCATCACCAAAAGGGGCGGGCCGGCGGTGATCGCCCACACGTGGTGGGGGCTCACCTACGACCCGCGGAAGAAAGCCCTGCTGTTCATGAACACGTGGGTCACAGACCGCAAGAAGGCGGTCAAAGACCTCGGCGGCGATCCGGCCGACCTCTACGATGGCCCGCCGCTGTGGGCGTTCTTCCCCGCGGACAAGACCTGGAAGCCGTTCAAGGCCGCCAAGCCGTACCCGGTCGCGATCTTCGGCGGGATGCTGGAGTTCATCCCCGAACTCGGCGGTAGCGTATGGCACGCGAACAACTGGCAGATGCACGGCACCTGGCTCCACGACTTCGACACGGGCACCTGGAAGGATCTGAAGGCCAACGGCGGCGGGAAGCCGTTCGAGAAGGAAGCCGCGGAGCCCGAACAGATCGCGTACTACGACCCCAAGCGCAAGATCGTAGTCGTGCAGCGGCACCACGACACGCACCACTACGACCCCAAGAAGAACGAGTGGAAGAAGGTGCTCACGGGCGACAAGGACGACGGCAAGTCGCCCTACGGCCACGACGCCCGGTCGGTGATGTACCACGATCCCTTGAGTGGGCACGGTCTGCTCGTGCAGTTCCAGACGAACACCGTCTGGGCTTACGACCCCGATAAGACGACGTGGACGAAGCTCGCCCCGGAAGGCGACCCAATGCCGACCGGCGGCAAGCGGCTCGCCTACGTCGACCCATCCCTGAACGCCGCAGTGGTGATCGACGGCACCACCGTCTGGGCCTACCGCTACAAGGCCGCGTGAAGTCCGAACTCGCTG
>PNLP01000216.1 GCA_013823135.1 Planctomycetaceae bacterium
CTACGTCTTTGGGGCGGATGTTGGAGGATGACTCAGGTAAGCTCCTGATGGTGGTATGCGGCTCTGGCCGAAGATGAGCCGAAGATAAATTCCTCCTCATCCTCCCATTCCGCACAAAGCTTACAGCCTCTCCAGTCCGATACTTGTTCTGTATCGCCGTAACGGCGGGCGGCCCGCTCACGCCCGGAGGTCATCGTGGCCACGGAAGCGAGTCGGACGGGGAAGACGACCCATGCCAGATATCGGCTCGACAACACGATCCGTGGCCTGCGTCGTCCTGGCTTTCCTGCTCGGCCTCGCAGGTTGCCAGACCGCGCCGCACGCCCCCGACCGGACGGTCGTCGCCGCCCACCTCACTCAGCGGGTCGGCCACACGCTTCCCTGCCACACAGTGCCGGGGCAAATCGCCCTCCCGCCCGGCGCCTCGCTGGACGACGGAATCACCGATGACGAAGCCGTTGCCATCGCCCTCTGGAACAACGCCGCCTTTCAGGAACTGCTGGTCGATCTTGGAGTTGCTCGTGGCGACCTGATCCAGGCCGGGCTGCTGCCGAACCCGGAGTTCCTCTACTTCTTTGGGGTCTCAGACAAGCCGTTCAAGTACGCGTTCGAGTTCCCCATTGAGGCACTCTGGCTTCGCCCAATTCGGGTGAAGTCCGCGGCCCGTGAGGCCGACCGTACCGCCGACCGTCTCGCCCAGGCCGGGCTCGATCTGATGCGGGACGTGCGGCAAGCCTACGCCGACGTGGTGCTGGCGAAGGAGCGGGTCCGGGTCGCCGGCGAGGGCGTAAAGCTTCGTGGTCGGGTTGCCGAGCTGGCTGAGAAGCGGCTCAAGGCAGGTGACATCTCTCCGCAGGAGGCGACGACGGCGCGAATCGATGCCCTCCAGGCCGAGCAAGACGCGACCCGAATCGGGTACGACGTTCCCATTCTGGAGGAGCGATTGCGGAACCTCATGGGGATTGGTCCGTTGCGGGTGCCGCTAGCGCTCGACCCTTCACCCCCACCCGCCTGTATGAAGTTCGAGCCGGACGCCCTCACCCAGCAGGCGATGGCGAGCCGGCCAGACGCCCTTGCCGCAACCGAGGCGGTCGCAGGCGCACAAGCCCGTTTGAAGTTCGCAAAGCTCGGGTGGGTTCGGCTGCTTGGCATCGGGGACGCATCTAGCGGGCGGGCAAACGGGCATGAGTTCGGCCCGGCCCTGCGGTTCACGGTGCCGTTATTCAACCACAACCAGGGGAACATCGCCCGAGCGGAAGCCGAACTCGAACGGGCGGTGCGGAACCAGCAAACAGTGGCATACCAGATCATCCTCGACGTGCAGCGCTCCTACCTCCAATACCAGCAGGCGTGTGCCGAACTCGATGTCCTGCTCACGAAGGTCCGGCCCGAAGTCGAGGGGAACGTGCGCCGGGCACAGGCGGCGTATCAAGAGGGCAACGTCCCCATCTTTGTCGTGCTGGAGGCGACCCGGCAATTGCTCGACAACCACCTCCGCGAAGCCCAACTCCACGGCGACCTCCGACGCTTCTGGGCCGAGTTGGAGCGGAGTGTCGGCAGGCGACTCCCCCCAGCCAAACAGGATCAGCCGCCCGCGCTACCCGCACCCCGACCCGCCGAGGAAAGGAAGCCGAAGTGAAGCAGTTTCAACGGCTCGCGACCGCACTCCTGACGCTCGCTCTCGCCTCCGTGGTCGGTGTCGGGGCGTGGTGGCTCGTCACCAACAAGCCCACCACCACAAAGTCCGACAAGCCTGCCGGA
>PNLP01000217.1 GCA_013823135.1 Planctomycetaceae bacterium
GAAATGAAGAAACCCCCCGACAGTTTCCTGTCGGGGGGTTCAAGTATCATTAACAAGTTGGTAGCAGATAGTTTAAGCGGGGTGGTTGACACGATGATCTTCGTGGACAGGAGTCCGCGAGATCTAAGTTATTCATCCTTAGAAAGGAGGTGATCCAACCGCAGGTTCCCCTACGGTTACCTTGTTACGACTTAGTCCCAATCAGAAAGTCCGGCGTCGGCATCGGTAAAGATGACTTCGGCCGTCCCTCCCTTTCGTGGCTTGACGGGCGGTGTGTACAAGGCTCAGGAACACATTCACCGCGGTGTTGCTGACCCGCGATTACTAGCGATTCCGGCTTCACGAAGGCGAGTTGCAGCCTTCGATCTGAACTGGGGCGTGATTTTTGTGATTTGCTTCTTTTCGCAAAGTCGCGTCACTTTGTTCACGCCATTGTAGCACGTGTGCAGCCCTGGACATAAAGGCCATGAGGACTTGACGTCATCCCCACCTTCCTCCGGTTTAACACCGGCAGTCCCTCTAGAGTGCCCTTTCGGTAGCAACTAAAGGTAAGGGTTTCGCTCGTTATGGGACTTAACCCGACATCTCACGACACGAGCTGACGACAGCCATGCAGCACCTGTGACAGCTTCCGGGTTGGATACCGTTCGTTACCGTTTCCGGCTTCTACCTGCTGTCTCTTTCGAACATGTCAAGTCCAGGATAAGGTTCTTCGCGTAGCCTCGAATTAAGCCACATGCTCCACCGCTTGTGTGAGCCCCCGTCAATTCCTTTGAGTTTCAGCCTTGCGACCATACTCCCCAGGCGGGGTACTTAGCACTTTTGCTTCGGCAGTAAACCCATGTCTAGTCTACTACCTAGTACCCAACGTTTAGGGCTAGGACTACCGGGGTATCTAATCCCGTTTGCTCCCCTAGCTTTCGCGCCTCAGCGTCAGAAAAGATCCAGCGAGCCGCCTTCGCCACCGGAGTTCCTAATGATATCAACGCATTTCACCGCTCCACCATTAGTTCCGCTCGCCCCTATCTCCCTCGAGACCGTCAGTATTTGAGGCAGTTCCACGGTTGAGCCGCGGGATTTCACCCCAAACTTGACAGCCCGCCTACGCGCCCTTTAAGCCCAGTGATTCCGAACAACGTTCGCTCGGTTCGTCTTACCGCGGCTGCTGGCACGAACTTAGCCCGAGCTTACTGTGGATAGATCAAGCCTTTCGGCGTTTCTCCCCACTTTCGCGCTTTACAACCCGAAGGCCTTCATCGCGCACGCGGCATCGCTCGGTCAGGGTTGCCCCCATTGCCGAAGATCCTCGACTGCAGCCACCCGTAGGTGTCTCGCCAGTGTCTCAGTGCGAGTGGCGCGGGTCGTGCTCTCACACCCGCTAGACATCTTCGCCTTGGTGAGCCGTTACCTCACCAACTAGCTAATATCACATGGGCCCCTCCCAGGGCGGCGGACCTTTGCTCTCTCGAGGTCATCCGGTATTACCCACCATTTCTGGTGGCTATCCCGAACCCCGGGGTAGGTACCCATGCCTTACTGCCCCTTACGCCGGTTCCCCATTGCTGGATTCCCGCGACTTGCATGCCTAATCCATGCCGCCAACGTTCGTTCTGAGCCAGGATCAAACCCTTCAAAATGTTTTGAAGAACTACCCACCGAAGCGGGCAGTAATTGTTGGTTCAATCCGCCGTTGTTCGACGATTCTCAAATTAACTCGACCAGTCCGACTCTC
>PNLP01000218.1 GCA_013823135.1 Planctomycetaceae bacterium
AGTTCTGATGTTGGTGGCCTGCCTGCCACTCCTTCAACCGACCGGCTTTTGCATCTGCAAAGCCGGACCACGGACTCACGCACGGCCCGACTCCCTCCCAACGATTCCGGTCGAAACCCCGCACGCACCCTCGCCCGACTGTACCTGCCGCCATTGCAACAGCGAACGCCCACCCACGTTACCAACAAAGACGGGCGAGCCGAGTTCCCCCGACCCGATTCCAGACGATTCGCACTCACCGGGCTGTCCAGCCTCTCCGGGCGTGGATTGTTTCAAGTGGGTCGAGCCGGTCCAGTCGCTTGACCACGATATGCCGCCGGTCGAGGTTATCGCATTTCTGCCAATTGAAGTCGTCAAGTTTGCCACTCTTCCGACCATCACATCACCGAGTTGGCTGTCTTCGCCGCCGTTCTACCTGACCCACTGTTCGCTCGTCATTTAGATCAACGACACTTCCACGTCGGTCCTCGGCAGCTTTGCCGTCGGGCCGGTAAGCGTCATTCCGTGTCCGCTGCCGCAACCATCCGCATGATCGCGGTGCCTTGCTGTGCGTCCTCGTGCAATGTGATTCACGAACTCGGAGAGGGAGTCGGGCATGAGCGAGCCTGTCACCGGCGGTGCCGTACTGGAACCACCTGCTCCAAAGGCCGACCGTCCACACGCTCCCCGCCAACGGGGACTCATCGGGTCTGTCTTCGGCTCCATCGCGGGGAGCATCCCGACCCTCTTTGTCGTGGCCGTCGCCGTGGCCGTGGGCTGGTGGGGACACCACTCGGGCTGGAAACTGCCCAAGTTCTCGGAGTTGAACGGCCACGTCAAAGCAAAGGACGACTGGTGTGGGGAACACAACGTTCCCGAATCCATCTGCGTGGAGTGCGACCCGGACCTGTTGCCGAGGCCCGCCTTCCGCGAGTGGTGCAAACTCCACGGTGTCCCCGAATGCACGCTCTGCAACCCGGAACTGGCCCAACTCCCGAAGCCACCCGTCGTTACCGCCGCTGACCTCGACCGAGCCAAACGGGCACTGGATTTCACTGACCGGCCCGGCAACAACTCCATCTGTCGCTCGCACCACCGTCGCATTCAGTTCGCCACGGCCCGCGATGCCGACAAGGCCGGTGTCGCCGTTGAGCCGGTCTGGACGGCCCCGGCAGTCGAGTTCGTTTCGGCTCCGGGCGAGATCGGGTACGACCAGTCGCGCGTTGCTCACCTGTCGGCGCGTTCGCCCGGCACGGTGCGGAAGGTGTTCAAGCACCTCGGCCAGGACGTGAAGGCCGGGGAATTGTTGGCCCTGGTCGATGCCGCCGAAGTCGGGAAGGCGAAAGCCGAGTTGCTCCAGGCGTTCGCGGGACACCAGTTGAAGGCCGAGACACTCGCCAGCGTCAAGCAGTCCGGCGGTGCCGTCTCGGGTGCCCGCCTCCGTGAGGTCGAAGCGGCTCTGATCGAGGCCGAGATTCGGCTTTCTGCGGGCTGCCAGTCGCTCACGAATCTTGGTTTGCCCTTCGATGAAGCGGAACTGCGAACTCTGACTGCCGACCAACTCAAGGCGAAACTCCACTTCCTCGCCATCCCCGCCGATGTTGCTAAATCGCTCGACGCGCAATCGGCGACGACGAACTTGCTGCCGCTGGTCACGCCGATGGACGGGTTGATCGTGTCGCGGGAAGTGGCAGTCGGGGAAGTCGTGGACATCGCTCGCATTCTCTTCGAGGTCGTGGACACTCGGTCGCTG
>PNLP01000219.1 GCA_013823135.1 Planctomycetaceae bacterium
AGGCAAGTGCCAGCGCGAGAGCCTTGGCGGTGTGAACCTTGACCCCGTCCATACTTCCAGACTCGTCTACTGAGATAAGAATCGGTCCCTTTCCCACGGGCTCGATGGCGTGGTGTTCGCGACACATTGCCTGACGCTCGGTGATCCTCCTCAGAGTGTCGAGTTCCAGTTCCGGCACCATGAGTCGCATCAACTCAGATGGAAGCAATCGCCCGACGTCGCCACCGGGCTCGACACCGAGGATATCGTCGAGGCCATGGGTGACCTTCTGCCGCTGTTTGCTCTGAGCCACTCTTCGGAATCGCCCAGCCAGATCGCAGATCTTCTTCAAACTCGGGTCGTGTCGAACCCGCTTGAAGAGAGTTGCGATGGCTCGCGGATCATTGGAACCGGGTTCGCCTGGTCCCATACCGAGAGCCGCAGCCGATTCCTTGAGTTCAGTCACCTCCTTCTCAGCTTCGGCCAAAGCCTTGCCTACGGCCCGTAGTGCCCCCATCTCGCGTTTCAGTTCTTCGGCATCGTCGCCAGCACAGTCGCCCGAAGCGGAACCCTTCTCCCGAGGCTTCTCTTTCGTGTCCTCCTTCTTGAGTTCTGCGAATTGCTCTGCGAAGTGCGTGGCCGCAATTCCGGCTGAGGTGTCGTCGAGTTGCGTGTCGGTGTGTAGGACGTGGTACTCGGGCGTGTCCAGCATCTGCTTGAGGAACTGATATCGCCGGGCATCTCTGCACGATGGCATCAACTGCGGGTCAGGATCGAACGCGACACCGAAGAAGTCAGCAGCCGCGAACTCATCGCCGCAAGACTTCTTCAGCCGATCACTCTCGGCGATGAGATCACGCCCGCGGCGCAAGCCCCACTCATCGACTACCAGGGCGGTCGGGCTCTTCGCTTCGGTGGATTCGTGTGGGACTGCTTCATGCGAAGTAATCGACAGCGACTTGTCTGGCGGGCGAGGGGGCTTCCCATTCAGGTCGAGCATCTTCAACAAATCATTCGGGTCCATGAGTCCCCTTGCGGAAATGGTGTGGTTGAGTCGCAGCACGTTGGGAACAGCGGCCTGTCATCTGGCATTACACGTTGGTCGAGTCATCACAGAAAGCCGCGTAATCCGTGAAGAATTCCTTCCGGAGTTGCGAGATGCGAGCTTCGCTTAACTCGAACTTGGCGGCGAGATCTTTCGTGCGGTGACCGAGCACCAGTCCCTTCACCAACCGCTGCTTCACGACTGGAAGCCGCTGTTCCCAAGCCGGGAAGTCGCAACGGAACTGAACCTGGTCGGGCACCGGCGTCTGTGTGTTGTCGCACAGCGCGTCCTCGAACACGTTCTCGTGCGGAATGAACACCTTCGGCAGACTGGAGACGCACAGTTGCCGACGCTGCTGACAGCGACGAGACAGAACATCGTTGGCTCGTTCTTGACCGCAGGCCAGCCGGCCGCTGCTCACGGCCCTGGCCCCGTACCGGGCCAGAGCCCCGATAAACTCGTTCGGCTTGCGGCCCTTCCGTACCAGGCTGACGTACCAGACCCAGCACAATGCCACAGTCTCGCAGATCGCGTCTTCTCGGCTGTCGGAACACCGCAGGTGGCGAAACCGAAATCGAGCGATTCGCAGAATGCGCGTCAACGCATCCACGAAGGTGGTCTGCATGTGTTCGATTTCCGCAGACGGACCAGACACAAGAGAAGC
>PNLP01000220.1 GCA_013823135.1 Planctomycetaceae bacterium
AGGAGCCGAGCTTGCCCATCAGGTCGCTCAACGCCTCGTAGGCCTTGATGACCTTGGCGAGCTCCGCGCCGTCCCCGCCCATGGCGGCGAGCTTGCCCTGGTAGTTTGCCTTGAGGCGGGCCGACTCGGCGGCGGCGGCGTCGAGGTCGCGCGTCACCTCGGGCGCATCAATCGCCGCGTAGAGGTCGCCCAAGTTCCACTCCGGCATCGGGCCGAGGTTGGTGTCAAGCGGCGCCAGCACGGCAGTCTGGGGCGAAGGGGAGGTGGACACAGCAGTCATGGCGGCGAGGTCTCGCTTCAGCTGGGAAAAGGGAGTTGATACGTATCGATGCCACGCGACCGTTTCAAGCCGTTACCCGGTCCGAGGGCCATTTGCGCCATGGCCGCGTGATTGCAGCTCACGTGCTTCAAATCAACATACGAACCCGCTGCCGCGGGAGTGGGGTGCGCGCGGGGCTGAGCAAGCGGTGCAGGCAGGGGAAAAGCTGGAAGCGCTCGACAATGCACACCAAGTTTCAAAGTCGGTCGCGCCGATGTGAAACGGTCCGTGCTGGCCTGGGGATCAGGCCAGCGGGTCAGCGGCGGAAGGGTAGGAATCGAGCTGTCATTGGCGACAACTTGACCGGTTTCGACTTCTTCTCAGCACTTTCGATCTCTGTCAGCGTGGTCTCGATGGCCTTGGTGACGGCTTCGAGCCCCGGTACACGCTTCATGTCATCGTGCATGTAGAGCAGGGTCTCACGGACAGTTGATAAATCAATGGCCGGAGGCCACGGCTGGGATCGGGGAATGCGGAACATGAGCCTCAAACTCCACGCAGGATACACATCCTTAAGGACTGCTTAACAGCGTCTCGTTGAGTAGATCGCAAGAATTGGGCCGCTTCGCAAGTCGCCTTTCCGGTTACCTCACATTCTGTCTCGGGAGGTAACCGCAGGCGTTCATCGCCACGGCCGACGAAAGCTTTTTTTACCTGTTCCGCCGAAACTCAACCCTGGTTCGTGCGGACCGTGGGGGTCAGATCGCACGTCTCGGGAGTGTTGCGCGTGTCTAAGTCTCCGAGCGTTCTTATCATTGTCGAGAACTTGACCGTTCCGCTCGATCGCCGGGTCTGGCAGGAAGCGCGCACGCTTCGCGAGGCCGGCTACACGGTATCTGTCATCTGCCCGCGCGGCGGCAAGTACACGGCCTCCTACGAGGTGCTTGAGGGCATCCATGTCTTCCGCCATCCGCTCCCGTTCGAGGCAGACGGCGCGCTCGGGTACGCGCTCGAATACTCGTGCGCGTTGTTCTGGGAATTCGTGCTCTCGATCCGTGCCTATTTCAAGGTCGGGTTCGACGTAATCCAGGCCTGCAACCCTCCAGACCTCATTTTTCTGGTCGCCGGCTTCTGGAAGCATTTGTTCGGCAAGCCGTTCGTCTTCGATCATCACGATATCAACCCTGAGCTGTTCGAAGTAAAGTTCGGCCGCCGAGGCCTGATTCATTCCTTGCTGCTCGGGCTGGAGCGGATGACGTTCAAGACGGCAGATGTATCGATCGCCACCAACGAGACGTTCCGCTCGATCGCCATCAGCCGCGGCGGCATGGACCCCGACCGCGTGTTTGTCGTGCGCTCTATCCCGGACTTGACGCGCTTCAAGCGGACGGCGCCGAATG
>PNLP01000221.1 GCA_013823135.1 Planctomycetaceae bacterium
GAAAACTTTCTCGGCTTCGCCATGGGATACCTCCTTCACCTCAGGTTATCCCAACTCTACCCCGCGCCCAGTTTTTGGGGCGCAGTACACACCTTCCTTGCTACAGTGTCGAAATAGGTGGGTGAATTGCCTCCTTTCAGTTGGCGGAGATGTCCGCCAGGATAGGTTTGGTCATGTCTGAAGAAATCCTGAATGCTGTCCCGAATCCGGATTCCTCCGGGTCGTTACCTGTGGCGCACCGAATTCTGGTCGCATCCGTTGCCGAATTCAGGCTGTATGAATCTGGCAGCATAACGGGGCCTTTTACCGCGCTCTTCGGAATTCTGGAGGAGGTCTGCGTACCGGGTCGGATCGTTCGGACGGTTCTGGCAAAACGGCAACGAACGCCCACAGCACCCGACGCAGCAGGCTACGTCGGAGTCGTTGTCGAGTGTGTGGATCGTTTGGTCTGGTACAGGTGCAACCCGAGTTCGAGAAGTGCGACCGCGTCGGCGAAGTTGTAGTCGCATGCCAGCAGCAGGTCGATGTTGTTGAAGTTCTTACAGCACCCGAAGCAGTGAGCCAAGTTGTTACGTGAGTTCACGGCAACAAGCATGTCGCCACACGACGGGCACACGAACACGAAGCGTCCGTCACGCATCTTCGACGACGGACCCTCGGGGCCCAACGCAGAGATCGTGACGGAGATCGGCAAGTCGCTGCGAAGCCGACGAAGCAGGTCCGCCTGGAACATGAATTTCTCCGTCAGTGAAGTCCGTGAAATCCGTGAAGTCAGTAGTCCTTGAGGTCGGTTTCCTTCTGCCAGTGGGGTTGCATCAGCACGCGGTTCACGCTGTCGATGTCGATCGTCGTTTTCGCACTCCGCACGGCCTCGATCAGGCAGCCGACACAGAGATTTCGAGCGTAACGCAGCACGCCGTCGGCGGAGCGAACCACGAGGTCTATGGCCGGTTACGTGAAGGTGTTGTGACCCAGTCCGACACGGTCGAGTTCACGCAGAATGAAGTCCCGCATGGCGTCGGGGATCAGTCGCTTGGTGATGACCGAGTAGGTCACCCGGCTCTTGATGTCGTGATTGACACCCAGGTCCAGCGACGCAAGCAAGTTGGGCCGGCCGATCAGGATCAGGTTGTGGTTCTTGGGGAAGTCTTCGAACAACAACCGCAACTTGCGAAGGTTGGGCAGGTCCATCAGGTGAGCGTCGTCGAGGATCGTCGTCAGCGACTTGCCCATGTCGGATGGCGAAGAACACGTAACTGCCGCTGGCAACTTATCCCCGAACCATTCGCTCGCAGTGAAACGACGAAGGCGGGAATGCATGTGTGACGGCGTGTTTCTCGCCAATGGCTAAAGAGAAATCCAGGCAGCCCGCCTGACGGCGGGCTACTCGGGCGGTGCTGAGTAACACTCGTATTTCGGCAGCCGTCTCGGGAGTCACTCCTGCAGCCATAAACTCACAACGGCAAAACACGATCAGCCACTCGAAGTGTACTGCGCCCCAAAAACTGGGCGCGGGGTAGAGTTGGGATAACCTGAGGTGAAGGAGGTATCCCATGGCGAAGCCGAGAAAGTTTTCAGCGGAGTTCAAGG
>PNLP01000222.1 GCA_013823135.1 Planctomycetaceae bacterium
ACTTGGACTACCCAGTATCGCATTTTCAAGGCGTTTCCGCGAGAGCAGACGGGTGCACGGCACTCGCGTGCACAACTCCGATACTCGGATCGGATCGAATCGGGCTCCCAGCACTCCCTCCGGGTGTCTCTGAAGAGGTTTAGCCGGATGTTAACGACCCCGTTTTGAGCGCCGGACGGGATTAAGGAATCCAAATTCGGGCCTCGGAGACGTTCGCAGCGGGCCAGAACACCGTGTTTCCAGCACCGTTATTGGCCCGTCATGTACCTACATCGCTTACATCATGTTCGCGTTGCCCATGACGCCCCCGCTTCGGGCATGTGCTGTTCGGACCGGTTCCTTCGTTGGGGCGGACCCGCACCGACCACCGGCGATTAGTCGCGTCACGGCTCTCCTCGACGCGGACCGACCAGCCCGACGAGTGCCCAGCGCTGCCGCCGATCGACAAGATCAAGTCGTGGGCATCGCTGCCGGGTTCGTACTCGGCGGCTCGTCCTACAAGAACCCATTGCCGGGCGAATTCGGCGATCCCGGCGAAGGCCAGGTCGTTGAACGTTATCGCGGCCCGCCTGGAACTCGTGGTTTTGGTCGTGTGGTGCAGGAAGATCGGGGTGGCACCAGCCCGGAAACACGTGTCGGCGAACTTTACGTCATCCAGGTTCTCCTCGTTGTGTTCATGAGCCGAACATTCGCCAGGCGGAACCCGAACTGCTTGAACATGGTCGGAGTCCCTACATACTTCGCTGAGCCACGTTGTCCCGAGCGTCGAACGCGGGACAACCTGTCCCCTTTTCCGTATTTGGAGTCACGTATGGCGGACCTTCACGTCGCCTTCTGCCCCTGACCCGATACGAACTCGTTCAGCACCACAATCGCTTCCCGGATGCTCGCGTCGGCTTTCTGGAGCCGGCCCAAACTGATCTGATCCCGTTGCCCGCGAACCTGCGGAACCTCGCGTCGGAGCGACGACAGGAGGCGGCGGAACGACTTGCCAACGTCGCTTTCGGCGCCGCCCTTGGCGTGCTCTCCGATCACGGCGACAGGCTTCTCCCCGGCCGAGATCCGGTGGGCGATGTCGGCCTGTGCCGTCTTCGTGAGGAGCGCGACCTTTCCGGCGGTCACGATCGGGATCTCACCCCGGTCAAAGGCCGCCTGGATCGCGACAGGGGTATCGAGCACCAACAAGTAGCGGTTGACGGAGCGAAGGCTGAGCCCCATCCGCTTCGCGATCCGATTCTTGAGTTCCTCCTTCTTGGTGAAGCCGAACCTCGCTGTGCCGCGTCCTTCTTCCAACTCCATCAACCGCTTGACGCACTTGGCGCGGGCGAGCGGCCCGAGTTGTCGGCGGATGAAATTGGTTTCGACGAAATGCCGCTCGACCGCCTCCGGCCCTTCGCCCGCGAGGTCGTAGCGGACGATCACGTTGATTTCTTTCCAGCCGAGGCGCTTCGCCGCCCGCACCCGCTGGTGGCCGGCGATGACGGTGCCGTCCGGGGTGACCTCGACGGGATCGCGTAGCCCGTGCGTCTCCATGTTCTCGGCGAGCGCTTCGAGTTCCGCGTCATCGACGTCGCCGAACATCTC
>PNLP01000223.1 GCA_013823135.1 Planctomycetaceae bacterium
CAGAATTTCCAGACAACAGGTTGCTCAATCGACTGAGGCGGTGCCTCCCGCTACTTTCGATCACGTCGTGCGCTCGCCATCACAACGAGGGATGGGCGAGGACAAGCAGCTGCTCCTGGCAGCGGCTGAAGCCGCGCGCGATTTCAGCCGGCCGGATCCACGCATTTATTGGGGTGATCTGGCGGCAACGGCGGTCGTCGCCTATGGCGCGTTGGCCGGCGCTCTTCTCCTGCCATTCCGGGCGGTGGCCCTGGCGCTCTGCATCGTGTCGGCCTTGGCGTTCTATCGGGCGCTAAGCTTCATTCATGAGTTGACCCATATTCGCCGCGACAGACTTCCCGGCTTTTCGGCTGCCTGGAACGTGCTGATAGGCATACCGCTTCTGACGCCGGGTTTCATGTACGACGACGTGCACACCCGGCACCACGCGAAAACCACCTATGGCACAAGCCGCGATCCGGAATACCTCCCGCTTGCCTCGATGGGGCGCGGCGCCTTGGTACTATTCGTCTGCGTTTCCGCTCTTGCACCTCTTGGCCTGTTGTTCCGCTTTGCGGTCGTCGCCCCTTTCAGCCTGTTCGGCTCGGCATTGAGGAAGGTCGTCGTCGAGCGATATTCGGCTCTGGCGATCAATCCTTCATTCCGCAGACCTCCGCCTACGGGTGCGTTTCGCCGCGAGTGGCTGATCCAGGAAGTGGCGGCCAGCGTTTGGGCCATGGCGATACTCGTGCTGGTGGCTGCGGGTCTGATTAGCCTAAATAGCTTGCTCATCGCGCTGGGGATCGGATCAGGCGTAGCTGTTATCAATCAGGTTCGTACCTTGGGAGCACACCTTTGGGATAACGAGTCCGGCGATCCTATGAGCTTGACTGCTCAGTACTTAGACTCGGTCAACGTGCCCCCGCCCGCCACGCTGCCAGTTCTCTGGGCTCCTGTCGGCTTGCGGTATCACGCGCTGCATCATCTGCTGCCGTCTGTGCCGTACCACGCCCTGGGCACCGTCCACCGCCATCTATCTCTTGAATTAGGTGACCGGGGCACGTTCCGCCGAGCCGATTATCATGATCTGCGATCCGTGATCGCCCGCATCGCCGCACGTTTCAGCCGCTAACTTCCAGGCCTGAGAGTATAAACCGCCTAGCCATCGTGCCGCAAACGGCCGCAGCTGTCAGCTGAACATCAGCATACCGCCAGCCCCTAGGAGGCCGTTGCCGCAAGCCTATGTCCATAAACCCGCTCGTGAGCAATTTGTAAAACAGGTGCACCTACTTCGGCTATTCGCACCGAGGTGCCCGGTAGCTGCCTGCCAGAAAAGTCCACCCCCTCGGTCATGCACAAGCCGACTTCTGGATCGATGAACGATGGGCGGCTTAGACGCATCGGCAACTGAAAAGGGGGCTTACCGGTCAGTCCGCAATCATAGCCGTTCTGAGCTCCACAAATTAGCGTCCGCTTTTAGCCGAACCTGCCATTCGATGGCCACTTGCGAACGGCAGTATTGTCCCAATTTTAGCTGTTCCGAGCCCTATGAAAACGTGGCCGCTTTCAGGAAGTCGAAGATAGCAACCGAACGTCTGACAT
>PNLP01000224.1 GCA_013823135.1 Planctomycetaceae bacterium
CCTCTCAGTTGGCGGAGATGTCCGCCAGGAGAGGTTTGGTCATGTCCGAAGAAAGCCTGAATGCTGTCCCGAATCCGGATTCCTCCGGGTCGTTACCACCCCGAACGGGTGGCCCGCCAATCCCGCCTCACACTCCACCGCTCCCGCCCATTGTTCCGCCACTCTCCGGTCGCGGACCACGCACGCGGTCGGCCTTGAAGCTCACCACCGACGCCGACGCGACATTCACCCCGGAGCAGCGAGTTCTCATTCTCGACTCCTGGCGACGCAGTGGATTGCCGGCTGGCGATTTCGCACCCCTCATCGGAATCTCCAAGCACACCCTCTACGCCTGGAAGAAGAGGTTCGACGCCGAAGGACCGGCTGGTCTCATGGACAAGCCCAAGGGTGGACCCGTCGGATCTCGGCTCCCCGAACTCACGCGACGCACCATCCTCATGCTCAAGGAGGCTCACTCTGACTGGGGATGTCAACGGATCAGCGACATGCTCGTGCGTGGACCGGCACTCCCCGCCAGTCCGGCGGCGGTCGCAAAGGTGCTTCACGAGGCTGGGTACGAGAGCGAGGAAACCGCGACCCACAAGCACGAACCCAAGGTCACGTCTTTCGAGCGAGCCAGACCCAATCAACTCTGGCAGACCGATCTGTTCACCTTTATCCTCAAGAGACAGAACCGGCGGGTTTACCTGGTCGCATTCATGGACGATCACAGCCGATTCCTCGTCGGCTACGGACTCCACGCCTGAAGTTCCCCACGAATGGTGGACAGTGGGAAAGCGGTGTAAACTCTGATCAAGAGGAGACACCCAATGTCAGGTAAGCGCAAGGTTCACACACCGGAGTTCAAGCTCCAGGCCGTCAAGATGATCAGCGAACAGAAGCTCTCCGTTGCCGAGGTCGCACGGCGACTCGGCATCCGCGAAAACCTTCTCCATTCCTGGAAAAAAGCCGTCCACAAGAAGGGAGTCGATGCCTTCCCGGGTTCCGGCCACCTCACTCCCTGTGGCGCACCGAATTGTCATCGCATCGGTTCCCGAATTCAGGCTGTATGAATCTGGCGGCGTAAACGGGCCTTTTACCACGCTCTTCGGAATTTTGGAGAAGTTCGACGTACCGGGTCGGACCGTTCGGACGGCTCCGACAAAACGAAGCCGAGCACCCGCAGGCACCCGACGCAGCAGGCTACTTCACCTCAAGTTGTCGTGCGTGTGGACCGCTTCGTTTGGTGCAGATACAACCAGAGTTCGAGAAGTGCGACGGCGTCGGCGAAGTTGTAGTCGAGTGCCAGCAACAGGTCGATGTTGTTCCAGTTCTTCCTGCACCCGAAGCAGTGAGCGAGGTTGTTGCGCGGGTTCACGTAGACGAGCATCTCGTTGCACGCTGGGCACAAGAACACGAAACGTCCGTCACGCATCTTCGACGGCGGGCCTTCGCGGCCCAATGCAGAGATCGTGACGCAGAATTGGAACTCAGGATTCCCAAAATCGCGGTGAACCCAGTCGCTCCTTTGGCTCGCGATTCGGCAGCAATAACACCAAATTGCGATCAGGCTGCGGTAAGGAACAAGTCACGAC
>PNLP01000225.1 GCA_013823135.1 Planctomycetaceae bacterium
GGTCCAAACTTGGCTCGGCGACGGAATAGCGGCCCACGAAATTGGCGTGTTCGTGCCGACGCCGCAGTTCGTCACTCGCACCCACGCCGCGATCGATGGGCTTGCTGGCGTCGACGGGATAACGACCGCTCCCATGAACCTCGCCAAAGGGCTGGAATTTCGCGCCGTCGTCGTGATGGCATGCGACGAAGGAATTCTTCCACTCGACGCGCGCGTCGCCGACGCCGCCGACGAGGCGGAACTCGACGATATCTAAGAAACCGAGCGCCGATTGCTCTATGTTGCCGGCACGCGGGCGCGCGAGCACCTGTTGCTGGCGGGGGTGACGCCAACAGCGGAATATCTGGCCGATTTCATTTCATAGGGGTGGAGCGAAGCGAATCACGAATAGCCGCGCCAAGCTGCTATTTCGAGATGCACTAAAACGCCCGCAGCGGACAACGATGCTTCGTCGCCGGCTCATTGCGCCGCGCGCAGCTCGCCGGGGCGGACGCCATCTTTTTAGTGCCGCTCGTTTTTTTCCGCCACGCCCTCATATTCCGCGATGGCGTGAAGAAGCGCGCCGATGGCCTTGGGATCGGTAATCGCGGCGCGATGCTGGACGATCCCGGAAGCGAGCGCTCATTTTCAATGCGGCGATCGGATCGTTCTCAGCGCGGCCTGTGGCGATGGGAAACCCTGACGCCGTTGGAATAATTTGGACGACAACAGCCTTTGATTTTGTGCCAGGAGAGGACTCGAACCTCCACGGCTTTCACCACTGGTACCTGAAACCAGCGCGTCTACCAATTCCGCCACCTGGGCATAGAGCGCGTCTCATAGGGGCAGCGGACGCAAAGCATGACTTTCGGCGAGCTATGGAGGCTCACGTCGCTTGAGGGTTACTTTGGTTCGCCTTCCACTTCAAGCGACACAGCTCTGCTCGGAAGCGGAATGTATCACCCGATGTATCACCCAAAGACCCGAGGTCTCCTCATCTATTCGGGCCTGGAGGTCAACCCATAGTCGCACCTCAGTCACTCCTCAGTCTCACATCAGCAGCCTTCATATAAAACCATTAGTTAGCTTTTAGTGTCGTTATTAGCTTACTTAGATGTATCTGTAACCGCAAACTCATAAAATGACTTATACAGATAGAAGTAGCAATACATAATGCCGCCACTAACCGTGCCTCATAAGCTTAAAATGATATTATACAGATTTTTTGCTTTCATTCTTAAAATTTACACGCTAATTTCAGAATGCTGTGCGGATTTTCTTCGCGGCACTACCAGAAAAACGGAGAAACATGAATATCGAAGAACTTTTTGACGCCGTTCGGCCCGTTACTCACGGAAACGCCAAGCCCCTCGAATTCAGACGGGTACCCTGTGAAACCCTGGACATCGACGGAACCCCGGTTCACGGGGACTGCATCGAATGCGTAAGCCACAAGCCCAATGGGCGCGGCTATGCTCAGCTTCGCGTCGGGGGGAAGAATTTACGTCTTCACCGGTTTGTTTGGGAGCAGGTGAACGGACCCATACCGGACGGCCACGAAATCGACCACAGATGCCGGAA
>PNLP01000226.1 GCA_013823135.1 Planctomycetaceae bacterium
TTGTGTCCAGTCCAAGGGGCGCAGTACAGTGTGTTCTCTTGACCTCTTCCGGGCCAACTGCTGTGCTGAAGTCAGCAAGCCCACGCCCTTGGGAGGGTCAGCGATGGCACCCGGAGAGTACACACCAGACCCCACCGAGGGGATTACCCATATCGAGGATCTCCCCACCCCGCTGGTCCGACAACGATCACGCAACTATCGACGACGACTCTGTCCACGCTGCGGTCACCACGCCTACCGCTACGGCATCGGGCACCGCACGCTCCACGACCTCAGCAGTTTGCAAACTGCTCGACCACTCGACCTCTCTGTCCGTTACTCCAAATTCCGCTGCCCGACTTGCCAACGCTGCTTCTGTGCCGACACCTCCGACCTCGCCCCTTCTGGCAGCCATTACACCCACAGAGTCAGCACCGTGGCCGTTCGTCTGGTGGTCGAGGACGGGTTGCCCTACCGCACCGCTTCCTGGCATCTCTGGCGTGACCACCGTGTCTTCGTGCCCTACGCCACCATCCAGAACTGGGTCGAGGCGGCGGGAAAAAAAGGCGGACTCGCAGCTTGAGACTACATACCGCGATTGGGCTTTAGCCGACTTCTCCGGCTACCTGGTTCTCGACGAGATGTACGATGGCCCCTTTTGCGTACTCTGTGCCGTGGATGGACCCAAACAGCGTCGCCTGCTCTACGAGGTACTCGATCACGACCCCGACCATGATGATATCCGACGCTTCTTGCGTCGGCTTCAACAAGCGTTCACCGCCCGTAGTTGCATCGTCCACGGGATCACTACGGACGGTTCGACCTTGTATCCGGTGCCGCTGGCCGAGTTCTTTGGCGACGTGCCGCACCAAGTGTGCGAGTTCCACATCCTCAAGGAATTGATCAAAGTGGTGCTGCGTGTTGTCGCTCGGCTTCGCAAGCGTCTGGCCGCCCAGACCCCAAAGTTGCCGCGAGGACGACCCCGCAAGGATCAGGAGTCGCAACGCAAGGCCCGCCGAGCCAAGAGCATCGAACAACGTGTGTCGGAGTTGTTCGAGCACCGCCATCTGTTCGTTCGCCATCACCCCAGTGTGGCACAACGAGCACGGTTACGGCAGTTGTGTCGAGGGCAAAGGCAACTGCGGGCAGTCCGTGCCATCATGGACGAAGTCTATCGCTTGTTCGACCGGCGTTGCCGGACAGCCACAGCACTGGCGAAACTAGCCCGGTTGCGTCAGCGTGTGCGTCGGTTCCGCAGCGTGGGTAAGACTCTGGACCAGTTGAACTCACCGAACCTGGAGAAGGCGGTAGAGTTTTTGGACGACAAGTTGCTACCAGCGACGAGCAACGCGGTGGAACGCAGCAACCGGCGAGTCCGCAAGATGCAGAAGACGGTGTACGGCGTCCGTACCCAAGAGTCGCTCGAAGGCCGCTTGGCTTTGGATCTTTAGCGTGATCAACAAGCCACCGATCGCCAATCGACCTCGAAGGTGCTGCACAACGCCCGATGCCAGCGGAAATGACGCACCTTCCTTGCTACAGTGTCC
>PNLP01000227.1 GCA_013823135.1 Planctomycetaceae bacterium
CAGTTCTGCCGGTACTTCGTACTTACGAGGGATCACTGCCCACCCGTTCCACTCCGGAACTCGTCAGGTCACGTGCCGCCTTGCCACTGTCAGGGCAGGCCGCTTGTCGATCATCCGTGGGCTTGGTCTTCACTCCGATCGCGTTCCAGAGCGGATCCTGGAAATGCTGACCCCACTCACGCCCATAATGATCAAACGCCACCTTCGGAGTGTCACCAATCAGTTCCGCCAGAGTTTCCACCGAGCACCCCGCACCTTCGTTCCAGAACCCCGACAACATCCGATGGGCGAACGTGTGCCGGCATGAATAACACGAGTACTTCTTCCGCACGGGGTCCTTGTCCCACTCCAGTTTCTTCCGCAGCGCTATGAACCTGTGTACCCCGTGAACCTTGCTCCACGCCTTCCCCTTGACCGTCCGGAACAGCGTCTTGCCCGTCCCCTTCGGGGCGGTCTCCAGAAGTCGTCGCGTCAACTCGGCCACTTCTGGGCGGACCGGGATCTTGCGGGTCTTGTCTGTCTTCGACGAGTACACACGCCACATCATCCCGCGTGGCCCTTCTTCCACATCCTCAGCCTTAAGTCGCGCCAACTCACAGAACGGTCGTAGGCCGGTGAGATTTGCCGCGAACAGGAAGTCCCGGAAAGGCGGGGTCGCCGCCTTCAACAGCGCCGCCTCGTCCTCTTTCGAGAGCGAGTGCAGTCGTGGCTTGGAACCCGGCTTCTTCAGTCCCTTGATAGGACTCGGTACGTCGTGGTTGTTCTGGCAATAGTTGAATGCGGCAATCACGATGGTCAGTGCGGTCCGCTCCGTGGCCTGTGATTTCCATCCTGTGTGCGACTCGACCCATGTGCGGATATGTGTCTTCTTCAGTTGGTGGACCGGCACCGCACCGCAGAACTTGCACAGGTCGTTCAGGTGGGCAACAACGGTGTCTCGATGGCCGACGCTGAGAGTCTTGCTGGTCACCCCGCGCTCACAGTATTGAATGTACTCGGAACACACCCGGGCCACGAGCCATTCACCCCCCGCAGTCGGTGCGGCGGCGAGTTCGCCCTGCTCGACGAGGGTAACACGTGCGAGAGCCAACCGAGCCTTCTCCTTATTCTCCTTGCCGCGGATTCGGACTCCGTCCTCGTCGAGCAGGGACACTCGCTTCTTGGTTCCAGGGAGGGTGTAGTACCAGCAGTCGGTCTGCCGCCAATGCCATGCTGATCCATGGGACTGGCGACGGGATCTCGGTCGCCCCGGTCGCCGACCCTTACGCGGTGGCTCTACCGATTGTACATGTGGTTTCGATTTGACCGGTGTCGTAGTCGGGGGGACAATGCCCGCTTCCTGAGCGATTTGGCCGGGATCGGGACTGCCGCGAGATGAGATCGATTTCACACCAACATGCTTTGGGGACTTGGCCATGAACTACCTCCGAGGGTTGCCCTGTCTGCGGGGCGGAGAATTCGGGGTCCAATTGCTACACAGATTAGCTACACGCGGGGTGTGGATCTTCTCTGTGTTGCTCACGATA
>PNLP01000228.1 GCA_013823135.1 Planctomycetaceae bacterium
CCCTCCACCGCCTCCGCCGCGAGGTCTGGTCGGGCGGCGATCGGCGCTGTGGCCGCAGACAGGGCGAGAACGAAGAGGCCGAAAAAGATCGCGGCGTTTCGGATCATGAAGCTTTGCTTTAGAGGGACGATGGGCGGGGCAGGCCGGGCGGTCGGGTCGGACGATGGAACTTTCGTTACCGACGATCGTATCCTATTAGGCCGGTTCGTCGAGCAAGGCGGTCACGGATTTGTGTTGCGGGCCGGCAACTTGTGACTGAGGCAACTATCATATCGCCTTATTTGATGTCGAAGCGGCGGTTGCCAAGGTGTGGGCGCCGCCGTTGGGTTAAAGTGTCACGCCCGCGGTTAGAATGCATTGCCTTGAGAGGGACCCAATTTCGAGGCAATGATGGTTTGGTTACGGTGCTCAAGAGCACAAATGCTCGTCGATTCGAGTGCGGTGCACGTGGCGGCGTGCCTGCAGGTTCTACACGTTAATTTCAGACGTCCCTTGGAGAGGTCCATGAAGTCCAACGCGGTCAAATCCGTGGTGCTCGATATCGATTGGTCAGCCCAAACTATTCTGCCGATCGAGTTCCAAGGTCAAGAAATTGCCCTTGACGCGCGCGCCTATCAAGGCGTGGATCCGGCATCGCAGGCGCTCGCACTCATCCATCGGGTCCCCGGCACGCCCGCCAACGAGTTGCCGCTGGTGCGCGTGCATTCCGGGTGCGTGACCGGCGACATCTTTCATTCCTTGAAGTGCGATTGCTACGCGCAGTTGCAGGACGCATTGAAGAAGATCACCACGGCGCCGCTAGGCGTGATTATTTACCTGCCATATCATGAAGGTCGTGGGATCGGGCTCGTCAACAAGATCCGAGCCTACGCACTGCAGGACCAGGGCCTGGACACGGTTGATGCAAACATCGAGATCGGTGAACCAATCGATGCTCGCGAGTACGACCTCTCCGCACAGATCTTGTTCGACCTCGGAATGCCGGAAATCAGGCTCCTGACGAACAACCCGGCCAAGGTCGAGGCTTTGAAGTCTCAGGGCGTGAAGGTGATCGAGCAGGTTGCCTCGATCACAGAGCCGAGCCTCTACAACAAGCGATACTTGGATACGAAGCGCTCCCGTATGGCCCACAAGATCTGAGCTTCGGAAGGATGACGGCGCACGCGCCCGACGGCGATGCGTCCCGTGACGTGGAAGCTTTTTTGTAAACCCGTTCCGCACAGCGCGGGACGGGTTTTTTGTTGACGAGAATTCAGGAAAGGGGGGCAACAATGCGTTGGTCTGGCGAGATCACACAATTTTGTATCAATCGATACAATATAAGCTGCTATGACCGGCTCGTCGGGTCGTTGCCCCCCGTCGCAGTTGTTCCCGTTCGTAAGTGTCAGTAAAAAAATATCTTTGAATCAAGGGATTGCTTGAGCTCCCTATGGAACTGACATTTGCACTGGAGCGCGCCGCGAGGAGAAGCGGATGGCCGAACCGGAGCACGCGTGGTCCGGTCAAGAGATCCAACCCTGGAGCG
>PNLP01000229.1 GCA_013823135.1 Planctomycetaceae bacterium
CTCGCTGGACTTCACGCCGACCTGGAAGCGGTAGACATCTGGTGTATCTTCCACCGGCTTCTCGGTGTCCACGATCTTGAACTGCTGGTTGGTGCGGTTCGCGTGCTCGATCAACAGCGTGCGGTCCGTTTGCGAGCGGTTGATGATCCGGTACTTCTTTTCTTCCGTGAACTTCGTCTTGGTGGTGACGATGCCGCGAACGGCCTTCACGCTGGTGATCTTCTGGGTGCCGGGGCCGACCTGCGGATCGACTTCGGTGCCGAGGTCGATGGCGTAGCTGACGAGCCGCTCTTCGTTCGGTTGCACGTCGAGCACGCGGGTGTCACCGGCGTACACGCTGCCTTCGAACACGGTGATCGGTCCCTGGTTCAAGTGAGCGCCGCTCGTGTTCTTGAACTTGAGGCCCAGCAGCGGGTGCGTCTTCTGCACGTTTTGGTTGTAGATGCTGACCTTCTGGCCCTCGACTTCTTTGCCCACGATCGGCAGCATCGCGCTCTTCTGGCGACCGAGCGTCACGGGATGGTCGATCGTGTACTGGAAGAAGTCGCCCAGTGCGCCCGCCGTGGCCGCGTTGCCGACCGCACCCGTGCCGATTCGTCGGCCCAGTTCCGCGGCGGTGTCCTTCGCGAACTTGCCGTCGGCGTTGTTGGCGTTGAAGGATCGTCGCAAGGCATCGGAATCGGACTTTTCCCTCATTGCGGCCCCCGGAGCCGCCGCGCCCAGAGCAGGTTTGCCCGCGAATTCAGCCTCGCCCTTCCCTTCGCCTCGAGCTCGCTGCTCGTCCTGGATTGCGAGGACATCCGCTTGCTTGCCGAATCCACCGCGGTAGGTGACGGGTCGGAGCGAAGCGAAGAGTTCGGGTTCGACGGTTGGTCGGTTGATGTAGAGCGGGTTGTAGAGGTCCATCTTGAAGCTGATCGGCCGACCGCTCACAAGTGCCATCTTCACGCCGGCCCAATCTTCATCTGTGGGGTTCTCGACCATCGCCCAGCCTTGCAGGTATGGCTTCTCTTTGTCCGCGAGAACCATGCGGTAGCTCGTCTTCCAGATCGGCGCTTCGACAACGTAGCCGACCTGAACCTTACGTTGGCCGTCGCCCGCGAAGTGAAGGCTCACGGCCTTCTTTTGCGAGTCGTGAGTCAGGGCCAGCGTATCGAGAGCGCGGCGGAATTCGTTCTCGATGATCGGATTCGAGAACCGCAGTTGCTGCACTTCGGACATCTTCACAGCGCGAAGACCCTCCGCACACCACATGTTCAGCACTTGTGCGTCAACCGTGGTCGTGCCAGCAGGAACCTTCTGCGTTTCCACGCCGACGATCACGCCCGACAGTTTGCCGGGTTGGTTGGCAGCGCCTGGGGTCGTCACGACTTCGATCCGCTCGCCACGCATCTGAGCGACGATCTGGGCGAAGCTTGGTTGGCCGTTCAGGTTCACCGCAAAGGAGCTGAGCGTGCGGCTGATCGGCTCGCGGCTGTCGTAGCTGACAGCTGCAATGCGACCCTTGCCGAAGTCTTCGAGGA
>PNLP01000230.1 GCA_013823135.1 Planctomycetaceae bacterium
CCAACCAGCGCCGGCGCAATATCGTCAAGCGTCCCGATGATTCCGAGTGCAATAGTGGCGATGATCACGGTGTACTCGACGGACGTGGCGCCCCGCTCGTCCGTAGCGAAGGACGCACACAGACCTGATATTCCATTGAATTGTTTCATTTGAGCCTCCTCAAGGCACTTGGTCCGGCCCTCGCCAATTCACCAGCGAGAAGCCAGTTGCGATCGCCGCACGCTGCCTCGTGCGCCCACCGTCTCCCGACACTATCGCATCGTCCTAAAGACGATCGTTAAATCAGCCGTTGTGGCCTCAGTGGCAGTCGACTTTCCGCCACCAAAGCAAACAAGCGATTGACGAATTCGAACGAGTTCTTTCCAATTTCCGGCACCGACGTAATCAGGCGTCGACTGGACGCACTCGTTTCCGAAAAACACGAAACCGCCCGGCGCAAGGCACCGGGCGGCTCGCTTATCGGGTCCTTCGACCCATTCCAGTTTCGGGTCTTTCGACCCCGTCCATTCGCGGCTTTCTGACCCTTGGGCCTCGCAGCCCGCGGAAATCAAACGCCGTTGAGCTCTGCCGAGATCTGAGCGAGGATGGCGTTCAGGGCGTCGCGGAGCGACTCAAGGCCGACGATGATCGAAACGCCGACGAGAGCGGCGATCAGGCCGTACTCGATAGCGGTTGCACCCGACTCGTCCTTCATGAAACGTGCGAACATGTAACTCTCCCAATTCGTTGCGTCAGCTGACTTTCCACTCGTTCATCACGGGGCCCGCGCCCTCGTTGCTGAACTGAAGCCAACTTACCCCCGGCGTCTTAAATCCAAGTTAAAAGCCCAGGATTGCGCGTAAAGACATCCTGATGAAACATTAAGTTATTGGAAGCAATTCAATTTTTGTTCAGTTTAACCAAGTAAAATACAAGAATAATTTGGTTATCCGTCGTTATGATTTTGACCTATACTTGTATTTCCTCCAATGAGAGGTGATTAATATTTCGTTGTTCGCCGATTTTGCGGTTTTTCTGGCTGGTGGGTTCTTGTTGGTCTTGTTCAGGTTTGAGGTGAGGCACGTGCGGCCTGCATCCGCGCCCGCTTGTAGTCATCGACCGTTCAATCAATTCAGAGAAAAAGGGCCCCCTGGTCAGGTTTTGGCCCACTGACACGCCCGGTGCATCACAATTGACCCAGGACAATCCTGCGATGTTGGCGGCGTGCTCAAATTTTCGCGAGCGAGCGATCAAGCTGAAGCGGAAGGCCGATCTTTTGGATTAGGTGTGCACGGGCGGCGCGCGACCACCAGTGGTTTGCGACAACCGTCGGGTTCGAAGTCGCAGCTTTGCCATAGGCGCGACAATAGATGATGTTGCGGTCGGCGATCGACTGTAAGAAGTTGGCGAAACGTTTCAGGTCGAACGGACCTCGGGGAAGCGAACCTCATATGAATTACGAAGTAAAGTTCGAAGCCGCCCTCAATGCCGTCCGG
>PNLP01000231.1 GCA_013823135.1 Planctomycetaceae bacterium
TCTTCGGGTTGATCCGGCCAGCCGGCACGTTCCACAACTTCTCGGCTTTCTCGGCCTGTTCCTTGATATCCACACGAAGGTCGCCGGGCAGAGCATGTGAGAGCGTCCCGACTTCCCGCACTGTGCCACACGCGGATGGTTGACCGGTGAGCGATTGCGGACCGTCGCCCAGCCGCCCCCAGTGACCGCTCAGCAGGTGAATGGCATGAACGAGGTTGTTGACCGCGGTCCCCTGCGTGTGCTGGTTCATTCCCATGCACCACAGACTGCTGATCTTCTTCGACCTGTCCGCGAACAGCTTGCCAAGCAGTTGCAGTTGCTCGACCGACAGCCCGGAAATCTTCGCCACGTTCTCGGGTGTGTATTCCGCGACGAACTTCTTGTATTCCTCGAAGGAACACGGCTGGCCCATGAGCGTCTGCGGGTCGCCGGGCTTGGCCCACGGCTTGCGGAACGTGCAGTGCTTCTCAACGAACTCGTTCGCGACCGCACCCGCAGCGATCACCTGCTGCGCGATGCAGTTGGCAATCGCCATGTCCGACTGTGGTTGGAACACCAGCACATGATCGGCCCGTTCGCTGGTGCGCGTGTGCCGTGTCGTCAGATCCACCAACGTGATCTTGTCGCCCTTCAGCTTGCGGTCGATGAACCGGCTGAACAGCACGGGGTGCATCTCGGCGAAGTTGTTCCCCCAGAGAATGAGCACGTCGCAGTGATCCAAATCGTCGTAGCAGTTGTAAGGCTCATCGACGCCGTAGGTGCTGATGTAGCCCGTCACCGCGGACGCCATGCACAACCGGGCGTTCGGGTCGATGTGGTTGTTCGAGAGCCCGCCCTTCATGAACTTGTTCGCCGCATAGCCTTCGGGGACGGTCCACTGCCCTGAGCCGTAGAAAGCGAACTTCGACGGAGCGGCGTGAATCCGTTTGGCGATGGTGTCGATCGCTTCGTCCCAGGTGATCGGAACGAGCTTGCCATCCTTGCGGAGCATCGGCGTCGTGAGCCGATCCTTTCCGTACAGGATGTGCCCAACATGATACCCCTTTACGCAGAGCAGACCCTTGTTCACCTCGGCTTGTCGGTCGCCGGTGACGGCAACCACCTTGCCGTCCTTCACGCCAACCTGAACGTGGCAACCGGTGCCGCAGAACCGGCACGGTGCCTTGTCCCACTTCACATCCGGCAGCATCGGAAGTTCGAGCCCGCCGGGCGGCCTGGGCGGATCGGCCATGGTACGTGACCCCACGACCGCAGACGCAGCCGCCATCGCCGCAGATCGGATGAACTGGCGACGGGTTGCTTCAAGCACCGACATGAGTGATCTCCGCATCGTCCCAGTGAACGAATACCACCTCGACACCCTTAACCCCTGGCAACGTCGCAGCCCAGTCGTGCCAGTCATGACTGGCCTTTGGGTCCAGCGTTTCCAACACGACCGCCCGACACTGGCCAGACG
>PNLP01000232.1 GCA_013823135.1 Planctomycetaceae bacterium
ACCGTGAGAGGGTCAGGAATGATTTCCTAAATGGAGTCTGAAATGATGAAGCAAGTTATCGCAGCGTTCGCGTTGGCGGTCGGAATGATCGCCCTCGCGGTAACCGCGTATGCGGGTGAACCGGTGCCGACGACGATCCTGATCCCCGATCTCCATTGTGCGGCCTGTGCCAAGAAAGTGACGACCAAACTCACGACACTTCCGGGTGTGGCGAAGGCTGAGGCCGATGTGAAGGCCAAGACGATCACCCTCACCCCGAAGGTCGGGACTGTGTTTTCACCAAAGGCGGTGTGGGAGGCCGTTGAACAGGCGGAAGAGGTGCCGACCAAACTGACCGGGCCGAGCGGCACCTTCACCAAGAAGCCTCTGTCGTGAGCGAACCTTCTCGGAGGAGGGACTCGACGGCCCTCCTCCGAGAAGACACCCATCGGTGCCGGTTTCCCCGACTCTCCCAGAATCACTTACCCGGATGTCCAAGGCGGCAGTCATTCCATTCGCAGGGGCCAGAATCAAATCAAGGGTCACCTTTCGAGAAAAGCGTCGATCTTCTCCTCACCCTTTTCAACACATTCTCCAACAGACGCCACACATCGCGAGGAGTTGCTGTCGTGTTCGCCCCCGGTGCCGTCCGCCATCATCCGCAAATGGGCGACGCCCGTGAATACCTCGTCCCACGCCGCCAAGTCGGTCACGTCTTCAGGCTCTTTTAGGGTCGCCGCGAGTTCGTCCGCCAGGGGAGTCGCTCGTGGTGGGATCGGCTCATCGTCCAGCCGTGTTTGGAGTACCATCAGATCAGCTTATCCCTCTCGTGTATCACCAGCATCGAGGCCAAAGACCTCGGGAACTACGCACAGACGATCAAAATCAAGCGTGTGCAAATGGCAGTCCAGAGCATTTTTCGGCGGGGAGTGGCAACCGCACCATGAACCGACTGCCTTGACCCGGCTGGCTCCAGACATCAAACCGCCCGCCGAACGACCGCACGATTCGAGCGGCCACGGTAAGGCCGAGGCCGAACCCGCTGGCTCCCCGTCGGCGGGCTTCCGCCGAACGAAAGAATGGCTCAAAGATTCGACCCACTTCCGCCGACTCGATGCCGTGGCCTGCGTCCTCAACGGCCAGCGTCACTTCGCCGCTTTCAACCCCGATGGAAACCGTGATGGCCGTGCCGGGGTCACTGTACTTACAGGCGTTGTCGATCAAGTTGCCGACAACCTGGGCGAGCATTGCTGATTGCGCCTTGATGTAGATGTTGGTCGCAGGTGCAGCAAACCGAACGTCATCCCTGCGGTCGTGCGGGTAGCCGTCGAGGTAATCGCGGACCCAAGCAGAGAGGTCAATGATCTCCAAGCCGGGAAGTTCAGCGTCAGCGTCGGCCCTGGCCAGGAACAAGAGCGACTCCACGATCTG
>PNLP01000233.1 GCA_013823135.1 Planctomycetaceae bacterium
GCTTTGATCAGCCAGCCCGCCATGGCTGCCGATCTCGGCGGCGATTGCTGCGCCGATCTGGAAGAGCGCATCGCAGAACTCGAAGCTACGACCGTTCGCAAGGGCAACCGCAAGGTCAAGCTTGAGATTTCAGGTTGGGTTAACACGGCCGTGCTGTTCTGGGATGATGGTGAGGAGCAGAACACCTACGTCGTCGACAATATCGCGGACCGGACGCGCGTGCGGTTCCGTGGATCGGCTAAAGTCAACTCTGATGTCGAAGCGGGCTTCCTGTTGGAGATTGGCGCGCGCAGTGGTCGTAACGACCGCGTTTCGGCTGACGATGACGAGGGCGCTGGCAACGGCATCGACCTTCGTCACAGCGCTTGGTGGCTCGGAAGCAAGACCTTGGGTAGGGTGACCGTCGGCCAGACCTCGCAGGCGTCGGACGGCATCACGCAGATCAGCACCGTCGGCATCAACCACGCCGCGCGCTCGCAGGTCTTCGACTGGAACCAGAACTTCGGTATTCGCCGCTCTGACGGTACGCAATCGGGCGCGACGTGGCGCAGCCTCGCCGCCCGTGAGAATCCCGGTGAAGGCAACCGCCAGAATGTGGTGCGCTACGATACGCCGACGTTCGCTGGTTTCGCGGCTTCGGCAAGCTGGGGTGAGGACGACGTGTGGGATGTCGCCCTCCGTTACGCTGGCGAGATCCAGGGCTTCAAGCTGGCCGCCGGTATCTCTTACACCCAGTGGACTGATGTGGACACGGGCTCCAACACCGGCAATACGTGCACACGCCAGGGTCCTGCTGCCGGCTCGAATGCGGAGTGCCAGTCGCTCGGTCTCTCGGCCAGCGTGCTTCACACTGAAACCGGTCTCTACGGTATCTTCGCCTACGGCTATCACGAAGACGACCGTCGCGCGGGCGGCATCACGAACGTTGCCGCCAACCTGGTCGACGATCGTGACGAGTTCTATTACTTCCAGGGCGGCGTCCAGAGGAAGTGGCTGCCCGTCGGCAAGACGACAGTCTATGGTGAGTATTATCGCGGTAATTTCGGGACTTCGGGAGGTATTGCCGCTGGCGCGACCACTGCCCCGACAATCTCTGCTGGCGCTGGCGCGCTGATCTCGTCGGAAGTCGACATGTGGGGTTTCGGCATCAACCAGTCGATCGACGCAGCCGCCATGGACTTCTACGTCGGCTATCGCAACTATGAGGCCGATCTCACGACTGTGAACGGCGCAGTGGGCGGCGTAGAGGGCTTTCAGGCGGTGCTGACCGGGGCCATCATCCGGTTCTGATCCGCTCGAACCGATGAAGCCTTGCACCTGACATGTTTCTAGGCGGAATTTCCCCCTCCGCAATCAAGACCGCTTAGACAGTGAAGGCCATCCCAAGTTGCGGGATGGCCTTCGCATTTC
>PNLP01000234.1 GCA_013823135.1 Planctomycetaceae bacterium
GGTTCAAGGGGTGACCTCCGAAGAGACCGCCCCTGCGCGGGGCAGTCGTGTGGAAACACAACCGCCCTCGCACAGTGCGAGAGCCTACCAACGCTGGGCGAAAACACCGTCAACGTGAAACGTGAGCGAAATTGCTCAAACCGCTTCGATGCTGGCGAGTTTGAGCTTCTTGAGTTGGTCCTTGAGGTACAGCCGGGCCTTCTCGACGCGGCCGTTGCCGGAGAGGGTCGAGAGTTGCTTGTCGATCTCGCCCAGCTTCGCGGCGGCTTTCGCGGCCTCGGCGAGGTTTCGCACGTCTGTCGCAGACAGCACACTTTCGACTTCGATCAAGAGTTGGGACACCCGCATGCCCGTGGGGTTGGCGACCTTCGCGACGACCTGCGCCACCTTCTGCGGCTGATCGTCGTGAGCATCCCACAGGCAGTGCTGGGCTACTTCCAAATGCTCGGGCAGAACCTCGTCGGCACCGTTGAGAAAGGCGAACGCCTGCACTGCGGTGACCGTCTTGAACTGCCGCCGGTCGCCGGGCACCACGCCCTCGCGGGACAGCTCCCGGAGGATCGTCTCCAGCGCCTCCCGTGCTGCCCTCGACCACGGCACGGCGGTGACCTCCCGGTGGGCGTGTTCGACCTCGGCGGACGTGATTGTCGTGGATAGCTTCGGCGTGTGGTCGCGGTGCCACAGCAACCGCTGCCGACCCACCTGCGAGCCAATCGAACGCACGGACTTGCGGAACAGGAAGCGATCCAGAAGTGCGGTGAGTTCCTTGCCGCTGTCGGGCGAGGGCCACTCGTTCGACGCCGCGACGCAGAGCTTGAGCGGCACCTTCACCGCCTCGCCGTCGTTCTCGAAGACTCGCTCGTTGAGCACCTTCAGGAGGGTGTTGAGGATCGCGCTGCTCGCCTTCCAGATTTCGTCGATGAAGCACACCTCGGCCTCGGGCAAGCGACCCGTGGTGACGCGGCGGTAGCGGTCTCCCTTCAGTGCGGCGAGGCTCACCGGCCCCATGACTTCTTCGACGCAGGTGAACTTGGTGAGCAGGATCGAGAACTTGCGGGCGTTCATCCAGTTCATCACGGCGTCGAGCAACAGGCTTTTGCCGCACCCCGGCGGGCCGACGAGCAGCACGTGCTCGTTGGCGATGAGGGCGGTGAGCACAAGGTCCACCTCGTCCTCACGCTCGATCAGGGCGGACGACAGCTCCTTGCGGGCGGTCGCGAACTTCTCGCGGACCGGATGCGGGTCGGAGGGCGGGCGGTACGGTTTCATTCGGAGAACTCCATGAGGTGTGAACGCGGCCACGCGGCTTGCAACCGCGATCCCGAAACGAATGCGGCCCTGAACGCACCATTGAGATGACATTCGGGGCCGCACGGAGCGGGGCCAGAAGTAAACGGCT
>PNLP01000235.1 GCA_013823135.1 Planctomycetaceae bacterium
GTTCAGTCGCAATCAGCGCAATCGGTCCCGCTTCGGCTTCATCACCTGATTGCTCTGGTACCGACCGTTTCGGGGCCGGAAGCGGAATGGCGGGTTCCGGGTGCAGAACAGTAGGATGCCGACAGTTCGATTTCAGGCCCACCACTGTCCTTGTCCAGATTGTCCTTTTCAAGAATTATACTCGGAATGGTCAGGCTGTATTGGGTAGGAGCGGATGCGATGTCGACGAACCAAAACTCATTCGGCTTCTCGAAAAAAGAAGTCGCAAAGCACTAGATGGTTCGTCAGTCAATGTTTGGCATGCTGCCGATTTCGTAGACGCGTAGTTAAGCTAATCTGACCTTCCGCTCGAACTCAACAGGGCTGAAATAGCCGATGGTCGAGTGCCTGCGGACGTCACTTTAGAACCTTTCGATGTAGTCGAACACATACGCCCGCGCCTTGTCTCACGTCCTGTAGACTTTGCCCCTGATCCTCTCTGTCTTGAGCGAGGAGAAGAAGCACTCCATCCCGGCATTTTCCCAGACGTTGCCAGATCGGCTCATTGAGCACTGCGCGCCTTTGTCGGCCATCAGCTTCTGGAACTGCTCGCGGGCATATTGGCTGAATTCAAACGGTCATCGCAACGGATTGTTTCTCCGCTTGCGGCTGCAGCCGAACTGCTGCGGAACCGGGTGCTATCGCGGCTCACGTCTTTCGGTCGGCGGGGCAAACTCCCCGAGGCTGCCCATTGGAGCCGCATTGCCTAATCGTGCACCGGCTTGCCGGTTAGGCGCGAATACCCACTCGACGCCGTTATCGGACAAGGCGCGGGCCACGGCGTCCAGGGTTTCCGGCCGTACCGGCGGTGGGCCGTCATGCGCCTCGATTCGCTTGACGGTATTCAGGGCGACACCGGCCAAGCGCGCGAGACGGTCCGCAGACCACCGCAACAGGGCGCGTGCAGCTCGAATCTGTGCGCCCGTATGAACCGGTGCGAGGTCAAAATCGAGTTCATCGCGATTCTGCTCAATGTCATCCGCCTGACCCGTAGTCATGATGCGGTGAAGCCAAATCTCGTCAACAACAACCCGGGCGAACTGCTTTAGGATCGCAACCTGCTCCAGCTCGAACGCCCGCGGCTTGGTGTCAATCAAGCACAGCGAACCGACCCGAATATCGGGACCTAGATTTAGGGGTGCTCCCGCATAAAAGCGGATATTGACACTACCAGTAACGAGCGGGTTTGAGGCAAAACGCGCGTCCGCCAGCGCATCGTGGACTACAAATACCTCCCTGTTGAGGATCGTGTAATTACAGAACGCTTGATCACGTGGTGTCTCTTTCAAATCCGGGGATAAGCCACAAGCGGCTTTGAACCACTGGCGGTCCTCGTCGATCAGCGACAC
>PNLP01000236.1 GCA_013823135.1 Planctomycetaceae bacterium
CCCTTTGTCACTGGCCCAACAGAGCAGGTTTTTCAGGACGTCAAGCTTTGCGTTGTCCGGTACGACGACCAAGAGTTCCCGCAGTTCCGCCTCGTACACATTCTCCCCGACCGCGAAAGTGTGCCGCTGGCGGTCGGAATGCGGAACGAGAGACAGTGCGACGGGTGCATCCGCGACGGGGTAAGAGCGGTGGTACAAGATGATCTGCATAATGCTTCCACTCGCGGATGAGCGACGGTGTGTCGCCCGACCAACCGCTCGGTATTATAGAGCAAACCTTCGTGGCACCCGTTGCGGCATGATTTGCAACGAAATCGTCTGGGGTGGTGAGGTTCATCGAACGATTATGCAAACTCACGGATGCCAACGTACAGGAAATGGCAACACTCAAAAATCTCACCAGGCTCGACCTGCGTGCGGAGCACGAAGGTGACGGACATTGGCATCAAGGAGCTGGCAGCACTCAAGAACCTCACTGAACGCAACCTGTCGAACACGCATCCGACGCAGGCGGGCATGGAAGACCTGTAGAAGGCGTTGTCGAAGTGCAAGATTGGTTGGTGACTGGGATCACGTCCAGAGTGCAAAGAAGAAGCCGGTGGCATGTGCCACCGGCTTTCGTTGATAAGCGTGGGGAAATGCAGTCAGGTGTGGGAGGTGGGCCGGGGGAACTCGGCCCGATTGTTGTTCTTCGCAGCAATGTAATGCACTCGCTGTGCCAAAACTTGTCTTTCGATCGCGATGGGCACAAACTCCAGGAAACTTCAGCCGATCACCTTCCGAAGCCGCTCCCCGGCCACTGCGACCCAGTTGTAACCTTTACCTCCCAATGCGTCCGAACCGGCAACGTCATGCGCGAATCCGGCCAACCCATCTTCCCCTGCTTCCCGATCCTGGCTATCAGGCCACACCGACCAGCCGGTCGATCATTCGCCCGGTCCCAACATGTTCGCCATCGTGAAGGCAGTCATGCCGCAACTGACCGAAGCTACCGCCGAACAACTCACGTCGGTGCAGGCCGCTGACCTTGTTCGCATTCTCGAACTCCACGCAAGCTGGGACGCCCTCTTGGGGAACAAGGGGCACAAGGACAATCCGGCAGGGCTGCACACCCGGCAAAAAACCTTTGCCGCGTATCAGTCCGTGTGGCGAGAGTTCACCTCGAAGAACCCCAACGTCCAACTTCCAGAACCGGGCCACAATGTTCCTGATCGGTTGGCAACTTGGTGCCGCGTCCTTCGCGTCCTGTTTCGGCTGGCGGGTGGCTCTTCGCGTCAGGTGCTGGCGAAAGCTTACCGATTGGCGGACGTGATTGCGGTGAAGATGAGTGCAGAGCCGGTCGTGCGAACAGCTTCGGAAAACTCCGTCGAAACTGATCAAGG
>PNLP01000237.1 GCA_013823135.1 Planctomycetaceae bacterium
AGTCCCAGAACGACCTCGCCCTTGCCGTCCGCAGTCACGGCACCGCGCCGCACCTCATGCCCGATCCGCACATCGGCCACGTCGCCGAGCAACACCGGCACCCCGTCCTTCACCGCGATCTGAATGCTCCGAATCTGCTCCAGCGTTGTCGTGCGGCCCACGCCGTGGACGAGGAGTGTGCCGCTCCCCCGGTCGATCACCCCGCCGCCGACGTTCTGGTTGTTCTCGCGGATCGCGGCGGAAACGGTGTCGAACGTCAGCCCGTACTTGGCGACCTTTGCCGGGTCGATCCGCACCTGATATTGCCGCTCGAACCCGCCCCACGAGTTGACCTCGGCCACGCCCTTCACCCGCCGCATCTGGGGTCGGACGATCCAGTCGTGGACGGTGCGGAGTTGCGTCACGTCGTCGCCCTTGCCGGTGACGACGTAATGGAACACCTCGCCCAGGCCGGTCGAAACCGGCCCCATCTTCGGGCGGTCCAGCCCTTGCGGGAGTTGCACGCTCGTCAACCGCTCCGTGATGAGTTGCCGAGCGAAGTAGATGTCGGTGCCGTCCTCGAAGATCACCACGACCTGGGAGAAACCGAACTTCGAGATCGACCGCATCTGTGCGATCTTCGGCAGCCCGCTCAGGGCTTGCTCGACCGGGTAGGTGATCTGCTGCTCAACCTCTTCCGGGCCGAGTGACGGGGCGACCGTGTTGATCTGCACCTGCACCGGGGTCGTGTCCGGGAAGGCGTCGATGTCGAGGAACCGTAGCGACACGGCACCGGCCACCGCCGAGGCAAATGCCCCGAGGATGACCAGCCAGCGGTATCGCAGCGAGAAGTCGATGATCGCGTTCAGCAACGGCACCCTCCTTCGCGATCAGGTTGGTCGCGGCCAGTACATCATCACGCACACGCCGATTAGGGCGATGCCTGCCCCGATACAATCTGGAGCGTCAGGTTCAGACCCATCGAACAGCCAGCCCCATGCCAAAGCGAGAACGATGAAGAACCCACCGTAAACGGCATAGACACGACCGAAATGGCTGGCCTGAAGGGTTGGGATGATGCCGTACAAGATCAGCACCACGGCCCCGACAAGTCCCCACAAACCCGGTTTGCCATCCCGCTCCCACTTCCAGATGAGCCAGCCCCCTCCGATCTCACAGACGCCCGCAACCAGGAACAGTGCCAAGGAACGCCATACCGCAACGGCATCCGCCATTTCGACCTCCACGCTGTGTTGTTACTTCGGGTGGCAACAGGCACATCCCTCGCCGAGGTCGGCTCTGAGCAGTTCGGTGAGCAGCAAGCCGCTTCCCTTGGTCACGACAAGTTCACCCGGCAGCACACCCGCGATGACC
>PNLP01000238.1 GCA_013823135.1 Planctomycetaceae bacterium
TCCCATAAGCACGGCTTATGCCCCTGCTCCGGGGTATCACCCAACGCCCGTAACGCCCTCCGACCTGCACACCTACCTTGCTGGTGTGACGGCCAGTCGTTGTCGGAGGAAACCACCATGAAGTTGTTGTTCGCGGCAGGGGTCATTGCCTTGTTGTCGCTGGCGTCGGCATTGGCCGACCCGCCCAAGCATGAAAAGCTGGCCGATCAGCCGCCGAAACATGCCAATGAGGTCGAGGCCGAAGGACTGATGGTCAAGCGGTCGGAGATCATGAAGAAGGAGCCGGTGGCCGACCTCGGCGTAGCCCGGTATTGGGCCGTCGAGAAGGGGAAGGACGTGTGGTCGCTGCTGGTGGAAGTCAACGGGACGACCCCCTTGCACTTCCACCCGGACGGCGTTCACCGCATGTACATCCTCGAAGGCAAACTGAAATGCACGTTGGGCAAAGAGACGATGGAGATGGGTCCGGGCGACTACATGCTCATCCCGAAGGGCGTCAGACACAAGTTCGAGAAGGTCGGGGACGGGAAGGCTTACTTCGTGACGGTGGACACGCCGCCGATCAACCCGGCGAACAACGTGTGGCTCGAACCCGCCCCCAAGAAGTGAGGATGCCGTCGTGGAGAACGTGAACGAAATCAAGGACAAGATCCGGCAGCGGTTCGTGAAGGTCGCCATCGACCCGACCGCCCCGCAGCGGCACCCGTCCGGCCCGGCCAGTGCGAAGAAACTCGGTTACGAACCCGCCGAGATCGACGCACTGCCCGCCGTGGTCACGGAGTCCTTCGCCGGGGTTGGGAACCCGCTCGGCCTGCACGAAGTTCGCCCCGGTGAGACGGTGGTGGACATCGGTTGCGGGGCCGGGGTGGACAGCATCATTGCCGCCCGAAAGGTGGGACCGTGCGGTCGGGTGATCGGCGTGGACATGACGCCAGAGATGGTGAAGAAGGCCACCGACAACGCCGTTGCCGCAGGGGTGGCAAACGTCGAGTTCCACCAGGGCGAGGCCGACCGCTTGCCGGCGGGCGACGGAACGGTGGATGTGGTGATCTCGAACGGCGTGTTCAACCTGTGCCTCGACAAGCCGGAAGTGCTGGCCGAGGTCTTCCGGGTTCTTCGCTCCGGTGGCAGGTTGCAGATGGCCGACATCCTGTTGGGCGAGGCGGTAACGGACGAACAGGTGGAGAAGAAGGGTGCGTGGTCCGACTGAATCGGCGGTGCGATCAAGGGGCGGTCGCTCCTTCAGATGCTCACCGACGCCGGGTTCACCGACGCCACGTTTCACGGCTGGACGGGCTACGTCACGTCGTCC
>PNLP01000239.1 GCA_013823135.1 Planctomycetaceae bacterium
AGAGTTGCGGGTGCCGCGAACGGCGAACCAGTCGGACGACGTGAAGACCGTGATGACCGAGATGCAGGCCCAGTTCGAGGCCTGGGTGCGTGAGCATCCGGAGCAATGGATGTGGAGCAATCGGCGGTGGAGCTGACGGCACAGTCGCGCGCGGAAATTGTTCCATACTCCTTTTTAACACGTCGTGGTTGCACTCATCACGGTTGCGCACGTCATGCCGATAGCGACATGAAGCAACCAGGTGCGCAATGAGCGTGCAAGCTCCGACCGAAGCCGTCCATCGCAATGATTTGAATGGGTGATTTCACATGTGGGTTCGACAGCCGGTCATCAGCGTTGTACGACACCCTTCATGTTGCACTGCATTAATCAGGGCGTGACTTGATTGAATGCCGAAACTCTATTCACGCCGAACACCGGAGCATCGAAATCGTGGACACAGCGTCAGGTGCGGCATTGTTACCGCCACTCGACAAACCGTCGCGACCATCCCGCATCGCTCCTGCCGAACTCGAGGCGCTGAAGCTCAGGGACAATTCGACCAATTGGTCCTATCTGGCGTTCAACTGGCTGGTCATTGCAACCACGCTGGCCGGTGCGCTATGGGCGGAGCAGGCCATCTTGGCCGGCGGATACAGCGGGTGGATCATCGCCCCGGTGGCCATCGTGACCATCGTCGTGATGGGCGCCTCGCAACACCAGCTCGGCGGCGCAATCCACGAGGGGACGCACTATCAGCTGTTCGCCAACCGCACGCTGAACGAGGCGGCGTCCGATTGGCTGGCCGGCTTCCCGATCTATACATCGACCCACCATTACCGGCTGCACCACCTACCCCACCACCAGTTCGTCAATGATCCCGAGCGCGACCCGATCTTTGCGCAGGCCGAGGAAAGTGGCCATTGGCTCGACTTCCCCCTGACGCACGTCGAACTCGTCAAGGGGCTCATGCGACTGCTCTGGGTCCCCAATCTCGTGCGCTACACCATCGCGAGGGCTCGCTATAGCGCTCTCGGACTCGGCAAGAACCCCTATGGCAATCCCGACAAGACCGGCCATCCGACCGTGCAGGCGCTCGGCATCTTGTTCGCCATCGTACTGCCCGCGGTGCTGATCGGCATGCTGCTCGCCGAACTGAGCGCAGCCGTCGTGATGGGCGTGTTCTTCGTGATCTGGGCGGCGGCGGCGGTGTTCTACGCAACGATCCCTGAGGACTGGTTCCCGCAGGGCCGGGTCGCGCCGGTGCTGTCGCATCGCGTGGGCGCCATCTCGCGCATCTCGTTCATGGCCG
>PNLP01000240.1 GCA_013823135.1 Planctomycetaceae bacterium
TACCAACAGCTTCGTCCTTGCTCTCAACGACGCTTGGCAGGATCAAATTGCCGGGCTCGACGAATGGAAGATCCCCGGCTTTGCCTCGCAAACCGACTTCTATCGCGACCAGGCGGCGGAATACCGGCGCAAGGACCAGAAGGTTGCCGTGATCATCTCGGACGCGTTCCGCTTCGAGGTCGGTGAGGAATGTCTGCGCCGCATTCGTGCCCTTGATCGTTTCGATGCTGAGCTGAAGCCAATGATCAGCGCGGTGCCGAGCTATACCCAGCTCGGAATGGCTGCCCTCCTTCCCCACGGCACGCTTTCTTTGGCCGAAGACGGGAGCGGCGACGTCGTCTCTGACGGTGCAAACACCAAGGGGCTTGCGGCCCGTGAGAAGATCCTCGCTGCCGGCCGCGAAGGAGACAGCGCCAAGGCCCTGAAGGCCGAGGAAGTGATGAATATGCGCGCTGACGAGGGCAAGGCGCTCTTCCGTGATCACCACATCCTCTACGTGTACCACAACCGTATCGATGCCATCGGGGACAAGCTGCAGACCGAGGAGCAGCTGCCTGAGGCAGCGGAAGACACGATCGAGGACCTGACCAAGCTCGTGCGCAAGCTGACGTCGGCCAACTTCTCCAACATCCTGATCACTGCGGACCACGGCTTCCTTTATCAGCACCGCGCTCTGGACGAGAGCGACTTCGCCATCGCCGATCCGCAGGGCGATGAAATCCTGTTCCGTAACCGGCGGTTCGTGATCGGCCGGGGCCTCGCCCCCACCCCGGGCATGAAACACTTCGATGCTGCGGCGCTCGGGCTTTCAGGCGGTCTCGACGTGCTCATCCCGAATTCGATCAATCGGATGCGCGTGAAGGGTGCCGGCAGCCGCTTTGTGCACGGCGGCGCCAGCCTGCAAGAGATCGTCATCCCGGTAATCCGAGTAGGCAAGCAGCGGGAGACCGACGTCGGCCAGGTCGATGTGCAGATCTTCGTCAGCGGGCGGAATCTGATCTCATCAGGACAGACCGCCGTGACGCTATACCAGACCCAGCCCGTGTCCGAGAAAATGCGCCCCCGCGAACTGGTGGCTGGGATCTACGCGTCCGATGGGACACTGATTTCGGACGAGCACACGCTGATGTTCGATTTCCGGTCCGAGAACGCCCGCGAACGCGAAATGCCACTCAAATTCCTGCTCTCGCGGGAAGCAGATCGGTTCAACAATCAGGACGTGATTCTGAGTCTTCGCGAACGGGTTGGCAAAACGAGCGTCTACCAGGATCATGCCACGCAGCGCTTC
>PNLP01000241.1 GCA_013823135.1 Planctomycetaceae bacterium
TTCAGCTTTGCCGAACGCGACATCAATTGGCCCTCGAGAACGATCTTGCCGGCCGCTTTCGAATCTTGCGGCCGCGACAACTCCTTGCCCTTGAACAGTTTGAACAGAACCGATTTCGCACTCGGCAGCAGGGCCGGAAACGATGCCACAACCGCGCGCGGTAACGCGCCCGACTGGAGCAGCGCGTCCACTTTGTCGAACAATACCTTTAGGTCTAGCGTCACCATTATCTCGGTGTCGCTGTCCTTCAGCTGATAAGCGAGTTCTTCGAGCGTGTAGAGGGGGTTGAAGTTGACGACCGTGCCGCCTGCCTTAAGGATTGCATAATAATAGATCACGAACGTCGGGCAGTTGGGCAGAAACAACCCCACTTTGGTGCCCTTGGTCACGCCGAGGCTCTGCAAGCCGGCCGCCACTCGGTCGACAAGCGCGCCAATGTCCTTATAGGTGTTCACTCGGCCGAGAAAATTCGTGCACGGGCGTGCACCGTGGTTTGCCACCGCCCGATCCAGCAACGTAAACAACGGCTCGGGTTTAATGACGGCATCCCAGCGGACATTCGCCGGGTAATGAGCCAACCACCCATACGGTTGTGGAGTAGCGCCCTGCGTCGCTACAGCTTCGCGATTGTGTTCGGTCATGTTGGTCCTCCCTGGGAACCGCGCACGGCCTTCGGGGCCGGACTTGATTGTTTTGGTCGATCGTCGCCCCAGCCGGACGCACCTTTGTTGTGACCCGTTCCGGCTCAGGTTCAATTCATTGCACCACCGACATATTCAACACGTTTACTTGCGGGAACGCTAGTGTCCCGAGTCACGAGAAGTTGTTTTAGCGCACGATTTTCGGATCGTTCATGCCCCGGTTCGAAGCGCGCTTCCAGGCCCGGCTCCGGAGCACTTTCCTCGTCAGCGCGGCCAACCGGGCGACTTCGCGCCTAGGTTAAAGAACGCAGTCTTCACGCGTCCTCACATCGCTGTGTTTGACCTATCGAAACGGCAGGATTCTTGCTGTGACTGTCCTAGAGGCGGGCTGGGTGCTGGACTTGAATGTCGTTTAAGGATATGCGACGGCTCAGCTTGGCACGAAATTCGGACTGCTTTAGGTAGCTTTAGGTATAGGCGGGCGGTTTTGGCCCTCTACAGTGGGTGGCGGGGGGTTGGAGATAAAGATGGACGAAGTCGCAACCAAAATCATCGAAATTCTGAAGAAGCATATGAAAGAATCGCGGGACGATATCGCGCTCTCGACTGCCTTGACCGATTTGAAAATCGAGTCACTT
>PNLP01000242.1 GCA_013823135.1 Planctomycetaceae bacterium
GGTTCTTCGCGGAATAGTGTGGGTAACTTTTGCCCTTTGACGCCCAGGAAGCACTATGTTTCCAGGGCGTTTTCTGCTTTTCGGTATTCGCAAAACCTGCCACGATTGGTGCATGGCAAATACCACCCAACTTCGTGACTTCTACACCTTCCCGGGATTTGTGCCCAACACCCACATCCACGGTCTCTTCGGAGATCCCTATGCCGCCGTCATTCCGCTGCGGCGGCTCCGCAAAAAACAGCCTGTGGAGAGTGTGGCACAGTCCATCGCACCTTCTACGATCAATCCACTCGCAAGGTCCGCGATCTCGACTGCGGCGGACGACGCATCTACCTGGAGTTCTCCGTCCGTCGCGTTGCGTGCTGGCGGTGCGGTGCCGTGAAACGCGAACGACTCGACTGGCTCGCCGACAACCCACACTTCACACAACGCTTCGCCATCCGCGTCGGACGCTTCTGCCGGCTCGCCACCATCAAGGATGTCGCCGAGGACTTCCACCTCGATTGGCACACCGTCAAGGAACTCGACAAACAGTACATGGGCGAGCAACTGGCTCGCATCGGCCAACCCGGTCCCGAGGTCATCGGCATCGACGAACTCTCCATCGGTCCAGGCCACACCTACCGCATCGTGGTCAGCGATCTCATCCGTCGCCGGCCCATTTGGTTCGGCGGCCAGGATCGCTCCGAAGCCAGCCTCGACGCCTTCTATTCCTGGCTCGGACCCAAGAAATCCCAGCGAATCCGCCTCGTCGTCCTCGACATGTGGAAGGCTTTTCGCAACTCCACTCTCAAGTCCGAGCACGCGCCGCAGGCCCAACTCATCTACGACAAGTTCCACGTGATGCGTCACCTCGGCGAGGCACTCGACAAGGTTCGCAAGAGCGAGTACGCCCGTCTGTCAGGATCGGCTCGTAGCTTCATCAAGGGGCAGAAGTACAACCTCCTGTCGCGTTGGGAGAACCTGCATCAGAAAGGACGCGACGCCTTGAAGTTGCTCCTCGCAGCCAACAAGCGACTGAACACCGCTTACGTCCTCAAGGAATCCTTTGGACAGTTATGGGACTACAACACCCCCGGTTGGGCCAGACGCTTCTTCGATAACTGGCGTGACTCGCTCAAGTGGCAACGACTGCGGCCCTTCGAGAAGTTTGCCGACCTGGTCGAACGCCACTGGGATGGCATCGTCTCATACTGCCAGGAAGATAACAAAGTCGCGCTCGGCTTCGTGGAAGGACTCAACAACAAGATCCGCGTCATCCAGAGAAA
>PNLP01000243.1 GCA_013823135.1 Planctomycetaceae bacterium
AGTCTGGCCCGTGTCGGGCGGTCGTGTTGGAAACGCTGGACCCAAAGACCAGTCATGATTGGCACGACTGGGCCGCGACCTTGCCCGGAGTTGAAGGTGTCGAGGTGGTATTTGTTCACTGGGACGATGCGGAGATCACTCATGTCGGTGCCTGAAGCGACCCGTCGCCAGTTCATCCGATCCGCGGCGATGGCTGCCGCTTCTGCGGTCGTGGGGTCTCGGACCATGGCCGACCCACCCAGGCCGCCCGGTGGGCTCGAGCTCCCGATGCTGCCGGACGTGAAGTGGGACAAGGCACCGTGCCGGTTCTGCGGCACCGGTTGCCACGTTCAGGTTGGTGTTAAGAACCCCTGACAAAACCGGATCAGAATTACAGAGTATCGCGTATTAGAATCTGGAAGCAGACGACGCTGGCGGCGAGGGTCGTCCATGCGTCTCGGATCACTCCGAGCCTGTCGTAACGCACCCGCATCCGCCTCAGCCCTTTGATCCAACCGATCGTCCGCTCGACCACCCACCGCACCTTGCCCAGACCGCTGCCGTGGGGCGTGTTCCGCTTGCCGATCTTCGGTTCGATGCCCAGCCATCGCAACAACGCTCGGGTCGCTTCGTTGTCGTAACCGCGGTCGGCGTAGACCACGTCCGGCAGTTCCTTGGGTCGCCCCGGTTTGCCCCCGACCTTGGGGAAGTCGAGGATGATCGGGATGATCTCATTCTGGTCGCTGGCGTTGGCCCCGGCGGTGTGGATCACCATTGGCACCCCGTTCTTGTCGACCAAGAGGGTGTGTTTGGTGCCCGGTTTCCTGCGGTCGACGGGGCTGGGGCCGGTGTCGTCGCCGCCGCCAAAGGCGCGGACGATGACGCTGTCGACGATCGCTGTGCCCGGGTCGAGCTTGCCGGAGGCGTTGAGCAACCGCAGCAAGTCGGCGTGCAGGCGATCCCAGATGCCGGCTTCCTCCCACGCGCGGAGGCGTCGGTGGGCGGTGCGTCCGGAGCAACCGAGTTCGAGCGGCACGTCTTCCCAGCGGTTACCGGTGGCGAGCACAAACCAGATGACGCGTATGACAATGCGGTGGGCGATGCGGGGCCGACCGCCGAGGGATGCCGGGGGCTGTTCGGGCGGCAGATGGTGTTGGACGAGTTCATAGAACGGGGCGGGCATGTGGGCGCTGGCCATGGTCGGATCCTCGCGGAGTCAAGGAACGACCGGAAAATGCGCAAACGCTATGCCAAAGGTGGGTTTTGTCAGGGGTTC
>PNLP01000244.1 GCA_013823135.1 Planctomycetaceae bacterium
TGGGGAGTGGTGGGACACCGCGCGTATGCGCGGGAAACCTCGAAAATCGAGGTGGTGCGGGCAGCTCGGCTTGCCGAGCAACACGGCTCGCATTTTCGCAGGTTGGCCCTAACCGCGACCAGAGAGGCAGGGGCACTGGCGGCGGACGAGCTGTCGGACACGAGGGGCCTTGATTCGATTGAACAGCGTCAGGCTCGTGGTGCACAGGCTTGCCGGGGGAAAATCCCGCCGCCCGCGATACCGGATGGAAACGATGCGCGGAGCCGAGCCCTGGTCTGCGGGTTGCCCGCTGCGGCGGTGGTCCGAGCGTGCCGAGAGTGGCTGCGCCGGACGTCTGAATTTCGCATGTCACAGGCTTCGGCACGGGGCTGCCTGCTTCCGCAGCACGCAAGGGCGGCCGGCTTGTCGGCATCGGGCACTCCAACGCGTTGGAATGGACGATGGTACCGAATGCAGTGGCGCCGGTCATTGCTTCGAGATCGTATCGGTCATCCCCCGCAAGGGGCGGGATTGCGGTGACGCTTTTCGTCCTCCGCATCCGGGAGTGGTTCTCACGGTCGTTCTTCAGCTCTTCGACGCCGGAGGCGGCGTATCATCAATGCCCCGCTTGCCGGATCGCGCGTAGGGTCGCTCTGGCGGACAGGAGGATGCCGCGTGGTGCCTCATCGAGGCCGTCCGCGTAGTGGCGGGCATCCTCGATGAGTTCCGCCATGGCTGGATCGCCAGAGGCGATGAAATAGTGGAAGCTGGTTTTGCGAACAATTTTCGGTGTTGGAAGGTCGCGCTCGAGATGATCGTCAAGGAAGCGCTTGGGAATGCGGATCAGGGTGTAGGGCATGACGGGCTCCATAGGCGGCGCGAAGCGCGCCACGGTGCCCGCTCAGGACGCCTGTAGCTCTTCGATCAGCTGTTCTGCGTGAACGGGAGGCGCGAACCAGCGCTTGGACTTGGGTTTTCAGGCACCGCGGCCACGTATGATTTCAGCAAGAAGGTCGCCCTGGGACGAACCGGGCGGCGTCCAGAACGAGATATCACCGTTGTCGTAGCGCTTGATCCACATCGGACTCTCGGAGGTCTCGATGGTCCCGCTATCGGCCACTCAAGCGAAAATTTTGACGATAGCCGCAGTGGCGGCGAGAATTGCTGCGAGTGCCGCGGCCCCTTGGAATACGAGGACGCCCGGATAGTATTTGACCTCCAGCTTGACCTTGGCGAGGTCCGCCTGGGTTTTCTGGATGTCT
>PNLP01000245.1 GCA_013823135.1 Planctomycetaceae bacterium
ACTCAGGCGAACGTCTCCTGGCGTTGCCACCCGGCCGATGGAACGAATGCAAACTTTGTGACTGGCTCTCGGAGTTCATTGGAAAGGGCTCGGAGTTGGACGTGCCCATTCAAGAGCTTCCCCGAATGTACAAGGAGATCGGTGCCCCGCCCGGAATCACGGATGTGGTCATGGTGACCGATGCGAAGTGCAGGATACCGACAGATTTGAAGGAGAGATTTCTCACGTGGAAAGGATCAGCCAAGGCCCGTGTCATCGCCCTCGTCATTGACAACCCTCCCGGCGATCTGGTGCACGTCAGCGATGAAGTTCATTCTGTTCGCTCACTCGATCCCACCAGCGACGCCATTGGCCGCGTGCTGTCCCTGTAACTGATTTCTTATCGGCATCAGGTAGTCAGCAGGACATGATGGCCGTCCTGAATGACGACTTATCCACTTTTAGTGCCATGCCTGTCCCACACCCATCCACTCGCGGTGGATGTGCGTGGGACAGTCCATTTTCTCACCCGCATTCCCCAAGGAGGTTCCTTCCATGACCGCCGTTTCGTCGCCATTGCCCTTTACCGCTGGCACCCGCCTGCTGGGCGAAGTGATTGCCTGGGCGTGCCCCGGGCTCAGTGTCTCCCATGCCGGTTTGGTGGCAGCACTCGAAGCCGCCGATCTCGATCCGGCTGTTGCCCGCGAACTCGCACCCCGGCATGCATTCGCTCGTGCCTGTCGCGTACTGAGTGATCGTCGCATCATCAGGCCAGTCGCCGAAGACGCGACGACGATCAAGTTCCAGTTCACCGCCGAGAGTCGCGAGGGAGACCGGTACGAATACCGGATGGAAACCCTGCTGACCCTCGACAAGCAAACCGGCTCAGTCTCTTGCGAACTGGCCGGATTGGCAACGCTTGCCCAGGAGGAACTCGATCGTTGCATCGCGGTTCGCAACGGGAGTGACGTAACACGCATTGTGCAGAAGCTCTTCGAGAGGCAGGCAGATCTGTTCGCAATTCGACCCGGAGGTGGATGCTATTTTGTCGCACAACGGTACGCGGCGTTCGTCGACAGGATTCAGGATCTCTTGAATCGTGTTGGTGGTCGCTTGCTGCGATTCCCAGTTCCCGCCGGGACGAGCGAAGGCGATCGCAGCGTGACGCAAGCCGTGGCCGACGGACTTGCCGCGGTGGTCGCGGAACACCGCTACGCGGTGGCTCAGTTCGGAGATGATACGCGGTCC
>PNLP01000246.1 GCA_013823135.1 Planctomycetaceae bacterium
CGCCGGTCTTCACGCCAACCTGGAAACGGTAGACATCCGGGGTGTCTTCCACGGGCTTCTCGGTATCTACGATCTTGAACTGCTGGTTGGTGCGGTTCGCATGCTCGATCAACAGTGTGCGATCCGTCTGGCTGCGGTTGATGATGCGGTACTTCTTCTCTTCGGTCAGTTTGGTCTTGGTCGTCACGATACCGCGAACGGCCTTCACGCTGGTGATCTTCTGCGTGCCGGGGCCGACCTGCGGATCGACTTCGGTGCCGAGGTCGATCGCGTAGCTCACGAGTCGTTCTTCGTTCGGTTGCACGTCGAGCACGCGGGTGTCACCGGCGTACACGCTGCCTTCGAACACCGTGATCGGTCCCTGGTTCAAGTGAGCACCGCTCGTGTTCTTGAACTTGAGGCCCAGCAGTGGGTGTGTCTTCTGCACGTTCTGGTTGTAGATGCTGACCTTCTGCCCCTCGACTTCCTTGCCCACGATCGGGAGCATTGCGCTCTTCTGGCGGCCGAGTGTCACAGGGTGATCGATCGTATACTGGAAGAAGTCGCCCAGAGCGCCTGCAGTCGCGGCGTTGCCAACGGTGCCGGTGTTGATTCGGTTGCCGAGCTCGCGACCCACATCGGCGGCGAACTTGCGTGCCTCGCCGGACTTGTCCTGAGCCTCGGCGAGTTCCATCCGGCCCCCCGGCCCGGCGCCACCACCAAAGCCAGGAGCCGCGGGCGGCATGGCCCCACCGGCCTGGCGCTTCGCATAGTCGTTCCTGGGTGCGCCGTTCGTGGCCACAGCGTCGATCTGTTCCTTTTCCTTGCCGAAACCACCGCGGTAGGTAACGGGTCGGAGCGATGCGAAGAGTTCGGGCTCAACGGTGGGTCGGTTGATGTAGAGCGGGTTGTAGAGATCCATCTTGAAGCTGATCGGACGACCCGAAACCAGCGCCATCTTCACGCCGGCCCAGTCTTCGTCAGTTGGGTTCTCGACCATCGCCCAGCCTTGCAGGTAAGGCTTCTCCTTGTCCGCGAGTACCATCCGGTAGCTCGTCTTCCAGATCGGAGCTTCGACAACGTAACCAACCTGTACCTTACGCTGACCATCGCCCGCGAAGTGAAGGCTCACGGCCTTCTTCTGCGAATCGTGCGTGAGGGCCAGCGTGTCGAGCGCGCGGCGGAACTCGTTCTCGATAATCGGATTCGAGAACCGCAACTGTTGCACTTCGGA
>PNLP01000247.1 GCA_013823135.1 Planctomycetaceae bacterium
GGAAGGACCACGCCCCGTCGATTGGTATGCGACTGTGCGGCAAACGTCGCCTTCGAAGCAACCCGGCGAAGGCGCCGGGTCCTCCACTGCGTTTCGGCCGTCTCCGCGTAGCGGAGCTCCGCTCCGACCAGGTGCTTCAGTCGCCGCCCGCCGCGTCGTGCGCACACCGGCGGGGGATGGTCCCACGCCGGATCAAAAAAGGAGCACTTCCATGGCTACTATCGGATCAGTCACCAAGCGCGACGACGGCCGCTACGAAGGCGAACTGAGAACCCTCTCGGTTCGGGCCGAGATCATCCTGGCCCCGGTCGGCGACAAGTCGTCACCGAGCCAGCCCGACTACCGCGTGTTGAGCCAAGGCATCGAGATCGGTGCCGCCTGGATCCGCACCGGGCAGATCTCGGGCAAGGAGTACGTGGCGCTTTCGATCGCCGCACCCGAGCTCGGAGCGAAAACGCTCTACGCCAATCTCGGCCGTGCCGCGGGTCAAACCGATCCTGACGTCTTCGCCTTGATCTGGAACCCACAAGATTGACGCTAATCGCCCTCGCGCTGGTTCGCCGGCGCGAGGGCACTTCGATCGTTTGCCTTACCGGAAGAAGAGCCCACCCGCCCGCCCCCGAGGTTCGCAAAGCATCTTCACAACTGCGGCTGCGAACCTCACAACCAGGATTTTTTAGACGGCTCACCGTTCGGGTGAACAACGACGGGTGGGACGAATTCAGGTCACACCTAGGTGTCCCTTGTTTGCAACTTCGGTGTTGAAGTCACTGAATGGTGCACTTGAAACTGGCGTGTTTTGTCTCGTTAAAATGAACCTCACATGGCAATCTTCGTTGACCTACTTTCGACCATCAGCTTCCACAGGTTTTCCACCTATTTTTCCGCCAACAAACCCGAATCCGAATCCAATCCAACAGGAATATGCGGGAGGTTTTAGAGGGGTAGTTTGGACATCGAGATAAAAGAACGACGTCAATTGGTCGTCAAAGCCGTTAATGGCGGGTATATCGGGGACGTCATCAAAGCACGCGTAGCGTCAACGATCTGAATTCGCATTGCGGATCAACGTCGTTTTGCGCCCCGTCTTGTAATATTTGAACCACGTCGCATTTCGATTCGCATTCAACCGAAACGGAGATGCGTTTTATGCCCGACAACGAGATCAAACCTAAGCTTGGCCGTGTCCGCGACAGCTCAGGATCACGGCT
>PNLP01000248.1 GCA_013823135.1 Planctomycetaceae bacterium
GTGCCGTAAGTTGCGTACAGGAGAAGGAAGATCAGCAGCAGTGCGACGGGAACGACGATCATGAGTCGTGTCTGGGCGCGTTCGAGTTGCTCGAACTGCCCGCCATAGGCAACGTGGTAGCGGCCCGGCGGCATGGTGACTTCGGCCTTCACCGCGTGCTGCACTTCGGCGACGAACGTGCCGAGATCGCGGCCCCGCACGTTGCAGGTAATGACGATTCGACGCTGGCCCCACTCGCGGGTGATCGTGGACGGCCCTTCGATGATGCGGATGTCGGCCACCCGCGACAGCGGCACCCGCTCGCCGGTCGCAGTCGGAAGTTGGATTGACCCCACCGCCTCCGGGCTGGATCGCCACTCGTCCGGCAATCGGACAACCAGTGGGAACCGGAACTGACCGTCCACGACCTCGCCCATCGGCTTCGACCCGATACTCTCGATCAGTTCCATGACGGAACGAGCCGGGATGCCGTACCGGGCGAGTTGATCTTGCTTCACTCTCACCTCAAGGACCGGCTGGCCGATCACCTGCTCGACCGCGAGGTCTGCCACGCCGGGGATGTCTTTCATGACCTTCCTGATCTCCTCGGCCTTCGCCTTCAGCACGGTCAGGTCGTCGCCGAACAGTTTCACAGCGAGGTCGGATCGCGTACCCGCGAGCATCTCGTTGATCCGCATCTCGATGGGCTGCGAGAACGCGAACTTCATCCCCTGAATCGTCCGCAGTTCCTGCTCGACGCGGGTGGTGAGTTCAGCTTGGGTTGTGGCCTTCGTCCATCCCTTCCGGGGTTTCAGGCTGATGAAGATGTCGGTCAGTTCCACACCCATCGGGTCGGTGGCGACCTCGGCTGTTCCGGCCCGACTCCAGACGTGGGCGATCTCGTCGGGGAAGGCCGCGAGTAAGGCTTTCTCAACTTGAGTGTTGGTCTGTACCGACTCCTCCAGGCTCGTCCCAGCCAGCCGCACGGTTCCGAGTGTGATCGCCCCCTCCGACAGCCGTGGCACGAACTCCGAGCCGAGACGTGGAGCAACCATGCCGAACGCCACGAACAGCACGGTGGCCCCGAAGATCAGCACCGCCGACTTGTATTGCATCGTCTGCTTCAGGATCGGGACGTACACCGCCTTGATGATCCGCAGCAGGAGCGGCTCGCGTTCCGAAATCCTTCTCGGCAGCAGCAAACTCGCCAGTGCTGG
>PNLP01000249.1 GCA_013823135.1 Planctomycetaceae bacterium
CTCCCCGTGACGGTGCCTGTCGCACGGCAGCCTGAGCAGCCCATGACTCCCGCTACCCCTGCGATCGAAACACCTCGCGAGGAAGAGGCCAAGGAAGAAGCGCCCAGTCCGCCAGTGTACCTTCTCGAACGCTCGCTCCGCGAAACGTGGCTCGGCAAGACGATGGCCGACAACAACCTGCGGTTCTACGGTTGGACGGCGATGAACTACTCGGTCAGCACCAACAACGTCAGCAACCTGCCGATGACGTTCAACGATCAGCCCAACGCGTACTAGATGAACCAGAACTGGTTGCACTTCGAGAAGGCGATCGATACTTCGAAGATGGAATTCCAGTGGGGTCTTGTGACGGACTTCATCGTTCCGGGTACCGACTCCCGGTTCACACAGGCACGCGGCCTGTTCAACGGCCAGACCGGCAACTACCAGTTCGATATGTTCCAGGGCTACGTACAGGCGTTCCTGCCGAACCTTGGTGCCAAGGGTACCCAGATCAAGGTTGGTAAGTTCCAGACGCACGTGGGCTACGAACTGGTTCAGGCTGTTGACACTCCTTACGTCTCAAAGGCTTACCTGTTCCAGTACAACCCGTTCACGCACACCGGTGTGTGGGCGACCACGCAGCTGAACGATAACTGGTCGATCGGCAACGGCTTCGCGACCGGTTCGGATACCTTCATCGACCCAGCGAACCGTCTCACCTACCTTGGCCAGATCAAGTGGGCACCGCCGGAAGGCAAGACGACTGCTCTGTTCAACACGGTCATCACGAACCCTGACTTCGACGTGGCTGAAGGCTTCGCGTTCTACAACGTGTACAACGGCCAGATCGCTCACAAGTTCACGGACAAGTTCACGTACGTGATCGATGCGACGTACTCGAACATGAACAACGTCCCGGGTGTTGGTAACTCGGACTGGTACGGTGCCGCGAGCTACTTCATCTACAAGTGGACCGACACGATCACCACGACCATTCGTGCAGAATTGTTCGAGGACTCTGAGGGCGTTCGAACAGGCTTCCGTGGCCTGTACACCGAAGTCACGGCTGGCGTGGCATGGAGCCCGAAGCCTGGCCTGATCGTCCGCCCGAGCGTGCGGTACGACAACAACGCCAACAGCAATGCCTTCGAAGGCAAGAACGACATGTGGTCGGCCGCTTTCGAAATGATCTTCCGCTGGTGAGCCTGATG
>PNLP01000250.1 GCA_013823135.1 Planctomycetaceae bacterium
GATTGCGATTGAGAAGCTTGTCTCACTCCATCTGATCACGCCCTTTCAGTCGGATATGATTCGCGACGGGGCCAGTGCGAATCTTGTTCTTGGCCAGTATCGGGTCCTTGGTCTGATCGGTCGCGGAGGAATGGGAGTCGTTTACAGAGCAGAACACGTTCATCTTCGGCGCGACGTAGCCGTGAAGGTGTTCGTCAACACGATTGATACCTGTCCTCGACTGCTGCGGAGGTTCCATGCTGAAGCCCGTGCTGCTGCACGACTCCATCACCCGAATCTTGTGTCTTGCCTTGATGCAGGCCGGAGTTTCTCAGCTGATCCGACGGGTCCCATCCGGGATTATTACGTCATGGAGTTGGTGAATGGAGAGGATCTCTCTGGGTTTGTTCATAGTCGCGGGCCCTTGCCCGTGAATCGCGCTTGTGAACTGTTTCATCAAGTGGCGGATGCTTTGGCAGAGGCTCACCGAAGCGGGCTCATTCACCGAGATATCAAGCCCTCAAACATCATCATAACACCTGATTGGCAGGCGAAACTGTTGGATTTCGGCCTGGCTCTGCACCCTCACCGCCAGCTGACTGAGCCGGGAACTGTCTTGGGCACGATTGGATATATGGCACCTGAACAGGCCCAGGATCCGCACGGGGTCGATGCTCGTGCCGATCTGTTCAGCCTCGGGGCCACCATGTACTGGGCGTTAACTGGGCGAGATCCCTATCCCGAGACTGGAAATCTTCTCCGCGATCTCCAAACTCGACTCACAGCATCGCCTCCAATCATTCAACAAATCCGACCCGAACTTCCCGAGGAACTTTACACGCTCGTGAACCGAATGCTGAGTACCGACCCGGATGCACGCCCGCCGAGTGCGAAAGTCGTTGCGATCACACTCGCTGGGTTGAGTCGATGGGCTCCCCAGGTAATTGATTTCGCTCCAAACAAGAAAGAAATCGAACAGCCAAAAGTCGTGATCGTCGATGACGATGTGCCTCTCCGCAGGTTGATGCGTCTCTACCTTGGGGACGAGTTTGCGATCTCAGAAACAGGAGATGGGGATGGGTTACGCGAGATCTTGGTACAGGGTCGGGCAGATCTTATCATCATGGACGTGAACCTTCCGGGATTGTCTGGGGACAAACTGATCGAGTTGATTCGGAATGACGTCCGTGAAGATCACCGACCAATGATCC
>PNLP01000251.1 GCA_013823135.1 Planctomycetaceae bacterium
GGTGCGAGGCCGACCCTACGGTGGAGTCGGCCTTCTTCATCCTGGGGGTTTCCATGACGAGTTGCGTTTCGCGAGTGCGTGATCGCACGGTGCTCTTTGTCACCACGCCGGCGTTGTGGCCGGCGTGGCCGTTCCTGCCCTTGGTTCGACGCTCCGACGGCCGGGAAGAACTCGGCGTCCTGTTCGACTCACGCTCGGCTGGGCTGACGGGGCTTTCTGCGACTGTGCACTTCACAAACCTGTTCTCGTTGCCGGCCAGCCTGAACGAGTTCCTGGCACTCCCTCACGAAACCTTTGACACCGCCGAGGAGTTGGCCCAGGCGGGGTGGCTCATCGACTGAAACAACGGAGAGTTCCCATGATCCTGTTTACCAGCGTTCAGGCGCGGGACTTTCAAGTTCTTTTTTCTCGTTGCGTGTCGGGGCGACCACGGGGACCGGCACCGCCCGTCGTCGTCCAGATCAAGGAAGGTGTTCGGACCGTTGCCGCAACTTCCGTTACTGGCGTAACTCTCACCCACACGTCCCCGGCAGCCCACGAATTCGACGATTTTGTGCTTCTGCCCGCGTCGGTTCTCGCCGAGGTCGAGGGGAATACCGACGAAATCGTAACCCTGGAACGCCAGTCAAAGTTGCGTGGCGTTGTGCGGTGGCACCACGGGAGCGAGCCTCGGACGCTTCCCGTGGAATTGATCCTCCCCGGCAAGCAACACGATGTGCAGGCATCGCCGGAGTTATCACCGACCTCCGCGAGGTTCCTGACCGCTCTGCACGAGTGCGGGCGTACGGCGGCGAAGGAATCCGGCCGATACGCACTCTCGAAAGTTCAGGTCCAAGGAAGGGCGGGTCGCGTCGTCGGCACGGATGGGAAGGCCGCACTTCTCTGGAGTGGAATCCTGTTTCCCTTTGCCGACGACGTTCTCATCCCCGCGTTGACTGTGTTCGGATCGAAACTGCTCAACCGGGTGAAGGAAGTGCGTGTTGGGCTGACTTCCACACGCCTCGTGATTGTAGCGGGATCGTGGGTGATATCGTTGCCGTTTGAAACCAAAGCCCGCTACCCCGATGTCGCCTCGGTGATTCCCAGGTACGCACCCGTCTCTGCCAGCATCGATGCCGGAGATTCCGCCGAGGTGTTGAAGGTGCTGCCAACACTGCCCGGCGGCGAGGAGGACAATCGCCC
>PNLP01000252.1 GCA_013823135.1 Planctomycetaceae bacterium
CCACGTCACTGAGTTCACTTCGACGCCCTACCTCGTCGCGCTGGCCGCTGCAAGCCTCGCCTACGTGGCGGCAGCGGTCGTTTTTCCGTCGCAGAAGGACGGAGCGAGCAAATAATTGTGCGCTTGAATTCATGCGGGTTGGCACGGTTGTGAAAGCGTGCGCCGGCTCAAGCCCTTACAATGTTCGCAGCGATCATTAACCGTATCTGGATAACACCCGAGAACGCAAAGAACTTGTTCCCTAGTTTCGAGTAACTGATCAGAGTTCGTCATGTGATGTCCGTTGTGACGCATCCGCGGGGCTGAAGCGTGCTTTGGAAGACTAGTTCGATGGCCGCACTGAGGGCCGACCGCCCGCAGACGTCACGGGCGGTCATATCCAACGGTCATGGTCACCACCCGCAATCCACAGGACCGGTAGCCACAATTTCGCCGCGCCGGTCGACGACCCAGCCCACCGCGTGTCCGTCGGGCCAGTGGCGGCACTGGCCAAACCGGTCGAACAGCATGGGTTGCGGCCGGTTGCCGCTGCGCCATCACGTTCAATTGGCTTCAGAGTCTGCCGTAGCTAGACGGAGTAAGGTGTTGTTGGGCCGAGTGCCTCTCCCCGAGGCGCCAACAGAATTCCCAAGGGAATTCAAGGTCCACCGAAAGAGCCGAAGAACGGGCGAACTCTCGATCTGCCCGCTCATGGACTGCCAATCAACGAGAAGTCGGGCGCGTCCGCGCACTGGCATCCGCCAAAAGGAAACGTCACGGATTGATACGAGGTGCTTGAATTGCCCAGGCAACAAATGTCTTGGCAGTGAGGGCACGTGTGACGTAACAGGATTTGTAGAGCGTACGAGCGAGTGTGATCAGAGCCATGAATAAGAAAGAAAAAACCAGATCATTGCCCGGCAGCATTTCGATCCCAGGCGGGCCGGTCGGAGTCCTTCTCATTCATAGTCTTGGAGGGACGCCACTTGAGCTTCGCTATGTGGCCCAGTCGCTTGCACGCTTGGGATACACTGTTCATTGCCCGATTTTGCCGGGGCTAGCTGGTGGAACCGACATCTCTGGCTTGTCGACATGGCAGGATTGGCATCGCAACGTCGAGTTGGCCCACGACGAACTCCGCGAGACCTGCGACACGGTGCTTATCGGCGGACTATCTGCAGGGGCCATGCTCGCTCTCAAGCT
>PNLP01000253.1 GCA_013823135.1 Planctomycetaceae bacterium
AAGCCGGCAAGGAGGTCGAGGTGTGGAAGTGGGAGAACTACTATGGCAAGGTGAACGTCGATGAGAAGTTGTTCGCCGAGTACCGCGGGTTCACGCTTATCAAGCACAAGGACGTTGCGCCGTACACGGAATTGGTAAAGGCGCGGGGGCTGCGCTGGCCTGTCGTGAAACAACCCGATGGAAGTTGGAAAGAGACGCGTTACCGGTTTCTGGAGGAGTACGACCCGTACGTCTCGAAGGGCAAGGGCGTGCAGTTCTACCACTCCGTGGCGAAGGACGACAAGGCGTTCATCTGGTTCCGCCCGTACATCGCGCCGCCGGAAATGCCGGACAAGGATTACCCGCTCTGGCTCGACACCGGTCGCGTGTTGGAACACTGGCACTCGGGCACGATGACCCGTCGCATCCCACAACTGAAGCGGGCCATGCCGGCCGCCTACGCCGAGATCAGTCGCGACGACGCTACCCAGCTCGGCATCCGAACCGGCGACAAGGTGCGATTGGAAACCCGCCGCGGTTCGCTCGAACTGACGGCGTGGATTGATGGCCGCGGGAAGTGCCCGAAAGGGCACGTGTTCGTCCCGTTCTTTGACGAGACCAAGCTCATTAACTGGCTCACCCTGGACGCACACTGTCCGTTCAGCAAGCAACCGGATTACAAGAAGTGTGCCGTGCGGGTCTCGCGGGTCGCGGGTCCGGGAGGCGTACCATGAGCACGGACTCCACCCCGCCGGATCCACCACGAACAGCCGATGGCATGCTCCCGGCTTGGTTGCGGCAGGATGCAGCGCTGGTCGGAGCGATCATCGTCGGCATCGCGTTATTCGGCTTCCTCAGCGGCATTCGTGAGCCGAAGGCAACCGTGCGGCCGACGCCCACCCCGGCAGCGAACCCCGGTCCGATTCCTGCCGCCGTGACGTACTCGGAATTGGCGGACGCAAAACTCCGGCCGAATGCGAACTGGCAGCAGTCGCTCTCGCAATTGAAGTACGACAAGCCAGGCATCTTCGACGCAGTCGTGCGCACCGAGGAGATGAAACTTGTTGCTCTCGCTGACCGGGCGAAAAATCGTGCCTACGACGGTGCCCCGCCGACGATCCCGCATCCGGTCGAAGCACAGTCGGCTGCTTCGTGCCTGGCGTGTCACGGTGAAGGGCTGAAGGTAGGGGATCGCCTGGCG
>PNLP01000254.1 GCA_013823135.1 Planctomycetaceae bacterium
TGCGAGGCGATCGCCGACCTTCAGTCCCTCTCCGTGGCACACCAGACATGAAGCTGCGGACTGCGCTTCGACCGGATGCGGGATCGTCGGCGGGGCACCGTCGTAGGCACGATTTTTCGCACGATCAGCGAGTGCGACGAGTTTCATCTCGTCGGTGCGAACGACTGCGTCGAAGATGCCGGGTCTGTCGAATTTCAACTGGGACAGCGACTGCTGCCAGGTCGCGTTCGGTCGGAGTTTTGCGTCCGACAATTCCGAGTATGTCACGGCGACAGGAATTGGGCCGGGGTTCGCTGCTGGCGTGGGAATTAGCCGCACGGTTGCCTTCGGCTCGCGAATGCCGCTGAGAAAGCCGAACAACGCGATGCCGATGACGATCGCGCCGACGAGCGGCGCATCCTGCCGCAGCCAAGCCGGAAGCAGACTCGCGGCTGATCTTGGTGGTTCGGGCGGGGTGGCGTCCGTGCTCATTGCCCACCTCCCGGACCCGCGACCCGCGAGACCCGCACGGCGCACTTCTTGTAATCGGGTTGTTTGCTGAACGGACAGTGGGCGTCCAGGGTCAGCCAGTTGATGAGCTTGGTTTCGTCGAAGAACGGAACGAACACATGCCCTTTCGGGCACTTCCCGCGGCCATCGATCCACGCCGTCAGTTCGAGCGATCCACGGCGCGTTTCCAGCCGCACCTTGTCGCCGGTTCGGATGCCGAGTTGGGTGGCGTCGTCACGACTGATCTCGGCGTAGGCGGCCGGCATGGCCCGCTTCAGTTGCGGGACGCGGCGGGTCATCGTGCCCGAGTGCCAGTGCTCCAGCACGCGGCCTGTGTCGAGCCAGAGCGGGTAATCCTTGTCCGGCATTTCGGGCGGCGCGATGTACGGCCGGAACCAGATGAACGCCTTGTCGTCCTTTGCCACCGAGTGGTAGAACTGCACGCCCTTGCCCTTCGCGACGTATGGGTCGTACTCCTCCAGAAAGCGGTAGCGAGTCTCCTTCCAGGTGCCGTCGGGTTGCTTCACGACAGGCCAGCGTAAGCCACGGGCCTTCACCAACTCCGTGTACGGTGCGACATCCTTGTGCTTGATGAGCGTAAAACCGCGGTATTCAGCGAACAACCGCTCATCGACGTTCACCTTCCCGTAATAGTTCTCCCACTTCCACACCTCGACCTCCTTGCCGGCAG
>PNLP01000255.1 GCA_013823135.1 Planctomycetaceae bacterium
CGGCCTCCGCGACCTCCCGGGCGAGCGATAGTTCCTCAGCCCGTTGGACCAGCTCGACCGTTTGTTGTTCGATATGATCTCGCGATTCCGCTACTTGGTTGGCGTAAAGCCGCAGTTCTTCTTCCACGCGTTTACGTTCAGTCACATCTTGGCCGGATGTGTAGAAAGTTTTCCCTTCTTGAAAGGGAGTCCCGTTCCAGACTATCCACCGATACGTGCCATCTCTGTGCAACACTCGAATCTCGAACGCTCGGCTCGCGTTTCCAGCGGCCACCTTTGCCACCTCGGCTGCCGTGGCCTCCCGATCGTCCGGGTGAACCAATGGCATGAAGTGTTGGCCGACGAGTTCAGCTGGTGGGTATCCAAGAGTAGATTCCCAGATGGGGTTCACTCGCAGAAAACGGCCATCGAACCCAGCGACCATGAGGAGGTTAAGGGAATCCGTGAAGATTCGATCTCGCTCTTTTTCGGCCTCCCTTCGTTCTGTGACGTCCCGGGTGTTGACGATGATGGCTCCGGTTCCAAATACCTCAGGCGAGAATCGGGCACTACCCTCTAGCCACCGCCAGTTCCCGGTGCCAGTCCGCACACGAAAACCCAGTGCGACTATCACGCCGGGAGTTGTGACTAACCGCTGCAATTCATCCATGACCGCTGAAGAATCCTCGGGATGCAGGAACTCCCTGGGGCTGTGCCCCACCAGGTCTTCGGGCTTATAACCCAGTTGCTCGACAGACGGACTCTCGTACTGAATTGTCCCCGCCGGATCGATAACGGAAATAAAATCCGTGCTGTGTTCGATCAGCGTGCGGAACTGGTTCTCGCTGTGCTCAAGCTGCAGGGTTCGCTGCCGGACGACATCCTCGACCCCATCGCGACTGGCTTCAAGGGCGGCCTGACGTTCGGCCGTCGCACGGCAATCTCGATTCGATTGCAGGCACGATTGGATCAAGAACACGTCGAGGAAGGCGACCCACCCGGTGTGTTCGAGCCACCGCCACGGCGATGGGGAGGGGGTACCGTACACCGATTCAGGCCACACCATGCCACGAATGATGTGGTCCAATGCGGCCACGGCTGAGGCGGTTACCAGAACACGCCAGTCTCGGTAGAAGGTGAGAAATGCGAGAGATCCGAAAATGTGAAAGTGCGTCTCGATCCGACCGCCGGTGAGGTG
>PNLP01000256.1 GCA_013823135.1 Planctomycetaceae bacterium
AATTTGATGCCGTCCTCGTACCAGATGAAATACACCCACAGCATTTTCTCGGGCAGCTTATGCGGTTCTCGGTTGCGCTTCGCTTCCATGACTTCGGCAATCACGTCTTGCGGGACGCGGGAGCGCACAGGTACGCGGGCCTTCTTTACAAGCATCGCTAGTAGTTGTTCACGCGTATGCTTTTCTTCATACTTCGGCTCCGTCCACTCAAACTCCACCCATTCTGGCAATTCACGGCCGTCCGGCGCGGCTCCCATGGTTTTCCCTCCCGCCATTGGATTGGTGTCTGGCGCCAAGAACCCTGGATTGGGGAAACGAGTCCCGCCGGATGACTGCGAACTATCGAACAATATTGATCGCCCTTTAAGACCATTGCTGAATGTTATTGTCATTCCTGGCCCGTTATTGGCGTGATCGGATTGGAGGACCGTGCATGCTGGCAGCAAGGCCAACAAGGGAAGGGAAATGGCGAGTCGTCGTTGCTTCATGAATGTTTTCATTGGACGGAAATATTGTTGAGGTTGTATTTATTCCTGTTCAGTCACTCCAGGCCCGAGGCCGTCGTTGTAGAAGTTCGCCTGCGCACTCAGAAATCGGTCTCGAAGCGCTCACCGGTCTTGGGATGGATGTACCAGCCCTTGCGTAGCGCCTTGCCGTTGAAGATATAGGCCTCCTGGAAGTCGCCGCCGGCGTGACGGAAGCGCGAACCATCCGGTCCTGAAGCCAGTGGGCCTGACAAATCCCAGCCGATGAGGGGGCCGTCGGGGTGGATGCGGATTTTGAGGCGGAAGCCGCCGCCATTCCTGCGCTTGTCTTCGAGCAGCGAATCGGGGATGCGTGCGGCCACGGGGACCGTGTAGTCCGCAATGATTGTGCCGCCTTGCATTGCGCCTTGCGGACCCGAGGCCCGGAACGGGCTTTCAGGATCATGCCACTCGACGCGTAAGAGCTTCGGCACACCAAAGTCTACGCCATAGCTAGCGATAGCATTGTGTGGTGGGGTTATGCTTGATGCCGTGAAAAATAACCATCCATGCTCCTCAAAAATATTCAGCCCGCGAACGCGGAATAGGGAATCAACCCTTAATTGCCCGCCTTCGAGTCCCCGGAACTTGCGCTTGAGCGCCTCGTCTTCCGCACTCAACGGAGGTTGCACGGGCAGGGGCCTTGGCC
>PNLP01000257.1 GCA_013823135.1 Planctomycetaceae bacterium
ACCGTCTGGATCTGCGAGAAGGCCCAGCCTTGCTGCGAATGGGAACAGCTCAACTACTACGTGAAGTGCGGCTCCACGGTCACCGGCTGCCTCTAAGCAACCGGATGCGGGCAATAGGCGTTTTGGACTAAGGATGCCAGGGAGCTAACAGGGCGCGCACCCGCCTCATGGCCGGTACGCGCCCCTGGCTACGCGACAAAGACCCGCCGCGGATGCGTGTCGGCATCCGAAGAGCTAACCCGTGAGAGACCGGAAGACCCACGACGACTGCGTCGGGGAGGGAGGTGTGTGGCGGTGCAACCGCCGCAGGCCTTCCGGGTTTATGATGCGCTGCCAGATGCGAGATCCGAACCACGCACCAAACTGGAAACGGACGGCGAAGAAGCGGGGAACCCCGCCGCCCGTTCCAGACGGCACCCGAACTAGGATGCCGTCCAGAAACGAGGTTCTGACACCGGGTGTCGACTGGTGCGGAATTGCAGCCGAGCGCCCTTCTGTGGCAAAACCTCGTTCATGTTTGAGCCAGTCGCCGCGGCGAACAACCGCCGGCATACAGGCCACATTGAACCTTCCGTCAGTTTGCGAGAGAGCCCGTTTTGGTGTTGACGGCCTGATCTCAACCTATGTCCGTGTCGCACAAAGCTGTCGTACGATTGTTTTCCCTATGATCCCTTCGTGCGCCACGTAGCGATCCTCAATTGCCCCTTCGTCAATTGCGCCACGAGACCCCTCCGAGATCGATAAAGTCGCAGCGTTCGAATTCTCTCCCAGCTTACGGCGGCATCACGCGTTCAATGAAAAAGATTTGAGCGTCTGATCATGTCCTGAACATGATATCTAAAAGGCGAAAATATGATTTATTGAAAACAGATATGCTCGCATGTAAAACAATATCATCAATCCAGGAAAAATTAGAATTTGCCTAAGCGCTGTTTTGTGGAATTGCCAGGAAAGGATTGGCCGGATACGCCGGTTGCAAGATATGCCGACGCGGCAGCAGCCGAGCGCCGGTTCGAGAAGTGGCGCCACGCTGCGGTTCACGCTGCGAGTTAAGAGGGGGCTTGGTGTTTGAGCAAGCGTCGGGGAACGCACGATCTGGTGGAGAAGGGCGGACGGGTCGAGCGCGTCGAGCGGTGCATCTTGACCGTCTGCGATCGTCCGTGGAGT
>PNLP01000258.1 GCA_013823135.1 Planctomycetaceae bacterium
AAGAAAAAGAAGCCAGCGAGTCGAAAAACCACCTGACACTTGGTGTCCGTCGTCAACATTTCAAGAAGTCATGGGCGGCATCAGCCAGCGAGAGATCGCCTCGACAGTGGTTATTGTATAAAACGCGAACTCTAAAAACGCACCATTTTACCTATGTGGTTTTTAAGGGTGCGTGCCGGTGGGATGAGGCAACCTCAAACCCCGGTTTCGCGTGGAACTCGACGACTTTCAAACTCGGTTTGCCAAAGTCCTTCTCCGGCACCGCCTGCTGTTGCGGTTGAACCAGGAAGAGTTGGCCGAGAAGGCGGGCCTACACCGAACACACGTTTCGATTCTTGAACGGAAGCGGCAAGTCCCGTCGATGATCGCCGTGCTGAAAATCGCGAGTGCGATTGGGGTGACGCTGACGGAATTGTTTCGGGAGGTGGAGTCGGATCAGAGACCTGGTGAGGAGCCGCCGGCAATTCCGAAGGGCCGTCCCCCAAAGGATCAGGGCACGCAGGTGGGGCGGCGGAAAGCCGACCCGAAGAAACGCGGTGTTTCACCGAAACAACGATGAGAGTGGGAGCGGTGGCACTTGGCAATCGCGGCAGCACGGAAATCTACAAGCGCACGTCGTGTTGAACCCCATTAGAAATGTCCGGTGTTAACTCGATAGAAGTGTCCTCTTCGCTCAGGCCGAGGAGGACGCGAGATGATCGAGGTACAAGACCCGGATCGTGTGGAGATGAGTCAGCGTGAACGAGATGTACTCAAGGTGATGCAGGTGGTTCTCGACGGCAAACGGACACAAGCCGAAGCCGCGAGATTGCTCAAGCGAAGCGTCCGCCAGATTCGACGCATACAACGCAAACTCGAAGAAAACGGCGATACCGCACTCGTCCACGGCCTGAGAGGCAAACCGTCCAACCACCAACACGAATCCACACTTCGCAAGCAAGTCCTCAAAGCCTATCGGTCGCGGTATCCGGATTTCGGCCCCACTTTGGCCTGTGAGAAACTCGCCGAGGAGAAGTTGCACGTTGGCGTCGAGACGCTGCGGCGATGGCTGCTGGCTGAAGGGCTGTGGGAACGGAAGCGACGCCGAGATCCGCACCGCAGCCGGCGACCGCGTCGGAGTTGCTTCGGCGAGTTAGT
>PNLP01000259.1 GCA_013823135.1 Planctomycetaceae bacterium
CGGTAGAACGCGCTCGGAAATGCCCTCGATCACTGTAACGAGCACGCTCGCTTTGGCGCCGTGCTTCCTAGGGTTTGGAGCCGGTTCCACCTCCTCCTGATCCGTTGCGCTTTGATCTTGCGGCTCTGGTCGGGAACCGGTCGCTGGTGCCGGCTCCGCGAGTGGCACGCCGTCCTGACCTTCTGGGGGAACCGTCACAGCTTCGCTCAGTGTTTCGGACCTAGTTTCGAGTTCGGCCTCTGGTTCGGCGGACACGTTCGCTGGTTGAATCTCCGGGCGGGGCGTAGATGCGACCGCGCGGTTCGGCATGTCATTAATCCCGAACCGCCGTCGCCAGGCATAGTCGGGTTGCACGTGCTGAGAGGCCAGTTGCATCCCAACGGCGCGAAGTTGTCCAACGCTAAGCCCTGTGAGAAAGCCAGTCGCATCGGAGAAACTGACGTCCTCGATCCATCGCTCATGGAAGTTATCAACCTTTACGATGCGCGTGCCGGTACCGATGCGCGTGCGATCGATCTTGCATGTCGGAGGGACGATCACCCACCCTTCAACGCGGCGGAACGCCGCCGAATGCTGGTGCGCCTCGAGCCATAGCTCCAGCAGCCGCGCAGCGCGGTCGGCCTGTGCGACCGGGTTGGGTATTTCGGTGGGTTGCCGCCTGTTCGGATACCAGACGCACCATTCGTTGTGCTCGTTCTTGGAGATGCGACCGCTGAAGTTCTTGGTCTCGAGCACGGCGATCCGCTTCAGGACGCGGTTCAGCAGGAGGTGGTCAAACTGCACGTAACCGTTCAAACCGTCAGGTAGCCTGAGGTCGTGGATCACCGCCACACGTTCAGAATGGCCATAGATGCGGTCAAGGATGTGGGCGGTTTCGCGCTCGCCCTCTGCCCCTTTTCGTATCGTATAGAGTTCCGCCTCGATGGCGCGGCGCTGGTCGGCGGTGATCTCTCCCTTCAGCAGTGATTCCAGTACTTCGATATCACCGGAACGTCCGTCACTGGCCTTGAGGATCATCCACCGCCCCCTGCGCTTGGTCAGTGGCAGCTTGGGCCGTGGGTTGCGAAGCTGATGCGGTCTGCTGTGGCAGTCGGGCCTGAGCTTCGAGGATCAGCTTGCGGAAGGCATCGAGGA
>PNLP01000260.1 GCA_013823135.1 Planctomycetaceae bacterium
AAGGAAGTGCGTGTGGGGCTGACTTCCACCCGTCTCGTGATCTCGACGGGGCCGTGGGTGGTTACGCTGCCAGTTGAGCTCAATGCCCGCTACCCCGATGTCGCCTCGGTGGTTCCCAGGAACGCACCCGTCTCGGCCGGCATCGACGCCGGGGATGCCTGCGAGGTGTTGAAGGTGTTGCCAACACTGCCCGGCGGCGAGGAGGACAATCGTCCGGTCACGCTCGATGCCAGCGGCACCCTGAAGGTTCGTGCCCGCGATCCGAGTACCGGCGACGTGAAGGAAGTGACCCTGATCCGTTCGCCGACGTCGGGGCCGGCAATTCAGGTCGCTCTCGATCGGCGTCTGCTGGCGCGTGCATTCACGCTGGGTTGCCACACGCTGAAGCTGACGCCCGACAAGCCCGTCGTCGCCGAGGGCGAAGGGTTCACTCTCGTGGCAGCACCACTCGACCCCAAACTCATCGTGCAATCCGCAGCCGACACACGGAGGACATCGACCGAGATTTCCGTGACCAAGGCCAACCCAACAATTCCATCACCACAACGGAGCAAAGAAGTGCCACCACCTGATACGAACGGCTACACTCCACCCCGCGGTGATCCACCCGATCCGCTGTTCGCCGCCGAAGAGTTGCGTGATGCCCTGGCCGACGCGACCGCGAAGGCCGCTCGGCTTGTCACAGCCTTGCGACAATCGAAGAAGGAAAAGAAAGTGTTGTCCGCCGTACTGACCAACTTGAAGCAACTCAACCTGGGATCGGGAGGTTTGCCATGACGACTCTCGTCACCCAGCGATTCCAAAATCTGGCCGGGACACTCGCCGAACTGAAGGTGAAGGTCCGCACCGCCCTGGCAACCGAACTTGCCGGTGCGGTTGGAACCGCCGTCAGGGACGTACTCGTGGTGGCCATGGTGGATCGCATCATTGCAACGCCATCGCGAGTCGTGAGCAGACCCGGACATCCCAAACGCGGGGGATGGCGGATCGACGAGGACGAAGAACGCGAGGATTGGGGCGGGCCGAAAGATCCCTGGTCCGAGGACGATGATATTCGCGCCGAACGCAGACCCACCCGGTACGACCACGGTCTCGACCGCAAGAAAGAGGAACCCGTGGCAA
>PNLP01000261.1 GCA_013823135.1 Planctomycetaceae bacterium
CCTTCGGGTTGATGCGACCCGCCGGCACGTTCCACAGCTTCTCCGCTTTCTCGGCCTGCTCCTTGACATCCACGCGAAGGTCGCCGGGCAGGGCGTGCGAGAGCGTGCCGACTTCCCGCACGGTGCCACACGCCGACGGCTGGCCGGTGAGCGATTGTGGACCGTCGCCCAGACGCCCCCAGTGCCCGCTCAGCAGGTGAATGCCGTGGACAAGGTTGTTGACCGCAGTCCCCTGCGTGTGCTGGTTCATGCCCATGCACCACAGGCTGCTGATCTTCTTCGACTTGTCCGCGAACAGTTTGCCGAGCAGTTGCAGTTGCTCGACCGACAGCCCGGAAATCTTCGCCACGTTCTCGGGGGTGTATTCCGCGACGAACTGCTTGTATTCCTCAAAGGAACACGGCTGGCCCATGAGCGTCTGCGGGTCGCCGGGCTTGGCCCACGGCTTGCGGAAGGTGCAGTGCTTCTCTACGAATTCGTTCGCCACCGCGCCCGCGGCAATCACCTGCTGCGCGATACAGTTGGCGATTGCCATGTCCGACTGCGGTTGGAACACCAGCACATGATCGGCCCGTTCGCTGGTGCGCGTGTGCCGTGTCGTCAGATCGATCAGTGTAATCTTGTCGCCCTTCAGCTTGCGGTCGATGAACCGGCTGAACAGCACGGGGTGCATCTCTGCAAAGTTGTTTCCCCAAAGAATGAGCACATCGCAGTGGTCCAGGTCGTCGTAGCAGTTGTAAGGTTCGTCCACGCCGTAGGTGCTGATGTAGCCCGTCACCGCGGACGCCATGCAGAGCCGGGCGTTTGGGTCGATGTGGTTGTTCGACAGCCCGCCCTTCATGAACTTGTTCGCAGCGTAACCTTCCGGCACCGTCCACTGGCCGGAGCCGTAGAACGCGAACTTCGACGGAGCGGCGTGAATCCGTTTCGCGATGGTCTCGATCGCCTCGTCCCACGTGATCGGAACGAGCTTGCCATCCCTGCGGAGCATTGGCGTCGTGAGCCGATCCTTGCCGTAGAGGATGTGCCCGACGTGATACCCCTTCACGCAGAGCAGACCCTTGTTCACCTCGGCCTGCCGGTCGCCAGTGACGGCAACCACCTTGCCGTCCTTA
>PNLP01000262.1 GCA_013823135.1 Planctomycetaceae bacterium
GGGGCGCAGTACAGTTTTTGGCCTCAAGGGCATCCCCAGCGATTCTCAGATGCGGGTCATCCTCGACGACGTTGACCCGGATCACATCCGCCCCTTGTTCAATGACATCCTCCACGAGTTGCACAGGGCCAAGGTTCTCCAACAGTTCCGCTTTGAGGGTTGTTACCTGGTGGCACTCGATGGCGTCGAATACTTCTGCTCCAAGAAGGTCCACTGCCCTCACTGCATGACACGCCACCACACCAACGGCAACGTGTCCTATTACCACCAGTTGCTCGGAGCCGCCATCGTTCACCCGGACTTTTCCGAAGTGATTCCCCTGGCACCCGAACCCATCCAACGCCAGGACGGCGAGACGAAAAACGACTGCGAACGCAACGCAGCCCGGCGTTGGCTCAAACGCTTTCGCCAGGATCACCCGCGTTTACCGGTCATCATCATTGAAGATGCCCTGAGCAGCAATGCTCCCCACATTCGCGATCTGACCGAGGCGAAGTGCCATTTTCTCCTGGGGGTCAAGGAAGCCGACCACGTGCATCTGTTCGAGCAGATTCCAAAGCGTCAGGAGACGGATCAGTACGAGGCAATCGTGGACGAGGAGGCTGGCACGGGGATCATCCGCTGTTACCTGTTTGCTGAAGGTTTGTCCTTGAATGAATCGAACGCAGACGTGAAGGTCAACATCCTGCAATTGCTGGAAATCCACGCGGATCAAACAGAACACCGGTGGTGTTGGGTGACGCGGATCTGGCGTTATCGGAGTCGAACGTGAGTCAGTTGGCACGGGGAGGTCGAGCACGATGGCGGGTAGAGAACGAGACGTTCAACACGTTGGGGAACCGGGGTTATCACTTTGAACACAACTTTGGGCACGGTGAGAAGAACCTGTCGGTGGTGATGGTGCTTTTGATGCTGGCGGCGTTTCAGATTGATCAGGTGCAGCAGAAGTGCAATCCGTTGTTCCAGGCAGCGTGGCAGAAGAAGGGTCCGAAGTGTGCGTTGTGGGAAGCCGTGGACATTTGTTCGCATCACTTGAAGTGTCGTCGATGCATGAGGTATATGAGGGGATTGCCTTCGGCTTTGAGCGTCCAAGCCTGAAAGTGTTGATC
>PNLP01000263.1 GCA_013823135.1 Planctomycetaceae bacterium
GGCGGTACGGGCTACAAGCGTTACCCGGATCGTTACCTGTATGAGGAATTGGGGCTTTCCCCAGTTCCCGACCGTCGTGCGACCACGCCGAATGCGAAGGCTTGAAGATTCGAATGAGAGCCGGATGCGGTAAATCTGCACGTCCGGTTCGATGAGCGGGAGGTGGAAACGGGGCACGGTCAGGCGAGTGAGGCACCGGCAGACGAAAGGGCCGGCAACAGATGGGCCTGACCTAAACTACCGCGCCACCTCTCGACTCTACCGATCGTGAATCGCGCGTCACCGATGTAGCGGTCCAGGGTTGGCCACTGGTTACAGGCATACGACACCGCCTCACCGAAGGGACTCTTCGGGAACATACTCCGTCGTTCGACTTCCAACCACTCGCCGAACTTCTTGAGAACCGGAGCGGCTCTCGCCTGTCTCAGTGACACCGCGTTGTCACTCGTGTGTTTCTTGTCGACGATCTCCTTTTCCACGGCGTAGAGCGTGCGGATGTAGGCCAGTGCCTCGCTCGCCTTCGCCGGGTTGTTCGCCTGGGCGTCCACAAACTTCCGCCGCACGTTTGCCCAGCAACCCAGATGTTTCGCACCGGATCCGTGGATGGTGTTGTAACCCGTGTAACCATCGGCATGCACGAACCCCGAGTACCCTTTCAGGAACGCGGCCGGGTCCTCTTCGCCACGACCGGGTGTGAAGTCGAAGAGTGTGTACGGGTCGGCCGCGTCACCGAGGTAGAGCCAGGCGTAGGCGGTTCGCTTGGGTTGCAAGAGCTTGACCGGACTCTCGTCGGCGTGGATCGCGAACGAGTCTTTCAGCCGTATGATCATGGCCCGGTAGATCGGCTCCAACAACGTCGCACACTGCCCGACGAGATCGCACAAGCGGGTGCGTGACACCGGCCAGCCCTGACGGGCGAAGATCGATTCCTGGCGGTAGAGGGGCAAGTGATCGATGTATTTCGACACGATGACCTGAGCGAGCAACCCGGCACCGACCCCCGACTTGGGCACCGGTTCGGGAGGTAAGGCCGGTGACGCGATCTGATGTTCGCGGGCCGCCTTCTCGCAACTTCGACAGGCGTACGTTTGCTGAGCGATCTCGCGAACGAA
>PNLP01000264.1 GCA_013823135.1 Planctomycetaceae bacterium
GGGTCGATTCAACTCCCGACCGCAACCGGCGAACGGGTGCCGCTGTCACGGGTGGCCGACATCCGAATCATCGAAGGGCCGTCCACAATTACTCGCGAGTGGGGCCAGCGGCGGATCGTCATCACCTGTAACGTGCGTGGCCGCGATCTGGGCACGTTTGTCGCCGAAGTGCAGCACGCAGTGAAGGGCGAAGTGACCATGCCGCCGGGCCGCTACCACCTCGACTACGGCGGGCAGTTCGAGCAACTCGAACGCGCCCAGATACGACTCATGATCGTCGTTCCCGTCGCGCTGTTGCTAATCTTCCTGCTTCTGTATGCGACCTACGGCACGGTGATCGACACGCTTCGCGTGTTCTCGGGCGTGCCGTTCGCCTGGGTCGGCGGCATCTTCGCACTGTGGCTGCGGGACATGCCGTTCTCGATCTCGGCGGGCATCGGGTTCATCGCTCTGTCCGGCGTGGCGGTCCTTGATGACATGATCCTCGTCAGCTACGTCCGCGAACTCCAAAAGCGGGGCCGGACGCTGGAGCAGGCCGTCGAGGAAGCCGCGATCACGCGACTGCGGCCCGTGCTGATGACGACGTTGGTGGCGTGCTTGGGGTTCGTCCCGATGGCATTCTCGACTGGCATGGGGGCTGAAGTTCAGCGGCCCCTGGCCACGGTGGTGATCGGCGGCGTGATCTCGGCAATGGTCATGTCGCTTTTGGTACTGCGGGTGCTGTTCGTCGTGTTTCGGTTCCCGACGCGACGAAACCCCGCTGCGGTGAATCAGGGTCCACTCGCGAAGGTGACCCAATAGCGTTGCTCGCCCGATAACGGGCGTACTTTCCCAGGAGGTTCGAGTGATGAAGAAGTTATGGATTGGCGTTGCCCTGCTCGCGGGGCTGTTTGCGGTGGTCGGTTGCGGCCAGAAGCCCGCCGAGAATACCGATGGCGACAAGAAGGACAAGGAAGTCGCCAAGGCTGATCCCAAGGACACTCCGAAGGCGAAGCCGAAGGACGATTCCGAGGAAGACGGCGGGTGGTGGTGCAGGCCGCACGGCGTTCCCGAGGACGATTGCAGCATGTGCAGCACAAAGGCTGCCAAGGAATTCAGGGCCAAGGGTG
>PNLP01000265.1 GCA_013823135.1 Planctomycetaceae bacterium
TCTATAGTGGACCCCGAAAACTGGACCACGAGTAGAACTCCCTAGGCGGGCTGTTTGATCGTGGTCGACCAGGGGAATGCAAATGAACAAGAGTCCGCGGGTTCACACGCCCGCGTTCAAGGCCCAGGTGGCGTTGGCGGCACTCAAGGGCGACCGCACGCTCAGCGAGATCGCCGCCCAGTATCAGGTTCACGTGAAGTTGGTCCAGGCGTGGAAGAAGCAGATGCTGGAGCAAGCGGCCACGGTCTTCACCAGCGGCGTCAAGCCAGCCTCCGCGAAGGACACCACGGTTCAGCAGGCCGAGTTGTTCGAGCAGATCGGTCGGTTGAAGATGGAGTTGGAGTGGGTGAGCTGCCGCCTTCGTGTGAGTGGAAGCGATCTCAGATCGAGCCGAGCCACGCGGAGTTGAGCGTTCGTCGGCAGTGCGAGTTGCTGGGGTTGAATCGGTCGAGTTTCTACGCCGAGCCCGCGTCGGCGTCGGTGGACGATCTGGCGATGATGGAGCGGTTGGATCGACTGCATCTGGATCATCCGTTTTTGGGGAGTCGTAAGCTGGCTCGGCTGTTGGGTACGCCGGAGGATGCGGTGAACCGCAAGCGGGTGCAGCGGCTAATGCGGGTGATGGGTCTGGAGTGCTTGTTTCCTAGACCGCGATGCACAGTGACATCGCGGTGTCACAAGAAGTATCCTTACTTGCTGAAGGGGGTGGTGATCGATCGACCGGGTCAGGTTTGGAGCGCGGATATTACTTATGTGCCGATGCCGTCGGGGTTCATGTACCTGGTGGCGACGATTGATTGGTTCAGCCGGCTGGTGGTCAGTTGGCGGTTGTCGAACACGCTGGATGGGAGTTTTTGTCAGGCGATGCTGGAGGAATCGCTGACGCGAGGAAGGCCTGCGATCTTCAACACGGATCAAGGGGTTCAGTTCACTGCGACGGCGTGGACGAGTCGGTTGGAACAGGCAGGTGTTCAGGTGAGCATGGATGGTGTGGGCCGTTGCCACGACAACATTTTTGTGGAGCGTCTGTGGCGAAGTGTGAAGTACGAGGAGTTGTACCCGAAGCGGTATGCGAGGGTG
>PNLP01000266.1 GCA_013823135.1 Planctomycetaceae bacterium
GCTGAGCTCCTCCCGCTTCACTCGCCGCTACTGGGGGAATCATTGTTATTTTCTTCTCCTCCGCTTACTGATATGCTTAAGTTCAGCGGGTCGTCTTGCGTGCCTGAGGCCTAGAGTGTATCGTCGCGAGTCCTACCGCACGACGACAGTGATTATTCAACCGGGCTGCACGCCCAGCACCAAAACAATGCCATCATTCCCCGGCCCTCAACCACACATACCTCTCGGTACACGCTGCGTTCAAATACCAAATGTCTCACACATGCAAGTCACACTGCTTTTCGCACCTTGCTGCGTTCTTCATCGTTGCAAGAGCCCAGAGATCCATTGTTGAGAGTCTGCATTGTTCGCCAACTGCCACACCACCACGCGCAAGCTTGGGCAAGCGAGACCTCAGTCCCATCTCCCCCTCTCTCTCCCCACACTGATCCTTCCGCAGGTTCACCTACGGAAACCTTGTTACGACTTTTACTTCCTCTAGATGAACGGGTTTGGCCGTGTTCAGGACCAATCTCTCAGTCCCCCCCACCTCCTCACCCACTCATCCAATCGGTAGTAGCGACGGGCGGTGTGTACAAAGGGCAGGGACGTAGTCGGCGCAAGCTGTTGACTCGCGCCTACTAGGAATTCCTCGTTCAAGACAAACAATTGCAATCCTCTATCCCCAGCACGGCAGGCGCTCCCGATTCCCCACACCTCTCGGCGCAGGTCCCCGCTCCCCCTGCCAGTGTAGCGCGCGTGCAGCCCAGAACATCAAAGGGCATCACAGACCTGTTATTGCGGGGTGCTTCCCGCGGCTTGGCGCCGCGTGTCGCGGTGGCCCACTATCGCAGAAGCCTACGATAATAGTTTCCCCCACCCCCCGTCTCGCCCGTTACCGGAATAAACCTGACAAATCACTCCACCAACCAACAACGGCCATGCACCACCTCCCACAGAATCTCGAAAGAGCTCTCAGTCTGTCAATCCTTCCCATGTCCGGACCTGGTGAGTTTCCCCGTGTTGAGTCAAATTAAGCCGCAGGCTCCACTCCTGGTGGTGCCCTTCCGTCAATTCCTTCAAGTTTCTGCCTTGCGACC
>PNLP01000267.1 GCA_013823135.1 Planctomycetaceae bacterium
GTCGGGGCCTACGACGAGGCACTTTGGAAGAAGCACTTCGACTCGCAGGGCGAGGAGTTGGGCGATGAAGAAGGTTCGGTGCAGGCGGAAGGGACCACACCCGCGATCAGCATTCAGGGCGTGTGTTGCACCGTCACGAACTGCGTCGTTCACCACAACGGCGACGTCGGTATCGGCATTCTCGGCAAGGACAAGACGAAGACCGCCCCGCTCATCACCGACAACATCGTGCTGCGAAACATGGGTGGCGGGATTGGCGTGGCGGAAGGGGCCGAACCCATCATCCGAGGCAACCTCTGCAAAGAGAACTTGCGGGCCGGGATCGGGTGCCGCAAGGCGAACCCGATCATCACGGATAACCTGTGCTTCAAGAACATCCGGGCAGGGATCGGCTGTCGAGAAGGATCGAAACCAGTTATGCGAGGCAACAAGTGCTACCAGAACCGGCGTGCCGGGATCGGCATTCGCATGGAAGGCACGGCTCCGGTCGTTGAGGCCAACGAATGCTACGAGAACGAAATGGCGGGTATCGGTTGCCGCGACGGAGCAAGCCCGATCCTGCGGAACAACGTCTGCCGCAACAACAAGATGGCGGGCATCGGATGTCGGGACGGAGCCAAGCCGCTGATCGTCGGCAACGAGTGTCGGGAGAATGAACTGGTCGGGATCGGCGTGCAGAAGAAGGCGGAGGCGATCATCCAGGGCAACAAGTGCCTCGACAACAAGCTGGTCGCCATCGGCGTGACCGAAGAATCGACGGCCACGATCACCGACAACGACCTTTCCCGCACGGGAGGTCAGCCGCCCATCCTCGCGGTAAAGGACGGTTCGACCGCCACCCTCCGAGACAATCGCATCACGGGCGGCGGAGTGGCAGCGGTGCTGGTTCAGGGCAAGACCACAATCAGCGGCAACACGTTCACGGGGGTCGGAGAGAAGCAGGGCAACGCCGTCTGGGTCTGGGAGGGATCAACGGCAACGATCTCCGACAACACCTTCGATGGCTACAAGACGGGGGTGAACGCCGCGAAGGCCACCGTGATCGTCACCGGGAACACGATCAAGC
>PNLP01000268.1 GCA_013823135.1 Planctomycetaceae bacterium
ATCGACTCAGTCGGTGCTTATTCCGCCCTTTGTCTCACCGCAGAACGCCCAAGGTTTCACGTATGCCGCCCGTTTCCTCCCGCGACTCCGCCCCTTTTCTCACCTATCCCGCCCATTACCTCACTTTTGGGTCGCCAAGTGTTTGATCTGATGTCGCAATTCGCTCCCTGAATCTGAACTTAGAATTCTTGAATAAAGAGAAGCGCGACCGGCCTGTGCAAAACGACCGACAGAATGCGGTTCGCTTGCGCTCACCGTGAATGGTGTGGCCGCATGGCGGCCACAAGCGTAGGCCCCCTCACCCTGCGCTCGCGCTGACGCGCTCACTTCGCCGCGCCTGATGGCAATGGGATCCGCTCACGCGGATGAGTCATGTAAGGGCTGCGATACAAAGATCCCGACAAGAACACCAGGCGACAAGGCGAACGGACCGACCGTAAAAGGGGCTTGGCGGGTGGGAGCGTGTGTGAACCAGCCATCGGGGCGGCGGGCATCTTCCTCGTGGATAGGCTTTGCTTGCCTTAGGGACGCTCTGCCATGCGCCTGGATCGATCCAAACGCGGGTGTCCCTGCCCGCATCTTTTGCGCGATATGGATGTTCTTATTTGTGGCTCATCTTTCTTGACCGCCCAGTTTCTCACTTATCCACATCGGGGGACGTGCCGCGACTCGGCAGGATTCTGCGCCATAGGTGAGAAGCCGCCCATTCTCTCACCTTTTGTCTCTCTGCGACGTTGCACACTGGAGCTGTCGCGCCATGGGCATTCTAATGAAAATAGCCACTTACAACATCAACAACATCAACAAGCGTTTTGATCCTCTAGCCGCCTGGCTGAAAAAGGCCCGACCGGATGTGGTCTGTCTTCAGGAGCTGAAGACTTCGCAAGAGACCTTCCCCACCGACCGGCTGAAAGCTCTCGGATACGAAGCCGTGTGGCGAGGACAACGCAGCTGGAACGGCGTGGCTATCCTAGCGCGTGGCAAAACCCCCGTCCTAACCAACATCAACCTGCCCGGCGATGAGAGCGATCTCCAAAGCAGGTACATCGA
>PNLP01000269.1 GCA_013823135.1 Planctomycetaceae bacterium
GGCCCAGGCCGCCAGGCCCAGCGTCACGGTTCCGGCCTTGATTGCCGTGCGGCGATCGACTTCACCGAGGACTGGTAGGGAGAACTTCTTCGATTCACTCATGGCCGCCCCCTGTCAGGAATCGGTCGTTTGGTCCGGGTGCCGGAGCAACGGTCGGGTACTTGGGGCGTGGGCGTCATGGCAATCGACGCAGTTGTTGCGAACCCGACCACCCTTGTTCAGATCCCAGAAACCACTCATGCCGCCGTGGGCACCGTGCTGGTAATCGCGGAACTGCGGGCCGTGGCACTGAGCACACAGGGTCATCACCTCCGTGTAAGGCACAAGTTTGCCGTCCGCGAGTCGGAGCGACCCGTACCCGTCGGCCGGGTTGTGGCACGACACGCAGGATAGACTGCCGTGCTTGCCGACGAGTCCCTGGTGGAACGCGGTCAGCGGCGTGCCGAGTTTGGCGTCCAAGTTCGCGGGCTTGGTGGTGTGGCAGGTAGCACACGCAATCATGACCTCGCGGCCTTTTTCGTCCCGAATGCCCGACGTGATCGTGGGGGCGCCGGTGGGCTTGCGAATCGTGATAAACCCACTCGCAGCCAGAGGGGGACTCGCGGGCTGCGTCGCAGGAGGTGTCGGTTCCGTCGTCTTGTGACCGCGCTTGCCACCGAGAGCAACCCAACCCGCGGCCATGAGGCCAACCGCGATAACCAGGCCGATCACACCCACCCATCGCCACGGAAGGCGTGAGCATGACTCGCCGGTTGGCGAAATCGGCGACGGTTCGAGTAACGTGACTTCAGCCATCGGCAACTCGCGGGGGGAGTGGATGCGGATACCATAAACGGCCCGAATGCTGAATTCAAGAACTACATTTCTTTTTATCTTGATCCGAGAAGCAACGAGGGATACGTTACCTCCGCAGTCCTGTGATTCGCTCGGAGTTCTCGTGCATACCTGCGGCCTTGTTATCTCCCTGTGCGATGACCCCGCGTTGGCGAATGCGGCGTTGGTTGAACTCGCCGTTGCTGGCCCGTTCACGCTCGGCGATG
>PNLP01000270.1 GCA_013823135.1 Planctomycetaceae bacterium
CGAGATTTTACGCGATCTCGACCTCGACGTCATCGATCGGAATGTGCTGCTGATTGACGATGTACTGGATTCAGGTCGCACCCTTGCGTTTGCCAAGGATCTGATTTCAGCGCGCGGGGCGAAATCGATCTCCACCTGCGTGCTGCTCGACAAGCAGACGCAGCGGGCGGTCGATCTGGTCCCCGATTTCCGCGCGTTCGCGTGTCCGGAAGTGTTCGTTGTTGGCTATGGCATGGATGTCGCCCACCGGTATCGGGAACTGCCGTACGTCGGCCGCATCGTCACGAACGCGATGTGAACACCGCAGATTGATGTTCCAACGCGCTATGCCATTGGCTGAACGACTGCAACGACAGGGGGTAGGTAATGGCAAGAATTCTTCTTGCGGATGACGACATGGCGATCCGCGATCTGGTCCGCCGCGCCCTCGAGGCCGATGGCCATTCGGTCGAGGCAACCGAGGATGGAGCGGAAGCGCTCGAGCGGCTCGCACGCGGGCGAGATCGCTTCGAACTCATCGTGACCGATGTACAAATGCCGGCACTTGACGGGATTTCGCTCGCCGAGCAGGCTTTGAAACTCGACCCCGGCTTGCGCATCTTGCTCATGTCGGGGTACGCCGACGCCCTTGAGCGCGCGTCGTCGTTCAAGGCCGCGAAGCTCGGCACGATCCTCAAGCCATTCACGCTCGATCAGATCCGGGCGCTGGTGCGGACGACACTCTCGTAGGTTTGTTCATGCGTTCGGCAGCGAAACGCCGCTTTAGCCGCTCGCGGTGGAATGTGTAGAGTCCGGCGGTGATCACGATGGCGATGCCCGCACAAGAGATCAGGTCCGGAAGCTCGTTCCAGATCAGGTGTCCGGCTGCGAGCGCCCAGATGATCACGGAGTAGCGGAACGGCGCAATTATGGCGACCTCACCAACCCGCATCGCGACGATAATGAAGGCGTAGGCGACCAGCAGAAAGAATCCCGCCGTCATCAACAACAGAAGGTCGCCGGACGACGGCCGTACCCACGTCTCAAACGGCATCAGCAAA
>PNLP01000271.1 GCA_013823135.1 Planctomycetaceae bacterium
TGGCTCCTCCACGGTCACGAACACGACCCCGACAACCTCTCCCACGGGCACGACCACGGCCACCACAACGCAGAGGGGTATCACGACCTGAACTTGCGGGCGGCATACCTCCACGTCCTGGCCGACGCCATGACTTCGGTTCTCGCCATCGTCGCCCTGTTCGGCGGCAAACTCTTCGGGTGGGACTGGCTCGATCCGGTCATGGGAATCGTCGGTGCCGTGGTCATTACTCACTGGGCCATCGGATTGCTGCGGCAGACGAGCCGGGTGTTGCTCGACCGGGAGATGGACGACCCGGTCGTGCAAGAAATCCGCGACGTGATCGAGGGAGATGGGGAGACGGTCATCGTGGACTTGCACGTCTGGCGGGTGGGGCCGGGCAAGTACGCTTGCATTGTCGGGCTGGTGACGGCCCACCCGGAGCCGCCAGATTACTACAAGGAGCGGTTGCGTGTGCATGAGGAACTCGTCCACATCACCGTCGAGGTTCACCACTGCCAGGATGACCATCCACACGTTGAGGAACATGCGATCAGCCGGTAGCCCCGGCCTGAACAATGTCGCCAGGTTCAAGAAAATTTTTTACCAGCGAGTGCGACCGGTAACACTGGTAGCAAGTTCGTGGATTGATGGTTTTTGATGGTGACTCAACCGGCCTCGGCGGGTGGTAACTCCGTCGCGTTGCCCAACCGGGCGAGGTCGAAACAACGAGGCCAACTTCCGTGAGTAAACCCACGAGTTCTCCGGTCATAAGTGGCGTCGTTCACGCCCTTGCCGCCGCCGCATTGTTCGGGGCCAGCACTCCGTTCGCAAAAATGCTGGTCGGTCAGGTGGACCCGGTTCTCCTCGCCGGGTTGTTGTACCTCGGGTCGGGGTGTGGCCTGTTCGCGTGGGATCGGCTCTGGTTGCGTCGGAAAGGACACTGGCCGTCCGAAGCTTCTTTGCGGCGTGCCGACTTGCCCTGGCTCGCGGGTGCAGTCCTGTTCGGTGGCGTGGTCGCTCCGGTCCTGCTCATGACCGGGTTGACAGCCACACCAGCT
>PNLP01000272.1 GCA_013823135.1 Planctomycetaceae bacterium
GAATAAACGTTGGGTGATGCCCGATGGCCCCCACCCTCGTGTTCCATCTCAGACATTTGCTTCCCAGTGCGGCTTGGTCGAGAGCAAATGTCTGAGACGTAAGGAACGATAGCAAGTCTATGATTCTAGTGCTGCTTTGGCATTTGACGCTTGGTTTGCAACTGTGCGGCGAGCGGGGACCAAGCGTCAAAGTCGCAACACTCGTCTTCGAAACGGAAAAGGGCCCCGGTCGCCCGGAGCCCTTTCCTATGTCGGTCCAACCAGCGCTATCCGCGCCAGAAAGGCCCATTATCAGAACTTGATTCGCGCACCGGTGTAGACGATGTCGATGCTGTCGAGGTTGAGTGCGCCCTGGTTCGTCGTGCGGGCGTCGAGATCGAAGGTCTTGTACAGAGCGTAGATTTCCATCTCGGCAGCCGGGATGTGCTGAACCACGCCGAAGCCCCAGATCGTCAGCTCTGCATCGAGCACGATGCCCGAAGCGAAGCCGTTTGCGGCGGCGGGGTTGTTGCCAGCGACAGTCGCGGATTGACCACCGAAGCCCTGACCATTGGCGTACTCGCCGTAGAATACGGTCTTACCCGCCGGCAGGAGTTTCGGAAGCACGATACCACCGTTGAAGTAGTAGTAGTCGAGGGCTTCATGTACGCGGGCCGGCTCGCGGCGATCGAAGGCGAACGAGCCGAACAGGCCGCTCGGCTCATGCAGGATCGAGATAGAACCCTTGAACTCTTCCGTCCTCAGGCTCGGAGCAAAACCATCGGTATCCTGGGAGTAGCCGATGCCGCCGACAATCTTGAAGTCGCCGAGCTTGTTGGCATACCAGATTGCGACATCCCAGAAATCGTCTTCGCCCCACGTCGCTACGAACTTGGCACCCTGGAAGATCGGGCTGTCGTAGCGGACGAGGTTACGGCGCGCGGTGTCGAGAGAGCCGCCGGTTACAATGTTGGACGACAGGTTCGTGATCACGCCGTTGCTCTGACGGAAGAACAGCGCGTTGCCGATGAGCTGGTCCGCGAAGGCTGCCGGGCCTGCG
>PNLP01000273.1 GCA_013823135.1 Planctomycetaceae bacterium
CCCCCTTGGCCCGGAATTCCTTGGCGGCCTTTGCGCTGCACATGCTGCAATCGTCCTCTGGAACGCCGTGCGGCCTGCACCACCACCCGCCGTCTTCCTCGGAATCGTCCTTCGGCTTCACCTTCGGGGTATCCTTGGGATCGGCCTTCGCGACTTCCTTGTCCTTCTTATCGCCACCCGTGTTCTCGGCGGGCTTCTGGCCGCAGCCGACCACCACAAACAGCCCCGCGAGCAGGGCTACGCTCGTCCACAACTTCGTCATCAGTTGAACCTCCTGGAAAGCACGCCCGTCACCGGGCGAGGAACGTCGATTGGGCCACTCCATCGAACTGGCCCTACTCCACCGCTTGCGGCGTCCGTCGCGTCGGGAACCGAAACACGACGAACAGCACCCGCAGTACCAAAAGCGACATGACCATTGCCGAGATCACGCCGCCGATCACCACCGTGGCGAGGGGCCGCTGGACTTCCGCCCCCATGCCCGTCGAGAGCGCCATCGGGACGAACCCCAAACACGCCACCAACGTCGTCATCAGCACAGGTCTCAACCGGGTGATCGCGGCTTCCTCGACGGCCTGTTCCAGCGTCCGGCCCTGCCGCTGGAGTTGCCGGACGTAGCTGACGAGGATCATGTCATCGAGGACCGCCACGCCGGATAGTGCTATGAATCCGATGCCTGCAGAGATTGAGAACGGCATGTCTCGCAGCCACAGTGCGAAGATGCCGCCGACCCAGGCGAATGGCACCCCCGAGAACACACGGAGGGTGTCAATCACGGTGCCGTAAGTCGCGTACAGGAGCAGGAAGATCAGCACCAGGGCGACGGGAACGACGATCATGAGTCGAGTCTGGGCGCGTTCGAGTTGCTCGAACTGCCCGCCGTAGGCGACGTGGTATCGGCCCGGCGGCATGGCCACTTCGGCCTTCACTTTCCGCTGCACCTCAGCGACGAATGTGCCCAGGTCACGCCCTCGGACGTTGCAGGTGATGACGATCCGCCGCTGGCCCCACTCGCGGGTGATCGTGGACGGCCCTTCGA
>PNLP01000274.1 GCA_013823135.1 Planctomycetaceae bacterium
GGTAATTCCGACAAGCGGTTGGTGCTGGTAGACTGCGGAAATGCCCGCGACTGGGCCAGAGGGAACCCAATGACCGAACTGAAAGCGTTGCTGACCGGAATCGTGAAGGAACCGCATGAGGAAACCCGCTGGCTCGTGTTGGCCGACTGGCTTGAAGTGAACGATGACCCGCGACGGGCCGAGTTACTGCGTCTACACCGAAAGTTGCTGGCCACCTGTTGCGAGCCGGATGCCCATCCAGATCGGAAGGCGTGGCAGGCCCGCGTCGTGGAACTTATTGGCGCGGGAGTCCGCTCTTGCGTGCCGCAACGTGAAGTCGGCTTACCGAATGGCGAACTCCTGACCTTCTCGTTCATTCCACCGGGTTCCTTCCTCATGGGTGGGAATGTCACCGACGATGAGAAACCGATCCACAAAGTCACACTGACGAAAGGATTCTACCTGGGGATTCACCCGGTTACGCAGGCTCATTGGAAAGTAGTAATGGGGAAAGCTCCGAGCCACTTCAAAGGGCCAACCCTGCCGGTGGAACAAGTGTCCTGGACGGACTGCCAGAAGTTCTGCAAGAAGCTCTTGAAGAGCCTGAAGGGGATTGGGAAGGTCGGATTGCCGACGGAGTCGGAATGGGAATACGCGTGCCGTGCGGGGACCACCAGTGACTTTCATTTCGGCGATGCCGTCAACACCGATCTCGCCAACTACGACGGGAACCATGTGTGGAACGACTCGCCGATGGGGAAGTACAGAGAGACGACAACGGATGTCGGCTCATTCCCTGCGAATCCGTGGGGTTTGTACGACATGCACGGTAACGTGTGGGAGTGGTGCGAGGACTGGTATGAATCGTTTTCACCGAGCGATCAGGCCGACCCAAAAGGAAGTGCGGACGGAGATTACCGCGTGCTACGCGGAGGATCATGGGACTACGTTCCAGCGAATTGTCGGGCCGCGTGCCGCGACAAGTTCTCGCCCGCGTACTCGTACTTCAATGTCGGCTTTCGGGTCTGTTTCCGACCGGATTGAATT
>PNLP01000275.1 GCA_013823135.1 Planctomycetaceae bacterium
CCGACCGCACTTCTCCAAACGGAGCAATCAGAACCGGAAGTTCATGTTTCCGATGGCTTCGATGTTCCACGGTCGCGGATTCGCAATCGGAACGCAGGTAGCACCGCTGATGGTGAGACGACCCCATGTGAAGTGAGCACCCGACGTGAGGTTAACTTGATCCTGTAAGTACACCAACCCGTTCGGATCGCGTTTGTTCAAAGGCGTTCGGATGTGGGTTTCGAACGTCGGAGTGATCGACGGGAGGAAGCCTCTGCCGTCGTTGAGCCGATACCCGACCGCGAGGCTATTCCCCCACAAAGTCACATCTCTGGCATCCGTGGGCACCAGAAGATTGCTAATTCCCTGAACGTATCCACGGCCAAGAACTCGGACGAAGCCACCCCACGGTTGGAAGATCACCGAATGCGGCACGGGCGAGCCATCGGGGAACAAACCGTTCCCGTTCCCGGTTGGCGTCGTGAGGACCATACCCACCGACATCAGGTTGCCAGTTTCCTTGTCGTTGTAAAAAGCCCACTTGCCCAAGATGCTCAGGTCACCGACCGCGGTACCTCCGGTGTCGTTAGGGCCGTACAGTTGGATGTACGGCAACCGCATCCCGATCGACGCGTTGTCATCGAACAGGGTTTTCTCGAAACCCAGGAACTGTCGGCCCATCGCGGTATCCCCGTATCCGGGGTTCAGCGATGACGAAAGACCATCGTAGTAACTGTAGCCGAAGTAGCCGCGGTCCACGGGGCGAGGGCTGTCGTTGTCCGTGATCATGACACCGCTATAACGCCCCGCGACCGGTGTCAGAACTTGTCGAGGAGCGGGGATCGGCCCGAAGACAGGCACCGTAACGTCCGCAATCACGGGCGTCACCACTGTGAGCGGCGGGCCGTTCATCTGAGGTACGGATCTGGTAGTCGTTCCCACAACCTGTCGCGTGATTGCGGTCCCAATCTGGCCCTGAACAAACCCCGGACCAGCGAACACGGTTTGCCGATAGAAGACGCCACCGAAGTCGCCGTCGAAGGTC
>PNLP01000276.1 GCA_013823135.1 Planctomycetaceae bacterium
AATGAGCGTGAACTCAAGCGGCATGGTTTCCGCTCGACCTCCGGCATAGTCGTCGGACGCAAATGGGGACGTTTCCTGATCTTTGGTGGGAGCGAACATGTCCTGGTCGAAGCACCGACCCGCTCGGGCAAAGGCACTGGCATCGTCATTCCCAATTTGCTGACATGGCAAGGCTCGGTCGTGGTTCTCGACGTCAAGCGTGAGAATTACGACGCCAGCGCAGGCTTCCGGGCGAAATACGGGCAAGATGTATTCCTATTCAATCCCACCGACCGTGAAGGCCGCACCGCGCGCCATAATCCGCTCGCCTATATCGACCGTAGCGACCCCGATGACGTAATCATCGAACTACAAAAGATCGCAACGATGCTGTTCCTTGCACCCGAGCGCGGCGAAGCATTCTGGGCGAACGGCGCGCGCACAGGTTTTACAGGTGTCGGTGCCTGGCTCGCGGAAACCAGCGACGAACCGCTGACGATGGGCGCAATCTATCGCTATCTGACTGAAGGCGATGCGCGCAGCTTCTTCAAAAAGGAGCTGGCCAATCCCAAACTCAGCCTGTCCACGGGATGCCGAACGGCATTGGCCGATTTTGCCGGTGGTTCCGACAACAGCTTTGCCGACATCAAGAAGACCATCACCAACGTCCTTGGCCTCTGGCTCAACCCACTGGTCGATGCGGCAACGTCCGCGAGCGATTTTGATCTGCGCGATCTGCGTAAGCGTCACATTTCAATCTACCTCGGGGTATCGCCCGATGAACTCGACCGGATAGCGCCGCTCTACAATCTGCTGTTCCAGCAACTCATTGATCTGAATGTGCGGGAATTGCCGAGCGAAACAACGCCAGTTCCCGTACTGGTCATTCTCGACGAATTTGCCCGGCTTGGCCGCGCAGCGGTAATCGCCAGCGCCTTTTCCTATGTCGCAGGCTACGGCATCCGCTTGCTGCCCGTGATCCAGTCTCGCTCGCAATTGCGCGGTGTTTATGGCGAGCATTTGGCCGATGAAATCGTCGCCA
>PNLP01000277.1 GCA_013823135.1 Planctomycetaceae bacterium
CCAAGACGTTCACCGAAGCCTGTCCCGGCGCAGGCCGGGAACGGCACGGGCAACCGCACCGGCGAGGTGACGGGCGCGACGACGGACACGCTGAGCTACCCGGCCGCCTCGAACCGCATCTCGAACGTGCTGACCGGCGTCACGACCTCGCGCTCGTTCACCCACGATGGCGCGGGCAATATCGCGACCGACACGCGGTCCGGCTCAGCATTCACCTACACCTACAACGCGCGCAACCGCCTCGCCACCGTGAGCCAGGACGGCAACCTGAAGGGCACGTACCAGTACAACAGCCTCGAACAGCTGGCGTCCCGCGTGGTCACCAACTCGGGCGCGTTCAACGGCACGGTTCACACGACACAGGACCGGTCTGGCAACGTGATCGCCGAGGCCGACGGCACCACGGGCGTCGTGGCGAAGGAGTACATCTGGCTCCCTGGCGCAGGCTATGCGGGCACGGACTTGCCCGTCGGCGTGGTCGATGTCGCTGGCACCGCGACACCCGAGCTGCTCTATGTCCACGCGGATCACCTGAGTCGACCCATCCGATTGACCGATCCCGCCAAGGTCACCGCCTGGGCCGTGGAATGGCTGCCCTGGGGTGGGGTGCATACGATCTCAGGTTCCGAAACGCTGAACGCCCGGTTCCCCGGCCAGTGGTTCCAGGTCGAATCCGGCTTGCACTACAACTGGCACCGGCACTACGATCCCACCATCGGCCGCTACACCCAGCCCGATCCCCTGGGCTTCGTCGATGGGCCAAGTGTGTATGCGTATGCGGGGAATGCACCGATTGAACATGTTGACAGGAGTGGCTTGTTTACTGACCCGTTCGGAAAAAATGTAATCGTTCCCGATGACATCCCAACACCCAATATTGGGTGTTTTTCAGCGTATGTTTTTGTCCAGTACCATTGCAAGCAGAACAACAGGTGCAGTGGGCTTGATGATTGCTCGGCACTTGAGAGAAAGACAAACAACAGGTTGACCTGCATTGCAGCGCAAAAGAGACTGAATGTTT
>PNLP01000278.1 GCA_013823135.1 Planctomycetaceae bacterium
TTCTTCCGCAGAGTTGATGATGGCGTATCTGCGTCCCAGAGGCTCTCGATACCGCCGAATTTCGCGTTTACGGTTTTGCTCGGACCCGTGCCCGGAGGAGCGGCAAACTCGCTCGTCCATACATCGACCGTTTGACGGTCTTCAATCGGTTCACTTGACCTTCCACAGGTCCGTTACTCCACGGGGTCGATAAACCCGCCTGCACTGCCGCCGCATCCGTTCTCAACGTCTGTGCGAACGACTGCACCGATCCACTCTCGCTGACATCCGCACGAGCCAGCCAATCCGATAACTGCGTCTTCGACTGGCCTCGTGTCATCTCCAACAACTCGTTCGCCAACTTCAACGAGCCGCACAACTCCGGAATCGGGTTCACCTTCGCTATTCGCTTGACCGCTTCTTCCGATCGTTTCTCCGCTCGACGCACAAACTCGAACGACAACTGACGAGCCGAGGGGCGACGCAGATGTGGCGGGCCTCGGCTCGAACGCACCGTCACGATTCCAGCCGCCTGGAACCGACGACGCAAGAATCGCCGCACCGCGTCATATGAAGAGTTGCAACCCTGATCCTTCAGTCGGCGGTGCAACACGGTCGCGGCTCGACCGCCTTCCCGAACGAACGCATCGACCGCCGCCTGAAACCCATCCAGACGTGTCGTTCGTGGCCCACCCGGATTCCAGTCCGGGCAACGCTCGCGGTGCAAATACTCGATGACCGTTTTCGGTGAGATCTGCAACTCCCGAGCGATCTGGCGGACGCTTCTGCCAGCCAGACGCAACCGGCGTACCTCGTTGAAGCGATCCTGCCGCTTCTGCTGACGGTTTGACACCTTCGGTGCTGACGCAGGCGGCAGTTCACTTGTGGATGCAGGCAGGTTGCTCAGGTCTGGCATGTCGATGGCTTCCGTTGTCGCAGGCAGCATCGGTTCGCTTGCACCTCCTGGGTTTGGTGGCGTTCCCACACACGGCTCAACTGTACTGCGCCCCTCGGACTGGACACAAAACGGGGCATGGAG
>PNLP01000279.1 GCA_013823135.1 Planctomycetaceae bacterium
GGGCGTCGCACCCGGCCGGGTCAACTCGGCCCGCCGGGTCTCGGCTTCACGGGTCAGCGTCTCCTTCAAATACAAATTGGGGCCGCTGGCGAGCGCAATCCAAGCCGCTTCGGCGTGTTTGCTGAGATCGCCGTAGTGCCGCACCAGGCCAGGGTTCTTGCCCAGGATCGCACGCAACTGCGGGAGTACCGTCGCATCGCCCGCCGTGGCCTTCGAGACGACGGCCCGCAGTTCCGCGAGTTCGTCAACCGGCGTGTCCGTTGTTGGTGGCTTCTCGGTGCCCTCCGTGGCCATCAGTAGCCCTCCGTTTGCGCCACCTGGAATAATTCACGCGGTGGAAGCCCGCAGCCAGGAGTGCGGCTTCCATGACGAGCGTGGCTGCCTCGTCCAGTTCGGCCATCAGTGCATCTGCGGGCCGGAGTTTGGCCCCTAACCGCTCCACTGCCAGACGCTCCGTCACCCGCTGTTGTCGCCGTGCTGCCAGGGCCTTCGCCGCGGCGTCGGCCTTCGGGCCGGTGCCCACGTACTGCTTCACGACCTTGCCCGTCGTCGGGTCACGTCGGCTCAGGTAGAAGTACCCGGTGCCGCCAGTTTTTCGGACCTCGAACGCCATTGGAAGCTGCGGTTCGACCGCCCTTGTACTACTCGTCCGCGTACCCATCACTCGGACTACCCAGTATCGCATTTTCAAGGGGTTTCCGCGAGAGCAGAAGGGTGCACGGCACTCGCGTGCACAACTCCGATACTCGGATCGACTCAAACCGGGCTCCCAGCACTCCCTCCGGGTGTCTCTGAAGGGGGTTAACCGGAAGTTAACGACCCCGTCCTGAGCGCCGGACGGGATTAAGGAATCCAAATTCGGGCCTCGGGTACGTTCGCGGCGGGGCATAACACCGTGTTTCCAGCGCCGTTTTTGGCCCGTCATGTACCCGCATCGCTTACATCATGTTCGCGTTGCCCATGACGCTCCGCTTCGGGCATGTGCTGTTCGGACCGGTTCCTTCGTTGGGGCGGAC
>PNLP01000280.1 GCA_013823135.1 Planctomycetaceae bacterium
CTCCTCTATCTCAACGAGGTGGTGAAGGACACGGGCTTCGAACTCAACCAGAAGAATTTCGCGTCCATCAAACTGCCGAACTCTGGTGGATTCTATGATGACGACCGCGAAACCAGCGAGAAGCAGTTCTGGCAGAAGGACGTGTGCATGAAGGATTGCAAGGTGGACGTGAAGGTGCTGAACCACGCTCGTATGCTCGATGTAACGCCGGATCGCAAAAAGAGCCCGAAAGTGGAATGATTATAATACGATCATGGATTGACGCAGCGGTTCGATAGTTGAGACTGGTATCCAGTATCGGTTCGTCGGTTACGCAAATAGCGTCGCCGCGCCTGCACCCTCGCCCTGGCGTGGAGCGTGGCGTGAAACGCCGGGTGGGGCGCGCGATAGGCGATGTCGAGAAAGGTCGCGCTGATACACTCCCCAACCCTCGACCCCTCTCCGCAAGTGGCAGGGGGGAGTGAGGAGGAAGCTGTGACGAGGACGCTGTGACGAGGCTACGAGGAACCGGATGGGTCAGCGGAACATGTGGTCGAGGACGCGGGCGCTGACGAAGGTGCTGTGCGCGGTGTCGATCGCCCTGACCGCGGTGCCGGGTAGGGTGGTCGCGGCGGATGCAGCTTTCGGGCAATATCTTTCGTCGGAATGCGTGACGTGTCATCGTACCGACGGCCAGGATGTGGGCATCCCCTCGATCGTCGGATGGCCTGCCGACCAGTTCGTCTCGGTGCTCAAGTCGTACAGGAACAAGGAGCGCTCGAACCCGATCATGCAAAGCGCGGCCGGGCGGCTCAGTAACGATGAGATGGAGGCTCTGGCTGCCTACTATGCGGCGCTCCGTCGCGTGCCCCAAGGGCAGTCATGCGAGCAGCAGTCTGGCGCGGCCGCGGCGGGCAAGCCATGTTGATGACAAGGTGGGGACGAGCGAGGTAAATCAGGGTCATCGACAACAGGGAGACTGCACGATGATCACCCGCCGGACATTCGGAACAATCGCCGCAAGTGCCGCTGCGA